>NZ_CP088285.1:600000-1200000 GCF_011516645.4 Bradyrhizobium septentrionale | reverse complement strand
ATCGTAGCCCAGCGTCTGGTTGACGTTCGGGATCACCTTCACGACCTTGGAGAACAGCGCGCCCTTGCCGTCGTCGACCACCTCGGTGACGAAATTGGTGCCGATCGCCTGGCGGTTGGAATCGAGCTTGATCTTGCCGTTCGGCGCATCGATCTCGATCTTGGCCAGCGCCTCCTTGAGCTTGGCCTGGTTGTTGGAAAGGTCGCCGTTGACCTGTCGCAGCGCCAGGATCAGCGCCATGGTCGAGCCGTAATAGTTGGTGGCGAGCAGCGACGGGCTCGGGAAGCGTTTGGCCGGCGGGAAGGCGTCCTGGTAGGCCTTGACGAATTTCTGCCAGCCCGGGTCCTCCCAGGTATCGGCCTGGCCGCTCGCGGCGATGGTGCCGACCAGCGCGTTCTTGGCGCTGCCCTTCGACGACAGGATGGTCTGGTCGATCATGATCGAGCCGCCCATCAAATGCGCCTTGCCGCCGGCCTGCTGATACTGGTTGAGGAAGTTGACCGCGTCGGCGCCGCCGAGGCCGAGATAGATTGCGTCGACATCGTCGGGCAGGGCGGCGATGACGGAGGCAAAATCCTTGGTGCCGAGCGGCACCCATTGCCGGTTGGTGACCTGGCCGCCGGCGCCGCAGAATTCAAGCACCAGGCCGAATACCTGGGTGTAGATGAAGGAATAGTCCTCGCCGACGGTTGCGATCTTGCGATAGCCCTTGGTCTCATAGGCGTATTTGCCGAGGCCGACCTGCCATTGCGCGCCGTCCATGTTGAAGCGGAAGAAGTTCGGCGCCGGATCGACATAGGTCGTCTCCTGCGCGCCGGAGGCGGCGTTGACGAAGGTCAGCTCCGGATGGGTTTTTGCAAAGTTCTTCACCGCGATGCCTTCGTCGCCCGATAGCGGCGACAGCAGGATCTGCACCTTGTCCTGCTCGATCAGCTTGCGCACCGCGCGCACCGCGGAATCAGGCGTCGCGTCGGTCGAGGCGACGACGAATTCGAGTTCCTTGTCGCCGATTTTCTTGCCGAGCACGTTGAGCGCGGTCTGGTGGCCGCGCATGCCATCCTCGCCGAGCACGGTGTAGGTGCCCTCGAGCGTCGCGGTGACGCCGACCTTGATCTTCTCCTGAGCGAACGCCGTGCCCGAAAGCAACAGGCTGCTCAACGCAATCAGTCCCAAACTGCCTTTCAACATCGCTCTCCTCCCTCTGTGTTGTCACCGGCGTCCGCATCGCGCGAGGGCGTCCGGTTGTTGCGGATAAAGCTAGCCGAAGGCGGGCACGGCGCGGATGTCGTCACCGCGCAATCGCTTAACGGGCAGTCTCATTTTGATTGTTGCGCCGCAACGAGGTTCGCGGCGCAATGTCGCGGTGCTTGTTCGGTGTCATCACCCGCGCATGCGGGTGATCCAGTATTCCAGAGGCGTCCGTGCTTGAGCCGAGAAGCCGCGGCGTACTGGATCGCCCAGTCGAGCCGGGCGATGACAGTGCGGGTGCCAACACGACCGTCGTCCCGGCGAAGGCCGGGACCCATACGCCGCAGCAGATGCGGTTGGCGGGACTCGTCGTTCCAGCGACGCTCAACAATATGCTTTCGTGGTTATGGGTCCCGGCCTGCGCCGTGGACGACGCTGAATTTGTTGCGCCAACTGTGAGTCACACTTCCGCATTCTCGCGACTTGATTTGTCCGAGCTTTGCTTCTCGTTCCGCCCTCTCCTTGAGCAGAGGGCGCAGGGAAAGCCGGGTGCCGATCGCACCCATGGGTCCGGTGCAACAAAAAGCACCGGGGGTAGGACCACAGGTGTAACCGGGAACATCCCGGCTTTCCCTGCGCGATGGTTTTACGGCTTACTTCGTGCTCTCCCCGGCGAGACTGGGCTTTTTTGTCACCGCCTTCGCAAAACGCTTTCGCGCTTTGCTTGGGGACACCGGCCGCTAGGGCGTCAGGACCACACGACTTCACCGTCCGCTTCATGCGCATTCGTCGACTGCGCGCTCGGCGTCCACCGCATCTCACCGCAACACCCGTGACGATGCGCAGCGCCCCTCGATCGGGTGAGACGGGACAATTCATACACTGAGTTGGGTGTGCCGATAAACAGAAATATTTCTGCGCGAGGGGCTTGCGCCGTCGGGCAACTCAGTGGCAGGGGCGGCCGCAGGAGCTGGTCCGCGACATCGAAACGTCCTTACCCCGGCCGATCTTTCACCACGACGCCGACCATCGATTGCAATTCGTGTCATGGAGACCGTGCCGCACCGTCGATGCGGTTCGGCATTTGCCTGGCGGAACGGCCGTGCGGATCCAGATGTGCATCGTCGGCCTGCGCAATGGGTGTTGAAGCGGGCGCGAAATGATGCCGGGCCGTATTGATCATCCGTTCTCCGACCACCATGCCCAACAGGCCAACCAGCGCGATCAGCGGCGGGGCTGGCGAGCGAACCTGGACGAGGCCGTAAGCGACCCCGGCGGCAACGCCCATCAGCAGGGACAGCATGTAGCCGATCATCGTCGTTCTCCTATTGCTGCGGCTTGATCACGATGCGACCTGCCGTGCCGGCAGCGACCTTGCGATAGCCGTGCGCGGCGTCAGCCAGCCCGCAGGTGTCCGCGATCGGGGCCGCGCGATAATCGCCGGCGATGAAGCCGGGCGTGAGCGCGTCAAGCACATCAGCTGAGGCCGCAAGATCGCGCTTCAAGGTATCGACGCCGAGCAGCCGGCTTTCATTGTGGTAGAAATCGGCGAGATCGAAGTGCACCTCGCGCTGGCCGGTCGCGGAAATTTCCACCAGCCGTCCGCGCAGCGCGAGGCTGTTGACGGCGCTGCGGAACACGACGCCGCCGACGAGGTCGAACACGACATCGGCGCCGTTGCCGCGGGTGACCGCGCGGATTTCCGCCGGCACGTCCTTCGCTCCGATGATCAGATGCTCCGCAATCGCATGGACAGGCGCGTCGGCATGCGGCGCATGCCGGTCGACGCCGATCACCCGCGCGCCGATGCGCCGGGCGATCTGGGCCGCGGCGCCGCCGACCCCGCCGCCGGCGCCGATCAGGACGATGGTCTCGCCGGCCTTGAGACCGGCGGCCTCGATGCCGCACCAGGCGGCGACATAGTTGACGCCGACCGATGCCGCCTGCTCGAAGCTGAGATTGTCCGGCTTCCGCCGCAGGCTCGTGACCGGCACCGCGAGCAGTTCGGCATGGGTGCCGTCGCGGGTGAAGCCGCTATCTCCGCCGGTGCCCCAGACCGCGGCGCCGCGCCATTCGGCCGGTCCCGCCTCGACGATGCCGGCGTAATCCCGGCCGGGGATGCGCGGCAGCGTGGTCTGGCTCATCGCGCCAGCCACGTTCTTGACGTCGCTGGGGTTGATGGACGCGGCGACGACGCGCACCAGCGCCGTCGCCGCGTCCACGGTCGGTGCCGGGACTTCGGTCAGTTTCAGCACCGAGGGATCTCCGAAGGTCTCGAACCGGATTGCGTGCATGAATCTTCCTCCTCATCTTTCCTAGGCAGGAAAATGGACCGGTCTGAGAGGGCCGGAAAGATGCCGCGAAGGATGCTATGCTTCCACTAGGTGAAAACATCGGAGGCTGGCGTGTCTGACAGCATCGGGGATATCGAGCTCTTCTGCGGCGTCGTTGAAGCGGGCGGAATCTCCGCCGGTGCCGTGGCGCTGCGCTCGTCGCCGCCCGCCACCAGCCGGCGGCTTGCCGCCCTCGAGGCCCGGCTCGGTGTGAAGCTTGCGGAACGCAATGCGCGGCGGTTTCGACTGACGGAAGAGGGGGCGCTGTTCTACGAACACTGCCGAAAGCTGCTTGCCGCGATGCGCGACGTCGAAGCGGAAGTGTCGGCCCGGGGCGCAACGGCGCGCGGGCTCTTGAAGGTCGGCGCGCCGATGGAACTCGGCCGACGGCGGATCGCGCCGTTGCTGGCGGAATTCGCCGGCCGGCATCCGGGACTGGAGGTCCATCTGGTGCTCTCCGATGCCGGCCTCGAGGTCGGACAGGACGGCATCGACGTTGCGCTTCGCGTTGACCGGCCCGACAATCCGGCGCTCATGACGCGCAAGATCGCGACCACACCGCGCGTGCTCTGCGCTGCGCCATCCTATTTCGCCAAACGCGGGATGCCCGAGCGGCCAGCCGATCTGATCGATCACGAATGCCTGCGCCTGGCGCGCCGGCATCATCTGCACGATCGCTGGCGGTTCCGGACAGCGCACGGCGTCGAGGAGGTCGTCGTGAAGGGTCACCTGTCCAGCAGCAGCGGCGACGTGCTCCACGGCTGGGCCCTCGAAGGCCGGGGCCTGTCATCGGAAGCGTTATGGGACGTGTCCGAGGACCTGCAGGCCGGGCGTCTGGTGGCCTGTCTTGCCGATCACGCGTGCGATGAAATCGAGCTGTTCGCCACGTTTCAGCCGGGCCATCCCGTGCCGCCACGCGTCCGCCTGTTCGTCGATTTCATCGCCGCGTCGCGCTTGAACCAGGCGTCGTAGCGGGACGCTTGGATCAGCTATCTCACAGCCGCGCGCGGATGGCGCTCGTTCGGTTCGGACACGTGCCGCGCTTGCAGTTCAGAGATCGATGACGAGATCACCAACCGGCCGTGAGCAGCAGATCAGGAGATTGCCGTCCGCGGGCCTGTCGAGCGGCTCCGGACCAAAAGCGACCGTGCCTGAAACCAGGCCGCTTTCGCAGTTGTGACAAACGCCGCTCCGGCACGCCCAGCGCACCGGGACATCGCATGCCTCGGCGAGCTCGAGGATGCTTTGGTAGGCCGACGCTTTCCAGTGCGCGGCAACGCCGCTTCTGGCGAAGGAGATCAACGGACCGGTGTCCGCGTCGTCGCTCGGCGGATGTGGAGCTCGGGTTGCGGCGCCGACGACGCCCGGTGTCATCGACTCGCTGCCGTTGAAGATTTCGAGATGAGTTCGCTGCGGCGCCACGCCGAAGGCCGTCAGCGCGTCTTTCATGTCGGCCATGAAGCGCGTGGGTCCGCAGAGGTAGACGTCGGCCTCGCTGGGAATGCCGATCTCGCCGAACACCTGTCGCGACAGATGGCCGCTGCCGTCGAAATCGACGCCCTTCCGGTCACGTGAGGCCGGCCTGCTGTAGCAAACGTAGCTGCGACCGTGGGTGAGGGCAGGCATCAGGCGGCGGACTTCGGCGGCGAACGGATGATGTTGCCCGTCGCGAGCCGTGTGCAGCCACAACACCTGTCGTGTCGAGCCGGTCTTCGCCAGGGCGTGCAGCATTGCCAGCACGGGCGTTGCGCCAATTCCCGCGCTGAGCAACACGACGGGCCGCGCTCCGGCCTGCAGCACGAAGCTTCCGCGGGGCGAACTGACGTCGAGACGATCGCCGGGCCGGATCTGCTCCCGCAGGTAAGATCCGGCAGCGCCGTTCGGCTCGAGCTTCACACTGATCCGGTAGCGCTCCGTCGAAGCCGGACCCGAGAGCGAGTAGCTGCGAAACAGCTGCGGCCCGTTGCCGGCGGGTCGAAGGCGCAGCACGACATACTGACCGGGCAGGGCCGTTGGCAGCTTCCGTCCGTCCGGATCTTGCATCGACAGCGAGAGGACGTCCGCGGCCTCGTGATCGATCGCGGCGACCACCAGCGGACGAAATCCCGGTGCAGCGGGATGCGCAGCCGCTGCCGGCGCCAGCCCCGCGTTGCCGGTGCCCGTGCCACTCGCCTGGTTCTGCAGTAAAGCCTCGAACGACGCCCGCCATCCCGGCGAGAGTTGCTCGATGCGCAAGGCGCGCTCCAGGCGATCACCCGGATGGTTCGGCGAATAGAGCAGCGCGTTGATCTCCGCGACGGTCATCCGCTCTTTCGTCTCGCCCACCTTCACGATGTCGTCGCCGGCGCCGACATCGCCTTCCCTGAGGACGCGGAAGTAGAAGCCCGGCCGCCCGCTTGAGGTCAGCAATGCCGGCATCAGCGGCTCGTTGACGCGAATGCCGACGCGGTAGCACGTCACGCGAGGCTGGGTGATCTCGAACAGCGCGCTGCCGATCTGGTAACGGTCGCCGATGCACACGGCATCGTCGGGCAAGCCCTCGATCGTGAAGTTCTCGCCGAACTGGCCGTGGGCGAAGTCGTCTCGCTTCAGCTCTTCCTGCCAGTGGCGATACGATTCGATCTGGTAGACGAAGACGGCGCGATGCTCGCCGCCGTGGCCTGCGAGGTCGCCCTGGCCGTCTCCGGCGAGATTGAGCCGGCCGACCCGGCAGCGGCCAGGCACCGGGCTTTTCCAGACTCCGGTGTGAACTGTGCGGCCCTTCCACTCAATGTCGCGCGGAAGCCCGACGTTCACGGATAGCAGTCGCGCCATGTTCTGCTCCGCCTTGAATGAGAATCGGACGCCTTCCCCGCGGCTCGCAATGGCAGCAAGCCGCCGGAGGCCTACTCGCGGACGATCTCGGCGACGTCGAGGTTGCGATCCGGGCCGTGCGGCACGACGGTCTGGCCCGGCTCGAGATGCAGCTGAACGCCGTCGAGATGGACGGTGACGATATCGGGTTCGAACGACACCAGGCCGGAGATGCGGCGCACCTCGGGATAGGCGTCCGGATAGGACCATGCCGCCTGGCGTGCCTCACCGATCGCGTAATAGCTGCACAATCCCTTGTAGGGGCAGAAGGTCTGGAGCTTGACCGGAACCAGGGCGGACTCGTCGAAATCGGCGCGCGGAACGTACCAGCGCGGCGCGAAGCCGGACTCGTAGAGCACCAGCGGCCGCCTGGTGTCGGCAATGGCGCGCTCGCCGTGGCTGACCACGAGATGACGGGAGGCCTGGCGGATGTCGATGCGATGGTAGGGGTCGGCGGCGTGACCGACGATCCGCTCGTCCTCCTCATAGAAGGCATCCATCGCCCGCCAGGCGAACGCGACCCGGCCTTGCAGTTCGCTTGCGTGGGCCGGCAGGCCGGTGTGCCGCCACGCGCCCCGCGCTGCGATATGCTGCTCGTCGGCGCGGACCCTATACCAGGACGTGGATCCGAGATCGGCGTGCTGGGTGACGTGCTCGGTGCGTTCCAGGACACCCGAAGCAACATCGGCTTCCGGAAAGTAAGCGACAGGATAGCGCGCCGGTTCGAACAACAGGAGGACCTGCTCGCTGTCGGCGATCCAGCGGTCGGCGAAGCGCACGCGCATGCGCCGGCGCAGCCGTTCGACGAACAACAACCTCTTGGGCAGCGGTTCGGGCACGAGGAACCGGCCGAGTGCTCCCGCCGAGAGCGGACCTTGTTGCCAGGACAGTCCCATTGTTGCCTCCCGCGAAGATTTGACGATCGAGGCTGGTACGATATCCGCGGAGCATTTGTTACGCCGAACGCGAATTCGACAGCAATAACGCGGATCCGACAGCAAGTTTTCACAATAACGATGGCAACTTTCGGGCCTGTCTGGCGCTTGCCCGCCGCACCCGGGTTCCGCGCAATGCGCGGTCGGCGCGGAGGCTCATGCCCGCGGGGGAAGGACGAGGCGAGCATCGCGGAGATCGCAGCGCAAGCGAGGCGCTACTCGTTCATCGCCATCGGCGATACGACAAATCCAGGCACTGCCGGACCCAGAAGCCATTCACATGGATGAGCTGGCACGGGCTCGGAGGCGGCTCCTTGATGATCGGGTAGCCGTGGATGTCGATGTTCGTCGGGGCGGTGACGCCGCGCCAAAACACCGCGTTGGCGGTCCGGGGACTGAAGGCGGCAGCGAATGCCGCGACCGCAAGGCAGCTCAAAAGAAGTTTGCGTGCGCACGCCATGCTTTCCGCTCCTTCCCCAAAAGTTGACGGGAGAAGCTTCCCGCAGCCGGCAGCGGAGCGCAAGCGGGGTTTTTACGGAGCGAGTGCCTGGTCCTCGTCGTCAATGACGACGGACGGCTCCTCGCGTAGTGCCTCTTGCATGCATCAGCCAGGCATGTGGTGGCCGGCAGCCTGTCCGCCGTCGACGTGGAGCACTTCGCCGGTCACGAAGCCTGCGCCGTCGAGGTAAAGCACCGCGTCGACGATGTCGGAGATCTCTCCCATCCTGCCGACCGGGTGAAGCGCCGCCAGCGCCTGATGCGCCTCTGCCGGGTGCATCGGGGTCTTGATGATTCCGGGCGACACCGCGTTGACGCGGATTCCGGTCCTTGCATATTCGATGGCGAGTGCGCGGGTTGCGGCGTTCAGGGCGCCCTTTGTCAGCGAGGCGAGGGCGGCCGGAACGCTGCTCATCGGCTGGTCGACAAGACTTGTCGTGATGGTGACGACGTGACCGTGGCCCTGTTTGCTCATCACCTCCAGCGCGCGCCGGGTCATGTTGAAAAAGCCCGTCACGTTGGTGGAGATGTAGGTGGCGTAGTCATCCTGCGTGTAGGCCGTGAACGGTTTCGCCATGAAGATTCCGGCGTTGTTGACCAGCGTGTCGACGCGGCCGAAACGCTCCATCGCCGCCTTGAACACGCTCGCAGCCGTATCAGCTGCGCCGACGTCGCCTGGCATCGTGAAAAAATCCACATCAGTGGCCGGCTTGATCGAGCGCGATGTCGCAACGACCCGAAAGTTGCGATCCCTGAATGCCTGAACGATGCCGGCGCCGATGCCTTGCGATGCGCCGGTGACGACAGCCACTTTCCGCTCTGTGCTCATGATCGCACTCCTTCGAAATTCGATTCTTGTTCTGACGCGTTTTCTTTGCGCGAACCGGTATCTACCCCGCATCACGAGCGGGGCAGGCTTCGCTCGAAAACGCTGTGGCCTACGCCGCGCCGCTTGCCGCAAGCGGGCTGTAGTCGCGGCTCTTGAACATCGTGTGCAGTTGCCGCCGCCTTATGCCGAGATTGCCGCCGTCGAAGATCGGCAGCGCGAGCGCGTCCTGCAGCAGGCCGCCGAACGGGGCTTCATGGTCATAGCTGTCGATCCCGACCACCCGCATCAGATCGGTGATGACGCGCACGGCGGCCTCGGAGCCGAAGATCTTGGCCTGCACCGCCAGCTCCTCGGCGGCCGGCGACTGGGTGTCCAGGGCATGGCAGGCGCGCCAGCTGAGAGTGCGCGCCGCCTCGATCGTGGTCTTGGCATCGGCGAGCGCGTATCCGACCGCCTGATGCTCGATGATGGGATGGACGCCGCCGCGCTTTTCGGTGTGGGCAAAATCAAGCGCGAACGCGAACGCTGAGCGCATCAGCGCGACGCCGAAGATTCCGACCAGCGCCGCGGTGCCGGTGAACGCCGCCGCCGTCAGCGCCAGGCCTGACCCCTGCTGTCCGAGCAGATTGTGGTGCGGCGCCACGACATCCTGAAAGCCAAACTCCGGGACGAGATGCGCGCGATGACCGATGCTGTCGATCGCGCGTTCGAACACAAGACCGGTCAGCGGTCCTTGCACGGCAATGATCGAGATGGCCGCGTCCGCCGCTGCCGCCGGATCGGTCCGGCACACGATGGTCAGGAGATCGGCGCCCTCGCGATTCCAGCCGGTGGCCGAGGACACCCATTTCTTGCGGCCGTTGATTACCCAATTGTCGCCCTCGCGCCGGGCCGTGGTGCGGACGCCCTCGCCGGGCGGCGGCGAGGCGGCGTTGGCGCTGCCGCCCGGCTCGCTGGAGCAGAAGGCGGCCAGCGGCGCGCCGCTGGTCTTCAGGAACGGCGCGAGCAACCGCTGGCATTGCTCGGGCGTGCCGCCGAGCAGCAACGGCAGCAGGCCGAGCACGCTGCCGAGCATCGTGAGCGTCACGCTGGGATTCACGCTGTAGAATTCCTCGGCCAGGATCGCCATGTCGATCATGCCGGCATTGTCGCCGCCTGCCGGCGCCGGAATGCACTTGCGCATATAGCCGGCCGCCACCATCGCCTCGTAGGTCGGTTTGGTCGCGAGAAAGCGCTGCTCCGGCGTTGCCAGCTTTTCAGCGGCCCTGGCCTCGGCCAGCACCTCCCTGGCAAATTTGCGGGACGCGAGTTGCAGCTCGCGCTGCTGCGCCGTGAGCGTGAAATCGATCGCCATGCCAATGCCCTCTGACCCTTGTGTCCTGGGTCAATCGCTATCCCGGAGTGCTCAAAAAGTCTTGGACGGCAGCGCCCGATTTCTTGGCGCGGAGTGAACCGGGTTGTGAACCGGTCTTGTCGTGCCTCAGTGCGCGGCGGCGCGGCGGAACTCGCGCGGGGCGAGGCCATTGTGGCGCTTGAACAGGCGGTTGAAATGCGAGATGTCGCGGAAGCCCGCGGCAAAGGCGATCTCGGCAATGGTCCTGTGAGCAGAGCTGCGATCGAGCAGGGCGCGCGTGCACGCGGCGATCCGCTGCTCGTTGACGTGTTCGCCGACGGAGCGGCCGGTGGTCGCAAACAGGCGGTGCACATAGCGCTCGGAGCAGCGGAATTTCGTGGCCAGCGCCGGGGCGCCGAGCTCGGGGTCGTCGCTGTGACGGGCGATATGGTCAAGCATCATCGACAGCAGCACCGGCGTATGCACGCGCTCCGCCGACATGTCGGCGAGGATGTCGGGTGCGTGCGCGATCAGCTCGGCGATATGCGTGCCGAGCATCGCCGAGGTCGTTGCGAGTTGACGGCTGCTCAGGCAGAGCTCGGCGTAGCTCGCCAGCGTTCGCGAGAGCGCGCGGCCGGTTTCGGTCGCCGACAGGCCGAGCCGTGGGCGGTCGAACAGCGCGTCCGGCAACAGGCGTCGCGGCACCGCAAAGCAAAAGAGCTTGAAATTGTGGCGGTGGGCGATCTCGAACGGCTGCGTCGTATCGGCAACCGCGAGATCGCCGGGCGCGCTGATCTGCTCGTGGCCGCGCTGCAAGGTGCGTCCCAGCCCTTCGAGCTGGAGGTTGACAAAGCAAAGGTCGTCGGTGCTCGCAGCGATGTGCGACGGCAGCCGCAGCACGGTGTGTCCGCTCGCCGTGACCCGCGAGATCTGCAGCGGCGCGGCGTCGATCTTGCAGATCGTGCCGACAAAGGACTCCTCGGCAATCCGGCGCGGCTCCAACCGCACGAAGGCAGCCGCGAGGTCATCAGCCCAACTGCCGAAGGGCTGATCCGGACGGGCCGGCCTGGTCGACCATTCCATGTGCGCCTCGAATAGACTGTCACTGCGAAGGGCCCAGCGCACGAAAGATATCGCCGGCAAAACCGGCGGTCAAATAGTGCCAGCCCGCGGGTCTCGGGACACCCGCGGACCGGAGCAATGACGATGCTGTGGGCATCGCCATCCCCCGGTTGACGTCGGCCTTTCGTCAAAACTTCTGGGTGATGCCGGCATAGACGCCGCGCCGCGGTCCGTATTGCGGCGCGAACACGCCGATGCCGGAGCCGTCGCGGATCTGGTAGACGGTATCGAACAGATTGACGACATCGAGACGCAGCGTGGTCGGCTTGTTCGGCGCGACAAGGTAGAAATCGTGCGAGACGCCGAGGTTGACCTGCGCGTAGGGCGGCACGGTGCCGATGTTGGCAAAGCCGTCGCGCAGGCCTGAGCCGTAGATCAGCGAGGCGCTGAACTTGGTGTCGTGCCACTGATACCAGCCGCCCACCGATGCCGTCAGGGTCTGGGCATGATCGGTGTTGACGTAATTGTTGGCGATGTAGGCCAGTTCGTCCGGATCGAACAGATACTGGTTCGACACGACGTTGGTCGCGACCTGTCTTGCGATGGCGACGTTGCCGTAGAGGTGCAGGTTCTCGTGGTCGTATCTCGCCGTCAGCTCGACGCCTTCGTTGGTGCCTTTTGCGTAGTTGAAAGCGGTCAGGACGTAGGCCGCGCCGAACTGGCCGTCGTCGAGCAGGTCGGTCGCGATCTTGTAATAGGCATCCATGCCGACTTCGAGGCCCGGGATCGCATAGACTTTCTGCGTGACGCCGACGTCGAACACGTGCGAGCGCTCTGGCAGCACGGGGTCGTTGGCGGTGACCGGCGGCTGCGCCGTGGTGTTCTGCACCAGTCCCAGATTGGTCGGCGCCGCCAGCACCTGCTCGGGCGGCGTGAAGTTGCGCGCATAGCCGGCATGGAAGGTCGTGCCCTCGAGGGGCTTCCAGGTCAGGCTGATGCGGGGGCTGAGCTGGTTGGCATCGACATATTGCCACATCTGGTCGAAGCGCAGCCCGGCGTTGAGCGTCAGCTGGTTGGTGATCTTCCACTCGTCGCTGATGTAGGTGGAGAACAGGTATCCGGTCTTGGCGCTGGAATCGAACACCGAGAGCGGCGCGTCGACGGGGTTGCCGGTATCGTCCAGCGGCAGCACGGTCGAGCCGTTGTTGACCAGCGACCGCTCGGCGCTAAAGGACACACCGAACTTCAGCGTGTGCGCGAAGCCTACTCTGTAGGACGTGTCTTCCTGGATGCCGTTGATGAAGCTCTGACGGTAGACGTCGGATGCGACCCCGTTGAAGACGAGATCGCCGACCGGATCCGGCGTGAAGTGCAACTGGCTGTAGCGGTTGAAATAGGCGATCTGGTAATCGAGCCCGTCGGCCGATTTCTGATAGGCCACGACGTTGAACTGGTTGAACTCCTGCTGCCGCTCGTTGAGCAGCGCGGAATCGAAATTGGAGACGCCGTAGGCGGTGAAGGCCGGCGACTGGCCCGGATTGTTGGGGATCTGATAGGCGCCGTTGGAGACGCCGCCGATATAGGTCAGCCGGCTGGTCGGATCGAGCGCCGTCGAGACATAGGCAAAACCCTTTTCCTGATCGGTCCGGTCGTGGATCGCGTTGTAGGCCGGCGTCGGATTCTCGATGCCGACATCGCTGCCGAAATAGCGTCCCGAGACCGTAATACTGCGTCTGTCCGATGGTGCCGCCGTAGTCGACGCTGGTCGTGAAATTGCCGTGGCTGCCGCCATAGACACTGACGCTGCCGGAATTGTTGAAGGCGTCGGTCTTGGTCTGGATGTCCAGCACGCCGGCGGTGCGCAGGCCGTATTGCGCGGGCAGCGCGCCGGTGAACAGCGCCATGCTGCCGACGATGCCGGTGTCGATGATCTGGCCGAAGGCGCCGACGCCGTCCGGCAGCATGATGCCGTTGATGCGGTATTGCAGGTTGGCGTGCTCGTTGCGCACGTGCAGCTCGCCGCTCGCGGCGGAGTCCTGCGAGACCCCGGGCGCCTGCAGCAGCGCCTTGTCCAGGGTGGTGTTGGTGCCCTGCGGCAGCGACTCCAGAAATTGCCGGCTCATCTCGTAGGTATTGGCGCCGGTCGGCGCGGGCCTGGTCGAGCCGCGCGTTCTGGCCTGCGACCCCACGAGCCTGAGCTTGCTCGGCGGATTCGGGCGCAGCCGATACCGCACCGGTTCTTCGCGCGCGTCGACCGGCTCCGGCGGCAACGTGTGTCTTCGGCTTGTTCGGCGCAGACGGCGCGGTGTGGTGCAGCGGCGCCGTTACCGTGATGTCAGGAAGTTCTGTGGTCGGCGCGGTCGTCTGCGCCCATGCGGCGCCGTTCATCCCGCAGACCAAAAGCGATGCCGCGCCTGCGGCGGCGTGTCGTCTGATACGTCCTGACATGTTGGTTTCCGATCTCACGAGGCCGCGATCCGGATCCTTCCGACGAGGACGCGGTCGAGCCCGCCGTCGATGCGCGACGGCCAGATTCCCCATTGATCAAACGGCAGCCGATGCGTGGCCGCGTTCGAAGTTCAGTTGTGCCGGGATGTCAGGAGATCGGAGGTGCGCGCGGCTGAAAGTGCGGCCGGCCGAACTCGACCGGGGCCGCATAATTGTCGACGTGCCAAGGAAGCAGACCGACGGCATCGGGCAGTTGCAGCGGCGGCAGCGCCGGTGCTGGCGTCGCCGTGTTGACCATCGCCACGACGGCGCAGACCGCGCAAAGGTCCGCGGCCTGATCGGAATCAGGGGCAGAACGCGGCTCGTCGCGCGAGGCGTTCTCGACATGCGCCGCGAACGAGGCCGTCGCCTGTGCCGATGCGATGGCATGAAAATGCCCGAACGACAGCGCGAACTGGATCGCCAGCGCGAAAAGCGCCAGCCCAGCCCCGTGCCTGATGTTCGAACGAAACCACTTCATGACGACGCCATTCCGCGTCGATGGTCACAACACCGACGGACGGCGCGTGCGACGCGGTGCCGCACCTTTTCGAAAACGTGCCAGCCTGTCAATCCGCATTGCTGAGCGGTGCGATCAATTTCTGAGCTGTTTTCTCGCCGGTCGTAGCGCTGCCCGCCTTGAAATGGGGGCCCGGCTCGCGCCAGGCCCCCATTCCTCACTCCACGATCGCGGTGACGACGCCGGCACCGACGGTGCGGTTGCCTTCCCGGATCGCAAAGCGCGACCGCTCCTCGAGCGCGATCGGCTTGTTGAGCTCGATCGTGAACTCGGCGCTGTCGCCCGGCATCACCATCTCGGCGCCGTCCGCGAGCCGGACGGTGCCGGTGACGTCGGCGGTCCGGAAGTAGAACTGCGGACGATAGTTGGCGAAGAACGGCGTGTGCCGGCCGCCTTCGTCCTTTGTCAGCACGTACACTTCCGCCCGGAAGGTCCGGTGCGGCGACGCACCGCCCGGGTGCGACAGCACCTGACCGCGCTGCACGAGAGCCTTGTCGATCCCGCGCAGCAAGCAGCCGACATTGTCGCCGGCCTGTCCCAGGTCGAGGATCTTCCGGTAGCTCTCGATGCTGGTCACGACCGACTTGCGGGTCTCGCCGAGGCCGACGATCTCGACCTCGTCGCCGAGCCTGATTGTGCCGCGCTCGACGAGCCCGGTCACGACCGTGCCGCGTCCTGCGATCGACTGCACGCCCTCGATCGGCATCAGGAACGGGCGATCCTTCGGCCGCTCGGGCAGCTCGATAGTGTTGTCGAGTGCCTCGAACAGGTTGAGGATCGCCTGATCGGCCAGCGGACCGCGCTCGCCGCGCAGCGCCGCCATCGCCGCACCGCGCACGACCGGCGCGTTGTCGCCGTCGTACTGGTACTTCGACAGCAGATCGCGCACCTCGATCTCGACGAGATCGACGAGCTCCGGATCGTCAGCGACGTCGCACTTGTTCAGGAACACCACGATGCGCGGCACGCCGATCTGGCGCGCGAGCAGGATGTGCTCGCGCGTCTGCGGCATCGGCCCGTCGACAGCGGAGACGACCAGGATCGCGCCGTCCATCTGCGCCGCGCCCGTGATCATGTTCTTCACATAATCGGCGTGGCCCGGGCAGTCGACATGCGAGTAGTGGCGCGCCGCCGTCGAAAACTCGACGTGGCTCGTCGCGATGGTCAGGATCTTCGTATCGTCACGTGTACCTTGCGCTGCCGACGCCCTGGCAACATCCTGATAGGAGACGAACGCGCCCCAGCCGTGATCGGCTGAAACCTTCGTCATCGCTGCCGTCAGCGTCGTCTTGCCATGATCCACGTGGCCGATCGTGCCAACATTGCAGTTGGGCTTGAGGCGGATGAACTTCTCTTTGGCCATGGGACACCTGTGGTGTTCGAGCTCCCGTGCTGGGTTTTCACGACTCGAGGCACCGTGAGAGCTCGTTCGGCGCCCGGAGCCGCTTCCGCTCCGGGCTGCCTTCCAATGTCAGGTGTGACGTGAGGTCAGGTCCAAAGCAGAATAGCGGCGGCTGAGGGCAATAGCCCTCCCGTCATCAGCATCGTTGCTTGCTGTGATCGCCGCATGTTGGAAACCTGGATCGCTCGCTCAAGAAAAGGAGGCGTGTACATAAGGGGTGGCCGCGCGATTGGCAAGAGGCGGGCGTGTTGCCGTGGAGCGGTACGCTGGCATTGTCGGCCTCCGGAGCGTATAGTTTGCGGGCACAAAATGACGGTCTCCGGAATGTCGGTCCTCGCAAGCAAAACCGGTCTCGCAATCATCTTGGCAGCGCTGTGTCTCGGCGGCCAGCAGGCTCATGCTCAGGCTGGCCCGGTGCGCTACTGGACGCCGGGGTCGCTGTTCGGCTTCGGCGGCAGCCTGGCCGATGGCCAGAAGGCGGACACCTATGGCAACTTTCCGGGCTTCGACGCCGCCGGCGCGCAGGGCGGCGATTTCTCGTATCTGAATGGCCGTCCGGACGGCTGGTTCATCGGCGGCGAAGGCGGCCGCGTCGGCTGGAACACGCTCAATCAATCGGCGGCCTTCGGCCCGCTCGAATATCAGGGCGCGCAGTTCGGCTACAATTTCAAGGGCGTCGGCAATACACCCGTGACGTTCTTCGCCGGCTTCGACACCTTGAAATACAATCCGCCCGGCGCCGGCGGGCCGTTGGCGCCGTTCAGCGGCAATCCCGGCGTCAACGCCGGCTATTCGGCGCGCGCGGGCCTGGAGTTTCGCCCGAGCTCGAATGTCACCCTGTCGTTCGGGGCCGGTTTCACCCAGCTAGGGGCGGAGCGGATGGACAGCGACATCCATTCGCAGCTGCTGCCCGGCCAGTCTCCGGTTCTGTTCGGCGGCCGCTAGCGTATTCCCGCGCAGATCGGGCGGATAGCGCTTCAGCGCAAGACTGCATCGCTGCGGTCCTGATCCAACCAGAGCCGAGAAGGCTCAAGGTCAAGAGCACAGCCGGGATCGAAAACGTGGACATGCAGGGCAAGATCGCGCTCGTCACCGCCGCAGCGTCGGGCGCCGGCCGCGCCGGAGCGCGCATCCTCGCCCGCGAGGGCGCATACGTCGCAGTGGTCGACCAGAACGAGGCCGGCGCGAAGGCGGTGGTCGACGAAATCAAAAAGGGCGGCGGGCGCGCGCTGGCGCTGACCGGCGATCTCCGCGACGACGGCTTTTCGCGCGAGATCGTCACCGCGACCGTGAAGGAATTCGGCGCGCTCGACTGCGTCTGGAACCATCTCGGCATTCCCGGTCCGTCAGTGATCGACGACATGGAGGGCTGGGACCTCAGCATCGATCTCAATCTGCGCTCGCAGCTGATCACCACCAATGCGGCGCTCGGTCAAATGACCGCGCGCCGCAAGGGCAGCATCCTGTTCACCGCATCGACCTCAGGGCTGACAGGCTCGCCGTGGAGCCCGACCTATTCCGCGGCCAAGGCAGGTGTGATCGGCCTCGCGCGGGCGCTCGCCAAGCGCCACGCCAAGGACGGCGTCCGCGTCAACGCGATCTGTCCCGGTGCGATCGACACGCCGATGCTGCGGGTGTTCGTCAACCGGCCGGACCAGCCGGGGCGCAACGAGGCCGATCCGGAGGAACTGATCAAGGCCGCGGTGACCCGCAATCCGATGGGCCGCGCCGCGCGCCCCGAGGAGATCGCGGAGGTCGCGGTGTTCCTGCTGTCGGACAAGGCGTCGTTCGTCACCGGCATCGCGATGCCGGTCGACGGCGGGACGCTGGCTTAGACACCCGCATCGTCATGGCCGGGCTTGTCCCGGCCATCCACGTCTTTGCCTGCGCGAGTGGAGATAAAGACGTGGATGCCCGGCAGCCGGCTACGCCAAGGCTTCGCCGGGCTTTGCTGTCGGCCTCGCCGAAGCTTTAGCGAAGGCGGGCACAAGGCCGGGCATGACGAGTTTCGCTGAAGGCTCCTTGCCCTCCCTCTGAGTCAGGCTCTCAGGGGCACTCGCCCTAAAACTTCGCCCTGATGCCGGCATAGGCGGCGAGCGGCATGCCGGGCACGAAGGTGCGGGGATCGCTCAGTTGCGCCATCAGGTTGGTGACTCCAGGCGTGGCGCTGGCAAAGCCGCCGGTCTGATAGAACGCGCCACTCAGATAGTAGTGCTGGTTGAACACGTTGTTGATCAGGCCGAACACCTCGATGTTCTTTGTGATCTGATATGAGGTGTGCAGATTGACGACCGAATAGGCCGGCACCTTCGGGCTCTGGTTGGTGTAGTCATGGATGATCCACTGGCTGCCCACGACGTTGAGGTCGGCGCCGACCTTCCACGCCTCGGTGACGTTGTAGTCGACGCCGGCCTTGAAGCGGTGCGCGGGAATGCCCGGGATGTGGTCACCCGGCGTGACGTTGACAAATTGCGCGCCGGCGTCGTTGGTCAGGGCATTCGGATTGTTTGGCGAGGACAGCGTGATCGCGCTTCGATAGGTCGCGTCGACATAGGTGTAGTTGGCGTAGGCGTTCCAGCTGTTGTAGCGGTATTCGAGCTTGGCCTCGATGCCTTGCCGCAAGGTCTGCCCGGCATTCTGGAAGAAGCCGAAATTGTTGACGCCGAGCGGGCTCGTCACCTGGATGATGTCATCGTCGGACAAGGTCCGGAACGCGCCCAGTGCCCAGGTCAGCACGCCGGTCCTGGCATCGCGGCCCCAGCCGCCGCGCAGGCCTGCCTCCACCGTATGCGCCACCACCTGCTTGAGCGGCGGATCGGCCACCAGGAAGGTGTCGATCATGCAGGGATGGTTGGGATCGGAGCAGCCGAGCTCCAGCGGCGTCGGCGCGCGGTTGGCTTCCGAATAGCCGGCATAGGCGGTGAGGTTCGGGGTGATCTTGTAGGTGCCGCCGATCACCGGGTTGAAGCGCTGGAAGCGATTGCTGCTGTTGAGCAGGTCATTGGTCCCGGTCTGGTCCCGCAGCTCGATCTGGGCGTAGTTGAATCGTCCACCGGCAGTGACCGAGAACCTGTTCGTCACGTCGAACGTATCGGTGAGGTAGACGCCGGTATAGGTGTTGGTGGCGCGCAAATCGACCGGGCTGAGACCGGCATCGGGCTGGTTGATGAAGACACCCGTGCCTGTCACGAACAGGTTATTCGGGTCGATTGTTCCGAGTTCGCTGCTCGCCGTGAACTTTGTATTGCCATGGTCGACACTGACGCCCATCACGACGTGGTTGTCGTGCCCGAATAGCCTGTCTGTATTGGTCAACTGGGCCGTGCCGCCGAAGCTGTTGGTGGCGACGCGGTTACGGTCGAGTTCGCCAAGGAAAGCTGTGCCCAGCGTGTTCGGAGTCGCGGGACCGTCCACTGGGCCGAACACCGGAAGGCCGTTGCCGATGCACAAAGTCGTGGGATCGTCGCACGGCTCGACGTCGGTGCCGTTGCCGTCGACATGAGACTGCCGGAAGCCGCGGAAATAGGCGTTGCCCTGGAACGACCAGGTGTCGGAAAAATTGTGGTTCAGGGTGGCGTTGACGAAGGCGAGCTGCAGCAGCGTCGACTGCGGCCAGGTGTAGACGCTCGACCAGCGCTGATTGAGCATCTGGACCGGCGTTGCAGCGACATTGCCGAGCAGATTGTTGGCGCCGGTGAAGTTGACGTGGAATTCGGTCAGGTCGTTGCGCGCGCCGACGTCGACATACATGCGGTTGACGTGCGACGAATTGGCGTAGTCGCGCCATCCGCGGTCATAAGCGGATTCGAACGCCGCATAGGCGGAGATGTTGTCCTTCTGGCCGCCGGCCTGCACGCTGCCCTGCACGCGGCCGTAGGAGCCGCCGAACGCCTCGCCCTCGACGCCCTGATAGGTAAAGCCGTTCTTCATCTGGATGCTGAGCGCGCCGCCGATCGCGTTGAGGCCGAACACGGGGTTGTTGGGAACCAACGACACCCGGTCGATGGCCTTTTCCGGGATGAAATCCCAGTTGACCACGTCGCCCCAGGATTCGTTGATGCGGACGCCGTTCTGATAGACCGCGATGCCCTGCGGCGTTCCCTGAACCGGCGAGGCGACGAAGCCGCGGTAGTCGAGATTGCGCTGGAACGGATTGCCGGTCTGGTCGGTGAGGGTGACGCCGGGCAGCTTGCGGTTCACCGCGTCCAGAAAATTTGTCGAATAGTTGTGGCTGAAATCCGCCGAGGTCAGCACCTCGGTGTTGGACGGGATCTTGTCGCGGTCGAGCAGGCTAGCGTCGCGGTCGGAGGCGCCCGGAACGCCGGCGCCGCCTTCGGGCGCCGCCGCGGTTTGCGCCGGCGCGGCCCGCGTTCTTGTGGTCCGCGATGTCCGCACCACCGGCCGGGCCGCCGGCTTGGCGCTGCGCGTGCCGGATAGCGGCGAGGGGGCAATCACGGTGACTGGTGGCAACTCGGTCGGGGCGGGTGCGGGGGTCTGGGCGTAAACAACGGTCAGCGGCGCCGCTGCGCCGATCGCCGTGAGCACGGCCGCGGCGCCACGCGTGTGTACCGAAGAAGACAAAAATCGTGTTGCCGTACGCAACAACGCACCAGCCATGACGCCCACCCCAAAGTCGCGGTTCGACTTTTGTCCCCGACGAACCTTGGTTTTAAGACTGCGGGAGCGCTAAGGCTTTGGCAAACAAGATGTGTCCCGGAGGATCGGGATTCTTTTCCAGATATATTCGGGAAAAATTCCCGATGCCGGTGGACGGACGCGCGAATCCGATACGGGGCGGTGATTCTGGCCGGCTTTACGCAGGTTTGTGCCTAAGAGACGGGCATTCCCGCCTCTTAGGCAACGGTATCGTGTCTAGTCCTTGAACTCGCAGCCGAGGCGCTGCAAGGCCTCGTCGACCCAGCGGCGGTCGCTGGTGCCGGCGAGGATCTGCTGAATGGCCTTCTCCTCGGTCGCCTTCTTGGCCTCGGTCAGCTTGCAGATGGCCTCGGCGTCGTCATAGGGCACGCAGAGCACGCCGTCGTCGTCGGCCACGATGAGATCGCCGGGCTCGACGATCATGCCGTCGATCGAGATGGCACAATTGATCTCGCCCGGGCCGTCCTTGTAGGGGCCGCGATGCGCGACGCCGGCGGCGAACACCGGGAACGCACCGGCGCGGATCGCGCCGGCATCGCGGATCGAGCCGTCGATCACGAAGCCCGCCACGCCCTTCTTCTCGGCCAGGGTCGACATGATCTCGCCGATGATGGCGTTGACCAGGACGCCGCCGGCGTCGACCACGATGACGTCGCCCGGCTGGGCCAGGTCGATCGCCTTGTGCACCATCAGATTGTCGCCGGGCCGGGTCTTCACGGTCAGCGCCGGGCCGCCGAGCCAGCCGCCGGCATGCATCGGCCGCAGCCGGTTGGTGCCCGCGATCCGCGACATCGAATCGCTGATATTGGCGACCGGCAGCGGCTGGTAGCGCGCGACGAGGTCGGGCGAGACTTTCCGCTTCGCCTTGTGAATTGCAAATCCTATGGCCATCGGTTTTCTCCGGAGTCTGCTTGAGCGTGATTGCTTAGAGCACGATTGGATTGGGTCAGATTGCGGCCACGCAGGAGGTGTGCTCCCTCTCCCGCTTGCGGGGGAGGGCTGGGGTGGGGGCTCTCTCCACGGTACAGACCGGATAGATACCCGACAGTTTAGACCGGCATGATTGCCGACAGGTTTCTAGAAGCATCGGCGGGAGGGCCCGACGATGCCGTTCAGAGAGACCAGTCGGATGGAAGAGCGTATCCGGATGCTTATGGAGTACGAGAGCGGGAACTGGAGCGTGTCGGAGTTGTGCCGCCGTCACGGTATCTGCCGCGACACGTTTTACGCATGGCGCCAGCGGAAGCAGAGCGGCGATCCGGAGTGGTTCAGGGACCGTTCGCACGCGCCGCAGCAATGCCGACAAACGACCGATGCGGCGATTGCAGAGAAGGTGATCGCGGCTCGGCAGCGCTTTCCCTATCTGGGACCGCGCAAGCTGCTCGCCCTGCTTGACCGCCAGGCGCCGGAGATCGATTGGCCGGCGGCGTCGACGATTGGGAGCATTCTCAAGCGCGCGGGGCTGATCTCGCCGGTGAAGCGCCGCCGCCGTCCGCTCGACCAGCGGCGTCCCTGCACGCCGGTGCAGGAGCCGAACGACGAGTGGAGCGTGGACTTCAAGGGTTGGTTCCGCACCCGCGACCAGTGCCGGATTGATCCGTTGACGGTGGCTGACAGCCACAGTCGCTTCCTGATCGAACTGCAGATCGTCGCACCGACGACCGAGGGCGTCCGCCCCCGCTTCGAGAGGGCTTTCCGCGAGCATGGCCTGCCGCGGGCAATCCGCTGCGACAATGGTTCGCCGTTCGGCTCGCGCGGCGCCGGCGGTCTCACCACATTGTCGGTCTGGTGGCTGAAGCTCGGCATTACGCCGCACTTCATCCGTCCGGCCTCGCCGCAGGAGAACGGTCGCCATGAGCGCATGCATCGCACCTTGAAGGCGCAAACATCGAGCCCACCGGCAGATAATGCGTCCGAGCAACAGGCCCGCTTTGACGCCTTCCGAGAGCATTACAATAAGGAACGTCCTCACGAAGCGCTGGGCCAACGGCCGCCGGAGGACGCCTATCGAGCATCTCAACGCACCATGCCGGATCGCGAGCAAGACCCCTGGTATGACGCCGATCACCAGGCCCGCCGTGTTCGCGGCAATGGGGAGATTAAATGGAAAGGCAAGTTCGTCTTTATCGGTCAGGCGCTGG
This sequence comes from Bradyrhizobium septentrionale, assembly GCF_011516645.4. Taxonomy (NCBI): domain Bacteria; kingdom Pseudomonadati; phylum Pseudomonadota; class Alphaproteobacteria; order Hyphomicrobiales; family Nitrobacteraceae; genus Bradyrhizobium; species Bradyrhizobium septentrionale. Next base: position 1,177,763 of record NZ_CP088285.1, on the reverse strand, counting down.
TGAACGAACTTGTCGGCATCGCCGAACTCGATACCGGTGACCACGTCGTCCGCTTCTGCGACCTCGACGTCGGTCTCATCGACCGCCGCGGCCTGTTCACCCGGTTCGCTCCGCCTCGTGAGGGGCTGCGCGAACCGGGCGAACAGACCGCTTAACCCAAACTGTCGGGGATCATGCCGGTCCAAAATGTCGGGAATCATGCCGGTTGAACACGCGAGTCATACCGCGGAGAGAGCCCCCACCCGCATCGCATCCTGCGATGCGACCTCCCCCGCAAGCGGGAGAGGTGAAGCGGGTCTGCGGCCAGATCGGTTCAACCATCAACTAATGCGCGCGGTGGTCGAGATGGGCGTTGAGGCGGGGATAGACGCGGCGGGCATTGCCTTCGAATATCTTGGCCTTGTCCGCCGCGCTCAACGGCAACGCGTCGATGTAGCGGCGGGTGTCGTCGAAGTGATGGCCGGTCTCGGGATCGATGCCGCGGACCGCGCCGACCATCTCGGACGCAAACAGGATGTTCTCGGCCGGGATTACCCGGGTCAGCAGTTCGATGCCGGGGAGATGATAGACGCAGGTGTCGAAGAACACGTTCTTCAGCAGATGCTCCGACAGTGGCGGCAGCTTCATGTCCTGCGCCAGGCCTCGGTAGCGGCCCCAGTGATAGGGCACCGCGCCGCCGCCATGCGGGATGATGAACCGCAGGGTCGGGAAGCGCTTGAAGATGTCCGAGGTCAGGAACTGCATGAAGGCGGTGGTGTCGCCGTTGAGGTAATGCGCGCCGGTTCCGTGGAAGCACGGATTGCAGGACGAAGAGACATGGACCATGGCCGGCACGTCGAGCTCGACCATCTTCTCATACAGCGGGTACCACCATTCGTCTGATAGCGGCGGATCGCACCAGTAGCCGCCGGCGGGATCGGGATTAAGGTTGCAGCCGACGAAGCCGAGCTGCGTCACGCAGCGCTCCAGCTCCTCGATGCAGTTGGCAGGCTTGACGCCCGGGCTCTGCGGCAGCTGGCACACGGGAACGAAGTTTTGCGGGAACAGCGTGCAGACCCGGTGCACGAGGTCGTTGCAGATCGTGGTCCATTCCCGGCTGGTCGCTTCCTTGCCGACATGATGCGCCATGCCGGCGGCGCGCGGCGAGAAGATGGTGACGTCGGTGCCGCGTTCCTTCTGCAGGCGGAGCTGGGCGCCCTCGACGCTGGTGCGGATCTCGTCATCGGTGATGCCGAGATTGGTGGTGAGCGGCCGGCGCGATTTGTCGGCGAGGCCGGCGAGCTGCTTGTCGCGGAATATCTGCAGCTTGGCCGGCTCGGTGGTGTAGTGGCCGTGACAATCGATGATCATGGTTGCTTCCTTGCGAGGGTTGTCAGTGGGCGACGGATGACGGGATAGCTCCCGCAAGCTCCGTCTCGCGCGGTTTGACGCGCATGGTGGCGGCGATGGCGGAGGCGATGAGCAGGAAGCCGGCAATGCCGACCAGCGCCCAGGAGAAGCTTCCGGTCGAGTCCTTGATCAGGCCGATGCACCACGGGCCGATCAGGCCGCCGAACTGCGCCAGCGTGTTGACCATGGCGATTGAGGCGGCGCCGGCGGCGCCCGTCAGCAGCGAGGCGTTGATGCTCCAGAACAGCGGGTTGCCGGCATTCAGGCTGAAGCCGACGATACAAAGGAACACGAAGGCCAGCACCGGGCTCGCAACATAGGCGCTGCCGAGCATCGCGATGGCCGCGAGCAGATAGACGGCCGCGAGATGAAACTTGCGATCGCCGGTTCTGTCCGAACTGCGGCTGACCACGATGGTGCCGATCACACCGAGCAGCGGCGGGATCGCCGAGAGGAAGCCGACCTCGATATTGCTGAGATTGCCCATGCCCTTGATGATCTGCGGCAGCCACAGCAGCAGGCCATAGATGCCTACCAGCGCGCAGCCGAACAGCGCCGCCAGCAGCCAGACCCTGATATCGATGATACATTCGATCAACCTGTGCTGCCCCTGTCGTTCGATCTCGGCCCGCTCGGCGGCGAGTTCGCCCTCCAGCCAGGCGGCTTGCTCTTTGCTCAGCCAGCTCGCCTTGGCCGGGCGGTCGGTCAGATAATAGAGCGTGAACAGGCCGAGCAGAATGGTCGGCACGCCCTCGGCGAGGAACATCCATTGCCAGCCATGCAGGCCGGCGGCACCGTCGAGGAAGGTCATGATGCTCGTCGAGATCGGTCCTCCTAATACCGCGGAGAACGACCCGGCGATGATGTATCCGGCCACCGCGCGGGCGCGATAGCGCGCGGGGAACCAGTAGGTTAGGTACAGCACGACGCCAGGCATGAAGCCGGCTTCCGCGACACCGAGGCCGAACCGCATCACATACAGGCTGAGCGGATTCCAGACGAAGGCGGTCAGCGTCGCAACGAGGCCCCAGGTGATCAGGATGCGCGCCAGCCAGATCCGCGCGCCGAGCCAGTGCAGCATCAGATTGCTCGGCACCTCGAGCACCATGTAGCCGAGGAAGAAGATGCTGGCCGCAAAGCCGAAGATTGCGGGGCTGAGGCCGAGATCCTTGTTCATCGTCAGCCCGGCATAGCCGAGATTGATGCGATCGAGATAGTTGAAGAACATCATCACGAACAGGATCGGGATCAGCCGCCAGTAGACGCGGCGGATGGTTTGCTGTTCGAGTTCGCTGACGGACGCTCCGGCCATTAAGATCCTCCCGTTCGTTGTGATGGCGTTCATTGGGTCGCGACGCCATTTCGGATGTTGTTGGGGTGGACGGCCTCTCGTTCGGGAGGCAGCCGTTCGGCTCCGTCCGGAGCCGGGCCTGCCGCCATCGTTCTGAGGTCGATGCCCTGCTGTTCGGGCAGCATCAATGCAGCGCAGAACGCAGCCGTGTAGCCGCAGATGGCGCAGATCGCCATTGCGTCGCCGAGATGCATCCGGGTCGACAGGATGCCGACGGTTGCCGGCACGATCGAGCCGAGGCCGCGCCCTGCGCTGAGCGCAAAGCCGGCGCCGTTGGCGCGGATGTTGGTCGGAAACAACTCGGCAAAGGTCGGCATCAGGCCCGAGGCAAGGCCGGCCTGCAGCGCGCCGAGGAAGAATCCGAGGATGATGGTGATGCCCTGGCCGATCGGCGCCTGGGTGTAGACCGCGACGTTCAGCGCCTGGCAGAGCAGGAACAGCATAAAGCCTTTGCGGCGGCCGATGCGGTCGGCAATCAGGCCGAAGGCGATCGGACCGACGAACGATCCGAAGATATTGACGGCGAGATAGCCGGCGGTGTGCATGACAGGCAGATGCAGGCCGGTCTGCAGATAGGTCGGCAGCCAGGTGATCATCACATAGGCGGCGCCGAGCGTGCCGGTGGTGAAGAAGGTCGCGACCAGCGTCTTGAACAGATGCTCGCCGGTGAAGATGGTCCAGAAGCTGTGCGTCGACGAGGCGCCGCGTTGCGCCTTCTCCTCGACGAAGATCGCGGATTCCGGCACGAAGCGGCGGACGAAGAAAACCAGCAGCGCGGGGAGGATTCCGATCGCGAAGAACACGCGCCAGGCCATGTCCTGCGACAGCCAGCCGAAGATGAGCGGAAATGCCGCCACCGACAGCGCGTTGCCGACGGCATATCCGCTCTGGATCGCAGCCGCGACGCGGCCGCGCATGCCGGCCGAGACCACCTCGGCCACCAGCACGGCGCCGACCGCGGCTTCGCCGCCATAGCCCATGCCCTGGACGGCGCGCGCGACCAGGAGATACCAGAAGCCGTCGGCGAAGGCGGCGGCGAATGTCGAGACCGCGACCAGCAGGATGGTGAATTGCAGCACGCGCACCCGGCCGAACCGGTCGGCGGCAATGCCGGCGATCCAGCCGCCGGCGGCGGTGCCGATCAGCGAGCTCGAGGCGAGAATCCCGGCGTCAGGCCGCGACAGGCTCAGCGTCGCGATCAGCGCCGGCGTGACCAGCGCATAGATCGTCGTGTCCATCGAATCGAGCGCAAGTCCGCCGAAGGCGGCGAAGAATGTCTTGCGTTCGACGGCGGACAGCTTGGACAGCCACCCCAGATTCATTTTCGTTTCCCCCTGATGATCTCGGCCTCTTGTTGTCGGGCCGTTGCTGAAAGGCTTAAGGCGGGTCCAGAGCCGCCGGGTTGACGACGTTGGCGCGATCGATGTCGCGACGCATCAGCACTGCTGCGATGTTGCGCGCGGCCTCGACGCCGGTCCGTGTGATCGACGCGCCGGTTTGAGCCGCGATATGCGGCGTCACGATCAGGTTCGGCGCTTGGAGGATCGGCCGGTCCTTGGCGGGCGGCTCTTGCGCCAGCGTGTCGAGGCCGGCGCCGGCGAGATGGCCGCTCTTCAATGCCGTGCACAATGCGTCCTCGTCGACCAGCGCGCCGCGTGCCGTGTTGATCAGGATGGCGCCGGACTTCATGGCGTTGAGGCGCGCGGCATCGATCATGCCGCGGGTCGCATCGGTCAGCGGCGCGTGCAGGCTGACAATGTCGGAGACGGTGAGCAGCTCGGCGAGGTCGGCGGCTTCGCGCGCCAGCGCCGGATCGACACGGCCCTTGCTCCGGCCAAGCGCGACCACGTTCATGCCGAGCGCCGCCGCTGTCCGCGCGACGTGGCGGGCGATGCGGCCGAACCCGACGAGGCCCAGGGTGCGGCCGCGGATTTCGCGGCCGCGATAGGTGGCGCGGTCCCAGGCGCCGGAATGGGTTCGCGCGTTCAGGCTGACGACGTCACGCCCGAGCGCGAGGATCAGCGCGATGGTGTGTTCGGCGACCGCGGGCGCGTTGGCGTCGCCCGCCACCATCACCAGCACGCGCTGCTTGGTTGCGGCATCGATATCGACGCCGTCGACACCCGCGCCGTGCTTGGCGATCACGCGCAGATGCGGATTGCTGGCGATGACGGCGGAGGAGAATACCGGATTGCCGCGCATCAGGATCGCCTGCGTCGGCGCTGTTGCCATCTCGTGCGTGAGGCGTTCAGGCGTGACGGCATCGCGCATCAGCACGACATCCGCGCCGATCTCGCTGAGGACATTGACGGCGGCGGGCGCGAGGTTGTCGCCGGTGACGAGAACGCGGAATGGATCGGCCATCGCCTATCGTCCGCTGCGATATTGCATGGCTGCCCCGCAGCGTGCGCCGCGCCATACTGCAAGAACCTGACGCATATTCCGCGCTTCTCCCTTCTTGTCCCTTGGAGCATTGCTGATTTCGCGCGAAGATCGGGAAACGGCCCTGTGAGGTCAAATACCTTGTTGACCCCCCACTTATAGGGAAACGGAATAAGCGATGGATTACAGGCAGCTTCGTTACTTCATCGCGGTGGCCGAAGAACTCAGCTTCAGCCGGGCCGCGAAGCGTTTGCATGTCAGCCAGCCGCCGCTGAGCACGCAGATCAAGGCGATGGAGGCGGAGCTCGGGACGCGCCTGCTGGCGCGGACGCGGCGCGCTGTGGAACTCACGCAGGCCGGGCAATTGCTGCTGGAGCATGCGCGGCGCGCGGTCAGCGAGCTCGATCTGGCGTCGGAGACGGTGCGCCGTGCGGCGCGCGGCGAGGCCGGCATGATCCGCGTCGGCTTCACCGGCTCGGTGCCGATGCTCGACATGTTCGCAGAGCTGTTCCGCAGCTTTCGCGCCAGCTATCCGCGGGTGAAGATCGAGCTCCGGCACATGTCGACGGCGACGCAGCTGCGCGCGCTCGCCGACGCCGAGCTCGATGTCGCGATCATGCGGCCGCCGCTCGATTTCAGGCCGGCGGCCGACCTGCAGGTCCATGTGGTGTGGCGCGACCGGCTGATGGTGTTTCTGCCGCTCGATCATCCGCTGGCCGGCGCGAAAGGTGCGCTTGAGATGGCCGATCTCGCCGATCACGAATTCGTCGGCATGGCCGAGAGCGGCTGCGGCGTCGGCGATCAGGCCGCGATGCTGTGCCGGCGGGCGGGCTTTGCCCCGCGCGTGGTGCAGGAGGCGCATGAATTGCGCACCGTGCTCAGTCTTGTCGCGGCCGGGATCGGGCTTTCGATCCTGCCATCCTGCTACCAGCAGGCCGGCGTCATGAATGTGGTGGCGAAGCCGCTGGACACGCCGGATGCGGAGAGCCGCATGCTGGTGGCGATGCGCGCGAACGCCTCGCTGCTGCCGCGCCGCTTCGTCGAATGCGCATTGCAGGCGGCGTCGCGAAGCGCACCGCCGCTCGTCCCCGAGGTCGCCGCAGCGAGCCGCTGACGCCGCAAGTGAGAGAATTGCTTTGTCGCTTCAGCGCAAGATTGCTTGGCAATTTTGTCGCGAGCTGCGCCAATGACGGTGGTGCAGGGCGTCACAGGGTTTCAGGCCGGCGGAACGAAGACCCGGTTCGGGAACGCCTGCTCGACGACGTCGAGAAACGCGCGAACCTTGGCGCCAACCAGCCGTCGCGAGCTCTGCAGCGCCCAGATCTCGACCGGAGGTCTGGCATCGGTTCCCCAATACGCAAGCCGGCCCGCGGCAATGTCGTCGTCGACGAGCAGCTTGGGCAGCAGGGCCGCGCCGGCGTCCGCCTGCACCGCATCACGGATCATCAGCATGGATGAGAGACGCAATACTGCCCGTGGCCTGAGCGTGGTCTCATCGTGTTCATTCCGGATGCGCCAGACGGTGTCCGGTGGCGTCTGCGACATGAGAACGGCATCGACGGAGATGCCATCTGTATCGCAAGCGGAGGTCGTCGGCCGTTGTCGATCGGGATGCGCCACGACCAGCAGCTCATCGTTGAGGAAGCGGCGGCCGACGAGACGTTCATCCGGTGACGGGTTGATGCGGATGACAAGGTCATAGCCGTCCTCGACCGGATCGACCACGCGATCCTCGGCGACGATCTCGAGCTGGACGTCCGGATAGGCGTGCGCAAAGCGCGCACCGATCCGACCGAACGCGACATGCGCCAGCAAGACCGGCGCGCTGACCCGCAACCGGCCACGCGGCGTCGACGCGCCGAGCACCACGGCTTCGCCAGCTTCGGCGATGTCGGACAGCGGACCGCTGGTGCGCTCGTGCAGCGTGCGGCCCTCATCGGTCAGTCGAAGGCTCTGCGAACCACGCTCGATCAAGCGGACGCCGAGACTTTGTTCGAGCTCGGCGACGCGCCGGGAGAGGGTGGCCTTGGCCCGTCCGGAAGCCCGGCTGGCGCGGCCGAACCCGCCATGCGCCGCGACCAGGTTGAAATCGGTGAGCGCCTGAAGGTCCATCGAATGTGTTCCATATTCGAGACGGCATGTCCAAATATTGGCACCTTCAAAGGAAAATTGGAACGGGTAGCTTCTCTCAACGGCGGCGGGCGGTCTGCCGCAAAGAGGGAGTATTCGACATGGCTATTCTGGTGACAGGCAGCACAGGCACCATCGGCACCCAGGTTCTGAACCATCTCGCCGGTCACGGCGTCGAGGTTCGGGCTCTGACGCGCTCGCCCGGCAAGGCTCAGTTCCCGCAACACGTGAAGGCGGTTCGGGGCGATCTGACGGACATGGATTCGGTCCGCGCGGCGCTTGATGGCGTCAGCACGCTTTTCCTGCTGGTGCCGAATGTCGCCGATGAGCTGACCCAGGCGATGCTGACGCTGACCGCAGCGCGCGAGGCCGGCGTCAAGGGCATCGTCTATCTCTCGGTGTTCAAGGGCGAGGCCTATGCCGACGTGCCGCATTTCGCCGGCAAGCATACGGTCGAGCGGATGATCGAGGCGCTCGATCTTCCCGCGACCATTTTGCATCCGGCCTATTTCATCCAGAACGATCTTCGGCTGAAGGAACCGCTGGTTAATTTCGGCGCCTACGGCATGCCGATCGGCGCGAAGGGCATCTCGATGGTCGACATCCGCGACATCGGCGAGGCCGCGGCGATCGAGTTGGTGCGTCGCGAGCGTGCGCCGGCACCGCTCGGCCGCGAGACCTATGCGCTGGTCGGTCCCGACGTCATCACCGGCGAGGGCGCCGCTGCGATCTGGCGCGACGTACTTGGCCGCGCCGTCAGCTATGGCGGCGACGATCTCGCAGCGACGGAGCAGCGTCTCAAGGCCGCGATGCCGGCCTGGCTCGCGCTCGACATGCGCCTGATGCTCGGCCGTTACCAGAGCCATGGCGCGGTCGCGACGGCGGATGATTTGGCGCGTCTGACGCGATTGCTCGGCCGCGCGCCGCGTGCCTATCGCGATTTTGCCCGCGATGCTGCCGCGCAGTGGCGCAAGGGTTAGATTCGCCCGGGCACGAGGAAGCGCGTGACCACGCCGCCGAGCGTGGCGTGGTCGAGCGGCGCGGCGAGCGATGTCTTGGCGGTTTCGACCACAGCGTCCGGCGCGAGGCCGCGGCGCAGGTCGCACAGCGCGTCGGCGTAATCGGCGGTGAATTCCGGATGCGGCTGCACCGACAGCGTGGTGCCGTTGCCATAGAGCAGCCCGGCATGCGGCGTGAAGTCTGATGACATGATGGTGCGCGCGGAGGCGGGCGGGGTGATCACCTGGTCCTGATGCGAGCAGGCCGCGGCGATCGTCTCGCCCGCGATCAGCCCATTGTCCGGCGCCAACTGGTAGACGTGACGGCCGATGCCCCAGCCCTTCTCCGACTTGCGCACGGTGCCGCCGAGCGCCTGCGCGATCAGCTGATGACCGAAGCAGACGCCGACCATCGGAATGCGCTGGTCATGCGCGGCGCGCACGAAGGCCTCGAGCGGCGCGATCCATTCGACATCGTCGTAGACGCCGGCAGATGATCCCGTGATCAGGATCGCATCCAGAGCCGACGGATCCGGCAGCGCTTCGCCGTTGGCGACGCTTACGACGTCGCAGGCAACAGATGGATCGGCGGCTGAGACCATCCGCTGGAACATCTGCGGATAGCTGCCGTGGCGCTCGCGGAATTGCGGGCTGACGAGCCCGGTTTCGATGATGGTGATGCGGGGCATGGGGCGCGCGGGTGAATAAGCGGGGACGCCTCAGCCTTTACTCCGAAAGCGCTGTTGGCCACAAGCCGCGCGCGGCGGCCGCCGATCAATTGCGGGGCGTCGCCGCAGCTTCGATCGTTGCGGTGTGCTGCGCCGCTGGCGTCGCGCTTGCGATCGCCGACGCCGTGCTCGTGCTGACGATCACCGGCTCGGTGCGGTAGCGCGGCAGTTGATCCTCGAGCGAATAGCCGACGCAGAGCGCAAGGCTCGACCACACCGCCATGCTGAAATACAGCGACATCCAGGCGATCTCCTCGCGCCACTCGGCGATGTCGTGGGTCACGACCCAGCGCCGGCTGACGTCGCGCAGGCCCTCGAGCGGGTGCAGCAGCGTGCCGCCGGCGGCGAGATTGGCGCGCCAGCGGTTCAGATACATCGGGACGTCGACGGTCATCAGGAAGGCGAGGAAGGCGGCGATGCCGACGATCGCGACGATGAAGGCCCAGCGCACCGGGCCATGAAACTCCGGCAGCAGCCGGCACAGCGCAATCCCGACCAGGAAGAACACCACCGCCCAGATCGAGTTCTCGATCGCGTTGCAGAGATAATGGGTGGTCAGCACCGCGTACCAGGAGAAGCATTCCGCGATCACGATCAGCGGCACGATGATCCAGGCGATGGTCACGGTGGTCTCGGCGCCGGTCATGGTGCCGAGCTGATACAGCACGATCGCCCATTGCGCGGCGAAGCAGACCTCGGCGACGGTGGCAACGGTGCGGCCGACCACGACGCTCGACAGCCAGGTGTCGAACAGACAGATGCGCTGCACGTCGGCGCGCGGCAGCACCGAGCGGAACGCGCAGCCGAACACATAGGCGGCGCAGAGCAGCAGCATCAGCCCGATGCCGGAGGTGTTGCTCAGGCTGCCATTGGCCTGCTCGTGGAACTGGCGGTAAAGCCCGAACCAGACCGCGATGTTGGCGGCGCTGACAAGGCTCAGCATGCCCCACCAACGGACCACCGGATTCGACCAAGCCAGCGAAACCGGCCGTGCCCGCCACTCCATGCTCATTCACCGCTCCGCGCGTAACCGAATTGACATTTCAATGTATTAATTCTGTCATAGACGATCGAGAATCACGACTAAAAAATGCGTGTGGAGCGGGCACGGCTCCGATTATGACAGCGAGATTTGTGACAACGAGATTTGTGACAACGAACGCGTGGCGCGCTCCGGAATAACGATGGAGAAAGCCTGCTCGCCGGCTTTAGCCGCGCAGCGCCGTTTCCGGAATGGTGCGGCGGACCACCTCGCGCATCGCGAAGCTGGAATGGATGCGCGCCACACCGGGCATCCGCGATAGATGCTGCTTGTGGATGCGCTCGAAGTCGGCGATGTCTCGGGCTATGACCTGCAGATGATAATCGTCGCTGCCCGACATCAGATGGCAGGACACGACGTCGGGGCAGCGCGCGATCGCAGCCTCGAATGCCGCCAGATAGTCCTCGCTCTGCTTCTCCAGCGTGATGGTGACGACGACCGTTGTCACAAGTCCCAGCGCGCTCGGCTCGAGATCAACGCGGTAGCCGCGGATCACTCCGATCTCCTCGAGATGGCGGATGCGCCGCGCGCAGGCGGTCGGCGACAGCCCGACCTTTTCCGCAAGCTCGATCTGGCTCGCGCGGGCATCAGTGACCAGCTCGCCGAGGATTCTGAGGTCGATACGATCGAGACCGTCCACGCAGTTTTCCTTCAAGGGCTGAGCCTGTGACGAAGGATACGAGCGTATCTGGATGTGCACAAGCCGGAATTCGCTGAGAAACGCCGTGTGACGGGGAATACGCTTGAGGCTGGCGGAAGCGAACCATTCAAGGAGCGGACCATGCGCATCGGCGTGCCCAAGGAGATCAAGGTCGAGGAATATCGGGTCGGGCTGACGCCCGCCTCGGTGCGGGAGTATTTGGCGCACGGACATGAGGTCGTGGTGCAGCGTGGCGCCGGCGACGGCATCGGTGCCGGCGACGACGTCTACACACAGGCCGGCGCGCGGATCGCCGATACCGCCGATGAGGTGTTTGCCGTCGCCGACATGATCGTGAAGGTGAAGGAGCCGCAGCCGGCCGAATGGGCCCGGCTGCGCGAGGGACAGATCCTCTTCACCTATCTGCATCTTGCGCCCGACGTTCCGCAGACCAAGGGCCTGCTGGCTTCCGGCTGCACGGCGATCGCCTATGAGACCGTGACGGATGTGCATGGCGGGCTGCCGCTGCTGGCGCCGATGAGCGAGGTCGCTGGCCGGCTCGCGATCGAGGCCGCGGGCGCTGCGCTGCGCAAATCCGCCGACGGCATGGGCAAGCTGCTTGGCGGCGTGCCGGGCGTTCCGCCGGCAAGGGTTGCGATCATCGGCGGCGGCGTCGTCGGTACCCATGCAGCGCGGATGGCGGCCGGGCTCGGCAGCGACGTCACCATCCTCGACCGCTCTTTGCCGCGGCTCCGCGCGCTCGACGACCTCTTCATCGGCCGTGTCCGCACCCGCTACGCGACGCTGGAAGCGATCGAGCAGGAGATCATCGCCGCCGACGTCGTGATCGGCGCGGTGCTGGTCCCGGGCGCCAGCGCGCCCAAGCTCGTCTCGCGCGCGCAACTCGCCAGCATGAAGCGCCGTGCGGTGCTGGTCGACGTCGCGATCGACCAGGGCGGCTGCTTCGAGACCTCGAAGCCGACCACGCATCAGGCGCCGACCTATCTGGTCGACGACATCGTGCATTACTGCGTCGCCAACATGCCGGGCGCGGTGCCGGTCACCTCGAGCCACGCGCTCAACCACGCCACTTTGCCGTTCGGCCTGGCGCTGGCGTCGAAGGGGCTGCGCGCGCTGGTCGAGGATCCGCATCTGCGCGCCGGCCTCAACGTCCATCGCGGCCGCATCACCAACCGCGCCGTGGCCGAGAGCCAGCATCTCGCGGTCGTGATGCCGGAGGAGGCGCTGGCGTCGTAGGCGGTTGAGGCCAAGCTCCTTCACTTAACTCCGTCATGCCCGGCCTCGTGCCGGGCATCCACGTCTTTGCTTCCACCCGCAAGAATAGACGTGGATGGCCGGGACAAGCCCGGTCATGACGAAATTGAGGCATCGTAGCCCCGATGAAGCGAAATGAAATCCGGGGCTGGTCTCTCCGCGGAGGGACTGTCCCCGGATTGCGCTTCGCTTCAGGCTACGGTTCTGTCACCCGCACGCGTCAAGCGTCCTGAGAGGTCATTTCTCGACGAATCCTGGCCTGGCTTCATTTGCCAGTTTCTTCAGCCGGCTCTGCATGACTTCAATGATGCGCGCGCGCTTTGCCGCGATTCGTTCGATTGGCCCGCCGATGCCGATCGCGAGCGGAGCGCGTCTCCTGGGTAGGGGTACAAGCATGCCTATTGTGTTTGCGCCCGGCGTCGTGCGGCCGCTGGACTCGGAAAAGCCGCGGCGGCGAATGCGCTCGACCTCTTCGAGAAAGGCCGATTCGCGAACGCGCGCCGACTGACTCGGCTCCTCGGAGTTATTGCGACGAATGATGCCGCGAATTTTGGTGTTTGGCATTTGGCTCAGCAGCACGTGTCCGAGCGCGGTACGAACCATCGGTCGTATTTGACCAGCATGTGTAATGAACTGAAGCTGATAGCCGCTGCGTACAACGTGTAGATACTGCATCCCGGCGGCGCCTGCCTGTTGTCCAAGCATCACGGTTTCGCCGCCAGTCGCGGTCCAGAGTTCCTCCATCAGATCGGTGAGCTTTGCATCACGGAATGGAGAACGACGGATCCAATCACCAAGCAGATTCACCCGGTAGCTAGGGATGAAACGCCGGGTCTGTCGGTCGTATTCAAGGTAGTTCAATTCAACGAGACTGCTGAGCAACACTGACGTGCTCGATTGGGGCATCTCCAACGCGGAAGATATTTCAGTCACGGAAGCAGCCCGCTTTGTTTCCCGAAAGAACTCCAGAACGGCAAACGTCCGCATGGCCGATTTGACAATGGCCGTCTTATTCGAGTTCGGCATGGCTGTCTCCGCGGCGGGTCAATGACCGCGCCTCCATCACATATGTGATGTTAGGCCGAAACTGCTTCACTTGACGACAACTTTGGCACAGATTGGCGCCAATTAGATCAAGCCGCATGGAAACGCAGAGCGCAGGGGAAGGCGGATGCCCGGACGAAGTTTGCTCGAGAAGATCTGGGACCAGCATGTCATTGCCCGCCTCAGCGAGGACACCGATCTCCTGCATATCGACCGCCATCTGCTGCACGATCTCGGCGGCTCGCGCGGCCTACTCGACCTGAAGAGCCGTGGCCTCAAGGTTCACAATCCCGAACTGGTCTTTGCGACGCCGGACCATGCGCTGTCGACGGCGCCCGGTCGCGCCGGAACCAGCAAGATCGGCATGGAATTGCTGGCCGCGCTTCGCCTCGAGACCGCGGCGAGCGGCATCACGCTGTTCGATGTCGACCAGCCCGGCCAGGGCATCGTTCACGTCATCGGGCCGGAACTCGGCTTGAGCCTGCCGGGCGCGACGATCGTCTGCGGCGACAGCCATACCTGCACCCATGGTGGCCTCGGCGCGCTCGCCTTCGGCATCGGATCGAGCGAGCTCACCCATGTGCTGGCGACGCAGGCGCTGATCCAGAAGCGTCCGAAAACGATGCGCGCGCGTTTCGAGGGCAAGCTGCCGCTCGGCGTCACCGCCAAGGACATGATCCTGGCGCTGATCGGGCATGTCGGCGCCGCCGGCGGCACCGGCTATGCCGTCGAATATGCCGGCAGCGCGATCCGGGCGCTGCCGATCGAGGGCCGGCTCACGATCTGCAACCTCTCGATCGAGCTCGGCGCCAAGATGGGGATGGTGGCGCCGGACGAAAAGACCTTTGAATTCCTGCGCGGCCGCCCCCATGCGCCGCAGGGCGAGATGTGGGACCTCGCGGTGAAGGCGTGGCGCGAATTGCCGAGCGAGCCGGACGCGGTGTTCGACCGCGAGGTCGTGATCGATGTCGAAAAGATCATCCCGCAGGTGACCTGGGGCATCAGCCCCGAGCACGTCGTCGGCGTCGATGGCGTCATTCCCGATCCGAAGACGGTCGACGATCCGGCGCGGCGCGCCGCGATCGAAACCGCGCTTGAGTACATGGGCCTGCAAGGCGGAGCGCCGATCGCCGGCACGCCGGTCGACTGGGTGTTCATCGGCTCCTGCACCAACAGCCGGCTGAGCGATCTGCGCGCCGCGGCCGAGGTCGCGCGTGGCCGCAAGGTCGCGGCCGGCGTGCGGGCCTGGGTGGTGCCGGGCTCTGAAAACGTCAAGCGCGAGGCGGTCGCCGAGGGGCTCGACAAGATCTTCATCGACGCCGGCTTCGAATGGCGCGAGCCGGGCTGCTCGATGTGCCTTGCCGCCAATGGCGAGGTGGTGGCGCCCGGGCAGCGCTCGGTCTCGACCTCGAACCGCAATTTCGTCGGCCGCCAGGGGCCGCGCGCGCGGACGCATCTGGCGAGCCCCGCGAGCGCCGCGGCCTCGGCCATTGCCGGCGTGATCGCCGACGTCAGGATGATGGGACGCTGAACATGCCGAAACCGTTCGACAAGCTCACCGCGACCGCCGCGCCGATCATGCGCGCCAATATCGATACCGACGTCATCATCCGCATCGAGCGCCTGGTCGGCAACTCGATCCGCGGCACGCTCGGCAAATGGGCGTTCGGCTCGCTGCGCTATCTCGCCGACGGCTCGGAGAATCCGGAGTTCATCCTCAACCGCGAGCCATACCGCGAGGCCGAGATCCTGGTGACGGGGCCGAATTTCGGCTGCGGCTCGTCGCGCGAGGGCGCGGTGTGGTCGCTGCAGGAGCGGGGCATCCGCGCCATCATCGGCTCGGGCTTCGGCGACATCTTCTTCGCCAACTGCTTCCAGAATGGAATCCTGCCCGTCATCGTCGACAAGGCGGTGGTCGATCAGCTTGCCGCCGACATCGAGGCGACGCAGGGCGCGGGCAAGGTCTCGATCGATCTCGAGGCGCAGACCATCGTCTCGCCGTCGGGCGCGCGGCATTCGTTCGAGATCGACCCGCGGCGGCGCGACGGGCTCCTGAAGGGGCTCGACGAGGTGGCGCTGACGCTGCAGCGCGACGACGAGATCCACGCCTTCCAGGCCGCCGACCGCGCGGCGCGGCCCTGGATTCATTCTACAAGGACACCCGCTTCAAGGACATCGGCATGAGCACGCAATCCAACATGGTCAAGGTCGCCGTCGTCGGCGGCGAGGGCATCGGCCCCGAGGTCACCGCGCAGTCGCGCCGCGTGCTCGACTGGTTCGCAGCGAAACGTAACGTGCCGATGACGCTGCGCGAGGCGCAATACGGCCTGATCCCGTATCTGGCGACCGGCAAGGTGCTGCCCGAGGACACGGCGGAGGCGATGGACGAGGCCGACGCGATCCTGTGGGGCGCGACCGGCGGGCCGGAGACGACCGAAGTGCCCGCGGCGGCGCGCAAGGCTGGCAGTCTGCTCGGCCTGCGCAGAAAATACGATCTCTACGCCAATTTGCGGCCCATCGTGGCGAGCCCGGCGCTGTCGGCGTCGGCGCCGCTCAAGGCCGAGGTACTCGACGGCGTCGACTTCGTCATCATCCGCGAATTGACCAGCGGCATCTATTTCGGCGAGCCGCGCGGCATCGAGACATTGCCCGATGGCCAGCGCCGCGGTTTCAACACCGAGCAATACACCACCAACCAGATCCGCCGCGTGGCGCGCTCGGCTTTCGAGCTGGCGCGGACCCGGCGCAACAAGGTCTGTTCGGTCGACAAGGCCAATGTGCTGGAGACCAGCGTGGTCTGGCGCGAGGAGATGATCAGGCTGCACAAGGAGGAGTTCTCCGACGTCGAGCTGACCCATCTCTATGTCGACAACGCCGCGATGCAGATCGTGCGCGAGCCGCGGCAATTCGACGTGATGGTGACCGGCAACATCTTCGGTGACATCCTGTCCGACTGCGCGGCAATGGCTTCGGGCTCGCTCGGCATGCTGCCGTCGGCCTCGCTCGGCCCGGTCGATCGCTTCGGCCGGCGCAAGGCGCTGTATGAGCCGGTGCATGGCAGCGCGCCCGACATCGCGGGCAAGGGCATCGCCAATCCGCTCGGCTCGATCCTCAGCGTTGCGATGCTGCTGCGCCTGACATTGAACCGGCCTGAAGATGCGGACCTGCTGGAAAAGGCGGTGCAGACCGCGCTGGCGTCCGGCGCGCGCACGGCGGATATTGCGGAAGCCGGCGCGAAAAAACTGTCGAGCGTCCAGATGGGCGACGCGGTGCTCGGCGCGCTGGACAGGATCTCGGCCAAGGAGCACGCGTGATGCCGCGCGTCACCATGCCCCATGTGTCGAGGCGATCGGCCCTGACGGTGATCGCCGCGGGCGGCGCGGCGCTGGCTGCGGGGCGTGCGTGGGCGCAGGCGGCCACCGGCCGTGCGATCTATCCGGTCGCGGTGCCGGTCTATCAGACGCAATTTGTTGCGGATCGCATCGGCTACTTCAAGGAAGCCGGGCTCGACTGCAAGCTGGTGCAGGGCGGCAGCGGCGTGAAGACCCGCGAGATCATCGCCTCGTCGCAGGGCGATATCGGCATCGGCGACGTCACCCATCCGATGCAGCTGACCAATCACGGCCGCGCCGCGCGCGTGCTGCTGCCGGTCGACACACGGTCGAACTCGGTGATGTTCATCATCCGCAAGGATCTGAAGGACCAGGGCATCAACTCGCTGGAGGCCTTCACGCAGTGGAAGCGGCCCGACGGCCGCAAGCCGATCGTCTCGGTGTCCTCGCTCGGCGGCACCAACCATGTCTGGGCGTCCTACTACATGGAAACCATGGGGCTCGACGACAAGGTGACCTGGATCGGCACCGGCAATGTCGACACCATGCTGGGATCGCTGAAGTCGAAGCAGGTCGATATCCTGGTCAGCTCGCTGTCGCTGTTGAACGAGGCGCAGCAGCAGGGTTGGGGCGAACTGCTGTTCGACGGCACCGACGAGGCGATCTGGAACAAGCATATCGGCGGCAAGGTGCCGGTGACCGCGCATTTCACGCTGCAGGCGACCATCGACAAGGACTCGGCGAAGATGCAGGCCTTCGTCACCGCGCTGTGGCGTGCGTCGCAATGGATCAAGGCGCACAAGCCGACGGAGGTCTATGACGCCATCGAGCCCTATGTCGGCAGCACCTCGCGCGATGCCAATCTGCTCGAGATCACGGCGATCCAGAAGGTCGCGGACTATGAGGGCACGATCGACGCCGCAAGCTTTGCGCGCGGCGAGAAGGTCTGGTTCCGCGAGATGACCGGCATCAAGCCGCTCAAGATCGCCGACGTGGTCAACTCCAACCTGATCGACGCGGCGCGAAAGGCCTATCCGGGTTGAGCGCCCTCGAGACAAGCGCCACTCTGTCGCCGCGCGCCTCGGCCGACCGCCGCGTCGAGGTCAATGGCCTGTGCAAGTCGTTCCAGCTCGCCAAAACCACGATCGAGGCTGTTCGCGACGTCACTTTCGACGTCCGGCGCGGCGAGTTCGTCGCGCTGCTCGGGCCGTCGGGCTCGGGCAAGAGCACCGTGCTCAACATGATCGCCTCGCTGATCCGCCCCACCGGCGGCGAGATCCTGATCGACGGCAAACGCGTCGTCGCCGGCAAGGCGACGCCAAATGTCGGCTACGTCTTCCAGCGCGATACGTTGTTTCCGTGGCGGACCGTTGCCGACAATATCGGCTATGGGCTGGAGCTGGCAGGCGTGCCGATGAGCGAACGGAAAGAGCGCATCGCGGAATCCGTCGCGCAGGCGGGACTGAAGGGATTTGAGAATGCCTATCCGTCCGCGCTGTCGGGCGGCATGCGGCAGCGCGCGGCGTTGATGCGGACCCTGATCGTCGAGCCGCAGATCCTGTTGATGGACGAGCCGTTCGGCGCGCTCGACACCCACACCAAGATCGACATGCACGAGGTGCTGCTCCGGATATGGGAACGCGAGCAGCAGACCGTGCTGTTCGTGACCCACGATCTCGGCGAGGCGCTGACGCTCGCCGACCGCATCATCCTGTTCTCGGCGCGGCCGGGCCGGATCAAGGACATGTTCGAGGTCGATTTCGCCCGCCCGCGCGATGCGGTGAAGGTGCGCGAGACCCCGCACTATGCCGAGCTGTTCCAGCACATCTGGCATTCGCTCGGCGAGGAATTCGTCAAGGGTCGCAGCCCATGAAGCGTTACAGCATGATGAACACGATCGGCTGGCAGATCCTAATCTGCGCAATCGTGCTGTCGGTATGGCAATGGGGCTACGACCTGCGCACGAAACTGCCGTGGCTGGTGCCGGATCTGCTCGACCCGTACTTCATCTCGAAGCCGTCGATGATCTACGAGAATTTCCTGATCCAGAGCTGCCTCAAATCGAAGCTCGGCGTCTTCAACGGCTGGTTCAACGGCGACTTCGCAAAGTGCCGGGCGCGCAACGAGAACAATCTCTGGGCGGCGACCGCCATCACGCTGAAGAACACTTTCTTCGGCTTCGTCACCGGCGTGGTCAGCGGTTTCGTCGCCGGGCTGATCCTCGGGCGATCCGACCGCCTGAGCGCGATCTTCCAGCCCTTCATCACCGCGGTGAATTCGATCCCGCGGATTGCGCTGGCGCCCATCATCGTGCTGGCGTTCGGGATCGGCGACATGTCGAAGATCGTGACCTCCTGGATCGTGGTCGTGTTCCTGGTGTTCTTCAACACCTTCGAGGGCGCGCGCTCGATCGACGAGGGTTTTACCAATGCTGCGCGTCTGCTCGGCGCCAGCGAGTGGCAGATCACCCGCACCGTGGTGATCCCCTCGACCATGGCATGGGTGTTCGCCTCGCTGACACCTGCGATCTCGTTTGCGCTGATTGGCGTGATCGTCGGCGAATTCATCGGCGCTGAGCGCGGCATCGGCCGTCTTATCATCGAGTCGGAGGCGCGCGGCGAGGCTTCGGGCATGATGGTCGCGGTCGTGGTGCTGATGCTGGTCGGCGTCGTGCTGTCGGCGATCATCTGGCGGCTGCAGGCCTATCTCTTGCGCTGGCAGCGGCAACGCAGTGCGGAGTAGAAAGTGGCCCGCGGCGACATCGCATTCGTCGCGCACGTGCCACCTTCGGTGTTAGGCCGCGTTTTCCGACGGCGAGCTCTCGCCGTCGAGCCAATCCTGCTCCTTTGCCAGAGCGCGCCAGGCCGCTTCCATGCGCTTGAAGCGATTATAGGTCGGCTCGTCATCGGCGCGCTCGGCAAGCTGCGCGCAGTTCTCCGCATTGTCGAGGAAGTGCTGCGATTGTCTCATGGAACGTCCTCCTGTTGATGAGAACGTGGGACATCAATTCGGGCGATTCAACGCATGGAACATGATCATTTCGCCACGCTGATGAATGTCTGTTCAGCGAGTTCCATGCGCGATGTTCCGCGCTTGCGCGTGTGCATCTGCAGCAGGGTCGTTGACGCCAGTCCTAGGTCACCGGCGCCGGGTTGAACAGCGTCAGATCGTTGTGGATGCCCCAGCGGTCCGACCATGGCTTGGTCCGGCCGCTGGCGACATCGAGGATCAGGCGGAACAGGTCCCAGCCGGTCTCCTCGATGGTCTTCTCGCCGGTCGCGATGCAGCCGGCGTCGAAATCGATCAGATCCTTCCAGCGCCGCGCCAGTTCGCTGCGGGTCGCGACCTTGATGACCGGTGCTGCGGCAAGGCCATAGGGCGTGCCGCGGCCGGTGGTGAACACCTGCAAGGTCATGCCGGAGGCGAGCTGCAGCGTGCCGCAGATGAAGTCGCTGGCGGGTGTCGCCGCAAACAGCATGCCCTTCTGCCGCGCCTTTTCGCCCGGCGACAGCACGCCGGCGATCGGGCCGGAGCCCGACTTGACGATCGAGCCCAGTGACTTCTCGACGATGTTGGCGAGCCCGCCCTTCTTGTTGCCCGGCGTGGTGTTGGCGCTGCGGTCGGCGCCGCCGCGGGCGAGATAGGCGTCGTACCATGCCATCTCGCGGATCAGCGCGCGGCCGACATCCTCGTTAACGGCGCGGCGGGTCAGAAGCTGGATCGCATCGCGCACCTCGGTCACTTCCGAGAACATCACGGTGGCGCCGGCACGAACCAGCAGGTCCGCGGCGAAGCCAACCGCGGGATTCGCGGTGACGCCGGAGAACGCATCGCTGCCGCCGCCTTGCAGGCCGATCACGAGATCGGCGGCCGGGCAGGTCTCGCGCGTGCGGGCGTTGAGCACCTTCAGGCGGGCCTGGGCCTGGGTCATGATCGCCTCGACGATGGCGCCGAAGCCGTCAAAGGCTTCGTCCTGCATCCGCACGACAGCGTCGCTGATGCCTTCCGGCACCAGCCGCTCCGGCGCGAGCTTCTCGCAGCCGAGCCCGACCACCAGGATCTCGCCGCCGAAATTCGGATTGAGCGCGAGATTCTGCAGCGTGCGGATCGGCACCACGGCGTCGGGTGCCGTGATCGCGACGCCGCAGCCATAGGCATGCGTCAGCGGCACGACATCGTCGACATTGGGATATTTCGGCAACAGCTCGGCGCGGATGCGCTTCACGGCATATTCCATCGTGCCCTTGACGCATTGCACGGAGGAGGAGATGCCGAGGATGTTCTTGGTGCCGACCGAGCCGTCGGCGTTGCGAAAACCTTCGAAGGTAAAACCTTCGAGCGGCGGCAGGGCAGGCGGCACCGCGGTCGCGATCTCGAGCTGATCGAGCGGCGGCGCCTCGGGCATGCGGATGCGCGCCTCGTCGACCCATTCGCCGGCCAGGATCGGCGACAGCGCATGGCCGATCACCTCGCCATAGCGGATGATCGGCGCACCCTCGGCGATGTCTTCCAGCGCGGTCTTGTGGCCCTGCGGCACGAAGGCGCACAAGGTCAGGCCCGAGGCGAAGCGGGAGCCCGCCGGCAGGCCGAAATCATTGACGACGATCGCGACATTGTCGCGTTCGTTGAGTTTGATGTAGCGGGGCTGCTCCTGCGCGCCGATCGACTGGTCCATGAGGGCTCCTCAAGAGCGGTGAGAGTTCTGATTAGGACGCATCCGCAGGCGTCCACCTCTCCCCGGCGGGGAGAGGTCGGCGCGGGTCCTAACCGGCTACATAGGTAACAGAATAGACCGGCGACATAGGTAACGGGTCAACTGATCGGCAAGGAGGAACTTGCCGATGGGGTGGATGGAGACCTGTGCTGTGGATGAACGGATGCGGTTTGTGGTGGCGGCACAAAAGCACGAGGAGTCGTTTGCGGCGGTGTGCCGGCGGTTCGGAGTGAGCCGTCGGGTGGGCTACAAATGGCTTGCACGGTTCGAGGAAGAAGGCGCGGCCGGACTGTTCGATCGTCCGCGAGCTCCGCTGCATCGTCCACAAAGCGTTGCGGAGAAGATCGCTGAGCGCTGCCTTGAGGTGCGTCGGGCGCATCCTAGCTGGGGGCCGATCAAGGTGCTGGCCTTTCTCGAACGGAAGTCACCTCGGACGGCATGGCCCGCGGCAAGCACGATCGGCGAGCTGTTCGATCGTGAGGGGCTGACGGTGAAGCGCAAGCTGCGCCGGCGCGGGCCGCCCTCGAGCGCGCCCTTTGCCGGTTGCGAGGCGGCCAACGACGTCTGGTGCATCGACTTCAAGGGCTGGTTCCTGACCGGGGACGGCATGCGCTGCGAACCGCTGACGCTCACCGATGCCTATAGCCGCTATCTGCTGCGCTGCCAGGCCTTGGCACGCACCGACACGGATCATGTCTGGCCTGTGCTGGACGCTGCGTTGCGCGAGTTTGGGTTGCCACTCTACATGCGCTCGGACAACGGCTCGCCGTTTGCCTCGCGCGGCGCCGGAGGATTGTCACGACTGTCGGTCAAGCTGATCAAAGCCGGCGTGACGCCGGAGCGCATTGCACCGGGCAAACCTCAGCAGAACGGCCGCCATGAGCGGATGCATCTGACGCTGCTGCAAGACGTTGCCAATCCGCCGGCTCCCACCATGCGCGAGCAGCTCAAGCGCTTGCACAGCTTCCAGCATCTCTACAACGAAGAGCGTCCTCACCAATCGCTCGACAACGCCACGCCAGCCGACCGTTACCAGGCCTCCTCGCGCCGCTTCGACGGTGTCTTGCGCAAGCCGGAATACGCTGACGGTCAGGACGTCCGCTCGGTCCGGCACAACGGAGAGATCAAGTGGTTGGGCAACACGATCTATATCAGCGAAGCGCTGATCGGTGAGCCCGTCGGCTTGGCCGAGGACCCGGACGGCTGGACCGTCAGCTATGGCCCGATCGTGCTCGGCACGATCGCCCATCGCGGTGACCAACTCCGCAGACCCAAACGCAAGGCAAAAGGCTGTGGACTTGAGGACAACGCTACGCGTTGCCCTCAGGGTCCACAGCCCCAACAACAGACCTGAACGAAACGAGAATTGTGTTACCCATGTCGTCGGTCTGAACCGTTACCCATGTCGCCGGTTGCTCACGCGCAGCGCCGGGTGAGGGGCCGCAGGTCCCCGCGAGAGAGCGTAACCCCTCACCCGGATCGCTCGCGCGATCCGACCTCTCCCACAAGGGGAGAGGTGGGTACCGTCGTCGCCGCCAGACCTGCACCATGCTTTAGCCGGGATAAGTATAAGCCGTCTTCACCGTAGTGTAGAACTCGCGGGCATAGGCGCCCTGTTCGCGCGCGCCGTAGCTCGAGCCTTTGCGGCCGCCGAACGGCACGTGATAGTCGACGCCGGCGGTCGGCAGATTGACCATCACCATGCCGGCCTCGCTGTTGCGCTTGTAATGCGAGGCGTATTTCAGGCTCGTGGTGCAGATGCCCGAGGCGAGGCCGAACTCGGTGTCGTTGGAGATCGCGAGCGCCTCCTCATAATCCTTGGCGCGGATCACGCAGGCGACCGGCCCAAAAATCTCCTCGCGCGCGATGCGCATGGTGTTGGTGGCTTCGGTGAACAGCGCCGGCTGCAGATAGAAGCCGGGCGTCTCGCGGTTCAACAGCTCGCCGCCCCCATGCAGGCGGGCGCCTTCGTCCTGGCCGATCTTGATATAGCGGAGGTCCTGATCGAGCTGGCTCTGGTCGACCACAGGGCCGACATGCACGCCGCTCTTCAGCGCGTCATCCACCGAGAGCCCCTTCATCCGCTCGGTCATCGCGGCGACGAAGCGGTCGTGAATTCCTGCGGTGACGATCAGGCGCGAGGACGCCGTGCAGCGCTGGCCGGTGGAGAAGTAGGCGCCGTTGACGGCGACCTCGACCGCGACCTTGAGGTCGGCGTCGTCGAGCACGACCAGCGGGTTCTTGCCGCCCATCTCGAGCTGGAACTTCTTCATGGGATTGGAAAGCACGCAGGCCTGCGCGATCTTGCGGCCGGTCTGAACCGAGCCGGTGAAGGAGATCGCGGCGACATCGGGATGTTCGAGCAGGGTCTGGCCGACCACCGAGCCCGAGCCGACCACGAGGTTGAACACCCCTGCCGGAATGCCGGAGCGCGCGATGATCTCGGACAGCGCATGCGCCGAGCCCGGCACCAGCTCGGCCGGCTTGAACACCACTGAATTGCCGTAGCAGAGCGCGGGCGCAATCTTCCAGGCGGGAATCGCGATCGGGAAATTCCACGGCGTGATCATGCCGACGACGCCGACCGGCTCGCGGGTGATCTCGACGTCGAGGCCGGGACGAACAGATGCGCCCTTCTCGCCGATCAGCCGCAGCGCTTCGCCGGCAAAGAACGCGAAGATCTGACCGGCGCGCGCCACCTCGCCGATGCCTTCCGGCAGCGTCTTGCCTTCCTCACGCGCGAGCAGGCGGCCGAGCTCTTCCTTGCGGGCGAGGATTTCGACGGAAATCTTGGTCAGCGCGTCAAAGCGCTCCTGCGGCGTTGAGCGCGCCCAGGCCGGGAAGGCGGCCTTCGCCGCGGCGATCGCCTTTTCGGTCTGCGCCTTGTCGGCCTTGGCGTATTCGCCGACCACATCGGCTGTGTTGGAGGGATTGATGTCCCGCGTGATGCCTGTTCCGTCGACCCATTCGCCGGCGATGAAGTTCTTCTGGTGGGCTGTCATGTTTCCAACCTTTCTTTTTTAGCGCACGAGGCAGGGACGCTTGTCGTCGAAGGTCCAGCCGGGGATCAGGAACTGCATGGCCAGCGCGTCGTCGCGGGCGCCGAGGCCATGCTGCTTGTATAGCGCGTTCGCAGCTTCAATGGCACCGCGATCGAGCTCGATGCCGAGGCCCGGACGGTCGGGGATCGCGATCTTGCCGCCCTTGATCTGCAGCGGCTCTTTGGTCAACGCCTGGCCGTCCTGCCAGATCCAGTGGGTGTCGATCGCGGTCACCTTGCCGGGCGCGGCGGCGCCGACATGGGTGAACATCGCCAGCGAAATATCGAAATGGTTGTTGGAGTGCGAACCCCAGGTCAGGCCGTTGTCGCGGCAGGTCTGCGCCACCCGCACCGAGCCCTGCATGGTCCAGAAATGCGGATCGGCGAGCGGAATGTCGACGGCCCCTAACCGCAGCGCATGAGAGAGCTGACGCCAGTCGGTCGCGATCATGTTGGTTGCGGTCGGTAGCCCCGTAGCGCGGCGGAACTCGGCCATGATCTCGCGGCCGGAGAAGCCGGCCTCGGCGCCGCAGGGGTCTTCGGCATAGGCGAGCACACCATGCATTCTGCTGCAGAGCCGGATCGCCTCGTCGAGCGTCCAGGCGCCGTTCGGGTCGAGCGTGACGCGCGCATTCGGAAAACGCCTTGCGATCGCGGTGACGGCCTCGATCTCTTCTTCGCCGGCGAGCACGCCGCCCTTGAGCTTGAAATCGGCAAAGCCGTAATGCGCCTGGGTCGCCTCGGCGAGGCGCACGATCGCGTCCGGCGTCATGGCGACCTGATGGCGCAAGTTGAACCAGTCGGGCTTGCCGGTCTCGCCTTCGACGTAAGGCAGGCTGGTCTTGCTGCGATCGCCGACGAAGAAGAGATAGCCGAGCGTCTCGACGCTCGCGCGCTGCTGGCCTTCGCCGAGCAGCGCCGCGACCGGGAGATTGAGATGCTGGCCGAGCAGATCGAGCAGCGCGGATTCCACGGCGGTGACCGCGTGAATGGTGACGCGGAGGTCAAAGGTCTGCTTGCCACGGCCGCCAGCGTCGCGGTCGGCGAATGTCCGGCGCATCGACGCCAGGATGTTGTTGCAGGCGCCGATGGTCTGGCCGACGACGAGGTCGCGTGCGTCCTCGAGCGTCTTGCGGATCTTTTCGCCGCCCGGCACCTCGCCGACGCCGGTGTGGCCGGAGTTGTCGGTGAGGATGACGAGATTGCGGGTGAAGAACGGCGCATGCGCGCCGCTCAGGTTGAGGAGCATGCCGTCGCGGCCGGCAACCGGAATCACCTCCATCGCCGTGACGACGGGGGCGCCGCTAAAGCCGGTGCGGATCGTGTCTTGAATCATCTGCTCCTCCCTTTGTGTTCTTTCCGCTGTCTTGTTCCGGTTTCTTGGGCCGTTCGGCCTACTCTGCTGCCTGCTGGGTCGCGGCCTGCGGCAGCTTCGCCACCAGTGCCGCGAGCTCGGCGATCTCCTGCTCGGTCAGGTCGGTCAGCGGCGGCCGCACCGGACCGGAATCGCGGCCAATCACCTTCATGCCGGCCTTGATGATCGACACCGCGTAGCCCTTCTTGCGGTTGCGTATCGCGATCAGCGGCAGGATGAAATCCTTCAACCCTGCATGGATGGTCTGATGATCGCGCCGGCGCACCGCGGCGTAGAAATTGGTGGCGAATTCCGGCACGAAGTTGAACACCGCCGACGAGTAGGTGGTGACGCCCATGTCGAGATAGGGCAGCGCAAAGGTTTCCGCGGTGGGGAGCCCGCCAATATAGGTCAGGCGGTCCCCGAGCCTGGTGTAGACGCGGGTCATCAGCTCGATGTCGCCGATGCCGTCCTTGTAGCCGACCAGGTTCGGGCAGCGCTCGCACAGCCGCGCCAGCGTATCGGGCTGCAGGATCGCATTGTCGCGGTTGTAGACGATGACGCCGATCTTGACCGACGCGCACACCGCCTCGACATGCGCAGCAAGTCCGTCCTGCTCGGCATGCGTCAGATAGGGCGGCAGCAACAGCAGGCCGTCGGCGCCGGCCTTCTCGGCGCCGATCGCGATCTCGCGCGCGATCGCGGTGCCGTAGCCGGTGCCGGCCAGCACGGGAACGCGGCCCTTGGTCTCCTCGACCGCGACCTTCACGACCTGTGGTACCTCGCTCGGCGTCAGCGAGAAGAACTCGCCAGTGCCGCCGGCGGCGAACAGGCCGGCGACGTCATAGCCGCATAGCCAGTCCATGTTGGCGCGATAGGTCGCCTCGTCGAACGAATGATCCGCCTTGAACGGGGTCACGGGGAAGGAGAGGAGGCCGCCACCGATTCTCGCGGCCATCTCCTGAGGGGTCATCTTGCTCATGGCGCCACTCCTAAAATACTTATGGGAAACGGATGCGCGAGCAGCGCGCGTCCATGGCGAGATTTCTAGGAAATCGTTCGATGCGCGTCCAAGCCAAACGCGGTATCGAGCGATACACAATCTGCATCAATCGCCGCGCAGGTGCGGGCCGGCGATTTCGGTCGCGATCTCGATCAATGCCGGCAGCAGCTGGTTCTCGTGATCGCGCCGCCATACCATGAACAGTTCGACCGGCACGGGCGTGCGCAGCTTCAGCGGCTTCAGCCGGACATCCGCGATCTTCAGGCTGGCGGCCGCCTCCGCGACGCCGAGCCCGGCGCGCACCATGGCGAGGATCGAATGGATCTGGCTGAGATGCTGGACATAGCGCGGCAGCACGTCGGCGCGGGTGAACATCGAGACCAGCAGATCGTGGAAGTAGCGCGCCTCATAGGGCGAATACATCACGAACGGCTGGTCGTCGAAATCCTTGATGCTGACGGTCTCGGCGGCGGCCAGCGGATGCTTTTTCGGGATCGCGGCCAGCAGCGGCTCGGCCACGACGCGCCGGCTTGCGAATTCCGGCCGCGCGATCGGCGGCCGCAGCAGGCCGGCATCGATCTGGCCGGTGGTCAGCGCCTCGAACTGATCGCCGGAGACCATTTCCTTCAGGGAGAAATCGACCTCCGGCAGGCGGGAGCGGGCGGCTGCGATCAGGTCGGGCAGGAAGCCATAGGCGGCCGCGGCCGTAAAGCCGATCTTGAGCGAGCCGGTCTTGCCGAGCGCGATGCGGCGGGCGACCTGCGAGGCGGACTCCGCCAGTTTGAGGATGCGCCGCGCTTCCGGCAAGAAACTGCGTCCCGCCGGTGTCAGCCGCACCGAGCGGCTGGTGCGCTCCAGCAGCGGCGCATCGATGATGTGCTCGAGCACCTGGATCTGCCGGCTCAGCGGTGGCTGCGTCATGTTGAGACGCGCGGCGGCGCGGCCGAAGTGCAATTCCTCGGCCACCGTGACGAAACAGCGGAGCTGGTTCAGGTCGAACATCGATGCTAGCCTGGAATGGATCGTTCGAGGATTTGTACGTTCTAGCATCGATGCCTCCCACCGGGGAAGAAGACAAAGACGGCGGCCGCAGCCGCCGTTGACGTGTCGTTGCTGCCGTAGCAGCCGGCTCAGGCCGCCTTCAGCTGCACCCGCTTGATCTCGCCGACGATGAACAGATAGGCGATTGCCGCGACCAGCGCGTTGGCGCCGACGAACACCAGCGCGCCGTTGAACGAGCCGGTGGCGGCCAGGATGTAGCCGATGATGATCGGCGTGGTGATCGAGGACAAATTGCCGAAAGTGTTGAACAAGCCGCCGGAGACGCCACCGGCTTCCTTCGGCGAGGTATCCGAGACCACGGCCCAGCCGAGCGCGCCGATGCCCTTGCCGAAAAAGGCGAGCGCCATGAAGCTGACCACCAGCGCCTGGCCGTCGACGTAGTTGCAGGCGATGATCGACATCGACAGCAGCATGCCGCCGACGATCGGGATCTTGCGCGCGATGGTCAGCGAGCCGGTGCGGCGCAGCAGGTAGTCCGAGATCACGCCGCCGAGCACGCCGCCGATGAAGCCGCACAGCGCCGGCAACGTCGCGACGAAGCCGGCTTGCAGGATCGAGAGCCCGCGCTCCTTCACCAGATAGATCGGGAACCAGGTCAGGAAGAAGTAGGTCAGGGTGTTGATGCAGTACTGGCCGATATAGACGCCGAGCATCATACGGTTGGCGAGCAGTTGGCGGATGTGGTCCCAACTCGGGCCGCTGTCGTGCGTCTTGCCGTCCTTCGCCGCGTCCATGTCGACCAGCGCGCCGCCCTGCTTGATGTAGTCGAACTCGGCCTCGTTGATCGCGGGATGCTCCTTCGGCTCGTAGATCGTCTTGATCCAGGCGATGCCCATCACGATGCCGAGCCCGCCCATCACGTAGAACACGTGGCGCCAGCCGTGCTCGTGCGCGATCCAGCCCATCAGCGGCGCGAAGATCACGGTTGCGAAATACTGCCCGGAATTGAAGAAGGCCGACGCGGTGCCGCGCTCATTGCCGGGGAACCAGGCCGCGACGATGCGGGCATTGGCCGGAAACGACGGCGCTTCGGCGATGCCGACGAGGAAGCGCAGTCCAAACAGCAGGAGCACGGCCGTGCCCGCGGAGAGGAACCCGACCAGGCCCTGCAGCGCGGTGAAGATCGACCAGACGATGATGCTGATCGCGTAGACCCATTTGGAGCCGAAGCGGTCTAGCAGCCAGCCGCACGGCACCTGCGCGATCACATAGGACCAGCCGAACGCCGAGAACACGTAACCCATTGCCACGGGATCGAGATGCAGTTCCTTGGAAAGGGCGGGGCCGGCGATCGAGAGCGTGGCGCGATCGGCATAGTTCACGGTGGTGACGAGGAACAGCATCGTCACGATCAGAAGCCGGACGCGGGATCGCCGCGCGTCCGCAGCGGACACAATCGCGCTCATTAGCGCCTCCTTGAAAAAATTTCCTCGGGGTCTGTCCTAGAGAGATGACGACAAGGGGTCCAAGCCGAAACGGGTATTGATCCATACCGATTTTGAATGGATCGGCCCGGTGCGATGCCACCTTCGCCGCTGTTGCCTCGGTTCCCAAATTAATGTACTATTCGTACAGTTATTGCGGGCGCAGCGTTGCGCCCCGCATACTTGGGGTCGAATGCGCATGACCACGCCACGCGACTATGAGGTGTTCGAGGCCGGTGACGTGACCCTGCAGGGCGGCGCCGTGTTTCCGCAGCTCAGGCTGGCCTACAAGACCTACGGCACGCTCAACGCGGCCAAGGACAACGTCATCCTCTATCCGACGTCGTTCGCCGCGCAGCATTACGACATCGAATGGCTGGTGCAGCCGGGCGGCGCGCTCGATCCCGAGCGTTACTTCATCGTGATCGCGAACCTGTTCGGCAATGGCCTGTCGTCCTCGCCCTCGAATTCGAGCGAGGTGCTCGGCGGCGGGCCGTTTCCGGCCTTCACCTGTCATGATGCCGTTGCCATTCAGCGGCGGCTGCTGGTCGAGCGGTTTGGCGTGACGAAGCTCGCGCTGGTCTATGGCTGGTCGATGGGCGGCATGCAGGCCTATCACTGGGCCGCGCGCTACCCCGACATGGTGGAGCGCGCAGCCGTGGTCTGCGGCAGCGCAAGGTGCTCGCCGTATAACCATGTGTTCCTCGAGGGGGTGAAGGCCGCGCTGACCGCCGATCCGGCCCATCGGGACGGCCGCTTCGTCAGCAAGCCCGTGGCCGGCCTTCGCGCGATGGGGCGCGTCTATGCCGGCTGGGCGATGTCGCATGAATTTTATCGCGAGGAAGTCTGGCGCGAAGCCGGCTTCAGCTCATTGGAGGACTATCTGGCGGGATCGTGGGACGGCGCATTCGCACGGCGCGATGCCAATGATCTGCTGGCGCAGGTCGCGATCTGGCAGGCCGGCGACATCAGCCGCTGCGAGGAATTCGGCGGCGACTTTGACCGGGCGCTGGCCGCGATCAAGGCGCACGTCCTGCTGATGCCCGGGCGTACCGACCGCTATTTCGACCCGCGCGATAACGAGGATGAACTCGGCCGCCTGGTCAATGCGCGCTCCGCGGCGCTGCACGCCATTCCGTCGATCCACGGCCACCGCGCCGGCAATCCCATCAACAACCCCGCAGACCGCGCCTTCATCAACGCCGAGATCTCGGCGCTGTTGCAACGCTGACAGGTGAGACGACCATGAGCACCGCAGAGACCAGTGATGCCGGACCGCGCCTGAAGCCGCTCAGCCCGCTGATCCTCCGCGATCTGTCGATCAAATCGAACCTTGCCGGCGCGCTGCGCGCAGCGAGCCATTACGGCATGATCGTTGTGGTCGGCGCGCTGATCTCGCTGGCTTCGTCGCGCTACGGCCTGCTATGGGCGCTGCCGCTGATTGCCGTGCAGGGTTACTTCGTCGCGTTCCTGTTCATGGTGGTGCATGAGACCGCGCACAAGACGGCGTTCCGCAGTCACACCCTCAATCCGGCGGTCGGCAATCTGTCCGCCTTCATGATCGGACTGCCCTATCAATATTACTGCCTGTTCCACTGGGACCATCATCGCTACACCCAGGATCCGGAGAAGGACCCGGAGCTGATCGTCGGTCCCAAGCCGGCGTCGGACACCCAGCTCGCGATCGCCTATTCCGGATTGCTGCAGGTGCTCGTCCGCATCCGGCTGATGTTGCGGCACGCGCTCACCGGGAAGGTGAGCGTGCCGTGGATTCCGGAGCACAAGCGGGCGGCGATCGTGCGGGAAGCAAGACTCTATCTCGCGGGTTATCTGCTGCTGCTGGTGGCATCGCTCGCGCTGCAAAGCGCGATCCTGCTCTTTGTGTGGATCGTGCCGCTGCTGGCCGGTCAGCTCATCCTGCGTCCGTATCTCTATGCCGAGCACACCGGGTGCGAGCGGACGCGGAGCGCGTTCGAGAATACGCGGACCACGATGACCGGCCGGATCATGAAATGGTTCGCCTGGAACATGCCTTACCATGTCGAGCACCACGCCTATCCGACGGTGCCGTTCCATGCGCTGCCGAAGCTGAACGCCATCGTCGATGGCCACATCGTGTATCGCGGCAGCAACTACCGCGCCGTGACGCGCGAGACCTGGGCCTGGTTTCGTCGCCAGCGGCAGCACTCTGCTTGATATTCACGTGTCGGCGTTCGGCCGCAGCACCAGATTGACGAGGTTGCGGGCATAGGCCGGGGTCAACGGCTTGATGCCGAAGACGTAGCGATAGAACAGGCTGCCATAGATCGCGTCGTAGATATCGCCGGGCACGCCCGGCGCGCCGATGCTGCCGTCCTTCTGGCCGGCGGTGATGATCTCCAGCATCCTGCTGCGGCGCAGGCCGAGGTAGCGCTCGTAGAACAGTCCCGCCGTACCGGTCTTGGATATGCATTCCGAGATCACCGCGAGCTGCACGCGCCCGAACTCGCCCTGCAACGCCTCGACATAGGTCGCGACATGGCGGCGGATGCGGGCCACCGGATTGCCGGTTTCGGGCAACGGCACGGCGCGCGAGGCCTGGTCGAGGAAGGCATCGATCAACAGAGCTTCGCGCGACGGCCACCATTTGTAGATCGTCATCTTCGAGACGTTGGAGTGCCTGGCGATCGCGTCGATGGTGGTGGCGGCAAGGCCGGTGGTCGCCATTTGCGTATAGGCGCTTTGCAGGATCGCGGCCGTGGTCGCGGCGGAGCGCGGACGGCCGCGCCGCCCCGTTGTCGCATCCTCCGTCTCCGCCTTGCCGCTCGCCATGACCGGGATTCGTATCCTGCGTCTTTGAATCATTGCGCTGCATGCGGACATAGCATGAAATCGCGCGCTGTTTCAGATCATTGCCGCCGCTGATAGTGTACAACGCGCGAGCGAAGGCTTAGCCCCGCCGCCGATCGAACAGGAGCGTCCCGTGAAGGCCGTCTACAGTGATCTGCACCGCAGCCATGATCCGCAATTCTTCCTGGTCCGCGGTGTCGTCCAGCGCACCACCGAGCAGCCCGAGCGTGCCGACCGCCTGCTGGCGGGCCTGAAGGCCGGCAAGCACACGCTGATCGAGCCGACCAAGTTCGGGCAGGGGCCGCGGGCGCGGGTGCACAGTCCGGAATATCTGAGCTTTCTCGCGGAGGCCTGGGATGAATGGTCCGCGCTCGGCAATGCCGGGCCGGAGATGATCGCGAACATGCACCCGGTGCGCAACGCCGGCACCTACCCGAGCCATATCGTCGGCAAGCTCGGCTGGCATACGGTCGACACCGGCTGTCCGATCGGACCGGGCACCTGGGCCGGCGCCTGCGCCTCGAGCGACGTCGCGGTCACCGCCGCGCAAATGGTGCTGGATGGCGAAGACGCCGTCTACGCGCTGTGCCGACCGCCCGGACACCATGCCTATCGCGATCTTGCCGGCGGCTTCTGCTTCCTCAACAACAGCGCGATCGCGGCCGAGCATCTGCGTCAGAGGCACGAGCGCGTCGCGATCCTCGATGTCGACGTGCATCACGGCAACGGCACGCAGGGCATCTTCTATGAGCGGGCGGATGTCTTCACCGTCTCGATCCACGCCGATCCGTCGTTCTTCTACCCCTTCGTCTGGGGTTACGCCCATGAGCGCGGCGCCCGCGGTGGTCTCGGCACCAATCTCAACATTCCGCTGGCCAAGGGCACCGGCGACGACGACTACATGAAGGCGCTGGCGGCGGCGGAAAGGGCGATCCGCTCCTTCGCACCGACCGCGCTGGTGGTCGCGCTCGGCCTCGACGCCTCCGAGAAGGATCCGCTCGCCGGCCTCGCCGTCACCACCGACGGCTTCCGCCGCATCGGCGAGGGGCTGGCGCGGTTCGGTCTGCCGACGGTGCTGGTCCAGGAGGGCGGCTATCTCTCCGATATCCTCGGGGCCAATCTGACGGCGGTGCTGGGCGGGTTCGAGGCCGCGCGCTAGACGCATATCCGAGCGACGTGGCGATTGGCCCGCGTCTGGAAATCTCGTCAAACAAGAATCCGGGGCATCGATCTTCAGCCGCCTGCGCCGCAACAAAGCGTGGTTGGCTTGCATGTTTGCAACCAAAGTCAGATCATGCGGTTGGTATTCGGCGCTGGCTTATGATTCTTGCCTGCCGGCATCAGCCGGCCAGGTGGACAGCAACGCGAGGACGGCCATGAGTGACCTGCTTCGCATCGCGATTGTCGGTTTCGGCGAGATCGCGCGCCGGCAACATGTGCCCGCGATCGCGAAGACGTCCGGCGCCGCACTCGTTGCGGTCGCCGATCCGGCGCAGACCCCGCCCGGCCTGCCGCACTTCCGCGATTTGCAGGAGTTGCTGCGCGACGGCCCGGAGATCGACGCGGTCGCGCTGTGCACGCCGCCCCAGATCCGTCACGCGCAGGCCGCCGCCGCACTCGCCGCGGGCAAGCACGTGCTGCTGGAAAAGCCGCCGGGCGCCACCGTTGCCGAACTCTCGCCGTTGATCGCGGCGGCGCATCAGGCAGGCCGGACATTGTTTGCCACCTGGCATTCGCGTTATGCGCCCGCGGTCGGGCCCGCGCGCAAGCTGCTCGCCGGCCGCACCATCAACAAGGTGACTATCATCTGGAAGGAGGACGTGCGCGTCTGGCATCCGGGCCAGGCCTGGATCTTCGAAGCCGGAGGTTTCGGCGTGTTCGATCCCGGCATCAACGCGCTCTCTATCCTGACCGAGATCCTGCCGCGTCCACTTCTTGTCAGGAGTGCGATGCTGGATTTCCCCTCCAATCGGGAGGCGCCGATTGCCGCGGAACTTGAGCTCACCGACGAGAGCGGCCTGCCGATCCGTGCCGAATTCGATTTCCGCCAGACCGGTCCGCAAACTTGGGACATCCTGTGTGAAACCGATGCCGGGCCTGTGACACTGTCCAAGGGCGGCAGACAGCTGCGCGACGGCAGCATGCTGGTCGTCGATGCCGCCGACGAGGAATATCCCGCGCTGTATCGCCGCTTCGTCGCGCTGACGTCGGACGGCAAATCCGATGTCGATCTGGTGCCCTTGCAGCTTGTCGCCGACAGCTTCATGCTGGGACGGCGGCGCCTCGTCGAGGCGTTCGAGGACTGACAATGACATCATCCAGCGTTGCTCGCGCGCCCTTCGGCACGTTGCCTGATGGTACCGTGGTCGAGCGCGTCACACTGCGCGGCGAGCACGGCTTTGAGGCCGCCATCCTGCCCTTTGGCGCCACGCTGCAGGCGCTAGTAACCCCGGATCGCGACGGGCAGTGCGACGACATCGTGCTCGGTCACGACGCGTTCGACGGCTATCTCGCGCAGCGCAAGTTCTTCGGCGCGACCATCGGACGCTACGCCAACCGGATCGCCGGCGCGCGCTTCATGCTCGATGGCGAAACGGTGCAGCTCGACGCCAACAACGGCCCCAACGCGCTGCATGGCGGGCTGCAGGGCTTTGATCGCAAGCTGTGGCGGATCGTCGAACTCAGCGACGGTCCGGAGCCGACGCTGGTGCTGGAGCGCGAGAGCCCGCATGGCGAGGAGGGCTATCCGGGCAATCTCGCGACGCGAGTGACCTATCGCGTGCGCAGTCCGATGGAGCTCTCGGTGACATATGAGGCGACCACCGACCGGCCGACCTGCCTCAACCTCACCAATCACAGCTTCTTCAATCTCGACGGCGCGCGCTCAGGCACGCAGATCCTCGATCATCACCTTACGATCGCGTCCGACCATTTCCTCGGGGTCGACGCCACGGCGATCCCGCTACAGGGGCCGCCGCGGCCGGTCGACAGCACGCCGTTCGACTTCCGCAAGCCGGTCGCGATCGGCGCGCGGATCAGGCTGAATGACGAGCAGCTGCGGCTCGGGCGCGGCTATGACCACAATTTCTGTCTGGCCGCGGGGACCGGACCCCGTTTCGCCGCGCGCCTCGAGGCGCCGCACAGCGGCCGCGTGATGGAGCTGTTCACCGATCAACCGGGACTGCAGTTCTATTCCGGCAATTTCCTCGACGGCTCGACCGCCGGCAAGGGCGACCGGCTGTATCGCCAATCCGATGCGCTGTGTCTCGAGCCGCATGCCTGGCCCGATGCGCCGAACCGGCCCGACTTTCCCTCGGCGCGGCTCGATCCGGGGCAGACTTATCGGCGCACCGCCATCTATCGATTCTCGACCGTGTGAGTGATGCCATGACTGACCGTGCCGCCGAGCCGCTGATGGAAGAGGTACCGACATCGGTGCTGTCGGCTGAGCGCTGTCATCTCGGCGAAGGGCCGACCTACGATGCGTCAACCGACACCGCCTGGTGGTTCGACATCCGCGAACGTCGCCTGTTCGAGCATCGTTTTGCGGACGGCCGCACCGTCATTCATGAGTTGCCGAAGATGGCAAGCGCATTGGCGCGGATCGACGGCGAGCGGCAGCTTGTTCTCACCGACGACGGGCTCTATGTCCGGCAGGTCGCCGATGGCCGCATGGAACTGTTCGCTGCGCTCGAGGC
The DNA here is from genome assembly GCF_011516645.4 of Bradyrhizobium septentrionale. Lineage (NCBI taxonomy): Bacteria > Pseudomonadati > Pseudomonadota > Alphaproteobacteria > Hyphomicrobiales > Nitrobacteraceae > Bradyrhizobium > Bradyrhizobium septentrionale. Next base: position 1,142,328 of record NZ_CP088285.1, on the reverse strand, counting down.
CGACAACCCGGCGACGCGCTCCAACGACGCGCGCGTGCATCCGTCCGGCACATTCTGGCTCGGCACCATGGGGCGCCAGGCCGAGCAGGGAGCGGGCGCGATCTACGCCTTGCATCGTGGTCGCATCACGCAGCTTTATCCTGACATCACGATCCCGAACGCGATCTGCTTTTCGCCGGGCGGCGACATCGGCTACTTCGCCGATACCGCGCGCAATGTGCTGTACCGGGTGCCGCTCGATGCCGCGACCGGATTGCCCGTGGGCCAGCCCGCGGTCCTGATCCAGCATCACGGCACGGGCGGGCTCGACGGCGCGGTCGTCGATGCCGACGGGCGGATCTGGAACGCGCGCTGGGGCGGCGGCTGCGTCGATGTCTATGATCCCCGGGGCAAGCGTCTGCGCTCGCTGCGCGTGCCGGCAAGCCAATCGAGTTGCCCGGCCTTTGTCGGCCGCGACTTCTCACGCGTGCTGGTGACCTCGGCCTGGCAGGATATGGATGATGCGCAGCGTGCCGCCGATCCCGGGCATGGCAGGACCTTCCTGCTCGACGCCGCCGCGCGCGGCCGGGCCGAGCCCGACGTCAAACTGTCCTGACCGCGCGCTCGCCGGCCGCCTTGTTGACGCGACCTGATTATTTGGACGATAGTACAAGTATGGTCCGCAAACCTGCTAGGCCTGGCGTTAAGGCCGACGTGAAGGCCGCCAGCACCCGCAAGCCCAATATGCGCGAGGCGATCCTCGCCGCGGCGGAGGAGTTGTTCTCGACCTACGGCTTCAACGCCGTCTCGGTGCGCGACATCGCGCAGGCGGCCGGCGCCAATCCCGGCAGCGTGACCTATCATTTCAAGACCAAGGACGGCCTGCTGCTGGAAATCTACCGGCGGCATTGCGGCCCGATGAACCGGCGGCGCTCGGAGCTTTTGGCGGCGGCGCGGCGGGTGCGCGACCTGCAGGATCGGCTGGAGGCGATCGTGCGCGCCTATGTGCTGCCGGCTTTCACCTCGGGCAGCGATCTCGCCGGCGGCGGGACGCGGTTCACGCGACTGCGCGCGATCATGTCGGCCGAAGGCAACGAGGTCGTGCGCAAGATCATCGCGCAGACCTTTGACGACACCAGCCACGCCTTCATCGATGCGATCCATGAAAGCCTGCCGCATATTCCGCGCACCGATCTGGTCTGGCGCGGCCACTTCCTGCTCGGCGCGCTCTACTACACGCTGGTGACGCCGGAACGCGTCTCGCGCCTGTCGCGCGGCAGCGCCGACGGCTCCGATGCCGGCCACGCCATCGAGGAACTGGTGCGCGCGACGGTGGCCGCGCTGCAGGCTCCTCCACTCGATCCTGCGACGCCTGCCGCGCGCAAGGCACCGGGCGCAATTCCCGGACGAGCGCTGACCTGATCCCGCGGAGTCGATCGCCATGGAGAAACTTCGGCTGCGGACCGTGCTCGGCAATCACCCGCACATCAAGGCGGTGAAGAACGGTGAGCTGCGCTCGGAGCTGTTCGACCTCGACTTCACCGAATTCACGCCGACCAACGCCGCGTTCAAGCCGATGGTGCGCGAGCAGGCGTTCGACGTCTGCGAGATGGCCATCGTGACCTATCTGATGGCGAGAGCGCACGGCAAGCCGCTAGTGCTGTTGCCGGCAGCGATGGTCGGCCGCTTCCAGCATGGCCACGCGCTCTATCGTGCCGATCGCGGCACGCTCACGCCTGCCGATCTCGATGGCAAGCGGGTCGGCATTCGCTCGTTCACGACCACGACGGGCGCATGGATGCGCGGCATCCTTGCCAACGACTACGGCGTCGACCTCGACAGGATCGACTGGGTCACCTTCGAGGACCCGCATGTCGCCGAATATGTCGACCGCACCGAACGCGCGCCAAAGGGCAGCACCATCATCCAGATGCTGAAGGACGGTGAGCTCGACGCCGTGCTTGGCGAGACCTCGAGCGATCCGGCGCTCAAGCCATTGTTTGCCGATCCGGCCGGCGAGGCTACGCGGTGGTATGCGCGGCATCGTGTCGTGCCGGTCAATCATCTGGTGGTGGTGACGAAGCAGCTCGCGACATCGCGGCCGGATGTGGTGCGCAGCCTCTACGAGCTCCTCAAGCGCAGCAAGGCCAGGGCTGGTCCGCCCGCCGTGCCGGACCTCGTGCCGTTCGGCGTCGAGGCGAACCGCAGGCCGCTCGAACTGATGATCGGCTATTGCGCGCAGCAGGCGTTGATCCCCCGGCGCGTCGCGGTTGACGAACTGTTTGACGACACAACACGGGACTTGAACTGATGACAATCTCCAGCGATCCGCGGCAATGGCAGATCGGCATGCTCGGCTATGGCGAGGTCGGCCGCATCCTCGCTGAAGATCTCCGCAACCAGGGCGTCAAGGTCACGGCCTACGACATCAAGCTCGACCGCGAGCAAGGTGCGCCGCTGCGCGCGCACGCGGCGGAGATCGGCGTCGCGCTCGCGCAATCCCACGCCGATCTCGCGGCGCGGGCCGATTTCATCATCTCGGCGGTGACGGCGGGCCAGGCGGTGGCGGTGGCCGAGGCCTGCGCGCCGGCGATCGGGAAGGGCGCCTGGTTTCTCGATTTCAACTCGGCCTCGCCCGGCGCCAAGCAGCGCGCCGCCGCCCACATCGATGGCGCCGGCGGCCGCTATGTCGAGGGCGCGGTGATGACCTCGCTGCCGCCGTACCGGATCAAGGTCCCGCTGCTGCTCGGCGGCCCGGGCGCGCGGGAGCTGACGCCGCTTTTGGTCGCGCTCGGCTTCGCGGCGAAGGTCGCGAGTGACGAACTGGGCGTGTCCTCGGCGGTCAAGATGTGCCGTAGCATCATGATCAAGGGCCTGGAGGCGATGGTGATCGAGAGCTTTACCACCGCACGAGCCTATGGCGTCGAGGATGCGGTGCTGGCCTCGCTCAAGGAGACCTTCCCTGCCATCGATTGGGAGAAGCAGGGCGCCTATTTCTTCCAACGGGTGATCGAGCATGGCCGACGCCACGCCGAGGAGGTGCGCGAGGTGGCGGAGACCGTGCGCGAGGCCGGGCTTGCGCCATGGTCCGCGTCTGCTACCGCCGAGCGGCAGGGCTGGGTCGCCGATCTTGCCGATGAAGGCGTGTTCGGGCGTAAGGGAACGTCGGACTTCGCCCGCAGCGCCGACTGGCGCATCGAAGCCGATCGAATTCTGGCGCGCATCAAGTCCTGAACCCTCCTGCGGAGAATCCGTCGCGTTCCCTGCGGACGCGCGATGCGCTATTGCTCCTTCAACAGTTTTGGTCTGGAGACACTCCCATGAAGAATTCCGGCAAGGTCGTCGCCATCACGGGCGCGGCGCGCGGCATCGGCAAGGCCTGCGCGGCGCGCTTCCTGTCCGATGGCGCCAGGGTCGTCATCTCGGATGTCGACGCTGCTGGGCTCGTCCACACCGCCAACGAACTCGGACATGAGGATCGGTTGCGGGCCGTCGAAGCCGACGTCAGCAAGCGCGCCGATGTCGATCGCATCGTCGCTACGGCGGTGAAGGAGTTCGGCCGGATCGACGTCATGGTCAACAATGCGGGCGTGGCGCGCAACCGCGACTTCCTCGAGATCAGCGAAGCCGAATTCGACGACGTGATGGGGATCAACCTCAAGGGCGCGTTCTTCGGCGTCCAGGCCGCGGCGCGGCAGATGATCGCGCAGGGCGGTGGCGGCGTCGTGGTCAACATGTCCTCGGTCAATGCGCTGCTCGCGATCCCCTCGCTTGCGACCTATGCGATGTCCAAGGGCGCCATGAAGCAGCTCACCTCGGTGGCGGCCGTGGCACTGGCGCCGCACGGCATTCGCGTCGTGGCGGTCGGACCCGGCACGATCCTGACCGAGATGGTGGCGACCGCAATCTTCTCGTCGGAGGATGCGCGGCGCAGCGTGCTGTCACGCACCCCGGCCGGCCGTTGCGGCGAGCCGAGCGAGGTCGCCTCCGTCGTGGCATTCCTCGCCAGCGACGATGCCTCCTACATCACCGGCCAGACCATCTATCCCGATGGCGGGCGGTTGATCCTCAACTACACGGTGCCGGTCCACGAGAAGAAGTAGGGGGCAGGTTCAATTGCGAGCACAGCGAAACGCCGCGGCCTGCCGTTGCAAGGGCGCACTGCCAAAATATCGAAAACAACCCCATGCAAAGTAGCCCGCGGCTGCCGGCGTTCGACACGGCAACTTGACATGTCGGGCAAATCGGCGGTATTATTCTATTATTCAGAAATCACGCAGTAGCCATTCGGTGTCATCACCCGCGCATGCGGGTGATCCAGTATTCCAGAGGCTGTCGTGCTTGAGCCGATGGGCCGCGGCGTACTGGATTGCCCGGTCCATGTGCGCAATTGCGCACAGGCCGGGCGATGACAGGATGAGGACGCCGCTACCGGCCCTTGAACTTGGGCTTGCGCTTTTCCATGAAGGCGCTGCGGCCCTCGCGGAAGTCCGCGCTGTCCATGCAGTCGATGCCGATCTGCTTGATCGCGGCGATGTCGCGATCGGCGGGGTCCTTCAGCACCTGCGCGATGGTGATCTTGGCGGCCTTGATCGCCAGCGGCGCGTTGCCCGAGATGGTGCGCGCGATCTCCATGGTCGCGTCCCAGAGCTCGGCGTCCGGCAGCACGCGATCGACGAGGCCGATCCGCAGCGCTTCCGTGGAGTCAATCCGCATGCCGGTATACATGATCAGCCGCGCCCAGGACGGGCCGACCAGCGACACCAGATGGCGTAAGCCCTCATAGCCATAGGCGATGCCGAGCTTGGCGGCGGGAATGCCGAACTGGCCGCTGGCGCCGGAGATGCGGATGTCGGTCAGCATCGCGACCTGCATGCCGCCGCCGAGGCAGAAGCCGCGGATGCAGGCGATGGTCGGCTTCGGATAGTCGGCGAGCAAAGCGCGCTGGGCCGCGCTGCGCCGTGAATATTCCTCGGAAGCCTCGGCGTTGTGCCTGGTCTTCTCGAACTGGCTGATATCGGCGCCCGACACGAAGGCCTTGTCGCCGGCGCCGACCAGGATCACGACGCGGACATCAGGATCGTCGCGCAAGGCGATCAGCGCCTCGCCGAGCCCTTCCCACATCTCCAGCGACATCGCATTGCGCTTGTCGGGGTTGTTGAAGGTGATGACGCCGACGCCATCGACCACGCTTTGCAGGATCTTGCCGTCGGCGAGCGATTTATCTGACATGTTTGGTTTCCGAGCGTCCGGTCTGATTTCGGCCAAGCCTAGCACCCGGGCGGAAGCCGGAGCAGGCGCTTTAGGGCACGGCGCGATTGCATCGGCGTGCGACAACTCTCCCGGTAGTTGTGCGGCCCGCAAAATAAACCGTCGTGAAACGGTTACGCCATAGAGTGCGCCGCCCGTGCTCCGTGCCGGTTTAACTTTTTCCTAGTTTTCGACGGTACGACTGTACGCACCTGCGCGCCAAGGCTGCTTGCGTCCCAGCCCGCGGCGCGCTGGGACGCATGCCGCAGCCTTCCCGCTGCCATCGCGTCGGTAGCGGACGTCCCCACCACCGGACCGGCAGAGAAGCCGGTCAATCCCGACCTCCGTGCACTCGCATCGCCTCGGGCGAGGTCCAGTCGTGTCCGTCGAAAAGTTTCTCAAGCAACGTGCGATCAGGATCACGGTCAACGGCAGCTACACGCTGCCGAACTGGTACGATGCGCAGGGCAAATTGCGCTCCTTCGCCTGCCGCACCACGCGGATGTCGCCGTTCCGCATGATCGTGGACGTGCCCGTGGTCGGCAAGGTCGGCGACCGGCTGACCTCGTATTTCGAGGAGTTCGGCAAGTTCGAAGACTGCATCACCGACACGATGAACGGCAGCTTCCTGCTCGAGCTCGAGATGACCCACGCCATGCGGGAGAAATTTGCCGACAAGCTGAGAAGAAGCAGAAGAATCCGATGTCCGCAAAGGGCCACCTCCAGACTCATGCACCGCAGTAAATAGAACTCTAAACCTACTAACTCGTCGATGGGCAAAGCGGCGTTGTTGCAGGCGGGCGCCGAGAGGTGCTGAAGCCGACCGGGAACCTGCCGTGCGAGTCTGGATTCCCGCGACGGTTGGGGTAAGGTTACGTTGCCTGCGCAGAAAAATTGGAAAACGACGTTTGGGAGGAAGTGATGCTCGACACCACCCTTATCGCGCGCGTCCAGGTTATCCTCGACAAGTTTGATGCCGCGCTTGCGGCGGGCGATCTCGACGCCGCCGTAGGAATGTTCGCTCCGGATTGCTACTGGCGCGACCTCGTTGCCTTCACCTGGAACATCAAGACCATGGAAGGCCGCGATCAGGTCCGCGACATGCTCGCGCATTGCCTAGTGCACGTGAAGCCGCACAACTGGAAAATCGCCGAAGGTGAAACGCCAACCGAGGCTGGCGGCGTGGCCGAGTCTTGGATCTCATTCGAGACCGAGGTCGCGCGCGGATATGGACTCATCCGACTGCAGAACGACCAGATCTGGACGCTCTTGACGACGATGGCCGAACTCAAGGGCCATGAGGAAAAGGCCGGCTTCAGCCGACCGCTCGGCGCCAGGCATGGCGTCAATCCCGGCTCCAAGACTTGGAAGGAACTGCGCGACGAGGAAGTCGAAGAACTCGGGTTCAAGACCCAGCCCTACGCGCCTGTCATCGGCGGCGGACAGGGCGGCATTGCGCTCGGTGCGCGGCTGCGCCAGCTCGGTGTACCGACGATCATCGTCGAAAAGAACGCACGCGCCGGCGATTCCTGGCGCAACCGCTACAAGTCGCTCTGCCTGCACGACCCCGTCTGGTACGATCACTTGCCCTACATCGATTTCCCCAAGAACTGGCCTGTGTTCTCACCCAAGGACAAGATCGGCGATTGGCTGGAAATGTACACCAAGGTCATGGAGCTGAACTACTGGACGAACACTATGGCCAAACGCGCCAGTTGGGACGACGCAAGGAAGGAATGGACCATCGTCGTCGAACGCGATGGCAAGGAGATCACTCTGCGGCCCAAGCAGCTTGTTTTCGCGACCGGCATGTCGGCCAAGCCGAACATGCCGAAAATCAAAGGCATGGAAACGTTCAAGGGCGAGCAACACCATTCCTCTCGCCATCCCGGCTCCGGCGGCTACAAAGGCAAGAAGGTGGTGGTGATCGGCTCGAACAATTCGGCCCACGACATCTGCGCTGCGCTGTACGAGGCCGGCATCGACGTAACGATGGTGCAGCGCTCAACGACGCACATCGTGCGCTCGGATTCGCTGATGGCGACCCTCGGTGATCTTTATTCCGAACGTGCCGTCCGCAGCGGAATGACCACGGCCAAGGCCGATCTGATCTTCGCTTCGCTGCCCTACCGGATATTGAATCAGTTTCAGAAGCCGGTCTATGACAAGATCCGCCAGGATGACGCCGCTTTCTACGCCGGGCTGGAAAAGGCCGGCTTCAGGCTCGACTTCGGTGACGACGATTCCGGGCTATTCATGAAGTATCTGCGCCGCGGCTCGGGCTATTACATCGACGTCGGCGCCTCACAGCTTATCATTGACGGCAAAATCAAACTGTTCACTGGACAAGTCGAGGAAATCACGCCCAACGGCGTCAAGCTCGACAACGGCAAGGAATTGCCAGCGGACGTGATCGTGTATGCCACCGGCTACAGCTCGATGAACGGCTTTGTGGCCGATCTCGTGAGTCCGGAGATGGCCGACAAAGTCGGTAAGGTCTGGGGCCTCGGCTCGAATACGACGAAGGACCCCGGCCCGTGGGAAGGCGAGCAGCGTAACATGTGGAAGCCGACGCAGCAGGAAGGCCTATGGTTCCACGGCGGCAATCTGCATCAGTCGCGACATTACTCGCAATTCCTTTCCCTGCAGCTGAAGGCGCGCCACGAGAGCATCCCGACGCAGGTCTACGGCCTGCAGACTGTCCATCACAAGGCCTGAAATTGCCGAGTGCAGGAATTGCGAGCCCTATGTTGTTTGCACCTCGCCAACGCAATGTCCGTGTTGTCTCGCTGAGCCGACATCGCTGACTTGATCCGTCATGTCGGAAAGGGGCCAGATTCGGACATCTCAGCACAATGCGCATCTTGATCAATTCGAAAAGCCATGCAGCAGATCGCGACGACCGCGATAGCAGTCGGGGCTTGCTCTGGCCGGCGACCCCGATCATGCGAATGGCTTAGGGACTGAGCGGGGTGAGGACGTTGCGCAGTGGCGCGCTGGAAATTTGCATCAAACCCGCGAATGGCTGACCCAGCTCCAGGACTAGGTAGATCGCCCCGGCGGCCGACAGTGCAAAAACGAAGAGCGAGCCGAAAACGGTTGCGCTGGGTTTGGCAAACAGGCCGAAGCTTCCAAAGATGATGGTGAGCCAGAAAATGAGCACCACCAGGAACGGCATAGGGATTGAGTTGTTCGTCTGTGCGAACAGCAGCAGGCGGGTTTGTGCAATTTCCGTGGCGATCTGTATGGCCCTAACTTGCAGGGAGCGCTGGGAATCGTTCTGCGGCGAAAGCTGCTGAAGCTTCGCAAAGAATGCATCGCCTGCGGCGCTCGCCTCGAAGGGGTTCGCCTTGGCAACCTCGGAACTTTTCTCGCGCCACATTCGATCGGCTAAAACGACGATACCGCGCCGCAACAGATTGCGTAGGTCGTTCGTCTCCGGTCCGTATTGCGCCAGCAGATTGTCGAGCAGGACAACATTACTCGTCATCTGCGTGACTTGAGTGCTCTGCGTGTCGTAGGAGCCCTTCGCCGAGGCGATCAGCAGGCCGAGGACGAGCGCGGCTATCGTCCCGATGAGGCCCGTGCCCAGCCTGACCACATCCTTGTCATCTGTGCTCAGGTGATGCCCAGGAAGGAACATACCGAGCAGGGCGCCGCCTGAGATGCATACAAACGTGATGCACGATAGCGCGATTGCATTCATGATTCACCAGTGTCTCGCGAGGCAGCGGCCTTCTCTCTATTAGTCATCCAGTTCTAGGCCGTAGCTTCAAGCTCGTTCGCCTGAGCGCAGCTTCGGTCTCTGCCGCGTATCGTTGACGCGGCATCCTGATGCGTCGACCGCGGTGTGTCGCCTACGCCGCGGAGGCAACTGCGGGTCCCTTAGCGATCAATATGCGTCGGTCGTGAATCAAGCTCTCCAGCCGGAGGGCTGCAACGGACAATGTGGCATCATCCACCGCGCTCTCGTCTCCAGCAGCGGATTTGGCGCGCTCCGCCTTTAGAATGCCGTCGATCTCTTCTTCGATATCCGAAAGTTCAGCCTCTGTATCGACTTTCCGAATCCGGCGCGCCAAGGCATAGAGAGAATCGAGTGGGCCTTCGGTTGCGCGGTTGCCGACGCCCAGGAATTTCCACGCCGCCGCAAGCAAGGTGGCGGCGCCACCCAGTACCATCGGCGTCAAATAGATCCAATTGCCGTATTCATCCATGAAGCTCTGCGTGGTGCTGTTGTAGACGGCTGCCGCGCCAGGGTGCAGCGGAAGGTAGGCATCCTGGTCGGTGCTGGGCGCGGTGATCTGCGCGAAAATAGGCTGCTCGCGCAGAAGATTCCTGCGCGCGCTCATGATCGCCTCCGTGAGGCTGGTTACCAGATCAGTGCCGAGCTTCTTTTGCGCAACCAAGTATAGCGAGGTCCTCAGGGTCGTCAGGTCATCTTCCGGGACCGGCGGCGATCCCCGCAGCGTGCCCTTCGGGACGTCGAAGCTTTCAAAGGCGCGTTCATTCTCTGCAATTGCCCCCGCGGACTCGATTGGGATCAGTACCGGGACCTTTTTATGGCCGAGCTGAAAAAATCCGCGAACAAGCGAGAGGTATTTTTCGGCGAGCGGGATCACGACAAGCAGGGCACTGACCTGTTTTGACTGAATGGCTTGCCGGACATCCGTCAAAGCAAGGTTCTTGAATACAACTTTTGCGCCCGCCAGATCGTATTCCTTGGTCAACACATCGACAATTTTGGTGTTCGCTACTCCGCCGACCACGCCGACCGTGCGTCCCTTCAGGTTGTCCATGCTCTCGATGGATGATCCCGGCGGCGCGATGATCAGTACGACCATATGGCTGACGACGACAACGGCTTGCGCCTGCGACAAGTCACCGACATCGCCGCGAACCACGGCGAGATCGACCTTACCCGCGGAGAAGGCGTTAGCGGCCTCAAGCGCAGTGCCGCTGTCGAGAACCTTGAGCCGCACCGGCGCGTTCGTCGAAACGAGCTCGCCTGCTATCGCTGACATTGCCTTGGCAGCCTCGCCGTCGATTGAGCCGACCGCCACGGTCAGCGTTACCGGGCGAGTGTAGTACCGATAGCCAAGGAGACATGCGCCTGCCGCAAAGACGACGACGCCGATAACCAGGAAAAAGCGAAGCCACAGCGGCAATTTTATCGACATCATGCTCGTCGCTCCAGACGCGTCGGCCGATGGACATCGCTGCATGCCTTAATTGCCGCGCGTACAGCCGCAAAGACTAAGGCCCCGTACTTCCAACTATGTGAAAACGGACAGGCGCCCGTGCGAGTTCGCCATGTCCTTGCCGCTGTATTTCTGCGGACCTCCGACGCCCGCGAACGACCGCGGCCAGCGTAGCTGCCAGCGGCCGCTCTACGTGCTCGCTTCTCAAGACGCCCCCCCAAGCTCGGGGAAATTGAATGGTATGTATCAGAATTGTGGGCCGATGTCCCTCTATTCCCTAGTCAGAAACGGGTCGTGTGTCACGAGCAGATAGATCGTGGTGGCCTGCTTTGATCTGAATCAACGCCCAACCGCTGGATGCGATCTTATGTGACGTCTCTTGCAGAACAACGACCTTGCGGAGAAGAATACACGCTGTTGGTCATTGGGTTCATAGCCGCAAGCGCAGAAAAGGCCAGTGCTGCCGTAGTGTACTGCCAATACGTTGACTATCCCGCCGGGTGCGTCGTAAGGCCCTCCTGAGCACAATAAGGGAGCAACGTACCGAGATGAGAACGGATCGTAGGGCCTGTAAGCGCGCGACGATTGGTCCCGATTTCGACACGCAGCCTTTGATCTAGATCAATGATCGCCCTGCTGACGCCCAGGTCCGAGTTGGGTCAAAAGGCGACATCCCTGTGGTCGGGGCCGCGAGTCCGCTTTACCTCTCGAAAGCGGACATCCCGAATTTATAAGTACGCACCCTAGCCTGCGGCCGCGCGTCCGATTCGCGCATTACGTCAGCTCTTCCGGATCCTCGGCTGCGCGCAGGCGTGCGATGCTGTCTTCGGTCGCATTCGCACCGGCCGCCGCGATCGCAATCTCCCGCCCCAGGTTGGTGGATTCGGCCCACAGCAGGAAGAACACCAGCGGCGGCCGTTCGCGCGCCTCCAGCATCTGCCGGCAGCGCTCCGCGGCGCCGTCGAGCGCCCACCACTGCCGGGCCACGACCATCACCTTGCGGAAGCTTCGCAGCGTGCCGGAAAATTTCTGCGGATCGGCACCCACGATGGCGCCGCAATGGTTCAACCAGTTCAGCCCGGCGTAGATCGCAATCCCGTAATCCTCGATCGCGGTGCCCGTGAAGTCGACGACCGTGTTGTCGTGCGCGCGCTGGCGCAGGAAGGCGTCGATCATCTCCGCCTGGCGGGACGGATCGGCCAGCAGCGAGGTGTCCTGCCGCGGCACCATCGGAACATAGCGCATCGCTTCCAGCCTTGTGTGCTCCCAGATCGCTCTGGTATCGCCGAGCAGGTCGCCGGACTTGCGCTTGCAGGCCGGATAGACCAGCACGCCGTTGTCGGCGAGATCGAGATAGCGCGGCACGACCTTGTCGAGTGCGGCGAGAAACGCCAATGGATCGGTGAGGCCGCGCAAGTCGCCGGCGGCGTCCTCCGCTTGTGCAGGCTTGTTGACGCGTGTCCAGCCGAAATTGGCCATCCCCGGGCGCCCCGATCTCAACCTGTCGGTCAGGTTAAATGGAAAATGCGCCAAATCAACTGCGGCATTTGCCGCAACGCGCCCGCTGCTGCCGGTTGACGCGGGAAACCGCCGCGCCTAGCTCATGGTTAATCGGTGCGCAACGCGGGTTGCCGCCGCCGCTTTCGGAACGTACCGCCCATGACTGCATCCGACCGCCAATCGCATTGGCAGACCGTCTATCTGACCAAGGGCGAGCAGCAGGTGAGCTGGTCGCAGGCCGATCCGCAGCCGTCGCTGCGGCTGATCGAATCCGTCGCGCCCGGCTGCGACGCGTCGATCATCGATGTCGGCGGCGGGGCCTCGCGGCTTGTCGATGCGCTGCTGACGGGCGGCTTTCACGATGTCACCGTGCTCGATCTCTCTGAAGCTGCGCTGGCGAGCGCGCGGCAGCGGCTCGGCACGGCGGGCGAAGCGGTACGTTGGGTCGCCGATGATGCGACGGTCTGGCAGCCCCAGCGGGCCTTCGACATCTGGCACGATCGTGCGGCGTTTCATTTCCTGGTCGAGGAAGACGATCGCGCGGCCTATCTCGACCGGCTGCATCGCGGCGTCCGGGCAGGCGGCCACGCCGTGATCGGCACCTTCGCGCCTGATGGTCCGGAGAAGTGCAGCGGCCTGCCGGTGCAGCGCTATGATCCTGCAACGCTCAGCCGGACCATCGGTTCGGCCTTCGAGCTGATCGCCGAGGAGCGGCATCGGCATGTCACGCCCTGGGGAGCGGCGCAGTCGTTCCAGTTCAGTGTGCTGCGGCGGAAGTGACCGGCCGAAGAGGCGCGACCCGCCAAATCTGTGCAATATGTCGGTGAAGGTAGAGGCAGTTGCATTCGATGGCGCTGCCGGCCAGAAGGAGAGCTGAGATGACGGATGCGCCGCGCCCGATCGGCGAGATCGCGAGCTATCACGCCCATGTCTATTACGACCCCGCGACCAGCCGGGGTGAGGCGGAACGGCTGCGCAACTGGATCGGTGAGCGCTTCCTGGTCACGCTCGGGCGCTGGCACGACGTCAAGGTCGGTCCGCACGATCAGGCGATGTATCAGGTGGCGTTTGCGGCCGAGCTGTTTCCGACCCTGGTGCCGTGGCTGATGTTGAACCATGGCGGCCTGAGCATCCTGGTCCATCCCAACACGACCAATCCGCGCCGAGATCATCGCGACGATCCGCTCTGGATCGGCACGCCGCTCGCCGTCCATGCCGACAGACTGCCCGAAGAGTCCGAAATGGAGCAGGCGCCGGCGCCGAACACGTCGCCGACATTGCGGCCCTGAGCACCTGGTTGCCGGAATGCGTAAAGTTTGACGCAATTGCATTACAACCAAGTCGTTTCAAACTCATCGCGTTCTTGCAACGTGAGGTTAAGTCACCTGCGCGACGAGAGCGGCGCCCTGGTGCCGCCCGGCAGCTTCCTGCCCGCCGCCGAACGTTACGGACTGATGCCGCTGATCGACCGCTGGGTGGTTCGCCGTGCCTTCGAGATCATCGCCGAGCGCAAGCACCACCCGCGCAGGGTCGCGAGCTACGCCATCAACCTCTCCGATCGGCGACAGCGCTTTCGTCGACTTCGTCGCCGAGCTGTTCGCGCAGCATGAGGTTTCGCCGGCACTGGTGTGCTTCGAGATCACCGAGACCAGCGCGATCTCCAATCTCGACGAGGCGCAGAAATTCATCGCACGGCTGCGCGAGATCGGCTGCAGCTTCTCGCTCGACGTTTTCGGCACCGGCATGTCCTCGATCGCCTATCTGAAGCACCTGCCGGTCGACGTCATCAAGATCGACGGCTCGTTCGTGAAGGAGATCCTGAACAGCAAGGTCGACCGCGCGATGGTCGAGATGATCACCAGGACCGCGAAGATCATGCAGAAGCAGGTGGTCGCGGAATTCGTCGAGAGCCTCGCGATCCTGGACGAATTGCGGCAGATCGGGGTCGACTACGCCCAGGGTTACGCTATCGGGAAGCCGGTCCCGGTCTTCACCCTCTGGGAAGAAAAGATCGCCTGAGTCGCCGAAATTGTCCCGAATCGGGACTTTTTGGGCCATTTCGGCCGGCCCAGCGCTGATTCTCCGGCACTTTCCATCCGAAAAACGTTTAAAAAACCTGTCGTTGCCCGCTCCGTCTCGATTATGCCTTACTCTAATTCCCTGATATGATGAGTGATCGGTGAATACCGCGTGGGCCGGGCAACAGGCCCCAGAGCACCGTACTTGGGGATGATGGGTCAACGTACGACGAAAGCTGCCGGGCGTAGGTCGAGCCGCGGCATATCCCTGATGGGCAGCACGGCGTTTGCCGTGAGCGCGCTTGCGCTGTCGGCTGGCCTTGCCGCCTGGGCGGTCGGCATCGATCCCACCGCGTGGCTGCACGGACCGGCGCTCGCCAACACCAGCGCCGCGCTGAGCTTCGAAGACCGGTTCGGCTCGCGCTCCACGCTCAATTCGGCTTCGCTCTATTATCCACTGCGTCGCGGGTTCCGTTCGAGCCGCGGCGATTTCAATACCGAGTTCGATCAGATCGAGGATGCGCTGGCCGGGCAGCTGCGCGACAGCCAGACCGAACAGGTGAGCCTGCCGGCGACGGCCTCCGTCGCCGCCACGACGCCTGCGACATCCACGGTGCCGATGCCACGGTCACGGCCGGCCGAGGCCAATCTGCTGGCGCGGAACGATCAGCCGCTGCCGCCACAGGCGCCGGTGCCGCAGGGCGACAACCGCACGTTCCTGCAGAAGATCGCCGACATGATGCCGGGCAAGCTGCAGCTGGCCTCGCTCGATCCGAATGACGGATTGTTGTCCGGTCCGAGCCCCGATCTCGGCGCGCTCGGCTACGACAGCACCACGGCGGTCTACGACATCACCGGCCGCATCGTGTACATGCCCGACGGCACCAAATTCGAGGCGCATTCAGGCCTCGGCAATCTGCTCGACGATCCGGCCCACGTGAACGCCCGCAATGCAGGCGCGACGCCGCCCGGCATCTACGAGATGAAGCCGCGCGAGAAGCTGTTCCACGGTGTGCCTGCGCTGCGCATGACCCCGGTCGATGGCAGCGACCCGTTCGGACGCGTCGGCCTGCTGGTCCACAGCTACATGCTCGGGCCGAACGGCGATTCCAACGGCTGCATCTCCGTGAAGCACTACGACAAGTTCCTGCAGGCCTACCGCAACGGTACGGTCAAGCGCATCGCCGTCATCGTCAGCATCAAGGACGTTAAGTCGGCATCGACGCGCGCGCCGTCGAACTCGTAAGCCGGGTGTGGCGTCGCCAGTATCGCTGGCGACCGATTTTGCCTCTTCATGCTTGGTCGGCGAGGGCGGTTAGCCGATCTCCTTCCGGACCGTCGCGGCGGCGTCGCACATCGCCTTCAGTTTTCCGAACGCGACGTGGCGCGGCATGTATTTCATGCCGCAGTCGGGCGCGACCACCAGCCGCTCCGCCGGCACATGCTTCAGGCCGTTGCGAATGCGATCGGCGACGACGGCGGCGGATTCGATCTCGGGATTGCCGAGGTCGAGCACGCCGAGCATGATCTTCTTCGATGAGAGATCCCTGAGCACGCCGAGATCGAGCTTCGGCTGGGCCGCCTCGATCGAGATCTGATCGGCGATGGTGTCGTCGAGCTCGGCAAGGAAGGAATAACCGGCCGGCTTGGTCGAGCCCGGCACCACCGCGGCATAGCCGAAGCAGAGATGAATCACGGTCGGGATGCTGATGCCCTCGAGCGCTCGATTGATCGCCTTCACTGCATAGCGCCTGGCGAGCTCCGGGTTGTTGCGCACCCAGGGCTCGTCGAGCTGGATGACGTCGGCGCCGGCCTTTTCGAGGTCGCGCGCCTCGGCATTGACGGCTGCGGCGAAGGCCATCGCGAGCTCCTCGTCGTCCTTGTAGAACTCGTTCCTGGCCTGCTGGCTCATCGTGAACGGGCCGGGCAGGGTGATCTTTGCCGCACGGTCGGTGTTGTTGCGCAGGAACTGCATGTCGTGCAGTTCGACCGGTCCCCTGCGCTTCACCGGGCCGACCACGCGCGGCACCGGCGTCTGCGTGTTGCCGGTGCGCGCCGTGATCATCGCGGGGTTGTCGGCATCAATGCCCTCGAGGGCGGTGGCGAACCGGTTGGAGTAGCTCTCGCGGCGGATCTCGCCATCGGTCACGATGTCGATGCCGGCACGCTCCATGTCCCTGATCGCGACGATGGTCGCGTCGTCCTGTGCTTCCTCCAGATGCTCGGCCGGCAGGCGCCACATTGCGTGCATGCGGGTGCGCGGCACCGACTTCGACAACATGGCGCGGTCGACCAGCCATTCCGGCTGCGGGTAGCTGCCGACGACGGTGGTGGGCAGCAGATGCCTGGGCAGGTTCATGATGTCCTCCTTCTTCTTGTTGCGCGGCCGGCTCAAGCCGCGCGTGTTGCCGCGGTTTCGTTCTTCACCGGGTTGCGCAGCACGCCGATGCCGGAGACCTCGACCTCGACGACGTCGCCCTCCTTCATCCATAGCGGTGGCGTGCGATAGGCGCCGACGCCGCCGGTGGTGCCGGTGACGATGACGTCGCCGGGCACGAGCTCGGTGAAGGTCGAGCAATAGGCGATCAGCGTCGCGACGTCGAACACCAGGTCCGAGATCGGCGCGGCCTGCACCTCGACGCCGTTGAGACGGGTCGCGATGTGCTGCTTGCTAATGTCGGAGAGCTCGTCGGTCGTCACCATCCACGGTCCGAAGCCGCCGGTGCCGACGAAATTCTTTCCCGGTGCGAATTGCGAGGTGTGGCGCTGCCAGTCGCGGATGCTGCCGTCATTGTAGCAGGCATAGCCGGCGACATGGCCGAGCGCGGTCTCGCGCGGGATGCGACGGCCGGCCTTGCCGATGATGACAGCCATTTCGCCCTCATAGTCGAAGCGCTCCGACTCCAGCGGCCGGATCATCGGCTGTCCGGCGCCGACCTGGCTGTTGGCGAAGCGGGTGAAGATCATCGGATGCGGCGGCGTCGGGTGGCCGCTCTCGGCGAGATGCGTCGCATAGTTGACGCCGATGCAGAAGATCTTGTCGGGATCGGGTACGGTCGGCAGCAGCTCGATGTCCTTCAGCGCGTGATCGGTGCGCTCGCTTTGCAGCTTCTTCAGCTCATCCAGCGAGCCCGTCGTCAGCAACGCCTTCAGCGTCGGGTACGCCGTCAGCCGCTTGCCGGCGTCGATCACCCCAGCATCGGTCACGATGCCGTAGCTTGCGGTACCCGCCGCCTTGAAACTTGCGATCTTCATGGTCTCTCACTCTCTTCGATGGAGGAAACATAGTCCTGGATGGGAAGTACGATCGCGCCGTTGCGGACAGGGACGCATTGCGGCGGAAAGTCCTGACGGAAGCGGGCGCCGCTGGTCTCGGCGCGATCGAGGAAGCGGTCGAGATGCGCCATCGCGCCGGTCGGCAAATCGTGCAGCACCAGCAGCGTCCATGGCTGCGCACGGCATTGCTCGAGCGCGCGGTCGGCCCAGCCGTCGGGATCGTCCCAGTCGCGCGGGATCCCGTTCCAGAGCACGCAGCTGTGCTTGTTGCGCACGAGATAATCGACCACGGAGGGCTTCAGCAGCCGGTCGTCGAGATTGCCGCCGCCGCCAAACGGCCGGAACCAGCGGTTCGGGTGAGAGAGCTCGCCGATCGCGGCCTGGGTCCGGCCGATCTCGCGCTGGGCCGTGTCCGCGCCGGGCTGCTGGCCGAGCGGAACGCTGTGCGTATAGGTGTGATTGCCGATCCAGTGGCCTTCGTCGCGCGCGCGGACGGCGAGGCGGCGGCGCGCGGGGTCGCCGAGCTTCTCGCCGATCACGAAGAACGTGGTCTTGATGCCGCGTTCGCCCAGGATATCGAGCACACGCGGGGTGACGTCCGGCTCGGGTCCATTGTCGAACGTCAGGGTGAGGTCAAACACGTCGCGATCCCCTTACGTCGCCGGCTGCATCGCGCCGGAGCCGACTTCGTCGGCGGCGCTCTGGCCGGCGCGCGTGCCGGTCTGCCAGATCGCGGCCTTGCGCTCGACCCAGCGGATCACGGTGTTGAAGGCGATCGCCATGAACAGCACCAGCAGCACCCCGGCGAAGACGTGCGGACTGTCGAGAATGGTGCGGTAGCGCGAGATCAGATAGCCGATGCCGGCCGAGGAAATCAGCATCTCCGAGACCACCACGCCGACGATGACGAGCGCGCCGCCGACGCGCAGGCCCGACAGCACGGTCGGTATCGCCGCGGGGATGATGACGCGGACCAGGCGCTGGCCCAGCGTCGCGCCCATGCTGCGGGCGGCGAGCAGCAGTTGCGGGTCGATGGTCTGAATCCCGGCGGCGGTCGCCAGCATGGTCGGCAGGAAGCCGTAGATCGAGGCAAAGGCGATCTTGGACTCCGAGCCGATGCCGAGCCACACGGTGAAGACGGGATAGAGGATCACGAGCGGTACGGCATAGAGGCTCGAGACCATCGGCATGATCAGAAGCCGCGGCCGCGGCAGGCTGCCGACGATGGCGCCGAGCAGGATGCCGCCGCCGCAGGCGAACGCCATCGAGACCGCGACCTCGTAGAGCGTCACCGCGAGCGCGTGGCCATATTCGGCGGCGTCGTTCCAGCCGGCGAGCAGGGTGGAGGACAGCGACGGCAGGAACAGTTCGGGGATCAGCCCGGTGCGCGGCAGCAGCTCCCACAGCGCAATCAGCGCTAAGACGATCAGATGGCGAAGTGTTTTCGCGCTCATCATCGCCTCACGCCGATTTTCGGATGTGGCGCCAGATGCGGTCGCGCAGCGCACCGAAGGCGTCGCCGCTCAGCATCTCGTAGGTCCGCGGCCGCGGCAAATTGACCTGCAGCTGATCGACGATGCGGCCGGGCCGCGGTGACATCACGATCACCTCGTCGGCAAGATAGACCGCCTCGGTCAGGCTGTGGGTCACGAACACGACGGTCTTGCCGGTCGCGGCCCAGATCCGCAGCAGCTCGTCGCCCATCGTCATGCGGGTCTGCTCGTCGAGCGCGGCGAACGGCTCGTCCATCAGCAGCACCGGCGGATCCTGCACCAGGCCGCGCGCGATCGAGACGCGCTGCTTCATGCCGCCCGAAAGCTCGTGCGGGTGACGCTTGCCGAAGCCTTCGAGGCCGACCAAGTTGAGCGCATCCTGCGCCTTGGCCCGGCGCTCCGCCTTGGCGACGCCGCGCAGCGCCAGCGGAAACTCGACATTGTCTTCGGCGCTCAGCCACGGAAACAGGCTCGCTTCCTGGAACACGACACCGACGCGGTTCGGGTCCGGCTGCGGGATCGGCGCGCCGTTGATGGTGATGCTGCCCGACGTCTGCGCGCGCAGCCCGGCCATCATCATCAAGAGCGTGGACTTGCCGCAGCCGCTCGGGCCGACCAGCACGACGAAGCGCCCCGGCTTGATGTCAAGCGAGACGTCCTCCAGCGCGACGACGTCCTGCGACCTGGTCCGGAACACCTGACCGACATTCCTGACCTCGATCGCGCCGGCGCGCGGCGGCGGCTTCAACGGTGTCACGTTCGCCAATGGCTGCATCGTGTTTCCACCCATCTGATGAGTTCATTGAAGGTCATGGCGATCGCGGCGACCATCACGACGCCGGCGAGCAGCTGCTTCATCTGGAAATTCTCGCCCCAGGTCGCGATCTGGTGGCCGATGCCGTCGCGCGAGGCGTACATCTCGGCGAGGATCACACCGGTGAGGTTGAAGATCATCGAAATCCGCAGCGCTTCCAGCAGCACCGGCAGCATGCTCGGCAGATAGACGCGGAACGCGGTCTGGATGCGCGTCGCACCATAGGAGCGGGCGACCGTGAGGTGCTCGACCTTGACCGATTCCACCGCCGTCGTGGTCGACATGATCACGATGAAGATCGTCGAGAAGAATCCGAACCCGACCTTCTGCGCAAAGCCGACGCCGAACACCAGGATGAACATCGGCAGGAAGATCGATTTCGGGATGCTGAAGGCGAAGAACAGCAAAGGCTTCGCCACGTCGGCAAAATAGCGGTTCTCCGCGATCAGGAAACCGATCAGCGCACCCATCGGCACCGCGAGCGCAAAGGCGGTCAACACCTCGGTCGCGGTCACCAGTAGGTCGGTCCGGACGCTGGAGCGTTGCAGGAGGTCGCCGAGCGTCACCAGCGTGTCCGATGCCGACGGCAGCAGGCGCGGATTGACGAGGCCGGTCCGCGACAGGATCTCCCACAGCGCGAAGATCGCGATCACGATCGCGGCCCGCGCGAGCCTGATGGTGAGGGTGGCCTGCATGTTACGGCTTGGTCGGCACCGGCTTGAACTTGGTCGAGATCACATCCTCGACCGGAACGATGTCCTTCAGTCCGCCGAGCTTGGCGAGATCGAGCGAGAGCTGCACCGCCGCCGGCACGTTGGCCGCGCCCATGTTGCCGTCGGTCTCGAGCTTCATGATGGTGTTGTCGTATTCCATCGCGGCGATCTCGGCCGGCATCTCATAGAGGTCGGCGATCAGCTTGACGGTGACGTCGCGGTTGGCGCGCATGAACTGCACGGCGCCATAGAGCGCATTGACGGCTTTCTGGACCACCTCCGGCTTGGCCTCGGCAAACTTGTCGAGCACGATCCAGCCCGCGGTGAGGTTCGGTGGTGCCGCGGTCGCATAGTCGAGGATGGTCTTGGCCTCGCCGGACCTGGCGACCTGGAAGCTCAGCGGGGAGTAGACCACGGCGGCATCGACATTGCCGGCGAGCAGGTTCGGCACCAGGCCGCCGCCGCCGACCGGCACGCGGGTGAAATCGATCTTCCGGTCCTGGATGGTCCAGAGCGCGAGCAGATCGGAGCCGGAGCCGGCTGCGGTGATCCCGACCTTCTTGCCGTTGAGATCCTTGACCTCAAGCGTCGACTTGGCCGGCACCATCAATTGCCAGCCGAAATTGCCCATCGCGGCATTGGCGACGATCCGCGACATCACTCCCTTCTTGCGGCCGGCCGACACCAGCGATGGCGGATCGAGGATGATGTCGGCAGCACCGGCGGCCATGCCCTCGAAGGTCTCGGCGCCGCTGCGGTAGACGGTCAGCTCGGCCTTGATGCCTTCCTTCTCGAATAGTTTTTGCCGCACCGCGGTCTCGGCGATGGTCGTCGGCCAATAGGTCTTGGTGGGCAGGCCGACGCGGATCGTTTCGGCAGCATAGGCGGGACCGGCCAGCAGAGTAGTGGCGATCAGGGTTGCCAGCGCGCGGCGGCGCGTGATGCTCATGGTTCTGTTTCTCCCGGATTATCGATTGTTGTTATGTTCGTCGCGTCGCGCGCCGTAGGTTCAGGTGCTGGCGTTGACCTCCGCAATGCGCGGAGCGGCGAGCTCGACGAATTCCCTGGTGATGCCAAAATGCTTTGACAGTGCGCCAACGGCCGCATCCGCATCGCGTGCCAGGACGGCCTCCACGATCGCGGCGTGCTCGGCTTCGACGTCGCGCGTCCTGCCGACCTCGCGGCGGATCGAAAGCCGCCGATAGCGCTCGCTCTGCTCATGCAGCACATCGCGGAAGCCGAGCAGCCATTGCGACCCGCAGGCATTGACCAGCGCGCGATGGAAAATGCGGTGGCGGACCACCCATTCCTCATAGTGCACGGTGGGATCGTCGGGGTAGCGATGGGGAACGGCCTTCAGCGCCTCCCAGGCGGCCGAGACCGAGGACAGCCAGGCCTGGTCGCCGCGCTCGATCGAGCGCCGCAACGCCAGTCCCTCGATGTCGATCCGGGTCTGCGTGACGTCGGCGAGATCGGCGAGCGAGACCGGGCAGACGCGAAAGCCGCGCTGGTCGGAGGCCTGCACCAGCCCGTCGGCCACCAATCGTGACAGCGCCTCGCGAACAGCGGCGAGGCTGACCGAAAACTGCTTGGCGAGGCCGGCGATGTGCAGCTTCTGGCCGGGAAGCAGCCGGGTCGACAGGATGTCGGCCCGCAGCCGCTCCTGAACCGCCGATGTCAGGCTTCGCGGCCCGTCGCCGGCCAAGCCCTCGCGAAAGCTCAACCCGATGTTCATGCCCGGCAGACTGGCTGACGGCCATATTGCCGTCAATCGAAAATCGATTTTCTGTATTGGATTGGTATAATTCCGAGCATTCTGTATACTGAACTAATGGATTTCTGCGGGGAAATTGTCAGAACTTTGCCGGACGGTCGGCATGAATGTATACAATCAGAATTCAGACTAAGGAGGATCCCGTGCAAAAGCCCTTTCCAATGAACGCGTGGTACGCGGCCGGCTGGGATGCCGAGATCAAGCACGCGCTGTTGCCGCGGACGATCTGCGGCAAGCATGTCGTGATGTACCGGAAGGGCGACGGCGAGGTCGTGGCGCTGGAGGATGCCTGCTGGCATCGCCTCGTACCGCTCTCCAAGGGCCGACTCGACGGCGACGCCGTGGTCTGCGGCTATCACGGCCTGAAATACAACGCTCAAGGCCGCTGCACCTTCATGCCCTCGCAGGAGACCATCAATCCGTCGGCCTGCGTGCGCGCCTATCCCGTCGTCGAGCGCCACCGCTTCATCTGGCTCTGGATGGGCGATCCCGCGCTCGCCGATCCCGCGCTGGTGCCCGACATGCACTGGAACCACGATCCGGCCTGGGCCGGCGACGGCAAGACCATTCACGTCAAATGCGACTATCGCCTTGTCGTCGACAATCTCATGGACCTGACGCACGAGACCTTCGTGCACGGCTCGAGCATCGGCAATGAGGCAGTCGCCGAAGCGCCGTTCGACGTCACCCATGGCGACAAGACCGTCACCGTCACGCGCTGGATGAAGGGCATCGAGCCGCCGCCGTTCTGGGCCAAGCAGCTCGAGAGGCCGGGCCCGGTCGATCGCTGGCAGATCATCCGCTTCGAGGCGCCGTGCACCGTCAATATCGACGTTGGCGTCGCGCCGGCCGGATCGGGCGCGCCGGAAGGCGATCGCTCGCAGGGCGTCAACGGCTATGTGCTCAACACCATCACGCCGGAGACCGAGAAGACCTGCCATTATTTCTGGGCCTTCGTCCGCAATCACCGCATCACCGAGCAGCGCCTGACCTCGGAAATCCGCGACGGCGTCGCCGGCATCTTCCACGAGGACGAGATCATCCTCGAAGCGCAGCAGCGCGCGATGGACGAGAATCCGGACCGCGTGTTCTACAATCTCAACATCGATGCCGGCGCAATGTGGGCGCGGCGCGTCATCGACCGCATGGTGGCGAAGGAACTTCCGCCGCAGCAGTTGCAGGCGGCGGAGTAGGCCAGGCCATGGCGGAACGCGAAGCCGATCGTTCAGTGTCGCAGACCGTGCGGGCGCAGCTTGCGCTGCGCGACCTGGTTCTCTCGGGCCGCCTGCGGCCGGGCGAGCGCATCTCGGAACTGCAGGCGGTCGAGATCACCGGGGTGTCGCGTACGCCGGTGCGGATGGCGCTGGTCCGGCTGGAAGAGGAAGGCCTGCTGGAAGCGATCCCGTCCGGCGGCTTCATGGTCAAGGCATTTTCCGAGCGCGACATTCTCGATTCGATCGAGCTGCGCGGCACGCTGGAAGGGCTGGCTGCGCGCTTCGCCGCCGAGCGCGGCGTCTCGTCGCGCGATCTCGAGCCGTTAAAAGAATGCCTCAACGAGATCGACGGCCTGGTGCGGCAGGAGCCGATCTCGGTCGAAGCCTTTTCGTCCTATGTCGCGCTCAATGCGCGCTTTCACGCCCTGCTCACCGAGCTGTCGCGCAGTCCGCCGCTGATCCGGCAGATCGACCGCGCCTCGGCGCTGCCGTTCGCCTCGCCGAGCGGCTTCGTGATGGCGCAATCGGCGTTGCCCGAGGCGCGCCAGATCCTGCTGATCGCGCAGGACCATCATCGCGTGGTGGTCGACGCCATCGAGAACCGCGAGGGCGCGCGCGCCGAGGCGATCATGCGCGAGCATGCCCGGCTTGCGGCACGCAATCTGCGGCTGGCGCTGCGCAACCGCACCCATCTCGATCTGCTGCCGGCGCTGGCGCTGATCAATTCGGCGGCCGGCTGAGCGGAGCGTACCATGCGATTCATCGAAACCTGGACATCCGCCACGCTGCTCGCGACACGCGACCTCACGCCCGGTATCCGCGAATTCCTGCTGCGGCCGGACGGTTTCGCTGGCGCGCCTTACCCAGTGGGCAGCCATATCGATGTCGGCGTCACCATCGCGGGCCAGCCGGAAAGGCGGTCCTATTCGCTGGTCGGCGAAGTCGATCCGCAGGGCTATCGGATCGCGGTGCGGCGCGCGCCGGATTCCCGCGGCGGCTCGCATTATATGTGGTCGCTCGCGCCGGCGGCGCGGCTCAGCATCACGCTGCCGGCCTCGCTGGTTCAACTCGACTGGACGCGGCGGCAGTTCTGCCTGATCGCGGGTGGCATCGGCATCACGCCGATCGTCGGCGCGGCACAGGCGCTGGCCCGCCGCGACGCCGGCGTGACGCTGCATTATGCCGTCCGTGCGCGCAGCGATGCAGCGTATCTCGACGTGCTCGAAGATCTGCTCGGCGACCGCCTCATCGTCCACGCCGGCGACGAGGGCAGCCGGCTCGACCTCGACAGTGTGTTCGCGGCCTTGCCACCGGAGACGATGACGTTGTTTTGCGGCCCGATGCGGATGCTGGATGCGGCACGGCGCGCCTGGGAAGCATCCGGCCGCCCGATGCCCGATTTGCGCTACGAGACCTTCGGATCGAGCGGGCTGCTGCCGACCGAGGCGTTCCGCGTCCGGCTCAAAGGCGAGGGGATCGAGTTCGTGGTCCCGCGCGACCGCTCGCTGCTGGACGTGCTCAACGAGGCCGGCCATGAGGTGATGAGCGACTGCCGGCGCGGCGAATGCGGCGTCTGCGCGCTCGACGTGGTCGGTGTCGACGGCGAAATCGACCATCGCGACGTCTTCTTCAGCGATCACCAGAAGCAGGAGAGCCGCAAGATCTGCGCGTGCGTCTCGCGTGCCCGCGGCACCATCACGGTCGACACCCTGCATCGGGCCGACGCGCTCTAACAGGCGCGACCGGTCACGGCATTCGATCAGGGCTACGCCGCGTGCACCGAGTGCTGCGGATCGTGATCGAGCAGGGCGGTGATCTCGCTGGCCAACATCGGCCGGCCGATCAAATAGCCCTGGACCTCGTCGCAACTGGTCTGGCGCAGATATTCGAGCTGATCCGCGGTCTCGACGCCTTCGGCCACGACGCCGATCTGCAGCTCCTGCGCGAGACCGATCACCGATTTGACGATCGCGGCGCAATCCGGCTGGGTCAGCATGTCCCGGATGAAGGATTGATCGATCTTGATGCGGCTGAACGGCAGCTTGCGCAAATAGGTCAGTGATGAGAAGCCGGTGCCGAAATCGTCGAGCGCGACCGTTAGCCCGAGCTCGAGCAGCCCGTTGAGGATCGCGGGCGCCGATCCGTATTTCGAGATCAGCATCGACTCGGTGATTTCGATCTCGAGCCGGTTTGGCGCGACCTTCGCCTCGGCAAGCGCGTCGACGATGGTCTGCAGGATGCCGACGTTCTGGAACTGGACCGCGGAGAAATTGACCGCGATCCTGATGTCGTCAGGCCAGCGCGCTAGCATCGCGCAGGCATGGCGGATCACCCATTCGCCGAGCTGATGGATCAGCCCGCTCTCCTCGGCGATCGGAATGAAGACGCTCGGCGGGATCAGGCCACGCACTGGATGCTGCCAGCGCAACAGCGCCTCGAAGCCGGTGACGCGGCCTTTGCGGATGTCGAGGAAGGGCTGGTAGACGAGGAACAGCTGGTCGGCCTCGATGGCCTGTTCCAGATCCCGCTGCAGGGCGCGTCGGTCGCGCGCGGACTGGTCGTCGCTGGCCTCGAAGAAGCAGATGGTGCCGGGGCCGGATTTCTTCCCCCGGTAGAGCGCGATGTCGACGTGCTTGAGCAGATCGTGCGACGTGCTGCCGTCCCGCGGCGCGAGCACGATGCCGATGCTGAGCATCCCGTTGATCTCGAACCCGTCGATCGTAAACGGATCGGCAAAGGCCGCGACGAACCGCTCGGCGATCGCGAGCGCATCCTCGGGCCTGGTCAGGTTGGACATGATCAGCGCGAATTCATCGCCGCCGATCCGCGCGACATGCTCGGCAGCGCGCGTGCAGCGCTGCAACCGGGCCGCAACCTGCACTAGGAATTCGTCGCCCGCGGGATGGCCGAACCTGTCGTTGACCTCCTTGAAGCGATCGAGATCGAGCAGCAGCACTGCGAATTCTTCGCCTGAGCGCGCCAGCCGGTTCAGCGCGCCGTTGAGCGCCTCATTGAAGGCGACGCGGTTTGGCAGATGCGTCAGCGGATCCTGCCGTACGGTCCGTTCGGCCTCGTGCTGGGCGATGATCCGCCGCCTGAACTCGAACGCATTGACGAACACGCCGCGCAGCAGCACGGAGCCGTAGACCAGAACGAGGACGGCCAGCAGGAGATAGACGAAGTCGCCGTCCCTGCCGAGGCACATCGCGGTACCGACGAAGATTGGCGCGGTGAATGCAATCGCGGCGATCGGGATGGTGGAGAAGGCGAAGGCGCCGCCGGCCAGCATTCCGGCGCACAGGCAGGTGATCACCAGTTGCGCGCCGCTCGATGCGTTGGCGAAGAAGGCGACCGGAACGATGCCCCAGGCTGCCCCGAGCGCCAGCGCATTGCGCACCAGTCGGTACATGGTTCGGCGCGACACGAATTGCGGCTTGGCGACGCGTCGCGCTGCGCGCGCTTGCAGCCCGAAGAACAGCGCTGCGCTGCTCACGGCGGCGGCCCAGATCAGCGCGAAGGCCCAATCCGGCGATTGCCACAATGCAACGGCGAGCACCAGCGCGTTGCAGGCGTTGGCCAGCATGATGCCGAAGGAATAGCCGAGGACGAGCGAAATCTGCTCGGCGCGGATGTGACCGGCAAGCGCTTCATCCGTCGGTGGTGCACCGAAGGCCGCGAGGTCGCCTGCGAACAAGTTGGCGATGTATGATCTGAGATAGGTACGCATCTCGCTACATTGGCTGCGCGGTCTGGCCATGGCGCAGTGGTGAAGAATTCTCTGCAAACCTTTGACAAACTATGAACTATTGGAACGGACCGAGCCACCGCGGGCTCACGTTTTGGTTCCACCCGCGCGCATTGCTAACAAATCGATACAAATGCGTGACGCGACCTCACGGACCGGCAAGCTGCCGGGCGCCACGCTGCTTGATCCCCCGCCGGTTTTTCGCAATGACTTTGGTTCCCGCGACGGCAAACCAGAAGGTGCGCATGAGCCTCCCGACCACGAACCACGATCCCGGGTTCCGTATCACGCGAGCCAGCCATGTCGTCCTGACCGTCCGTGACCTCACAGCGAGCCGGCAGTTCTACGAAAAGGTGATCGGGCTGATCCTGACTGTGGAGGAGGCCGACGCGCTCTATTTTCGCGGGGTCGAGGAGGCCTGTCATCACAGCCTTGTCTTGCGCAGGGGCGAAGGCGCCGCCTGTGCGCGGCTCGGCCTGCGGGTCTTCCAGGAGGATGACCTCGACCGGCTCAAGGCGTTCTTCGAAGCCCATGGCTGCCGGACCGCCTGGGTCGATGTGCCGCATCAGGGCCGCACCCTGCAAGCGAACGATCCGGCCGGCACGCCGCTGGAGTTCTGCGCGACCATGCCGGTGCTGCCGCGCATGATCACCAGATTCACCCGCCATGCCGGCGGCTCGGCGCTGCGGCTCGACCATTACCAGGTGCTGGCGCCCGAGGTGCGGAAGGCGTGCGAGTTCTACACCGCGGCAGGCTTTCGGCTCAGCGAATATATCGCGCCGGCGGGGACGTTCGATCCGCGCGGCGTGTTCCTGCAGCGCAAGGGCAATCCGCACGACATCGTGTTCTTCAACGGGGCGGGACCGCGGCTGCACCATTTCGCGTATCTCGCGCCCGAGGTTCATCATTTGCTCAACGCCTGCGATATCGCCGGCGAGCTCGGCTATGGAGCTGCGGTCGAACGCGGCCCGGGGCGGCACGGACCGGGACATGCGATGTATGTCTACATGCGCGATCCCGACGGGCACCGCGTCGAGCTGTTCAATACGCACTACCAGATCATGGACATCGAGAACGAGCCGATCGGCTGGGATCCGTCCGACCATACGCTCTCGTTCCCCTGGGGCCTGCCGGCGCGGCGGGCCTGGTTCGAGGAGGCGACGCCGTTCGCCGATGTCGCGATCCGCGAGCCAGAGGTGAAACCGAATCCGCTGACGCTCGAGAGTTACCTCGCGAAGTAGCATGGCATCATCGATCGCTACTCCCATCTATGACGTCGCCATCGTCGGGCTCGGGCCGGTCGGTGCGATCTTCGCCAATCTGCTCGCCAAAGCCGGCTTGAGGATCGCCGTCGTCGAGCGCGTCGCCGACATCTACGACAAGCCGCGCGCGATCACGCTCGATCATGAGGCACTGCGCGTGCTGCAGGCGATCGGGCTTGGCGATTTCATGGAGCAGGCGATCGCCCCGCACAACGGCTCGCACTATCTCGGCGTCGACGGCGAGATCATCAAGATCTTCGACCCGATGCCGCCGCCGTTTCCGCTCGGCTGGATTCCGAACGTCACCTTCGTGCAGCCCGACGTCGAGCAGGCGCTGCGCGACAAGCTCGCCGGCTATCCGCAAGCCGACGTTCACCTTGCTGCCGCCGGCGTGGCGCTGCAGCAGGACGACAGTGCGGTGACGCTGACCGCGCGGCGCGAGGCCGGTGAGGAGTTCTTGATCCGCGCGCGCTATCTGGTCGGCTGTGACGGCGCCAACAGCTTTGTGCGCAAGCGGCTCGGCATCGGCCTGGAAGACCTCGCCTTCGATGAATGGTGGATGGTGGTGGACACGCTGACCAGCGAGCCCGCCAAGCGGCCGCCCCGGAGTTTTCAGTATTGCTGGCCGTCGCGTCCCGGCACCTTCGTGCCGGGGCCGCGCAATCTGCGGCGCTGGGAGATCAAGTTGTTGCCGGGCGAGGATCCCGAAGCTGCCGGCGCGCCCGACAACGTCGTGAAGCTGCTGAAAGGCTTCACCGACATTTCCGACCTCACGATCTGGCGCTCGGCCGTCTATCGTTTCCACGCGCTGCTCGGCGAACGCTGGCGCGACCGCCGCGTGCTGCTGATGGGGGA
Source organism: Bradyrhizobium septentrionale (assembly GCF_011516645.4). Taxonomy (NCBI): domain Bacteria; kingdom Pseudomonadati; phylum Pseudomonadota; class Alphaproteobacteria; order Hyphomicrobiales; family Nitrobacteraceae; genus Bradyrhizobium; species Bradyrhizobium septentrionale. Next base: position 1,113,237 of record NZ_CP088285.1, on the reverse strand, counting down.
CGCCGTGCACCAGACGCCGCCGTTCCTCGGGCAGGGGCTGTGCGCAGGCATCCGCGATGCCGTGAACCTTGCCTGGAAGCTGAGGCTGGTGCTGCGTGGCGATGCCGACGAGGCGCTGCTCGATGCTTACGAGATCGAGCGCAAGCCGCATGTCCGCGCCGTCGTCGCCAGCGCCAAGGAGTTCGGCAAGATCATCGGCGAACTCGATCCCGCGGCTGCCGCCGAGCGCGACGTGCGGCTGCGCGCGGACCTGAAGGCCGGCAAGGCCGAAACCATCAGGCAGAAATTCATCCCCGATCTCGTCTCCGGTCTGATCGCGCGCAATGCTGATCTTGCCGGGCGGCTGTTCGTGCAGCCGCATGTGCGTGCGCCGGACGGGCGGACCTGCCGGCTCGACGATCTGCTCAAGCCGGAATTTGCGATCGTGACGGCGGCGGCAGAGCCGATGGCGTGGCTGTCGGACGCGTCCTGTGCCGGGTGGCAGCGTCTCTCAGCTGAGCGCGTCGTCATCACATCGGGTGACAGCAGCGATGCCAACGGTATTTTGACTGTGGTCGAGCGCGACGGGCTGTTCGCCGACTGGATGCGGCAACATGGCACCGCGGCGGTGATCGTGCGGCCCGACCGCTATGTCTTCGGTGCCGCCGGCGGTGCCGGCGAGCTCAATATGCTTGTCGAGCAACTGCTCCAGAACCTCAGCGCAGGGCGCTAGGCTTTTCAAGGCGGCGCTTTCTCTGTACCACCGGAAGAAAGAGATTCCGGGGAAAAAAGACTTGCCGGGGGAAACCAGTGAACAACAAGAATGATGCGGCCGAATTCGACTACGTCATCGTCGGCGCCGGCTCGGCCGGTTGTGTGCTTGCCAGCCGTCTGAGCGCCGACGGCAGGCACTCGGTGCTGCTGCTCGAGGCCGGGCCGAAGGACACCAACATCTGGATCCATGTCCCGCTCGGCTACGGCAAGCTGTTCAAGGAAAAATCCGTCAACTGGATGTACCAGACCGAGCCCGAGCCGGGTCTCAACGGGCGGCAGGTCTTTCAGCCGCGCGGAAAAGTGCTCGGCGGCTCCAGCTCGATCAACGGCCTGCTCTATGTCCGCGGCCAGCACGAGGACTACGACCGCTGGCGCCAGCGCGGCAACGCCGGCTGGGGCTATGACGATGTCCTGCCCTATTTCCGGAAGGCGGAAGATCAGCAGCGCGGCGGCGACAAGTACCACGGTGCGGGCGGCCCGCTGCCGGTATCGGACTGGCGGCATCACGATCCGCTGTCGGAAGCCTTCGTTCACGCCGCGGCCGAGGTCGGCATTCCGACCAATCCGGATTTCAACGGCGCGACCCAGGAAGGCGCGGGCTTCTTCCAGACCACGACGCGGCGCGGCCGGCGCGCCAGCACGGCGCGGTCCTATCTGCGGCCGGCGCTGACGCGCGGAAATCTGCATGTCGAGACCTCGGCGCTGGCGCAGCGCATCCTGTTCGACGGCAAGCGCGCGAGCGCTATCGAGTACAAGCAGGATGGTCGCTTGCGAAGAGCCAAGGCGCGCAAGGAGATCCTGGTGTCAAGCGGCGCGTACAACTCGCCGCAATTGCTGCAGCTCTCCGGCGTCGGCCCCGCCGATCTGTTGAAGCAGCACGGCATCGAGATCGTGCTCGATGCGCCCGGTGTCGGCAACGACTTGCAGGACCACATGCAGGTGCGCATCGTCACACGCTGCGCGCAGACCGTGACGCTGAACGACGTCGTCAACAATCCGGTGCGGCGCGTCATGGCCGGGCTGCGCTACGCGGCGTTGCGCAAGGGACCGCTGACGATCGCGGCCGGCACGTCGGGCGCGTTCTTCAAGACCAGCCCGCGGCTGGCGTCGCCCGACATCCAGATCCACTTCCTGCCGTTCTCGACCGACAAGATGGGAGAGAAGCTGCATCCGTTCCCGGGCTTCACGGCCTCGGTCTGCCAGCTGCGCCCGGAAAGCCGCGGCTCGCTGAAGATCAGGAGCGCGGACCCGAGCGTGCCGCCGGAAATCCGCATCAACTATCTGGCGACCGAGACCGATCGCAGCGCCTTCATCGACGGCATCCGCATCCTGCGCAAGGTTTTGGCCGCGCCGGCGCTGAAGTCGTATTCGGTCGGGGAGGTCGATCCCGGCGCCAAGGTGGTGAGCGACGACGACCTGCTCGATTTCTGCCGCCGCACCGGCAGCACGGTCTATCACCCGACCTCGACCTGCCGGATGGGCAACGATCCGCTCGCGGTCGTCGACCAGCGGCTCAAGGTGCGCGGCGTCGATGGCCTGCGCGTGGTCGATGCCTCGGTTATGCCGGACCTGATGTCGGGCAATACCAATGCGCCGACGATCATGATCGCGGAAAAGGCGTCGGATATGATTTTGGAGGATGCGAGGTAGGAGTCCTCAGTTCCGTCATCCTGAGGAGCGCGCTCTTGCGCGCGTCTCGAAGGATGCACGGCCCCGATGTTTCGAGGCGCGGTACTCTTCACTCGTGGCCAGACTCGGGCCGTCGACCCTTCGAGACGACCGCTGCGCGGTCTCCTCAGGGTGACGGTGACAAAGTGGGCTACGAAGCTGGGACGCTCAGCCCCGATACGCCCGTACCCGCGCGACCATCTGTTCGACATGGGCGATCGGCGTCTCCGGCAGGATGCCGTGGCCGAGATTGAAGATCAGCCGCCCCTTGCCGAAATTCTCCAGCACATCGTCCACCGCGCGGTCGAGCGTGGCGCCGCCGGTAATCAGCGCCAGCGGATCGAGATTGCCCTGCACGGCGACGCGGCTCTGCACGCGTTCGCGGATCATCGACGGCTCGGTTGCCCAATCGATCGAGACGGCATCGACTCCGGTTTGCTCGATATAGGCCGGCAGCATGCCGCCGGCGCCGCGCGGAAAGCCGATGATCCTGGCGCCAGGGACCTGCTTGCGCACCCCGGCAACGATGCGCCGGGTCGGCTCGATCGACCAGCGGGCGAACTCGCGTGGCGGCAGCACGCCGGCCCAGGTGTCGAAGATCTGCAGGCAATCGGCGCCGGCCTTCAGCTGGCCGACGAGATAGCGGATCGAGTTCTCGACCAGGACGTCGATGATTTGAGCGAATGCCTCCGGATGGCGGTAGGCGAGCATCCGCGCGGTCGCCTGGTCCGGCGTGCTCTGTCCGGCCACCATGTAGGTCGCGACCGTCCATGGCGCGCCGCAGAAGCCGATCAGCGCGATGTCAGGCGCAAGCTCGCGGCGGACGCGGCGCAGCGCTTCAAAGACCGGCTCGAGCTTGTCGAAATCGGCCTGGGTTGCCAGCGCCGCGATCTCGCCGGGGGTTGCCAGCGGATCGAGCCGCGGCCCTTCGCCGGCCTCGAAGCGCACTGAACGCCCGAGCGCATAGGGGATCACCAGGATGTCGGAGAAGATGATCGCGGCGTCGAAATTGAACCTGCGGATCGGCTGCAGGGTGATCTCGGCCGCGAACTCGGGCGTAAAGCACATATCCAGGAAGCGGCCGGCCTTGGCGCGCAACTCGCGGTATTCCGGCAGATAGCGGCCGGCCTGCCGCATCATCCAGAGCGGCGGCACGGGCTGCCGGTGGCCCGACAGGACGTCGATGAGCGGCTTCTTTGCGGGATCCTGGGGCACGCGGAAAGTTCCTGATCAGATCAAATTTGCGCTCCTGATACACGCTGCGGCGCAATGGGCCAAGGCTGTTCTGGAACCCCGGTTTGCTTGGGCGCGTTGTTCCGGAGAATGGAGGGACGACATGGCTGAGAAATTCGATCCTGCCGCACATGACAAGCATGCCGAGAAGCCGCACGAGGCGCAGGCTGCCGACCGCAAGGCCCGCAGCCGGCTCAAGGAGGGATTGGAGGATACCTTCCCGGCCTCCGATCCGGTCAGCGCCACGCAGCCGGCGCCGTCTAAGCACGACGGCGATCGGGACAATTAGCTGGTATATCCCAGCGGTTGCTAACCACGATGTGAAACGATGCATGCGGGCTGCCTCGAGGCAGCCCGCATGTTGGGCGGGGCAAGTTAGATCGGTCCGCGCTCGGGGCGCTGCATCCGGTCATATTCGAAGGTCACGCCGAGCCGGCGCTCCAGACGCCAGACCAGAATGCAGTGTCGCCGGATCGGCTCGCTCTCGATCTCGAGATCGAACGCAAACGGGAGTGCATCGTCGCTTTCCACCGCGAGCCCCGCGCCACCGGTCGAGAGATTGAGCACAACGCATCCAACGCTGGTGTTGCGGAAGAAGATGGTTCCGCGCTTCATCAGGACTGTCCGCTGGCTGTCCGTCTTGTATCTTCTTATTGTTGTACTCACGGCAGTCTACTACCCCCGATGATGCAGTCGCGACCGTTCCCCTAAAGCGCGATGAGATTTGGTTGAATCGTCACCGCGCTTTCGTCCCTTGCTTGAGCGTGATCTCCGCGCAAACGCTTTGCGTTTGTCGCGAGGGAAAACCGCCCGGTATTTTTCTTGGCACTTTTCCGGATCATGCTTTAGTTCACCAGCACCGCGCCGTCGCAGCGGACGCCCAGCACCCAGACGTCGACCTGGCCGAGCCCGATGCCGAGCGTCGCGAGGACGGATGCCAGCACCTGATCGATTGGACTTGTCACGCCATTCAGGATGCTCATGACCAGCGCGCCCAATCCCGGGATCGGAAGCCCGAGCGGGCCGACAGTGATCGTGAGCGAGAGGTTGCCCAGCAGCGTGCTCGTCAGCGATGTAAGGAAGTTGGTCGTCGTCACCGTCTTCTTGGTTCCCGACTGGATGTCGCTGTAGCTGAAATTGACGTTGGTCGGCGTGGTGTTGCCCATGCCGGCATGGGCGAGGCCGGTGACGGTGACGAGACCGAGATTGACCAGCGTCACCGGTGGTGGGTTTGGCTTGGTCGTGAAGTTGGTCATATCGGCCATCGTGACATTGCCGATCCATGCATCCACGATTCCCGGTGTCACGCCGACCGTCACCTGCGACGTGTTGATGTTCGGATGGCCGCAGGACACCGCGTTGAGCGTTGCGGTGCCCGAGGCGACCTCGACATAGACCGGGAGGTTGATCGCGGAAACGGCGCCGGAGCCGAGAACATTGACCGTCGCCAGGATCCTGGTCTGCGCGGTGTGCACGCTCACGCCCTGGGTGCCCATCGCGATCCAACTCGAGCCGACCGGGCGCTCGCCGATCGTTGCGATCACGGAAACGTTGGCGATGCCGGGCAGGCCGAGATTGACCGAGGTGGCGATCTGATGGTTCCCGTTGGCGATCTGCGCCACGGTGCTAACGAGGTCGAACACCGAAATGCTGGCGCCAACCTTGGGTTTCTGCCCGACCGCCAGGTTGGCAAAGGGGCCGAGGTCGACCAGTGTTCCGGGCGTAATCTTGGTTGAGGAGCCGGTGACGGCCTGGGAGATCGTCGACAGCGCGGTCGTCGCGGCGCCTGCGCCGTTGGTGATCTGCTGCGTGGTCAGCGCGGCCGCCATGATGTCGCCGACCTTGATGTTGCTGCTCAGCAGGTCGCTATAGGTGACGCCGGTCAGGTTGACCCGCGTCGCCAGCGCCGACAGGAAATCCAGCGCATCGATCTTCGCGCTGATCAGCGAATTGTAATCCATCACCGAGAGCGACAGCGTGGTGCCGAGCATCGAGCCGAGCATCGCATTGAGCACGCCGCCGTTGACCGAGAGCAGCCGCGAGCCGATCGCGAACGACGCCATTTCGGTCGACGTCGCGGTGGCGGTGGTCCTGATCGTGAAGCTGCTCGCGCCGGTGATGTAGCGTGCGAAATAGAGCGGGGTCTGGGTATTCAGCGTGACGCGCGCGGCGTTGGGAATGCCGACCGCCGGGGTCACGAAACGGGCCTGTGGCGCGACGGCGCTGTTTGCGGTGTAGGTCCCCGTCTCAACCTTGACCACCGCGCTGGCCGGATAGTTGTTCTGTGTCACCGTCGCGGTGGCGGCGTTGACCGGGTTGTTCAGGTTGGCGGCGGCGACGATCGCGGCGAGATCGGCGGTGCTCTGGGTCTTGCGGCGATCGGCGAAGATCGTGCCGAGATCGATTGCGAGCCCGGCGCACCCGATCACGAGCGTCATCAGGCCGGCGCTGATCATCGCGAAGTTTCCGCGTTCGTCGGCGCCGAAGCGCCGCATCAGCATCAGCATCAGCATGGCCGTCATCCTAGAATCCTCCGTACTGAATCGCCGCGGAGCGGACGATGGTGCTCGCGGGCTTGGGTACGAAAGGCAGGCTGTAGATGAAGTTGCCGGCCGCGTTGTAGTTGACCGTCACGACGTAGACGTTCGCGTTCGCCGGCGACGGTGCGGCATTGACCGTGAGATTTGCGGGAACGAGCAACGGATAGGTGGATACGTTGGCGGTGACGTAGCTCGTCGCGAGGCTGTTGCGCTCGGTGTCGGTCATTCCTGCAATGGACGACCGCGCCGCTTCGGCGGCGAGTTGCTGCACGCCATGCACCATCGCGAGATACGAGCCGAAAACGATGATGCCAAAAATGAAGGCGAGAAAAAGCGGCAGCATGAGCGCGAATTCGACCGCAGACGCGCCGCTTCGACAGCGAAAAAACCTGGGCATGACACACCTCGAGACGCAAACTACGGGGTCACGTTGCGAGGCTTTGATTAAGGAAAACTATGAGAACGCTTCCGCGAATCAGTGGCGTCAATTCGGATGAATGACCGCACCAGAATTGATCGGGAGCGCGGTGACTTATGGGGTGATCACAATATTTGATGCTGTCTCCGCAGAAGTCCGGGGTTCGATGCTGCTGCGATGCTGCGTGCGTGTGCAGATGCAGTTGTCTGATACCGTAGCACTACGTGGCAATGCACGTAACAATACATATGGCGCGCAATAGAAGCGTCGTCGCGGCAAATTGTAGCTAAACGAAAGTGCAACCAAATGTTAGTATAGCTGAATCACATACTATGGAGATTGGAATTGCGTCCCGTGCTGAGATTGGAGCGCTCGCGATGCACAGACCACGCCAGCATTTGAATATTCCTACTGAGATCGTCCGCACCGTCGTTGCGATCGCTGAGACGGGAAGCCTGTCGAAGGCCGGGGAACGTCTCGGCCTCAGCCAGCCGGCGATCAGTTCGCAGGTCAAGCGACTGCAAAGCCTGATCGGCGGCGCACTCTTCGTCAGAACGGCAAACGGCACTACAACAACCGAGCTCGGCAAGGTCGCCGTGCAGCAGGCGAGGCGTATCCTCGAAGCGAACGATCAATTGCTTCGGTTGGGCGGCAGTCATGAGGGACCGCAGCCGCTGCGGCTCGGAATCAGCACGATGCTCGCCGAGGAATTCCTCAAGCTTCATCCGGCCGAGGCGCTCGCCGACGTCCTGCTTCACGCGGACATGTCGCCGGCCGTGATCAGAGGATTGATCGACGGCTACATCGATATCGCCTTCGTCTACAGCAATCCTTCGCTCGAGAACGAGGACGAGGTGACGATCGCCGCCGAGGCCGACGAACGGTCGGTTTGGGTGCGATCGCGCGATTTTGTGCTCAGGCCGGGCGCGCCGATCCCGATCCTGGCGTGGCCGGGTGACGACTGGATGATCCGGACGCTCACCAAGCACAACATCTCCTACAAGATCGTGTTCAGGAGCCCGAACCACCAGCTGCGACTGGAAGCCGCACGGGCCGGATATGGCCTGACCGCGTGCCCCGAGCGGATGATCCCGCCCTCCCTGGTTTCGGCGAAGGACTATTATCTGCCGGAGCTTCCGGTGCAGAAGCGCCTGCTGTGTGTCCGCCCGGGCCTCGAAGGAAGTCGCGCGACGGCGATGGTGCAGCGGTTGTCGAGCCTGTTCTTCGCCGGCGCGAAGCCGGTCCGGCAGGTGAGCAGCATGTAATCCGCCCGCCGCCGCATTGCGGCGGCATCGGTCAATAGTGCGGTGGGCGCTCGTTGGCGGGGCCTGGCGCCTGGCGTTCGGCCTCCTGAAGCCGGTCGCGCAACTCGGCGACCTGGCGCGTCAGCGCGTCGATCTGCTTCCACTGCGCCGTGATGGTCTGGTTCAGCGTCTCGATGGCTTCGTCCTGGTAGGTCAGGCGGACCTCCAGCGCATCGACCCGTTCGCTCAGCCGTGCAGCATCATTCATCGACGGCACCCGCGTGTTCGCGCTCGCGCAGGCCGTGGCCGAGCGCGACGCGCTCGTCGAACACAAAACAGTCGCCGCGCCAGCGGCTGTCCTGCTGCGGAGTTTCCTCGAGATACTTCAGGATGCCGCCCTTGAGGTGATAGACCTCGGCAAACCCTTGCGCGAGCAGATAGGCGCTGGCCTTCTCGCAGCGGATGCCGCCGGTGCAGAACATCGCAATCCTGCGGTGCTTCGCGGGATCGAGATGACGGGCGGCAAATTCCTTGAACTGACCGAAGCTCGCGATCCTGGGATCCACCGCGCCTTCGAAGCTGCCCATCGCGACCTCGAACGCGTTGCGGGTGTCGAGCACCAGCATGTCAGGCGAGGCGATCAGCGCATTCCAGTCGGCGGCGTCGACATAGGTGCCGACCTGGCGCGTCGGATCGACCGTGGTGTCGCCGAGCGTCACGATCTCCTTCTTCAGCCGGACCTTGAGCCGCTGGAACGGCATCTGCGCGGCTTCGGAGTATTTCAGCTCGAGATTGACGAGGCGGCCGCCGAACAGCGGCCCGTGCCCGAGCTCCGCGACGAAGGCATCGATGCCGTCGCCGGTGCCGGCAATGGTGCCGTTGATGCCCTCATGGGCGAGCAGCACGCTGCCCTTGAGGTCGAGCCCCGCGCAGAGCGCGCGCAACGGCTCGCGCAGTGCGCGGAAATCGGGCAGCGCGGCGAACTGGTAGAAGGCGGCGACCTTGAACGGCATGGCCGGGGTTTATCAGGCCGGCCAGGTCCGCGAAACCCCGCAAAGCCATGCGTTATCGGGATAATTCCTCTGGCATGCCAGGCATTGCCCTGCCGGGGATGAATGTGCCATGTACTTGGCATCCCCTTGGCATCCATCTGCCGCAGCAGCACCAGAACATCACGATCAAGCGAGCTCCCCCTCATGAGGAATTTCCATTTCGCCGGCCGTTCCACGGTCCACGCCCAGAACGCGATGGTCGCGACCTCGCATCCGGAGGCGGCGCTCGTGGCGATCGAGGTGATGCGCGAGGGCGGTACGGCTGCCGATGCGGCGGTCGCGGCCTGCGCGCTGCTCGGCGTCATCGAGCCGCAATCGACCGGCATCGGCGGCGACTGCTTTGCGCTGATCCAGCCGAAGGGCGAGGGCAAGATCACGGCCTATAATGGCAGCGGCCGGGCGCCGATGGCGGCCACCGCCGACTGGTACCTCGAACGCAACATCCATTCGGTGCCGCTGACCTCGGCGCATGCCGTCAGCATTCCCGGCGCAATCGACGCCTGGGACGTCATCCTCAGGGATCACGGCAAGTTCGGCTTCGACCGGCTGCTGCAGCCCGCGATCAAGGCCGCCGAAGAGGGCTATGTGGTCGCGCCGCGCATCGCCTTCGACTGGAAGAACGGTTTTGAGAAGCTGAAGAACGGCACCAATACCGAGCGCTATCTGCTGCCGCACGGCAGGCCTGCGGTCGCCGGCGACGTGATCCGCCAGCCCGAGCTCGGCAAGACGCTGCGCGCGATCGCGCAAAAGGGCCGCGACGCCTTCTATAGCGGCGAGATCGCCGCCGACATGGTCGACACGCTGCGCGGCATCGGCGGCCTGCATACGCTCGAGGACTTTGCCGCGCATTCGACCGAGGCGACCTCGCCGATCGGCACGATGTACAAGGGCCACGACGTCTGGCAGTGCCCGCCGAACGGACCGGGCATCACCATGCTGGTCATGCTCAACATCCTGTCGCGCTTCGACCTGACCAGGTTCAAGCCGCTCAGCATCGAGCGCTTCCACCTCGAGGCCGAAGCCGCCCGCATCGCCTACATGATGCGCGAGCAGTATATCGGCGATCCCCAGCACGCGCATGTCGACGTCGCCGGCATCCTCTCCAGGGAGTTCGCCGACGAGCACATCAGGAACATCCGGATGGATGGCTTGCTCGATCTGCCCAACGTTGCGCCGCCGATGAATCCGTCGACCGTCTACATCACGGTGGTCGACAAGGACCGCAACGTCTGCTCGTTCATCAACTCGATCGCGCATTCGTTCGGCTCGGCGATCGTCTCCAACAAGACCGGCGTCCTGCTGCAGAACCGCGCCGGCGGCTTCCGCATCCAGCCCGGCCATCCGAATTGCATCGCGCCGGGCAAGCGTCCGCTGCACACCATCATCCCGGCGCTGGCAACCAAGAACGGCCGTGCCGTGATGCCGTTCGGCGTGATGGGCGGCCAGTATCAGCCGGTCGGCCAGACCCATGTGCTGACCAACATGCTCGACTATGGCTGTGACGTGCAGGAGGCGATCGACATGCCGCGCGGCCTGCATTACGAGGGCGTCTACCAGCTCGAGGATAGCGTACCGGCGGAGATCGTCGAAGGCCTGAAGAAGATCGGCCACAAGACCACCAGCGTGGTCGCGCCGCTCGGCGGTGGCCAGGGGATCTGGATCGATTGGGACAAGGGCACGCTGACCGGCGGCTCCGATCCGCGCAAGGACGGCTGCGCGCTCGGCTACTGATTGTCGCGGCCGGCGAGGCCGGACCGGTGGAACAAGGTATTGTCGCGGGGGTTGGTGCTGGAAGCCCTTCCCCGCGAGGCCCGTCATCCGTTCCCTCGATTCAGATGATACCGACCAGGCCGATTTGCGCGGTGGCGTCTCGCCGTGGTTTGTCGCCGCAACGCCACCGCCGCGTCCCGCGCTATCGGAGAATCTCGCTTGCGATGCGCTTGTCGTCGGCGGCGGCATCACCGGCTCGCTGGTCGCCGAGCGCCTGACCCGTCAGGGGCTCGACGTCGTCATTGTCGACCGTGAGCACCCCGGCCGCGGCAGCACTGCAGCCAGCACCTCGATGCTGTTGTGGGAGATCGACCGTCCGCTTGTCGAGCTGACGGCGATGTACGGCTTCGATCGGGCTGCGCGCGCCTATCGGGCAAGTCTCGATGCCGTGACCGGCTTGATCTCGCTGGTTCGTGACCACAAGCTGCCGGGAGAGATCAGAAAGAAGCGCTCGCTCTATCTGGCCGCCGGCAGCTCTGTAGCCGAACTGCTCCATGAGCATCGGCTCCGCCGCCGCGCTGGCCTGCCCGGCGACTTCCTCGATCATGGACAACTGCTCGAGAACTACGGAATGGCGCGCGCCGGCGCGATCGTCTCGCCTGGCGCGGCGGATGCCGATCCGCTCCAGCTGGCCCGCGGTCTGCTCCACCTCGCGGTCACGCGCGGTGCGCGGCAGTTCGATGCCGAGGCCGTGGTATTCGATCCGGCAGGTGCCGCAGTCACGGTGGGATTCGAGGATGGCCACGAAATTGCAGCGAGGGCCGTCGTGCTGGCGACTGGCTACGCGATGCCGGATATCGTTCGGTCGAAGGTCCAGGCCGTGTCCTCGAGCTGGGCGATTGCAACGACGCCGCAACCGCAGAACATCTGGAAGGACGGCGCGCTGATCTGGGAGAACGCCAGGGATTACCTCTACGCACGCACGACGCCGGCGGGGCGCATCATCATCGGTGGCGAGGACAGTGAGGACATCATCGCGCCCGATGCGCGCGACCGCCTGATCCCGGAGAAGTCGCGGCGGCTCGCGCAACGTCTCGCCGCGCTCTGGCCGTTCGCGGCAACGGAGATCGAATATCGCTGGGCCGGGACGTTCGACACCACCAGCGACGGCCTGCCGCTGATCGGTCCGGTGCCCGGCGCGAAGGGCGTCTATGCCGCGTATGGCTATGGCGGCAACGGCATCACCTTCAGTTATCTGGCCGCGCAATTGATCGGCGATCTCGTCGCGGGCGGCACCTCGCCATTGCTTGACGATTTCGCGCTGGACCGCGATGGCGGCATAGCCGGTTCACTGAAAAATGGCTAGGGAATTGCCCTGCGCTGGGCTAGAGACGGCCGTTCTTCACGAGAGGTGCAAGATGCGATCTTCCCGACGCACGATCATCAAGACTGCGTTCGCCGGACTTGCGGCGGCAGTCTCCACGTCCGTTGTCAGCGGGACGGCAACGGCTCAAACCGCAGGAAAGCCCATGACCACAGCCTCAGGCCTCCAGATCATCGACAGCAAGGTCGGCACCGGCGCCTCGCCGAAGCCCGGCCAGACCTGCGTCATGCACTATACCGGCTGGCTCTACGAGAACGGCCAGAAGGGCAAGAAATTCGACTCCTCGGTCGACCGCAACGAGCCGTTCGAGTTTCCGATCGGCCAGGGTCATGTGATCAAGGGCTGGGACGAGGGCGTCGCCACCATGAAGGTCGGCGGCAAGCGCACGCTGATCATCCCGCCTGATCTCGGCTATGGCGCGCGCGGCGCCGGCGGCGTGATCCCGCCGAATGCGACGCTGATGTTCGACGTCGAGCTGCTTGGCGTGAAATAATTGGGCGTGACGTAACCAGCCCACAACAACAGAGGGCGCAGCGATGAAGATTTCGATCCTCGACGATTATTTCGACACGCTGCGCACCCTCGATTGCTTCCGCAAGCTCGACGGCTACGACGTCACGATCTGGAACGATCACGTCCAGGACGTCGATGCGCTCGCCGAACGGCTGCGCGACACCGACGTGCTGGTCCTGATCCGCGAACGCACCCAGATCCGCACGCCGCTGCTCGAGCGGCTGCCGAAGCTGAAGCTGATCAGCCAGCGCAGCGTCTATCCGCATATCGATATCGACACCTGCACGCGGCTCGGCATCATCGTGTCGTCGGGCCAGCATGCCGACACGCCGTCCTACGCCACCGCCGAGTTCACCTGGGGCCTGATCCTCGCCGCGATGCGTGCGATCCCGCAGCAGATGGCGGCGCTGAAGGCGGGCAAATGGCAGATCGGCGTCGGCCATACGCTGCGCGGCAAGACGCTCGGCATCTACGGCTACGGCCGCATCGGTGCCGTGGTCGCGGGCTATGGCAGGGCGTTCGGCATGAACGTGCTGGTCTGGGCGCGCGAGCCGGCGATGGCCATGGCGCGCGCCGACGGTTACGACACCGCAGCCAGCAAGGCGGATTTCTTTGCCCGCTGCGACGTGCTGTCGCTGCATATGCGGCTGGTCGACGCGACGCGCGGCATCGTCAAGGCGGAAGACCTCGCGCGGATGAAGGAGACCGCTCTGATCGTCAACACCAGCCGCGCGCCGCTGATCGCGCCCGGCGCGCTGGTCGATGCGCTGCGCGCCGGCCGGCCCGGCATGGCCGCGATCGATGTTTACGAAAAGGAGCCGCTGCGTGACACCGCCGACCCGCTGCTCAACATGGACAACGTGGTCTGCACGCCGCATCTCGGCTACGTCTCGCGCGACGAATACCAGATCCAGTTCACCGATATCTTCGATCAGATATTGGCCTATGCCGCCGGTACGCCGACCGATGTGGTCAATCCGGATGTGCTCGCACATCCGGACGTGCTGGCACATCCGCGCCCGCGCGGCTGAAGCTTCGCAAGGGCCACGCCCGGCCGCGCCGGAACGTTCCGATTTTCCGCTCGCCTGCGCCAGCGCTTTTCGGTAGCGTTCCCTGCACGAACTTGACCAACGAAAGCAAGAACGATGAGCGGTTCCCACGATCACACCCATTCCCAAGATCACACCCATGATCACGATCATCACCATCACGACGACGAGCGCTGGAAGCACGACGGCGTCCGCGTCATTCCCGGCAATCAGCTCGATCCGAATGTGCCGTCGACCGCCGGCATGGACCGCAAGGCCGCGATCAATTTCGCCCGCGTCGGCGCCCAGAAACTGTGGGCAGGCACCGTCAGCATCAAGCCGGACGCCAAGACCGGCGCGCATCATCACGGCCATCTCGAAAGCATCATCTATGTCGTGAAGGGCAAGGCGCGGATGCGCTGGGGCGAGAAGCTGCAGTTCACCGCCGAAGCCGGTCCCGGCGATTTCATCTTCGTGCCGCCCTACGTGCCGCATCAGGAGATCAACGCCAGCCGCGACGAGGTGCTGGAATGCGTGTTGGTGCGCTCCGACGGCGAGGCGGTCGCGATCAATCTCGACATCGAGCCGATCGAGAAGCCGGAGACGGTGCTGTGGGTCGATCCGGTGCACCGGCATCCCGACGAGAAGAAATAACGGCGCGGCACGGCCGCGGCGCAAGACAATAAAAACAACATCCGGGAGGCCAGCATGACGCTCGTTCGCTACGAGAGCGCGGACCATGTCGCGACCATCACGATGGCGCGCAGCGATAAGCACAACGCGCTCAACGACGCGTTGTGTACGGAGTTGCGCGATGCGTGGCTGCGCTTTCGCGACAGCGGCGATCGTGTCGCGGTGCTGGCTTCGTCCGAGGAGAGGTATTTCTCTGTCGGCGCCGATGTCGGTGATCTCCCCGCCAACATGTGGCACGCCGTGCCTGGCCTTGGTGTCGAACTGGACAAGCCCGTGATCGCGGCGACGTCGGGCTGGGTCGTGGGTGGCGCCTTCGTGCTGGTCCAGATGGCCGACCTGTGCGTGGCGTCGGAGACGACACGTTTCATCTATCCCGAGGGAAAGATCGGCACCACCGCGGGTGGCGTGTCGTCGGTGATGGCACGGATGCCGCATAAGATCGCGATGGAATTTCTGCTGGTCGGCGAGGAAATGTCGGCGGAGCGCGCCTTCCAGATCGGCTTCGTCAACAAGGTCGCGCCGAAAGGTCAGCACGTCGTGATGGCGCAGGAGATGGCCGCAAAAATTGCCGGCAACGCACCGCTGGTGGTCCGCGCGCTGAAGAAGCTGGCGCGCGAGGCCATGCCGAAGGGCCCCCTCGAAACCGTTGCCGACGCGCGGCGGCTGCTCGATGAAGTCAGAGACAGCGAAGATCTCAAGGAAGGCGTCAAGGCCTTCGCAGAGAAGCGCAAGCCGAGGTTTACGGGGAAGTGACGCAGTCATTCCGGGGTTCGCGAAGCGAGAGCCCGGAATCCATCCCACCACGGGATATGCGGCCAAATGGATTCCGGGCTCGACGCTACGCGTCGCCCCGGAATGACGATCCGGAGTTATGCAAACACCCGGTGATCGATCACCCCGTTCGGCACCACGTAGCCGTAGCGCGTGTTCGACGGCTCGGCGCCTGCCTTCTCATACTGCGCCTTCATCATCGCGAAGCGATCGCCTTTC
The DNA here is from genome assembly GCF_011516645.4 of Bradyrhizobium septentrionale. Taxonomy (NCBI): domain Bacteria; kingdom Pseudomonadati; phylum Pseudomonadota; class Alphaproteobacteria; order Hyphomicrobiales; family Nitrobacteraceae; genus Bradyrhizobium; species Bradyrhizobium septentrionale. The sequence continues at coordinate 1,098,011 of NZ_CP088285.1, read as the reverse complement.
AGCTCGAGCATCGCGCGCTTCGGCTGGACGTTGTAGAGCCGCGCATTGTTGTCGCCGAAGATCGCGGTCTTCACCGGTCCGTCGGCGGGCCCGAGCGGCGCGTAGCCGAACTTCTTCTGCATCACTTCGGGGATTTCCAGCCGCCGCAGGCCCTCGATCTGCCATTGCGGCGCGCCGGTCCACAGCGCATCGGTGCCCCAGCAGATATGATCGACGCCGAGGCCCTTGATCAGCGTGCCCATCAGCGCGGCGCAGACATTGGGCTCGGCGACCAGGGTGGTCGCGAACAATTGCCCGACATCGCCATAGACATTGCTGACGCCATACTGCGCCGGGATGTCGGCGAGATCGCTGGTCCAGGCGATCCGGCCGGTGCGCTCGAATTCGGCGAGCGCGACCCTCGGATCGCCGCCGACATGGCGATAGGCCGAGTGATAGATCACGAAGTTGAGCTGCGGCCAGTCCTTGGCGGCCTGGCCGACATCGGCGACGTCGGCAAAGCCGCGCAGGTTCGGATATTGCTTCTCGATCCCGGGCGGGAACAGGCCCTTGTGGACGCAGACATTCTTGATGCCTGCCTTCACCATCTTCTCATAGCCCTTGTAGGCGACCTTCTCGTCGTCCAGCCGCCAGGGATAGCGGCTGATCTCCTTGTGGGTGTTGTCGCCGATCGTGTAGCCCTTGCAGGATTCAGGCTTCAGCGCCAATGCGGCATCGAGCTTGTCGAGCCAGCCGGGCTGGCCGGGTGTGAAGATGGCGTGGCAGAACACGCGCCGCGAGCCGGCCTCGTCGTTGATCTTCTTGCGCGCGTCGGCCATCTGCTCATTGGTCAGGAACCAGTCCTGCTCGATATCCGACGGCGCCGAGGAGATCAGTGAGATCTTGGTGTCGGAATCGAGAAACATCTCCTTCTTGTAGTTGTTGAACTTGAGATCCTCGATGGTCTGCTCGTGATCGCTGAGCTCTTTGTTCAAGCCGGCCTTGCCGACGGCCTTGCGCATTTCCACAAAGCCCATGATGCGGGTGTCGTCGCGCAGGAAATGCGTGTGCATATCCATGATGAACTGGTCCTTCAGGGCGTTGGCGCGCTCCTGCGCCATCGCCGGCGTCGCGGCCTCGGCCGGGGTCACGTCGAACAGCCCCCCGTAGACCTGGTTCATCGCGACAAAGGAGGCGGCCATGCCGGCCGCGGTCTGGAAGAATCTGCGGCGGTCGAGGCCTTGCTTGCCGCCGAGATCGTCGGCCATCGCGAGCAGCCGCGCCTCGACCTCACGCTGCCGTTCGTTCTGCGGGTCGGGATAGAACTCGTCGCTGGAAACGATCTGGGTCGGGATCGGCGTTGGGTACTGGCACAGTTCGGAGGGCATCAAGGCGGCAAGTTCTTCGTCGGTCAGATTGCTGCTCATTCTTCGCTCCCACTTCCCGCCGGATTTTTCCGGTCGGACCGCGGCGGAGACTAGGACCAAGTCCGCGCCTCGTCCGCGCCGATTGCCGGAAACAGCGTTCACAAAATCGTGCATCGCATCTACAGGCTGCGAGATGCCGGCGTCGCGCAGTCTGACATGCGCGCTGCTATGCTCGAGCGCAGCGGATCAGGTGAAGAAATCCGGAAGGGAGCGAGCCATGATGTCATCGGACCATTCGCGGCGCACCATCATCAAGGGCATCGGCGTGGCAGCCGCTGCCGGCGCACTCGGCGAGACGCCGGCGCGGGCCGCAAGCGCAGTTCCGGCCGAAGGCGAAATCTGGAGCAGCGAATACTGGGCGAAGAAGGGCGACATTCCGCTCTGGATGTTCCGCAAGCGGATCGGCGCGCCGAAGCCGGGCGAACCGCCGCGGCCCGTGGCGTTCTTCGTCCACGGCTCGTCGGTGACATCAAGGGTGTTCGACCTCACGGTGCCGGGCAAAGGCGAGTATTCGCTGCTCAATACTTTCGCGCGCTACGGCTTCGATTGCTGGACCATGGACCATGAGAATTACGGCAAGTCGGGCCGCACCTCGGGCAATGCGGATATCGCAAGCGGCGTCGAGGATCTGAGAGCCGCGGTCGAGGTGATCGCCCGCGAGACCGGCGAGAGGCGATATCACTTCGTCGGCGAATCCTCCGGTGCGCTGCGGGCCGGCGCCTTCGCGATGGCGGCGCCCGAGCGGATCGATCGCCTGGTGTTCGCCGCCTTCACCTACAAGGGCGAGGGCTCGCCGACGCTGGCAAAGCGCGCCGAGCAGCTCGCCTATTACCGCAGCCACAACATGCGCAAGCGCGATCGCGACATGATCCGCTCGATCGCGACCCGCGACAAGCCGGGCACGTCGGACCCCGCGGTGATGGAGGTGCTAGCCGATGTCGAAATGCAGTTCGGCGACCAGATCCCGACCGGCACCTATCTCGACATGACCGCCAATCTGCCGGTGGTGCATCCGGAGAAGGTGCTGGCGCCGGTGCTGCTGGTCCGCGGCGAATATGACGGCATCGCGGCGGTGCCCGATCTCGAGGAGTTCTTCAACAGATTGCCGAACGGCGACCGGCAGTTCATCATCCTGCCCGGCACGGCACATTCGGTGGCGCTGGCCACCAATCGCGAGCTGTTCTGGCATGTGACACGGGCATTTCTGACCATGCCGACGCCGATCGTGACCTGACGTCGGCCTGCGTCAGGACGCCGCAACAAGAAACGACGCGGCGATGTCGGGAGGTGGCCATACGGTTCGTCCTCCGGGCACAACCCCGAGAAAAGGAGCCGTTCATGGCCAAGCCGACAATGATCTTCGTCAACCTGCCGGTCAGCAACCTCGCCCGCGCAACCGCCTTCTATGAGGCGATCGGCGCGACGAAAAATCCGCAATTCTCCGACGAGACCGCCTCCGGCATGGTGATCTCCGACACCATCCACGTCATGTTGCTGACCCACGACAAGTTCCGGCAGTTCACGCCGAAGACAATCGCCGACGCCAGGACCACGAGCGAAGTGCTGATCTGCCTGTCCGCCGAGAGCCGCGACGCAGTCGACGGCTATGTCACCAAGGCGAAGGGCGCGGGCGGCAGCGCCGATCCGTCGCCGCAGCAGGATTACGGCTTCATGTATGGCCGCAGCTTCGAGGATCCCGACGGTCACATCTGGGAAGTGATGTGGATGGACGTCGAGGCCGCGATGAAGGCGCAGTCCGCCGCGGCCACCGCCTGAACGCGCGCCGATAGGGAGCTCATCGATGTCAAAAGTGTCACCCTGCCTGTGGTTCGACGGCGAGGCCGAGGAGGCCGCGAAGTTCTACGTCTCGCTGTTGCCGGACTCCCGCATCGACAAGGTCCAGAACAACATCATCGACGGTCCGGCCGGAAAGGCCGGCACCGTGCTGGTGGTCGAGTTCACGCTGGCCGGTCAGCGCTTCATGGCGCTCAACGGCGGGATGAAGATGGAATACACCCATGCGATCTCGTTCTCGATCGACTGTGTCGATCAGGCCGAGGTCGATCGGCTCTGGGCCGCGTTGCTCGCTGGTGGCGGCAAGGAGGACCAGTGCGGCTGGCTGCGCGACCGTTTTGGCGTGTCCTGGCAGATCGTGCCGCGCCAGCTTCACGATTACATCGGCGGCGCCGATGCGGCCGGCGCGGCGCGCGCGATGCAAGCGATGCTCGATATGATCAAGCTCGACGTCGAAGGCCTGCGCCGGGCCTATGAAGGCAAGGCGGCGGCGTGAGGTAGACGCCTCCACTGTCATCGCCCGGCTCGTCCGGGCGATCCAGTATTCCAGAGACCTCGGTGCTCGGCCGATGGGCCGCGGCGTACTGGATGCCCCGCATGAAGCGGGGCATGACAGTGTGCCTAGAGCTTCGGTGCTGATTGAATCAGAACCGAAGCTCTCGCTTCTTGTCTTGACGCGTTTTCTTCACGCGAACCGGTGTCCACCCCGCATCAAGTGCGTGGCAGGCTTCGCTCGAAAACGCTCTAATAATTGATCCGCAGCCCGACGCCGCCGTGAACCGTGTTGCCGACCGGCTGCGGCCCGGCGGTGCCGTTGACGAACAGGTCGGCGATCCAGCCCTTGGTGATGCGGAAGCCGACGCGGCCGCCATATTCGAACCAGCCCTGGTTGCCCATCGTCGGCACGATGGTGCCATCGCCGGTGACGGTGGCGACAATGCCCGAATGCGTGGCGAAGGATTGCACCCAGCCGCCATTGATGTTGGTTTCGATGTTCGATCCGAACAGATGCGTCCACTGGCCGCCGATCTTCACGAGGCTGGTGCGATCGGTGCCGTCGGCGATCGTCGCATCGAACGGATTGAAGGCCATCGCGGGATCGCTGTAGCCCTTGACCCGCTGCCACAGCTGCCAGACCTCGACCGAAGCCGCGAGCTCATCACGCGCCGACAGCCGGTTGATCCAGCCGGCGCGGCCGTAGACGCCGTAATTCTCGCTCGAGGTCTGGCTGGTGATGGACACCGGACCGAGGCTCGTCGCGTAGTTGCGGGTGTAGCGCACCTTCTCGGACGGCGAGAGGATGGTGCCGACGTCGAAGAACGGCCGTGACGAACCCCAGTCGACGAAATCGTAGCGCAGCGCGAAGGCCCCGATCGGCGCGCTGGTGACGTTGTAGCCGCCCTCGCCATATTGCGTGTAGGCGATGCCGGCGAGCAGCGACAGGTTCGGCGTGATGGTCTTGCGGCCATGGATGCCCGCCGAGAACGAGCCGGCCGAACCGAAGGCGCTGATGCAGTCGTTGCAATTGACCTGCTCGTTGACGCCGAGCAGCACCGTGCCGAGCACCCGGTTGGTGATCATCTGGTTGAAGCGCTGGTCGGCGAGGCCGTTGATCGAACCGCCGCTCGACGGCGCGCCGGTGATCGGCGTCGGGGTTGGTGTCGGCGTGGGGGTCGGCGTTGGGGACGGCGTCGGCGTTGGGGTAGGAGTTGGAGTGGGCGTAGGCGACGGCGTCGGCGTTGGTGTCGGAGTAGGCGTCGGTGTGGGGGTCGAATTGCAGTTCGGCGACGCCGACAGCGTGCTTTCGGGATCCGAAGTACAGTTCGGCGTTGGAGTCTGCGCCTGGGCCGGCGCAGCCAGCGCCTGCAGCATTGCAAGCGAGAGCGCCGTCGTCAGAGCGGCCGACAGAATCAACTGCTGCATGCGTCGTATCATGCTCAGCGTCCGCACAGCATGCCGGTGGGGTCGTCGTCGACCGGCGGCGTCACCGGCGTCGCATCCGCAAACTGGGTGACGGTGCAGAGCCCCGCCGCCTGGCTGCAGGTCGCGGCAAAGGTCCAGGGCGGATTGTTGGTCTTCTGGATCGTGGTATGGCCGCCGCTCGAGGTGATGATCGCGGTGTCGCCCGGCTGGGTCAGGTCGATGCACTGCCGGTTCGACGTGCACACCGTCGATGCGCCCTCCTGCAACACCACGGTGGTCTTGCCGCGCTGTGACAGGATATCGAGCACGGTGCCGCGAACGCCGATCGTCGCAAGCGGTGTGGTGATCCTGTAGGCGGCCTTGTCCGAGTGGCCGGTGACGAAGCGGAACGCGCCCGATGTCAGGCGGATCGCGACATCGCGGTAGTGATGCTCGTCGTCGAACACGGTGCGGTCGAGCTTGAGCGAGGCGTTGGGACCGAGCGAGAGGTTGGTGCTGTCAGCCATCACCAGCCGCGCGGCGCTCTCGAGACCGGTGCGCACCGTCTCATCGCGCAGCAACGCGTCGCCGACATTGATCGGCGTGGTCGCGGCCGCAACGCGGAGGACCTCGTTCTTCACCATGGCCGCTTCGCCGACGCGCGTCTGCGCCTGAGCGGGATGGGCCGTCAGTGCGACTGCAAGACCGAGCGCAAGAATGGAGAAAAAGCTGTGAGGTGAATTCATTGCAATACCGATCGACCAACCCGGTCATCGTATCGGATCGCCCATGCAGCTGATATTGTATAATTGTCACAAGCTCTGCTGAGTTGAAGCGGTGCTGATGAATTCGAGGACGTTCAAGGAGCGGGCATGAGAGTGAGTTCTGATCACATTCGTCACATGCGTCACACGCACCGGCGTAGCTCACACTTCGCTCACACTCGTTCCCCTCGCACCGTGCCCACGTTTTGAACATCGCATCCGAATCTTCTTCCGTTCTGCGGCGGCCCGCCGCGCGCACGGCGATCGTTGCGGCCATCATCTTCATCGTCGCCCATGTCGTGCTGCTGCTCGGGATCACGGCGCCGGACAAGCTCTATTTCGATGAGGTGCATTACGTGCCGGCGGCGCGGCAGATGCTATTGCCGGTAGTCGAGGGCCCGATGCTCAACCCGATGCATCCGCCGTTCGCCAAAGAGATCATCGCCCTCTCGATCAAGGCGTTCGGCGACGTGCCGCTCGGATGGCGCTATCCCGCGGCGCTGTTCGGCGCGCTAGCGCTGGTCGCCGTCTATCTCGGCGGGCTCGCGCTGTTCGCGTCGCAGGAGCGCGCCATCGCGGCGGTGCTGCTCGCCTTCTTCAACCAGATGCTGTTCGTGCAGTCGCGTATTGCGATGCTGGATATTTTTGCGCTCGCTTTCTGTCTGTTCGCGATCGCGGCTTTCGTCCACGGCTTCAGGCAGCAGCGGCCGCAACTCGCCTTCGCGCTGACGGGGTTAGCCGCGGGGCTTGCGTGCGCCTGCAAATGGAGCGGGCTGTTCGTGCTCGCGACCTGCATCGCGATCGTCGCGGTGATCCGCTTGATGCAGGGCTGGCGCGTGCGCTTTGCCGATGCCGATGCGGAAGATTGGTACCGGCCCGACTTGTGGCCGGATTTCCGTCTGCCTCACTTCATCGTCTGTTTCGTGCTGATTCCGTTGATCGTCTATCTCGTGACCTTCGTGCCGCTCTACGGCCTCTCGCCCTCCGGCATCATCGAGGCGCAGCGCCGCATCTTTGCCGACAACACCACGACGGCGATTGCAGGCCATACCTACATGAGCTCGTGGCCGTCCTGGCCGTTCCTGGTGCGCCCGGTCTGGTATCTGTTCGAGAAGGTCGGCGACGACGCCTTCGCGGCGATCGTGTTCCTCGGCAACCCGCTGGTGCTGTGGCCGGCCTTGATCGCGCTGATCGTCGCGCTGCGCGACTGGATCGTCAGGCGCAGCCGCGATGCGTTTCTGGTGCTTGCGTTCTACCTCGGCCCGTATCTCGCCTGGGCACTGCTGCCGCGCACCCTCGGCTTCATCTATTACTATCTGCCGGCAGCGTGCACCGCGAGCTTCGTGCTGGTCTACGCGTTGACCCGCAAGGGTGCGCCGCGCTGGCTATTGTGGGCCTTCGTGGCGGCCGGGTGCGCCGGCTTCATCGCGATGCTGCCGGTCACGGTTGCCGCGATCGGGACCTCGATGGCGACCTTCAATCGGCTGATGCTGTTCCAGAGCTGGATCTGAAACGCTCGGGGGCAAAATGATCCGCCTGCCGGGTGCGGAAGGCGGATCCATAGCGTTTTCGAGCGAAGTGGACGCCGGTTCGCGTGAAGAAAACGCGTCCAGATAAAAAGGTAGAGCTTCGGTTCTGATTCAATCAGAACCGAAGCTCGAGGCTGCGGGAGGTTATTTCGACGCGGTCTTGGTATCCATGTTGACGACCTGCACGCGGCGATTGGTCGGGTCCATCGGCGCGTTCGGATCCTTCGGCCGGGTCTTGCCGTAGCCGACGGTCACGAGGTCCGAGCCGTTGAGGCCGTAACGCGAGACCAGATACTTCTTGATGGTGTCGGCGCGGCGCTCCGACAGGTCCTGGTTGTAGGCTTCGCCGCCGATCGCGTCGGTGTGGCCGGCGATGACAAAGGTCGAGCCCTTCATGCTGGCATCCGACAGTGCCTTGCCGAGCTCCTGCACCGCCTGGGTCTTGGCGATCTCCGCCGAGTTATAGTCGAAGTGAATTTCCAGATCGATCTTCGGCTTGGTAGCGGCGATGTCGGCGATCTCCTGGCGTTCGCCGAGCGAAAGCGAACGGGTCTGCCGGTTGCGAACGGTGTTGAGGAAGCTCGCCTCCTTGGCCGAAGCGGCCGGGTCGACCTGCGTATCGGCGGAGAGGCCGCGGGTGGCCGACTTCGGCTTCAGCGCATTGAGGATCTGGGCGGCCGGAACGGTGTCGCTGCCGGCCAGTGCCACGCCCGCCGTCATCGACAGCGCAGCGCCGATCGTCAAAAGAGACAAGGAAAGAGAGCGGGTCATGGGTTTCGTCCTTAAATATGCGGCCAGCCAAATTTGGCTTGCTGTCGTTTGATGCCGAGAACCTAGGACCGGTTCAAAATCCGGTATGTGACATAAGTCACAGTTGGGTGCAGGACCTGGCTTGTGCCAGGCAGGGCAGTGGAGAGGGTGAGCATCATGGCCCAAATCAATCGCGTCCTCCGCTCGATCAACGACGAGGATGCCGCGCGCTGCGTCGATGTCTTCCTTCGCCCGGAAGGGACCATCGGCTTCGAGGAATACCGGCGGGACGTGGAGGATGGCCGCGGCTGGTTTCCGGTTGGCGGTCATGCGTCTCGGGTGTTTCAAGAGGAGAGCGCCGCACTCGAGGCAGCGCTGCAGGACGTTCCCTGGTTGCGGCGGGTCGTCGGATCGGCGTAGCCGGTCCTGCGTGCCCGCACGCCGAAGCGTGCATGATTGTGCGCGGCTGATTTCCCCTAGCCCGGCCCTCCACAGCGGCGCGAATCTCACTACATTGCTGGCGCAATGCCCCGCGCCGCAGAACCCCTTTCGCTGAACAATGCCGCCGCCCGCCATATCTGGCTGCGCGCGCAGCGGCTCGATACCCAGGTGCCGTTCGGGCAGGGCGCTTCAGCCGTGGCGGCTGCCGTCGACCATCTCGGCTATGTGCAGATCGACACCATCAACGTGATCGAGCGCTGCCATCATCACATCCTGTTCACCCGGATTCCGGACTACCGCCGCGACGACCTCAAGCAGGCGCAGAGCACCGACAAGAGCGTGTTCGAATACTGGACGCACGCGCTGTCCTACATTCCGTCCAAGGACATCGGCATCTTCCTGCCGGCGATGAAGGCGCACAAGCGCGAGGGCCACAAATGGTTCGCGTCGGTGACGGCGGCCGATACGCGCAAGGTGCTGCGGCTGTTGCGGGCCGGCCCGCTGACCATCCGCGACATCGAGGACGACGTGCTGACCGAGAAGGAGCATCTCTGGCAGAGCCGCAAGCCCTCCAAGCGTGCGCTGCAGCTCGCCTTCTATGGCGGCGTGGTCACGATCAGCGAGCGCGCCGGAATGCTGAAGACCTATGAGCTGATGAGCAGGCACTTCGGCTGGGACACGCCGCCGAAGCCCGCACCGGCCTCGGCCAGAACAGCCTATCTGCTCGACCGCGCGCTGCGCTCGCAGGGCATCGTCAGCCTGGATTCGATCTGCCATCTCGACGCGCCGAGCAAGAAGGCGGTGCGCAGCCTGATCGAGGCGCGCCTTCGCCGCAAGGAATTGGTCCGGATCGCGCTCGACGGCGCCGGCAAGCAGGAGCATTGGGCGCGCCCCGAGGTGCTGGAGCAGACCGGAGAGGGGGATCCCGCCCTGGTCCACATCCTGTCGCCGTTCGATCCGCTGATCATCCAGCGCAAGCGCACCGAGCTGTTCTTCGGCTATGGCCACCGCTTCGAGGCCTATGTGCCGAAGCAAAAGCGCCTGTTCGGCTATTTCGCGCTGCCCGTGCTGGTCGGCGACGACATCGTCGCCGCCCTCGACATCAAGACCGACCGCCAGAACAAGAAGCTCCTGATGCAGAAATGGAGCTGGGTCGGCAACGGCAAGAAACAGGCGTCGCGCAAGGAGCTCAAGCGCCGCATCGAGGAGGAGCTCGACCGCTTCGAGCGCTTTCAGCTGGCCGAATAGCTTTCAGCTCGATCAAGAGCTCCATGCCGTCATGGCCGGGCATAGCCGTCCGAAGGACGGCGTCGCTTCCGCTCGCCTATGTCCCGGCCATCCACGTCCTTCTTACGCGGATAACAAGACGTGGATGCCCGGCACAAGGCCGGGCTGACGAGTTGGGGCAGCGATCGACCACAGCCTTGGTTTCGCGTTCGGCCTGTGTGCTATGAGTTTTTGCCATTGCTCATTGCGGAGCGAGCCAATAATCCTCGGGGCAAGCACAGCCTGGGGAAACTGATGAGCCAAACCGCAACCATCGCGCCAAGCACCGGCGCCCGCAGCGAGATGGAGACGTCGACGATCCGCGCGATTTCCTGGCGGCTGATCCCGTTCCTGATCCTGGCCTACTTCTTCTCCTATCTCGACCGCGTCAATCTCGGCTTCGCTGCGCTCACCATGAACGCGGAGCTGAAGTTCTCGCCGCTGGTGTTCTCGTTCGGGGCCGGCATCTTCTTCATCGGCTATTTCATCTTCGAGGTGCCGAGCAACCTCGCGCTGGAGCGGTTCGGGGCCAGCAAATGGATCGCCCGCATCATGGTGAGCTGGGGCATCCTCTCGGCCCTGATGGCGGCGGTCTATGACGAGCACAGCTTCTACGCGCTGCGCTTCTTCCTCGGCGTCGCGGAAGCCGGCTTCTTCCCCGGCATCATCCTCTACCTGACCTATTGGTATCCGGCCCAGTATCGCGCGCGCTTCCTTGCCGCCTTCGCGCTCGCCGTTCCGATCTCGACGGTGATCGGCGCGCCGATCTCCGGCATGCTGCTCGGGCTGGACGGCGTCATGGGGATGCAGGGCTGGCAGTGGCTGTTCATCATCGAGGGCGTCCCCTCGGTGCTACTCGGCATCGTCACCTGGTTCTATCTCACCGACCGGCCGGAGAAGGCCGATTGGCTCTCGGCCGAGCAGAAGGCCTGGCTGAAGGCGAAGCTCGACGCCGAGGTCGCGGCCAAGCAGGCGGCGAAGCATTTCAGGCTCGGCGAGGCGCTGTCCTCGCCGAAGGTGCTGGCGCTCAGCGCGATCTATTTCGGCTTCGTCGCCTCGCTCTACGGCATGCAGTTCTGGCTGCCGCAGATCGTCAAGGCGTTCGGTCTGACCAATGCGCAGACCGGCTTCGTCACCGCGATCCCCTATGCATTCGGTGCCGCCGCGATGATCCTGTGGGCGCGCCGTTCAGATGCCACGCGCGAGCGTGTGTTCCATGTCGGCGCGCCGTTGTTGCTGACGGCGCTGGCGCTCGGCGTCTCCAGCTACATCACCGATCCGACCATGACCATGGTGGTGCTGACGGTTGCCGCGATCGGCGTGTTCTGCACCTTCGCGGTGTTCTGGACGCTGCCGACCGCCTGGCTCTCCGGCACCGCCGCCGCCGGCGCGATCGCGTTGATCAACTCGATCGGCAACCTCGCCGGCTTCGGCGGGCCCTATCTGATCGGCTGGGTCAAGGAGACAACCGGCAGCACGTCGACCGGCCTGTTGGTGCTGTCGCTGTTGCCGCTCGCGGCGGGCCTCCTGGTTTTCCTCGGCAGCCACGAGACCAAGACCGAGTTCGCCGACGCGAAGTAGCGACGACGCCAGCGTGGCCGAGCCTTCGCCGCAAACATAGCTGTCATCGCCCGGCTTGACCGGGCGATCCAGTACGCCGCGGCCTCTCTTTCCAATTACGACTGTCTCTGGAATACTGGATCGCCCGCTTTCGCGGGCGATGACAGTTTTGGGCGCAGCGATCGCCGTAGCCCGGGATTTCGCTGCGCTTCATCCGGTCTACGCATTTCCCGAATTTCAGCCGCCAATCCCGCACCAATCCCGGTCGACCTCACGAATTGGTTATCACTGATGAATATTGACATTTATCAGTGATAAATCGATACTCTTCATCAGTCGTCAGCCCGATGGAGATTCCCGATGTTCGCCCGTTCCATTTTCTCGAGCTATTACAGGCTCTTGACGGGAGCCACGTTGGCTTTTGCGGTGTTCGCGCTGACCGGCTGCAATGAAAGGGCGGCTGAAAAGGCCGATCCGGGACGCCCCGTTCTGGTGGCGACCGTCCATTACGAAGCCGAAACCCCTGAGCGCAGTTTTGTCGGCACGGTGAAGCCCCGTATCGAAGCCGATATGGGTTTTCGGGTTGCCGGCAAGGTGGCCAAGCGGCTGGTCGAGGTCGGACAGACAGTCGACGTCGATCAGCCCTTGGCCACCCTCGATGAGATCGACCTGAAGCTGCAGGCCGAGCAGGCCGAGGCCGAGTTCCGCGCCGCCACCGGCGTGCTGGCGCAGGCCGCGGCCGCCGAGCAGCGCGCCAAGGATCTGAAGGCCAAGGGCTGGACCACCGATGCGCAGCTCGATTCCGCCAAGGCCGCCGGCGACGAGGCGCGGGCGCGGCTGAATCGCGCCGAGCGTTCGGTCGAGCTGACCAAAAACTCTCTCTCCTATGCAACGCTGGTGGCCGATACCCGAGGTGTCGTCACAGCGACCATGATCGAGCCCGGCCAGGTGGTTGCCGCGGGCCAGGCTTCGATCCGTGTCGCCCGACTTGGTGAGAAGGAAGCTGTCGTCGCGATCCCAGAGACGCTTCTTGCTCGTGCCAGGTCGGGCGTTGCCACGGTGACGCTCTGGTCGGATGCGAAGAAGACCTATGCCGCCAAGCTGCGCGAGGTCGCGCCGCAGGCCGATCCCGCCACCCGCACCTATCTCGCAAAGTTCTCGCTGCCGGACGCCGACGAGGCCGTCTCGCTCGGCATGACCGCAACCCTGACACTGGCCGACAAGGCGAGCGAGCGCGTGGCGAAGCTGCCGCTGTCGGCGCTGTACAGCCAGGGCGGCGATCCCTCGCTCTACATCGTCGACGACAAGGGCGAGGTCGCGCTGAAGCCGGTCAAGGTGAAGGCCTATGAGAGCAACAACGTCGTCATCTCTGATGGCGTCGACGAAGGCGCCAAGGTCGTCGCCCTCGGTGTGCAGAAACTCGATCCGACCCAGAAGGTGCGGGTCGTGTCGTCGCTGTCGTTCTAACCCTCGCAATATCAGCGCAAACGGTTCTGGGACTTGGTCTAGAACTTGGAGAGTTCGATGAAGCGCTTCAACCTTTCGGCCTGGGCGGTCAGCCATCCGACGCTGGTCCTGTTCCTGATGCTCGTGCTCGGCGTCGCCGGCTTCTTCTCCTACGAGAAGCTCGGCCGCGCCGAGGACCCGTTCTTCACCGTCAAGGTGGTGAACGTCTCGGTGATGTGGCCGGGCGCGACCTCGCAGGAAATGCAGATGCAGGTCGCCGATCCGATCGAGAAGAAGCTGCAGGAGCTGCCGTTCTTCGAAAAGGTGCAGACCTATTCCAAGCCGGGCTTCACGGCGATGCAGGTCACCTTCCGCGACTCGACCCCGCCGAAGGACGTGCCCTATCTGTTCTATCTGCTGCGCAAGAAGCTGGTCGACGTGCAGGGCCAGCTGCCGTCGGGCATCCTCGGCCCCGTGGTCAACGACGAATTCTCCGACGTCGATTCGATCCTCTACATGATGACCGGAGACGGCGCCGACTACGCGCAGCTCAAGAAGGTCGCCGAAGGCTTCCGCCAACGCCTGCTGAAGGTGCCCGGCGTGACCAAGGTCGACCTCTACGGCACCCAGGACGAGCGCATCTATGTCGAGTTCTCGCACGCCAAGCTTGCGACGCTCGGCATCACGCCGCAGGCGCTGTTCGACTCGCTCGCCAAGCAGAACAACGTGACGCCTGCCGGCACCGTCGAGACCTCCTCGCAGCGCGTGCCGCTGCGCGTCACCGGCGCGCTTGACGGCGTCAAGGCGGTGGCCGAGACGCCGGTCGAGAGCAACGGCCGCGTGTTCCGGCTCGGCGATATCGCGACCGTCAGCCACGGCTATGCCGATCCGCCGAGCTTCACGGTGCGTCAGGAAGGCAAGCCCGCGCTCGGCATCGGCGTCGTCACCGCCAAGGGTGCCAACATCCTCGAGCTCGGCAAGGAGGTCGAAAAGGCCACCACCGATTTCATGAAGGCGGTGCCGCAGGGCGTCGAGGTCGAGCAGATCGCCGACCAGCCCAAGGTGGTCGAGCACGCCGTCGGCGAGTTCGTGCACTCGTTCGTCGAGGCGCTGGCGATCGTGCTGTTCGTCTCCTTTGTCGCGCTCGGCTGGCGCACCGGCATCGTGGTGGCGCTGTCGGTGCCGCTGGTGCTCGGCATCGTCTTCATCGTGATGAATGCGATGTCGCTCGACCTGCACCGCATCACGCTCGGCGCGCTGATCATCGCGCTCGGCCTGCTGGTCGACGACGCCATCATTGCGGTCGAGATGATGGTGGTAAAAATGGAGCAGGGCTGGGACCGCTTCAAGGCCGCATCCTTTGCCTGGGAATCTACTGCGTTTCCGATGCTCACGGGGACGCTGGTCACAGCCGCTGGCTTCCTCCCCATCGGCTTTGCCAATTCGGCGGTCGGCGAATATGCCGGCGGCATCTTCTGGATCGTGGCGATCGCGCTGGTCGCCTCCTGGTTCGTCGCGGTGATCTTCACGCCCTATATCGGCGTCAAGCTGCTGCCCAACATCAAGGTGCACCAGAACCACGATCCGCACGCGATCTACGAGACGCGGATGTATCGCGGCCTGCGCAGCGTGGTGCAGTGGTGCGTCGATCACCGCGTCAAGGTGGTGGTTGCAACCGTCGGCGTCTTCATCGCCTCGATCGTCGCGTTCGGCCACGTCCAGCAGCAGTTCTTCCCGCTGTCAGAGCGGCCTGAGCTGTTCCTGCAGCTCCGCCTGCCGGAAGGCACCGCCTTCGGCACCACCGAGAAGGCAGTCAAGAAGGCCGAGGGCCTGCTGAAGGACGACAAGGACATCGAGACCTACACCGCCTATGTCGGCCAGGGCTCGCCGCGCTTCTGGCTCGGCCTCAACCCGCAGCTGCCGAACGAGGCGTTTGCCGAGATCGTGATCCTCGCCAAGAACGTCGATGCGCGCGAGCGCGTCAAGGCGAAGCTCGAGCAGGCCGCCGCCGACGGCGCGCTGAACGAGGCGCGGGTCCGGGTCGACCGCTTCAATTTCGGTCCGCCGGTCGGCTTCCCGGTCCAGTTCCGCGTGATCGGGCCCGACGCCAACAAGGTGCGCGACATCGCCTACCAGGTGCGCGACGTCATGCGCCAGAACCCCAACGTCAAGGACGTCCAGCTCGACTGGAACGAGCAGTCGCCGTACCTGAAGCTTGCCGTCGACCAGGATCGGGCGCGTGCGCTCGGCCTGACCCCGCAGGAGGTTTCGCAGGCGCTGGCGATGCTGATCTCGGGCGCGCCTGTTACCACCATCCGCGACGGCATCGAGAAGGTCGGCGTGGTCGCCCGCGCGGTGCCATCCGAGCGGCTCGATCTCGGCCGCGTCGGCGATCTCACCATCACGTCACGCAATGGTGTCGCGGTGCCCCTCCAGCAGATTGCGAAGATCGAATATGCGCATGAGGAGCCGATCCTGTGGCGGCGCAACCGCGACATGGCGATCACCGTGCGCTCCGACGTCGTCGACGGCGTGCAGGCGCCCGACGTCACCAACCAGATCTCGCCGAAGCTGAAGGACATTCAGGCCCATCTCGAGCCGGCTTACCGGATCGAGCCAGGCGGCGCGTTCGAGGAATCGGCCAAGGGCAATGCGTCGATCTTCATCCTCTTCCCCGTGATGGTGATGGTGATGCTGACGCTCCTGATGATCCAGCTGCAGAGCTTCTCGCGCCTGTTCCTGGTGTTCCTGACCGCGCCGCTCGGCATCGTCGGCGCCTCGCTCGGGTTGAACGTCGCCAACCAGCCGTTCGGCTTCGTGGCGCTGCTCGGCCTGATCGCGCTTGCCGGCATGATCATGCGCAACGCGGTGATCCTGGTCGATCAGATCGAGAGCGACGTGGCCTCCGGCCTGACCCGGCGCGAGGCGATCGTCGAGGCCACCGTGCGGCGCGCCCGGCCGGTGGTGCTGACCGCGCTCGCCGCGATCCTCGCCATGATCCCGCTGTCGCGCTCGGCGTTCTGGGGCCCGATGGCGATCACCATCATGGGCGGTTTGTTTGTTGCGACTTTCCTGACCTTGCTGTATCTGCCGGGCCTTTACGCCCTCTGGTTCCGCAAGACCCTCGAGGAAAGCGGCCCCGAGCAAACCGATACTGCGCCGCAGCATGCAGGAAAGGGACAACGCGCATTTCCGCTTGCTGAGGCTGCCGAATAATTGAAGATTGAGCAGGCCAACATGACGCTGATCCAGGAACATAGCGAAACCGACACCCGCGAACGGATTCTCGTGGTGGCGGAGCGCTTGTTCCGGCAGATCGGCTACCAGAAGACCACGGTGGCCGACATCGCCAAAGAGCTGCGGATGAGCCCCGCCAACGTGTATCGCTTCTTCGATTCGAAGAAGTCGATCCACGAAGGCGTGGCGCGCGGCCTGATGGTCGAGGTCGAGATCGAGGCGCAGCGCATCGCGCGCTCGGAAGGGCCGGCCGCGCCGCGGCTGCGTCAGTTGATGACGACCATCAATCGCATGAACACCGAGCGCTATGTCGGTGATTCCAAGCTGCATGAGATGGTCGAGGTCGCGATGCAGGAGGACTGGGACGTCTGTGTCGCCCATATGGAGTGTATCGCCGCTATTATCGGCGAGGTGATCGCGCAAGGAGCCGCGTCGGGCGAGTTCGAGGCCCCGGACCTGCTACTCGCCTCGCTCTGCGCCTGCACCGCGATGATGCGGTTCTTCCACCCGCAGATGATCGCCCAATGTGCGACCAAGCCGGGCCCGACCATCGACCAGATGATCGATTTCGTGATCGCCGGCCTGTCGCCGCGCGTCCGCGCCAATTGAACGCCAGCACTGACGTTTTCGTCAGTTGACTCGCCAGTCATTCCGGGGCGATGCGTTAGCATCGAACCCGGAATCTCGAGATTCCGGGTCTGGTCCTTCGGACCATCCCGGAATGACAAGAGAGAGATTCAGCGTGACCGCAAAAGACCTGCATTTCTACGAGCCGAAGAACGGCCACGGGCTGAAGCACGACCCGTTCAACGCCATCGTGGCGCCGCGGCCGATCGGCTGGATCTCCTCGCGTGACAAGGGCGGCAACGTCAACCTCGCGCCCTACAGCTTCTTCAACGCCTTCTGCTACGTGCCGCCGATCATCGGCTTCTCCTCCACCAACTGGAAGGACAGCGTCGCCAACATCCAGGACACCGGCGAGTTCGTCTGGAATCTGACGACGATGGATCTGGCCAAGCACATGAATGCGACGGCGGCGCATGTCGCGCGCGATGTCGACGAGTTCAAGCTCGCAGGCCTCACGCCGGTCGCCGGCAAGCTCGTCAACGTGCCGCGCGTCGCCGAAAGCCCGGTGTCGTTCGAATGCAAGGTCAGCCAGATCGTCCAGCTCCAGGGCGCCGACGGCAAGAAGGCCGAGGCCTGGCTGACGCTCGGCGAGGTCGTCGCCGTCCACATCGACAAGGCCTTCATCAAGGACGGCGTCTACCAGACCGGATTGGCCCACCCGATCGTCCGCGCCGGCCGCCGCGGTGACTATTTCGAGATCAAGCCGGAAAACATGTTCGAGATGATCCGGCCGGATTAGTTCTTCTCCCTCGCCCCGCTCTTGCGAGGAGAGGGCAGGGGTGAGGGGCTGCTTCCGCGAGCCGTGAACGCGGTGAGACCTCTACCCCCTCACCCGAAATTCAACCTGCGCTTGAATTTCGACCTCTCCCCGCAAGCGGGGCGAGGTAAGGGAGGACTCTGCGGCGCATTTGCACGCTCCGCGACGACGGCCCGGACCACAACAATGTGAAATTTCAGCGTGCAGTGATGAAAAACCGTCACTCGCAACCTCCAGGCGAGCAGTCTAACCTCCCGCGCGCCAGGCCGGATCAACGGCCGGCCAACAGAGTGGGAGGATGTGATGACACATCAAGAACGGCGCGATCCGAACGTGTCACGTCGAACGCTTGTCCAGGGATTGGCGGTTGGGGCAGCCGCCGCCGCAACCGGCGTCAGTAGTGCGCTGGCCCAGAACGCCCCCGCGCCGGTCGGGCCGCCGACCACGATCACAACCCCGCCGCGCGACTTCAGTCCGCGCGGTGCGCCGACCACCTATTTCTGGGACCCCGACATCATCGCGGTCGATCCGTCCTTCAACGACCTTGCCCAGCCCAACACCTCGATCAAGCGGCTCCATACCGGTCTGTTGTGGGCGGAAGGCCCGGCCTGGAGCGCGCAGGGCCGCTATATGCTGTGGAGCGACATCCCCAACAACCGGCAGATGCGCTGGTCGGAGGACGACGGCCATGTCAGCGTCTTCCGCACGCCGTCGAACTACTCGAACGGCAATTCGTTCGACTTCCAGGGCCGCCAGCTGTCCTGCGAACATCTCACCCGCCGCGTGACGCGTTACGAGAACGACGGCACCGCGACCGTGCTCGCCGATTCCTATCAAGGCAAGCGGCTGAACTCGCCGAACGACGTGGTCGCGCATCCCGACGGCAGCTACTGGTTCACCGATCCGCCCTATGGCGGCCAGCTCTATGAGGGCGAGCCTGATGCCGCCGGCGGACCAGGCAATCCGGCCGGCAAGCTCAATCCGCGGATCGGCCAGCCGGCGGGCTTCGTGCCGGCCAAGCGCGAACTGCCGACCAATTGCTATCGCATCGATCCCTCCGGGCGTATCGATCTCGTGGTGAGCGAAGATCAGGTGCCCGATCCGAACGGGTTATGCTTCTCGCCCGATTACAAGAAGCTCTATGTGGTCTCGACCGGCAAGGGACCGGGCGACACCGGCCCCGGCGGCAACGGTGACGTCTTCGTGTTCGATGTCGGCGCCGACAACAAGCTCTCAAACGGCAAGCGGTTCAGCGATTTCACGATCGACGGCGTGAAGTGCGGACCGGACGGCATCCGCTGCGACGTCAACGGCAATGTCTGGTGCTCGAGCAATGCCGGCCGCGCGGTCGGTTACAGCGGCGTGACGGTGTGGTCGCCGGAAGGCAAGCTGCTGGGCCGCATCCGGCTGCCCGAGGTCTGCGGCAACATCACCTTCGGCGGCCCCAAGCGCAACCGCCTGTTCATGGCCGCAAGCCAGTCGCTCTACGCGGTCTATACCGCGACCCAGGGCGCCGGGCCGGCTTAGAGTATCCGCGTAGGAAACTGCGCTCCCTCTCCCGCTTGCGGGGGAGGGTTGGGGTGGGGGCTCTTTCCACGAGTCGCACTGTGGAGAGAGCCCCCACCCGCAAGCGGGAGAGGTGCAGGGAGTCCGCCGCGAGACCGATCGAACTTGGCTTCACCCGCCGGCGCCATCCCCCCGCTACCTGATTGTCGTACCTCAGCTTTCGGAACTGAACGCGTGGCGTGCCGTTAACAAAACGGCGCCTTGCCGCGTCAATTTCGCTTTATCTGCAAGGCGAAGTGTTCACCCGTGACCGGCACTTTCGGATAACATGGAGCATGATCCGAAAAAGTGGAGACCGGTTTTTCGAGAAGATCATGCTCCCAACATAAATCCTATCCGCGCCGCCGATCCATGAGGGCCCCACCATGAGCTTCCGCCGCGATTACATCACCAAGCCGATCTTCTACTGGGCGCGCGGCGTGCTGCCGACGATGTCGGACACCGAGCGCGAGGCGCTGGAAGCCGGCGACGTCTGGTGGGACGCCGATCTCTTCACCGGCAATCCCGACTGGTCGAAATTGCTGGCGATCGCGCCGGCCAAATTGACCGACGAGGAGCACGCCTTCCTGCACGGTCCGGTCGACGAGCTCTGCAACATGCTCGACGAGTGGAAGATCAACTGGGAATGGCGCGACCTGCCGCCCGAGGTCTGGGCCTTCATCAAGGCCAAGAAATTCTTCGGCATGATCATTCCGAAGGAATTCGGCGGGCTCGGCTTCTCGCCCTATGCGCATTCCGAAGTGGTGCGAAAGATTTCGTCGCGCTCGCTGACCGCGGCCGTCACCGTGATGGTGCCGAACTCGCTCGGGCCGGGCGAACTCCTGATGCGCTTCGGCACCAGGGAGCAGCAGGACAGATGGCTGCCGCGCCTGGCCGCCGGCCAGGACATTCCGTGCTTCGGCCTGACCAGTCCCGAGGCCGGCTCGGACGCCGCCTCGATGATCGACACCGGCATCATCTGCAAGGGCAATTTCGAAGGCCGCGAGTTGCTTGGCCTCAAGCTGAACTGGCACAAGCGCTACATTACGCTCGGCCCGGTCTCAACGCTGCTCGGCCTCGCCTTCAAGGCCTATGATCCCGATCACCTGGTCGGCAGCGAGGAAGAGCTCGGCATCACCGTGGCGCTGATCCCGACCCATCTGCCCGGCGTCTCAATCGGCCAGCGCCATCTGCCGGCGATGCAGGTGTTCCAGAACGGCCCGAACTGGGGCCGCGATGTCTTCATTCCGCTCGACTACATCATCGGCGGCCAAGAGCGGCTCGGCCAGGGCTGGAAGATGCTGATGACGGCGCTCGCCGCCGGCCGCGGCATCTCGTTGCCGTCACTGTCGGCCGCCGGCGCCGCCTACGCCGCGCGCACCACCGGCGCCTATGCCCGCATCCGCGAGCAGTTCGGCATCTCGATCTCGAAATTCGAGGGCATCGAGGAGCCGCTGGCGCGCATTGCCGGCACCGCCTATCTGCTCGACGCCGCGCGGCGGCTGACCTGCGCCGCGCTGAACGAGGGGCATCACCCCGCGGTCATCTCCGGCATCATGAAGCTGCACGCCACCGAGCGGATGCGGATCGCGATCGACGACGCCATGGACATCCATGGCGGCAAGGCCGTGATCGACGGGCCGCAAAACTATCTCGGCGGGCTCTATCGCTCGGTGCCGGTCGGCATCACGGTCGAGGGCGCCAATATCCTGACCCGCAATCTGATCGTGTTCGGGCAGGGCGCGATCCGCGCGCATCCCTATTTGTTGCAGGAGATGAACGCGCTCGGCGAGACCGATCGCGACAAGGGCCTCACTGCGTTCGACACCGCGTTCTGGAAGCATGTCGGGCACAGCTTTGCGACCATGTTCCGCGCCTGGGGCCGCAGCTGGAGCTTTGGCCTGTTCGCCCCGGCGCCTGACGCCGGCGAGGCCACCGAATTCTACCGCCAGCTGTCGCGCTATTCGTCGGCGTTCGCGCTCTGCGCCGACATGGCGCTGCTCACGCTCGGCGGCGCGCTGAAGCGCAAGGAGATGCTCTCCGCGCGCTTCGGCGATATACTGTCCGAGCTGTACTTGCTCTCTGCCGCGCTGAAGCGGTGGCAGGACGAGGGCCGGCAGAAGGAGGATCTTCCCGCTCTCGAATGGTGCATGGCGTCGGGCTTCAAGACCATCGAGAACCGCTTTGCGGAAATCCTCGCCAATCTGCCGAACCGGTTTGTCGGCTGGATGCTGAAATTCCTGATCCAGCCGTTCGGCGCCCGCGTCACCGGCCCGTCGGACCGTATGGTGCATCTCTGCGCGCAGCTCGTGCTGTCGCCGTCGGCGGCGCGCGACCGCCTGACGCCGGACCTCGCCTTTGTCGAGGATGACGGTGGCATCGCGCGGCTGGAGAAAGCCTTCCGCCTCGTGACCGAGGCCGACGATGCTGCCAAGCAGCTGCGCGCGGCGCGGCTGAATGACTGGCGGGAGGGCGTCAAGAAGGGCGTCATCACCGAGGCCGACGGCGAAAAGCTCGCGGCCGCCCATGACGCGGTGGCAAAAGTCATCGAGGTCGATGATTTTGCGCCGGAGGCATTGTCCCCGATTTACAAGAAAACCGCCGACGTGCATCAGTTCTTCCAGGAGCTGGGTGAGCAGAGGGCGGCGAGCTGATGGCGCGACAAGTCTTTATCGTCGACGGCAGCCGGACGCCGTTCCTGAAGGCGCGCTCCGGTCCCGGCCCGTTCACCCCGGTCGATCTCGCCGTGCAATGCGGCCGGCCGCTGCTGGCGCGACAGCCTTTCGCGCCCACCGCCTTTGATCAGGTCATCCTCGGCTGCGTCAACGTGATCGCCGACGAGATGAACCCGGCGCGGGTCGCGGCGCTCCGGCTCAGCATGGGCGAGAAGATGGTCGCCTTCACGGTGCAGATCAATTGCGGCTCGGGCATGCAGTCGATCGACACCGGCTACCGCTATATCCGCGAGGGCATCTCCGATCTGATCCTCGCCGGCGGCGCCGAGGCGTTGAGCCACGCGCCGCTGGTCTGGCCCAATTCCGGCGTGCGCTGGTTTGCCGGCTTTGCCGGCGCCAAGGGCATTGGCGCCAAGATCGCCGCCGCGCTGAAGGTCAAGCCGAGCTACTTCAAGCCGATCATCGGCCTCGAGCGCGGGCTGACCGACCCGATCACCGAACTCAACATGGGGCAAACAGCCGAGAAGGTCGGCCATCTCTTCGGCGTTACGCGCGCCCAGTCCGACGCTTATGCTGCCGAGAGCCATCAGCGGCTCGCCAACGCGCAAAAGCAAGGCTTCCTCAAGGGCGAGGTCGAGACCGCGTTCTCCCGCGACGGCAAGTTCTACGATCATGACGACGGCGTCCGTCCAGACTCGACAGCGGAGACGCTGGCGAAGCTGAAGCCGGTGTTCGAGCGCCCCTGGGGCCAGGTCACCGCCGGCAATTCCTCGCAGATCACCGACGGCGCCTCCTGGGTGATCCTGGCGTCGGAGGCAGCCGTTGCGAAGTACGGGCTGACGCCGAAGGCCGTCATCCTCGACAGCCAGTGGTCGGCGCTCGATCCCTCGATCATGGGGCTCGGCCCGGTGCTGTCGGCGAGCGCGCTGCTCAAGCGCAACGAGCTGACGTTGCAGGACGTCGAGACCTGGGAGTTGAACGAGGCGTTTGCGACGCAGGTGCTGGGTTGCCTCGCCGCCTGGAATGACGACAAATTCTGCCGCGAGATTCTTGGGCTCGACGGCGCGGCCGGCGAGATCGATCGCGCCAAGCTGAATGTCGATGGCGGCGCGATCAGCCTCGGCCATCCCGTAGGCTGCAGCGGCAACCGCATCGTGCTGCATCTGGTCAATGCGATGAAGCGGCTCGGCACCAGGCGCGGCGTCGCCACCGAATGCATCGGTGGCGGGCAGGGCGGCGCGATGTTGATAGAGACGGTGTGATCATGGATTCACGGATCATGGACGTTCTCGCCGACCGCGTGCTCGAACTCGGACCGGTCCCGGCCGCCGACAGCCCGTACAGGAATTTCAAGCTGACGCGCGACGAGGACGGCATCGCCTGGCTGTTGTTCGATCGCACCGGCGCCAGCGCCAACACGCTGTCCGCCGATCTGCTCGAGGAACTCGACGCCATCGTCACGGCGCTGGAGAACCAGCGGCCGGCCGGCCTCGTGGTGCGCTCCGCGAAAAAGAGCGGCTTCATCGCCGGCGCCGACGTCAACGAGTTTCGCGGCGCCAGCGACCCGCGCGCGGTCGAGACCGAGATCGGCCGGGCGCATGCCGCGATCGACCGGCTGGAGGCGCTGCGCGTGCCGTCGGTCGCCGTGATCCACGGCTTCTGCCTCGGCGGCGGCCTCGAGGTCGCACTGGCCTGCCAGATGCGGATCGCGATCGACGATGCGCGGTTCGGTTTCCCCGAGGTGATGCTCGGGCTGCATCCCGGCCTCGGCGGCACCGTGCGCTTCACCGAGCTGGTCAACCCGATGCAGGCGATGACCTTGATGTTGACCGGCAAGACGATCGACGCGCGCCGCGCCAGGTCCCTCGGTCTGGTCGATGCCGTCACCCAGGAGCGCCATGTCCGCAACGCCGTGAAGGACGCGGTGTTCGGCCGGCTGAAGCGCGCCAAGCCGGGCGCGCTCAATTCCATCCTCAATTATGGTCCGGTCAGGGGTTTCCTGGCTTCGCGGATGCGCAGCGAGGCCGAGAAGGCCGCGCCGCGCAAGCACTATCCGGCGCCCTCAGCGCTGATCGATCTCTGGGAGAAACACCCCGGCAACCGCGCGGCGATGCTGAATGCGGAGAAGGCCTCGTTCGCCAATCTGATGGTGACGCCGACCGCGCAGAATTTGATCCGGGTCTTCTTCCTGCGCGAGCAGATGAAGAAGGTCGCCGGCAGCGGCAACAAGGTTGCGCACGTCCATGTCATCGGCGCCGGCGCGATGGGCGGCGATATCGCGGCCTGGTGCGCCAATCAGGACATGCGCGTTACGCTCGCCGACATGAAGGCCGAACCGATCGTGGGCGCGATGAAGCGCGCGTCGGAGCTGTTCGGCAAGATCATGCGCAAGCGCACCGATCAGCGCGATGCGCTCGACCGGCTGATCCCCGACATGAACGGCGAGGGCGTCCGCAATGCCGATGTGATCATCGAGGCGGTGCCGGAAAAGCTCGAGCTGAAGCAGAAGGTCTATGCCTCGCTCGAACCGAAGATGAAGCAGGGCGCGATCCTCGCCACCAACACATCGAGCATCCCGCTGCAGGATCTGCACGCCACCCTGGCACGGCCGGAGCGGCTGCTTGGCCTGCACTTCTTCAACCCGGTGTCGCGGCTGCAACTCGTCGAGGTCGTCAGCCATGACGGCACCGATGCGGCCATGCTCAAGGAAGCGCTCGCCTTTGTCGGCGCCATCGATCGCCTGCCGCTGCCGGTGAAGAGCTCGCCGGGCTTTCTCGTCAACCGCGCGCTGACGCCCTATATGCTGGAAGCGATGATGATGCTGAACGAGAAGACCGACCAGCGCCTGATCGATGCGGCGGCCGTCGAGTTCGGCATGCCGATGGGCCCGATCGAGCTTGCCGACCAGGTCGGCCTCGATATCTGCCTCGATGTCGGCGACATGCTGCGCTCGAAGTTCGGCGATACGCTGCCGCCGACGCCCGCGTGGCTGCGCGAAAAAGTCGCCAAGGGCGAGCTCGGCCGCAAGACCGGCAAGGGTTTTTACACCTGGAAGGACGGCAAGGCGGAGAAGGCGCCGCTGCCGGAGACCGGTCCGAAGGTGACGGACGAGATGATCGACCGCCTGGTACTGCCGATCTCGAACGTCTGCGTCGCCGCCTTGCGCGAGGGCATCGTCGACAACGCCGACATGGTCGACGGCGCGATGATCTTCGGCACCGGCTATGCGCCGTTCCGCGGCGGCCCGCTCAATTACGCGCGCAGTCGCGGCGTCGACAATGTGGTGTCGACGATGCAGGCGCTGATGCGTAAGTTTGGCGGACGGTTTGCACCGGATACCGGCTGGGAGGCCTTCAAGTGACCGAGACCCAAACGCCCGATACTCACGTCCGCGCGCCGCCGATCAACGGCAACGAGCCGCAGGGCGATCTCTGTATCCGCACGCTGGCGATGCCGGCCGACACCAATGCCAATGGCGATATCTTCGGCGGCTGGCTGCTCAGCCAGATGGACGTCGGCGGCGGCGTGTTCGCCTCCAAGCTGGCGAAGTCGCGCACCGTGACGGTTGCGATCGAGGCGATGAATTTCCGCAAGGCGGTCTATGTCGGCGATCTCGTCTCGGTGCACGCCAACCTCGTGCGCGTCGGCCGCACCTCGATCACGGTGCATCTCGAAGCCTGGGTGCTGCGCCGCCGCGAGCAGCAGTCGATCCTCGTGACCGACGGCAATTTCACCTACGTCTCGATCGACGAGCAGGGCCATCCGCAACCGATCCAGCGCGACGGCGCGACGATCGAGACCTGAACTCTTCGCGCACCTGTGTCGCTGATTCGGCGCAAGAGCAAACGCGACGAAACTGAGTCCGGAGCGTGGTTTGATTGCAAAAGCGGCGCTCCGGCTCGTAAAATAATGCAGGAACAAACAGCCAGTGACTCCGTTGTCGGCCCGGAGTCAAACCGAGGCCGACAATGTCCGACAGTTACGTGATCGAAGTGAGTTCTCAGACAGCGGGTATCGTGGTGCGCGATAGGCGTGGTTATCAGTTCTTTGCTGCGTCGCACCTTTTCCAGCGCCTGGAAGGCCAGATCTTCCGCAACGCCCGCGAGGCCGAGCGCGCGGCGCGCCGGCTCCTCACCGGTCAGCCCGTGCTGATGGCGTCGTAACTGACCTTGGCGCGTCATTTGCGCGTGCCGCAATTGCCTGTATTGATGCATCCGGGCTCACGGAAACATCTCCCGGATGTCACAGGCACATGGCAGAGCGTCGCAGACACAAGACAAGGCGCTGCTGTTCGATATCGACGGCACGCTCGCCGATACCGATCCGCTGCATCTGGCAGCGTTCAACCGGATACTCGGCCCTCACGGGCATGTGTTCGATCATGCGCGCTTCGGCAAGGAGCTGCAGGGTTTCTCCAACGCCTCGATCGGTGATCGCTTCCTCGCACATGAGCCGCCGGATCGCCGCGCAATCATCCTTGGCGAGAAGGAGCGGACATTTCGCGAATTGGTCAGCGGCCAGATCGTGCCGGTGCCGGGATTGATGGCGCTGCTCGACCGGGCTGATCACGCCGGCGTGCCCATGGTGGCGGTGACCAATGCGCCGCGCCCGAATGCTGAGCTGTTGCTCTCGGGGCTGGGCATCGCGCATCGCTTCAAGGCTGTCGTGATCGGTGACGAATTGGCACACGGCAAGCCGCATCCATTGCCCTATCTCGAGGGATTGCGCCTCGCAGGCGCGTCGGCATCGGCCTCGCTGGCGTTCGAGGATTCGCGGTCCGGCGTGCAGTCCGCGACGGCCGCAGGCATCGCGACGATCGGGATGCGAACCGGGCTCAGTCATGCCGATCTGCTCGCGGCCGGCGCGGTGGCGAGCGCGGCGGCGTTCGACGATCCCGAATTGATCCGCCGGGTTGCATCGGCCATGTCTTGGTAAGCGCTGCGTGGTGAGGAATCGCCGGCACTCACCGCCTCGACATTGCTGCAACGCAGTTCTTAACCCCACGGATGCTTGCTCGTTGACCTCGGTGCCGAACGGTCGCAACATGGGAGACTCGCCGTTTCAAGGGGGCCGCCGTGGCCGGACTCTCCCATCGCCAGACTGAAATCCTCAACATCGCGCGCGCATTCGGCCGGGTCATGGTCGAGGATCTCGCCAGGCGATTCGAGGTGTCGGCGCAGACCATCCGCAAGGACCTCAACGACCTCTGCGACCAGCGCTCGCTGACCCGCATCCATGGCGGCGCGATCATCGCCTCCGGCGTCGAGAACCTTGCCTATGAGGCGCGCCGCTTCGTCGCCGCCGAGGAGAAGAAGGCGATCGGCGCCGCCGCGGCCGCGCGGATTCCGAACGGCTGCTCGCTGTTCATCAATATCGGCACCACGACGGAAGAGGTCGCGAGCGCGCTGACCTCGCATGAGGACCTGCTGGTCATCACCAACAACCTCAACGTCGCGATGCTGCTGTACCGCCATCCGCGCATCGAGGTGGTGGTCGCCGGCGGCACGGTGCGCCGCGCCGACGGTGCGGTGGTCGGCTCCACCGCGACGCAGCTGATCGGCCAGTTCAAGGTCGATTACGCCATCATCGGCGCGTCCGCGATCGATGAGGAGGGCGCGCTGCTCGACTTCGACTATCGCGAGGTGCAGGTCGCGCAGGCGATCATCGCCAATGCGCGCAACGTCATGCTGGTCTCGGATTCGACAAAACTCCGCCGCAGCGCGCCGGTGCGCATCGCGCATATGAGCCAGATCCAGACCTTCGTGACCGACTCACCGCTCCCCGCAGGTCTCGCCAACATCTGCCACAGCCGCGGCATCGAAGTCGTCGTCGCGATGGACAAGCCGCAGAGCGATCTCGACGACAACGCCGAGCCCGCACCGGCGACGCTGCGCAGCGCGTAATTCTCTCGCTGTCATCGCCCGGCTCGACCGCGATCCGATGAAGCCGCGTGCACAATCCTTTCACCGTCCCCCTGAGGAGCGCGAAGCGCGTCTCGAAGGGTCGACGGCCACTTCTCGGGCAGTGCACCCTTCGAGGCTCGCTCCGCTCGCACCTCCAGCGACAACGGCGAAGCCGTTGCGCGAGGATGACGGGTCGAACAGGTAAGCCGCTGCGCCGGGATGACGGCGGAGTGATATGGGACCCGCTGCCCCAGCCGCGATCACCTCGCCCAAAAAATCCACAGCCAAAGTTCCCTGTTTTCACTTTTCTTTCGTTTTTGGTTGTGATCTACTCCAATACGAAAGTAAAACCGTCAAAGCGAAAACGGTTGCCGGGGGAAGCGTTCTTTGGACCAGATTTACGACCTCGCCATCATTGGAGGCGGCGTTAATGGCTGCGGCATCGCGCGCGATGCGGCGGGCCGGGGTAATTCTGTTTTCCTCTGTGAAATGAATGACTTGGCCAGCGGGACGTCGTCCTGGTCGACCAAGCTCGTGCATGGCGGTCTGCGCTATCTCGAATATTACGAGTTTCGTTTGGTGCGCGAGGCGCTGATCGAGCGCGAGATCCTCTGGCAGATCGCGCCTCACATCATTCGTCCGCTGCGTTTCGTTTTGCCGCATCACGCCGGCCTGCGCCCGGCATGGCTGCTGCGGCTCGGCCTGTTCCTCTACGACCATATCGGCGGCCGGCATCTGCTGCCGGCGACGCGCTCGGTTGATCTGACGCGCGACGTGGTCGGCAAGCCGCTGATCCCGGGCCGCTACACCAAGGGCTTTGAATATTCCGACTGCTTCGTCGACGACGCGCGGCTGGTTGCGCTGACCGCGCGCGATGCCGCCGATCGCGGCGCCGAGATCCGCACCCGCACCCGCGCGGTCGAGATCAGGCAGGTCGACGGCGTCTGGCATCTCACGGTCGAGGACAGCGTCAACGGCGCGCGCAACACCATCAAGGCACGCGTGCTGGTCAATGCCGGCGGTCCCTGGGTCGAGCAGGTGCTGGCGTCGGGCGCCGGCGTCAACGCGCGGGCCAAGGTGCGGCTGGTGCAGGGCTCGCACATCGTGGTGCCGAAGCTCTACGACCACGATCGCGCCTATATCTTCCAGAACGCCGACGGCCGCATCATCTTCGTGATTCCCTATCAGGACGATTTCTCGCTGATCGGCACCACCGATCGCGACTATGACGGCGATCCGGCCAAGGTGAAGGCGTCGCAGGAGGAGATCGAATATCTCTGCGCCTCCGCCAGCGCGTATCTCGCCAAGCCGGTGAAGCCCGAGGACGTGGTCTGGAATTACTCCGGCGTGCGACCGCTGTATGACGACGGCGCCAGCGAAGCCAAGGCGGCGACCCGCGACTATGTGTTCGAGCTCGATACGCCCGGCGGTGCGCCGCTACTGTCGATCTATGGCGGCAAGATCACGACCTACCGCCGTCTCTCCGAGGAGGCGCTGGAGCGGCTGTCGCCTTACCTCCGCGGCACAAAGGCGCAGGAGGGTTGGACCGGCAAGGCGCCGCTGCCCGGCGGCGACATGGATGTCTCCGCGGTTGCGGCGCTTTCAGCCGAATTGGTCCGCAATTATCCGTTCCTTGCGCAACAGCACGCCAATCGTCTCGCGCATGCCTACGGCACGCGCGCCAGCAAAGTCTTGGGCAATGCAGCATCGGCCGAAGATCTCGGCCGCTCGTTCGGCGCCACCTTGACGGAGAGCGAAGTCAGGTACCTGATGGCGAACGAATGGGCTCGGACTGCGGACGATGTCGTCTGGCGACGATCCAAGCTGGGCTTGCGGATGACGGCGGGTGAAATCGCCGCGCTCGACGAGTGGATGCTCGCCAACCGCGTGTCCGGTGAACGTCCCCTCCGCGAAGCGGGAGGACGGGCATGAGCGTCACACTGCAGAACGTCACGCGGACCGTGGATGGCATTGCGACCATCCGCGACGTCTCGCTGACGCTGGAGCGTGGTACGCTCAGCGTGCTGCTCGGGCCGACGCTGTCGGGCAAGACCTCGATCATGCGGCTGCTCGCCGGCCTCGACAAGCCGACCACCGGCCGCGTGCTGGTCGACGGCAAGGACGTCACCGGCGCCGACGTGCGCCAGCGCTCGGTCGCGATGGTCTATCAGCAGTTCATCAATTATCCCTCGCTCACGGTTTACGAGAACATCGCCTCGCCGTTGCGGGTGCAGGGCAAGCCGCGCGCCGAGATCGAGAAGCGCGTGGCGGAAGCCGCCGGCCTGCTGCGGCTCGAGCCGTTCCTGAAGCGCACGCCGCTGCAGCTCTCCGGCGGCCAGCAGCAACGCACCGCGATTGCGCGCGCGCTGGTCAAGGGCGCCGACCTCGTGCTGCTCGACGAGCCCTTGGCCAATCTCGATTACAAGCTGCGCGAGGAGCTGCGCGCCGAACTGCCGCGCATCTTCGAGGCCTCCGGCGCGATCTTCGTCTACGCCACCACCGAGCCGTCGGAAGCGCTGCTGCTCGGCGGCGACACCGTGTGCATGTGGGAAGGAGAGGTGCTGCAAATCGGCGCGACGCCGAAGGTCTACCGCCATCCCGACACGCTGCGCGTCGCCCAGGTGTTCTCCGATCCGCCGCTCAACATCATCGGCATCGAGAAGAAGGGCGCCCAGGTGATCTATGCCGGCGGCGAGCAGGCGCCCGCGGCAGGCCTCTACGCCACGCTGCCTGACGGCGTCTACAAGATCGGCTTCCGTGCACACCAGCTCGAGGTCGGCAGCTCCGCAGCCGGCCGCCACAAATTCTCCGCCACCGTGACGGTGACCGAGATCACCGGCTCGGAGAGTTTTGTGCACGTCCATGTCCACGATTCGAACTGGGTCGCGGTGCTGCACGGCGTCCATGAATATGAACCCGGGCAAGTGCTTGAAGCCGCGCTCGATCCCGAAAACATCTTTGTGTTCGACGCCGCTGACCGCCTGGTCGCGTCGCCCGCGACTGCGTTTGCAAGCGAATTGTATGGCGATTCGCTTGCGGCACGCGCGTCGGCCAGCAAGAGCAATTGAGGGAGATGCCCGATGGCCCGCATTGACCTCGTCGATCTCGCACAATCCTACAGCGGCAATGACGCGCCGCCGGAATCCTTCGCCCTGAAGCCCGTGACCATGACCTGGCGGCAGGGCGGCGCCTATGCGCTGCTCGGGCCGTCCGGCTGCGGCAAGACCACGCTGCTCAACCTGATCTCCGGCATCGTGACCCCGTCGCGCGGCAAGATCCTGTTCGACGGCCAGGACATCACGCCGCTGTCGACGCAGAAGCGCAACATCGCGCAGGTGTTCCAGTTCCCGGTGATCTACGACACCATGACGGTCGGCGAGAACCTGGCCTTCCCGCTGAAGAACCGCGGCGTCGCCAAGGCCGAGGTCGATGCGCGGGTCAAACAGATCGCCGATCTGCTCGATCTCACGCCGTATTTGAACCGCAAGGCGACCCGGCTCACCGCCGACGCCAAGCAGAAGATCTCGCTCGGCCGCGGCCTGGTGCGCTCCGACGTCGCCGCCGTGCTGTTCGACGAGCCGCTGACGGTGATCGATCCCGAACTGAAGTGGCAATTGCGCTCGAAGCTGAAGGCGCTGCATCGGGAGCTCGACCTCACGATGATCTATGTCACCCACGACCAGACCGAGGCGCTGACTTTTGCCGACACCGTCGTCGTGATGCATGACGGCCGCGTGGTGCAGAGCGGCACGCCGGCCGAATTGTTCGACAAGCCGGCGCATACCTTCGTCGGCTATTTCATCGGCTCACCCGGCATGAATATCGTGCCCGCCGAGGTCAGTGGCCACGAGGCGCGGGTCGACGGCCATGTCATCGGCCTGCATCGAAACTATGGTGTGCTGCCTAAGGCCGCGAAGGTCGAGATCGGCGTGCGGCCCGAATTCGTCGATGTCGCGGCGCCGGCACCCGGCCTGCTGTCGGCCACGATCGAGCGGATCGACGATCTCGGCCGCATCCAGTTCGCCCGCGTTCGCGTCGGCAACACCAAATTCGCCGCGCGCGTGCCGCCGGGCTTCTCGGTCTCCGGAGATACCGCAGGGCTGATCTTCAATCCGGCGCACGTCCACGTCTATGCCGACAGCCATTTGGTGGAAGGGGTCGCCTGATGGACAAGACGATCAACCAAAAAGCCTGGTTCCTGGTGCTGCCGGTGTTCCTGGTGGTGGCGTTCTCGGCGGTGCTGCCGCTGATGACCGTCGTGAACTACTCGATGCAGGACACCTTCGGCAACAACCAGTTCTTCTGGAACGGCGTCGGCTGGTTCAAGGAGCTGCTCGATCCCTCGACCGATCTCGGCGGCCGCTTCCTGGCCTCGCTCGGCCGCAATTTGTTGTTCTCGGCGATCATCCTCGCGATCGAGGTGCCGCTCGGCATCATCGTCGCGCTGTCGATGCCGCGCGAGGGCTGGAGCGTCGCGGCGTGCCTTGTCATTCTCGCTCTGCCGCTGCTGATTCCGTGGAACGTGGTCGGCACCATCTGGCAGATCTTCGGCCGCCCCGATATCGGCCTGCTGGGCTATACGCTGAACCACCTCGGTATCAACTACAACTACGTCTCCAACGACCTCGACGCCTGGGTCACCGTGATCGTGATGGACGTCTGGCACTGGACCAGCCTCGTCGCGCTGCTGTGCTACGCCGGCTTGAAGTCGATTCCCGACGCCTATTACCAGGCGGCGCAGATCGACGGCGCGTCGCGCTGGGCGGTGTTCAAGGCGATCCAGCTGCCGAAGATGAACCGCGTGCTGCTGATCGCGGTGCTGCTGCGCTTCATGGACAGTTTCATGATCTACACCGAGCCGTTCGTGGTCACCGGCGGCGGCCCGGGCAATTCCACGACCTTCGTCTCGATCGAGCTCGTCAAGATCGCGCTCGGCCAGTTCGACCTCGGCAAGGCGGCTGCGCTGTCGCTGGCCTATAATCTCATCATCCTGATCGTGTGCTGGGTGTTCTACACCGTGATGACCAATGCCGGCGCCGAGCGTCCGGTCAAGGGAGGAGCGGCATGATGCATTCGATCCCCGGCCGCCGCCTGATCATGGCGCTGTTCCTGATCTTCCTGCTGTTGCCGATCTACTGGCTCGTCAACATGAGCTTCAAGACCAACGCCGAGATCGTCTCGACGATGACGCTGTGGCCGCATACGCCGACGCTGCAGCACTACAAACGCATCTTCACCGACGAGAGCTGGTATTCGGGCTACATCAATTCGCTCGAATATGTCGTGCTCAACACCATCATCTCGATCGCGGTGGCGTTGCCGGCGGCCTATGCGTTCTCGCGCTACCGCTTCCTCGGCGACAAGCATCTGTTCTTCTGGCTGCTGTCGAACCGCATGGCGCCGGCGGCGGTCTACGCGCTGCCGTTCTTCAACCTGTATTCGGCGATCGGCCTGTTCGATACGCCATGGGCGGTTGCGCTCGCGCACTGCATCTTCAACGTGCCGCTGGCGGTGTGGATCCTCGAAGGCTTCGTCTCCGGCGTGCCGCGCGAGATCGACGAGACCGCCTTCCTCGACGGCTATTCGTTCCCGCGTTTCTTCATCAAGATCCTGGTGCCGCTGATCGCGAGCGGCATCGGGGTCGCCGCCTTCTTCTGCTTCATGTTCTCCTGGGTCGAACTCCTGCTGGCGCGCACGCTGACCTCGGTGCAGACCAAGCCGATCGCGGCGATCATGACGCGCACGGTCTCCGCCGCGGGCATGGACTGGGGGCTGCTCGCCGCTGCCGGCGTGCTCACCATCATTCCGGGCGCGCTGGTGATCTGGTTCGTCCGCAACTACATCGCGCGCGGCTTCGCGCTCGGCCGGGTCTAGGAGAGGGTCATGGAATCCATCGCATGGATGGCCTGGACGCTGCCGACCGCGATCTTCTTCGCGCTGTTGGCCTCGACGCTCGGCGCCATGACCTGGCTCGCGGCGGTCTATCCCGAGGCCGAGCGGGTCGGCGTGCTGCGCATCCCGACCACGCGCGGCGATCGTTTGTTCATTTCGCTGGTGCTGGCGGCGGTGATCCACCTTTTGTGGATCGGCCTCGTCGGCACCGATACGATCTTCACGCTGCCGATCGGGGAGGGCGTGGAGATTTCGAGCCTGTGGCTCGCAACGCTGATTTCGCTTCTTTCAGCCGTCGCGATTTTTCGCACCGTCTGACGAAAGCGAAGAAGAGCAGATCCGGGGTCTACCCGGGCCTGAGGTTTGGTTTGTCGCTGCAACCGGAGGAAACTATATGCCACATTTGAGGACGACAAAGGATAGTCTTTTGACTATGACCAGCGCCGCCGCGCTGATCGCAGCTTCGCTGGCGGTCGCCGCGCCGGCGCGTGCGGCCGATGAAGCCGTGATCCAGAAGTGGATCGCGGAATTCCAGCCCTCGACGCTGTCGAAGGCAGACCAGAAGAAGGAGCTCGAGTGGTTCGCCAAGGCCGCCGAACCCTTCAAGGGCATGGAGATCAACGTCGTTTCGGAAACGATCACGACGCACGAATATGAATCGCAGACGCTGGCCAAGGCGTTCTCCGAACTCACCGGTATCAAGCTCAAGCACGACATCATCCAGGAAGGTGACGTGGTCGAGAAGCTGCAGACCCAGATGCAGTCCGGCAAGAATGTCTATGACGGCTGGATCAACGACTCCGACCTGATCGGCACGCACTTCCGCTACGGCCAGACCATCGTGCTCTCGGACTATATGAAGGGTGAGGGCAAGGACGTCACCGACCCGATGCTCGACGTCGACGACTTCATCGGCAAGTCGTTCACGACCTCGCCGGACGGCAAGCTGTATCAGCTTCCCGACCAGCAGTTCGCGAACCTCTATTGGTTCCGCTACGACTGGTTCACCAACCCCGACTACAAGGCCAAGTTCAAGGCCAAGTATGGCTACGAGCTCGGCGTGCCCGTGAACTGGTCGGCCTATGAAGACATCGCCGAGTTCTTCACCAACGACATCAAGGAGATCAACGGCGTCAAGGTCTATGGCCACATGGACTATGGCAAGAAGGATCCCTCGCTCGGCTGGCGGTTCACCGACGCGTGGCTGTCGATGGCCGGCAACGGCGACAAGGGCATCCCGAACGGCCTGCCGGTCGACGAGTGGGGCATCCGTATGGAAGGCTGCCGTCCGGTCGGCTCCTCGGTCGACCGTGGTGGCGATACCAACGGCCCGGCCGCGGTCTACTCGATCACCAAGTACCTCGACTGGCTGAAGAAGTATGCCCCGCCGCAGGCCCAGGGCATGACCTTCTCGGAAGCCGGCCCGGTGCCTGCGCAGGGCAACATTGCCCAGCAGATCTTCTGGTACACCGCCTTCACCGCGGACATGGTGAAGCCCGGCATCGCCGTGATGAACGCGGACGGTACGCCGAAGTGGCGTATGGCGCCGTCGCCGCACGGCTCGTACTGGAAGGAAGGCATGAAGCTGGGCTATCAGGACGCCGGTTCCGCCACGCTGCTGAAGTCGACCCCGCCGGATCGCCGCAAGGCGGCCTGGCTCTATCTGCAGTTCATCGTCTCCAAGTCGGTGTCGCTGAAGAAGAGCCATGTCGGTCTCACCTTCATCCGTGAGTCCGATATCTGGGACAAGTCGTTCACCGAGCGTGCGCCGAAGCTCGGCGGCCTGATCGAGTTCTACCGCTCGCCCGCGCGCGTGCAGTGGACCCCGACCGGCAACAACGTGCCCGACTATCCGAAGCTCGCGCAGCTGTGGTGGCAGAACATCGGCGATGCGTCGTCCGGTACCAAGACGCCGCAGCAGGCGATGGACGCGCTCGCCGCGGCCCAGGATTCGGTGATGGAACGTCTTGAGAAGTCCGGTGTGCAGGGCGCCTGCGGACCGAAGCTGAACAAGAAGGAAACCGCCGAATTCTGGTTCAAGAAGGCCGAGAAGGACGGCACCATCGCTCCGCAGCGCAAGCTCGCGAACGAGAAGCCGAAGGGCGAGACCGTCGACTACGACGCGCTGATCAAGTCGTGGCCGGCCACCCCGCCCAAGCGCGCCGAAGCCAAGTAAGGCAGGCGTACCAGCCCACGCCATCCGACGACGACAAAAGGCCGGGAGCGATCCCGGCCTTTTTCTTTTCTCCGCTGTCATCGCCCGGCTTGACCGGGCGATCCAGTACGCCGCGGCGTTTCGATCAATCGTTGGCGTCTCTGGAATACTGGATGCCCCGCCTTCGCGGGGCATGACAGTCTTTGGTCCACTCTACTCCGCCGCCTCGGTCGCCTTCAGCGTCGGGTAATCCGTGTAGCCCTTGGCGCCGCCACCGTAGAAGGTCGCCTTGTCCCACTCGTTGAGCGGGGCGCCGGCCTTGAGCCGCTCGACCAGATCGGGGTTGGAGATGAACGGCTTGCCGAACGCGATCAAGTCGGCAGCGCCAGCTTCCAGCACCTTCTCGGCCAGCGCGAAGTCGTAGCCGTTGTTGGCGACGTAAGCCTGCTTGAAGCGCTTGCGCAGCGAGGCGTAGTCGAACGGCGCGATGTCGCGCGGGCCGCCGGTCGCGCCTTCGATGACGTGGATATAGCTCAGCTTCAGCGCGTTGAGCTGATCGACGATGTAGTCGAACAGTGGCTGCGGATTGGAGTCGGAGACGTCATTTGCCGGCGTCACCGGCGAGATGCGGATGCCGGTGCGATCGGCGCCGGCCTCGGCGGCGACCACCTTCGAAACCTCAAGCATCAGCTTTGCGCGGTTCTCGATTCCGCCGCCGTAGGCATCGGTGCGCTTGTTGGTGCTGTCCCTCGCGAACTGGTCGAGCAGATAGCCGTTGGCGCCGTGGATCTCGACGCCGTCGAAGCCGGCAGCCAGTGCATTCGCGGTGCCGCGCTTGAAGTCCTCGATGATCCCGGGGATTTCCGACAGCTCGAGCGCGCGCGGCTCGGAGACGTCGGCGAAAGTGCCGTTGACGAATGTCTTGCCCTTGGCGCGGATCGCGCTCGGCGCTACCGGCGCACCGCCGTTCGGCTGCAACGTGACATGCGAGATGCGGCCGACATGCCAGATCTGGATGAAGATGCGGCCGCCGCGCTCATGCACGCGGTCGGTCACCTTGCGCCAGGCCTCGACCTGCTCCTTCGAATAGATGCCGGGCGTGTCCTGATAGCCCTGGCCCTGCTGCGAGACCTGGCTCGCCTCGGTGATCAGTAGGCCGGCGGAGGCGCGCTGGCCGTAATAGTCCACCGCGAGCGGGCTCGGCACCATGCCGGGCGGCACCGCGCGGTTGCGCGTCAGCGGCGCCATCACCAGGCGGTTCGGCAGCGTCAGCGCGCCGAGCTTGAAGGGTTCAAGGAGTTTGGTCGGTTGGCTCATGGATATGTCCCAGGGAGTAACGAATGGAGAAGACTTGTGCATTGCAACGACAAGCGCAATGGCCGAGGCATTCGCGCACCGCAGGTTAGCTGCGCACAATCCCGCCCATGTGGCCGGCATCGAGGAACAGGGTGTGCGCGTTCACATAGGAGGATTCATTCGAAATCAGGAACAGCGCAGTATAGGCGACCTCCCAGCCGGTGCCCTGGCGGCCGAAAGGCACTGTCACGGCGCGGTCTGATCGCCTGCGGCTGGCGTCGCGGCCCATCGGCGTATCCATGAAGCCAGGCGCGATCACATTGCAGCGAATGCCCTTGTCCTCGCCGGCCCGCGCGATCGCCCGGCCCAGTGCGATCTGCGCCGCCTTGGAGGATTCATAGGCCGGGTTGCGGCCACCGGCGCGCTGGCTTGCCATCGAGGAGATCAGGATGATCGCGCCACCGGGCGCCATCACCTCGAGCGCCTTCTGTGCGAACAGCATGTGGCTGCGCACATTGACCGCATAGTCGCGGTCCCAGGCTTCTGCCGTCATTTTGGGCAGCGACAGGCCAGAGGAAATGCCGACATTCAGCGCCAGCCCGTCGAGCCCGCCGAGCCGTTGCGCGCAGCGCTCGATCGAAGGCGCGATCGCCGCAACGTCTGATACATCGACCACATCGGTGAAGGCCTTGCCGCCTTCCTTGCTGATCTGCGCGACAGTGTCGTCGGCGCCTTCCTTGTTGACGTCGAGGCAGGCGACCGAAGCGCCCTCGCGCGCGAACAGCACGCTCATCGCGCGGCCGTTGCCGATCGGCGGCTCAGCGTCCACGGTTGTGCGCTGTCCCGCGCCGACCACGATGATGCGCCGGCCGTTGAGGCGGCCGTGGTTCTTTGCCAGTCCCAGCGCTTCCGCATGCAGCGAGGCGGACGGATCGATGGCTTTCGGTGCGTGGGTTGTGGTCGACATGGCGTGCTCCCTGACGTCTTGTTGTTGTCAGGGAGCAGTAGCACGACCGTCCGTGCGAGGCGAAAATCCCGCGGTGAGGAATATGTTTGCTCGTCATTCCGGGGCTCGCGAAGCGAGAACCCGGAATCCAGAGGTTATGTGGCTCGAGATTCCGGGTTCGATGCTGCGCATCGCCCCGGAATGACGAAGGAAGCGCGTCAGCTCACGCCGAGGAAATCGCGCTTGCCGATCTCGACGCCGTTGTGGCGCAGGATGCCGTGCGCGGTGACGGCGTGGAAATAGAAGTTCGGGAACGAAAACGCGTTGAGGAATTGCTGGCCCTTCAGGGTCATGGTGCGGCCGGGGCCGACCGGGAAGGTGACGTCCTTGGCGTCGCCGCCGTCGAACTGCTCCGGCTTGAACGACTTCACATAGTCGATCGTGTTGGCGAGCCGCTGCTTCAATTCGGCGAAGGTGGTCTCGGTGTCGGGCGTCGACGGCACCTCGCTATGCGTCAGCCGCGCGCAGCCCCTTGCGGCGTGATCGCAGACCAGCTGCACCTGCTTGGTCAGCGGCAGCATGTCCGGATAGAGCCGCGATCCGAGCAGCACCTCGGGCGCGATCTTCTTCGCATCGCAATGCGCCTCGGCCTTGCTGAGCAGGCCGGTGAGGCTGTTGAGGATCTGAAGATAGGCGGGGACGACGGCGTCATAAAAGGACATGTGATGCTCTTCTTGGTTCTGATGAAATCCAAATCTGCCGAACGGCGATGCTGCAAATGGGGCCGCGAAGGGAAGAATACAACCGCGGAAGGCTGTAACACTTGGTCAAATATTTCCCGCCGACGCGACGCCCTCCTAGTCCCGTCATCCTGAGGTGCGAGCCTCTTCGGCGAGCCTCGAAGGATGCACGGCCCCAGTGTGGCCGATTCATCCTTCGAGGCTCGCCCAGCGGCGCGAGTGCGCCGCAAGGCTCGCACCTCAGGATGACGGTCCAAGAGCACGGCAGACTGTTCGGGCCAGTCCTACGACGCCCTACCGCGTCCCCGGCACCGCGGCGTCTGCGGCCGGCTGGGTGCGGCCACCGCGCATCCGCGCCAGCAGCTCCGCGGTCGGCCAGGAATCCGCCGGCAGGCCGTACTTCATCTGCATCGCCTTGACCGCGCTGCGGCTCGCCTGTCCGAGCACGCCGTCGATCTTGCCGACATCGTAGCCGGCACGTGCCAAGAGCGACTGCAGCTCCTTGATCTCGTTGAACGGCAGCTGCGCGACCGGCGCGTGCGGGCGCTGCATCGGCGGCGCGCCCGCGATGCGGCCGGCGAGATAGCCGGCGGTGGTCGAATAGATCAACGAGTTGTTCCACTCGGTGTAGGCGGCGAAATTCGCGTAGGCGAGGAATGCCGGGCCCATCCGGCCCATCGGCAGC
The DNA here is from genome assembly GCF_011516645.4 of Bradyrhizobium septentrionale. NCBI lineage: Bacteria > Pseudomonadati > Pseudomonadota > Alphaproteobacteria > Hyphomicrobiales > Nitrobacteraceae > Bradyrhizobium > Bradyrhizobium septentrionale. Next base: position 1,058,695 of record NZ_CP088285.1, on the reverse strand, counting down.
AACAGCGAGGCCGGCATCTCGTCATTGGCGAGCGGCTTGCCGTCGGTGGTGGTGACGCCGAGCGCAGCCCATTTCGAGCGCGGCAGCTTGACGGTGAGGTCGGCCTGGTCCCACGGGAAATTTGTCGCCTGCGGCACGCGCACCTCCTGCAGCCACGGCTCGCCGCGCCGCCACTTCAATCCGTTGGCGATGTAGTTCGCGGTCGAGCCGATCACGTCGGGGCCGCTGGCGAGCAGATTGCGATGGCCGTCGCCATCATAGTCGACGGCGTAGTTGAAATAGTGCGTCGGCAGGAATTGCGTCTGGCCGAGCTCGCCGGCCCACGAGCCGATCATCTCGTCGGGCGTCAGGTCGCCGCGCTCGATGATCTTCAGCGCCGCGATGGTCTCGTCCTGGAACATCTCCGAACGGCGGCAATCATAGGCCAGCGACACCAGCGATTTCAGCGTCGGCAGATTGCCCATCTGGACGCCGAAGTCGCTCTCCAGTCCCCAGAACGCGGCGATCACCGACGGCGGCACGCCATACTCCTTCTCGGCGCGCGCGAACGCGGCCGCATAGGTCTTGATGTATTGCTGGCCCTGTTGCATCCGGTAGTTCGCGGCCATGCGGCCGGCGAACTGGGTGAATATCTGCCCGAACACGCGCTGGCCGCGGTCGCGGTTGACGATGCCCTGGTCGTAGATCAGGTACGGCGCGGTCTCCGCGATCGTGCGTTGCGAGACGCCGGCGGCCACCGCCTTCTGCTTCAGCTCAGCGAGGAAGCGATCGAAGCTCTGCCCGGCATGGCAGGACGCAGCTCGCGGCGAGGCGGCAACTGCCGGGCGCGGCCTGACCGGGGCGGGGCTTGCGGGGTTGGGCAGCGGCTGCTGCGCCGAGGCGGCCGTCGAGAGCGCCAGCGCCGCCGCTGCTACAGCGATCATGATCGGGGCGCGGGGGGAAGATGCTGGCATCGATGTCACCGGCTGGATCGGGATAGGGCCCGCCCTGCATACACCAGGGCGACACCGGGCAACAACGGGGGTGCCGCCGTTAGACCAATTGGCCTTCGGCAGTGTGAATAGCCGCCGCTAAGATCGGCCGGTGATTCGCGGGCAGGGGGTGTCGGCGGATCGATCACGCCCGGAGGGACCCATGTGGAGTTTTCTCGAGCGTCTTTGGATTCGTCGACGTTTTCGCCGCACGGCATCTGCCTGCTGTGGGAGCCGGAGCTGATCTGGCTCCACGTGATTTCCGACGTACTGATTGCCGCTTCGTATTTCTCGATCCCGTTCGCGCTGGCGATCCTGGTCTCCAAGCGGCGCGATTTTCAGTTCGGCTGGATGGCCTGGCCGTTCGCCGCCTGCCCGAGCGGCGGCAGCCGGATGTCCGCGGCGCGCAGGAAATCGTGCTCGTCGTCGAGGACGACAGACTGGTGCGCTCCTATGTGCTGACCCAGATCGAGAGCCTCGGCTACACGACGCTGTCGGCCAACAATGGCTCTGAAGCGCTCGCCGTGCTCGACAGCAGCGCGCCGATCGATTTGCTGTTCACCGACGTCATCATGCCCGGCGCGATGAACGGGCGCGAGCTCGCCACCGAGGCGCAGAAGCGGCGGCCCGGCCTGCGCGTGCTGTTCACGTCGGGCTACACCGAGAATGCCATCGACCAGGACGGCAAGCTCGAGCAGGGCATCCTGTTCCTCGGCAAGCCCTACAGCCGGGCCCAGCTCGCCCGCATGCTGCAGGTGGCGCTGCGGGAGGGCGAGCGGCAGCTCGCGCGGCAGGAGCCGGTGGGGTAGGCACTCGTCAGCAGGCAAGGTCCCGTTGCCCGGATGAGCCAACGGGTCGCGCGAACGCGCACCCGATGACAGGCTCCGCGATATCCGGGGCGGTGGTCCCGCATGTCGCTTCGCTCATGCGGGCTACAATCTGCCGCAGGTGACCGATCGTTAATCCCCGCCGCGTCGCTGCGACGCACTGGTTCCCCTTGCGGCGCGCTCAGCAAAATCCCTACCTCAGCCGGGTCAGTTGTGGCAGCATTCCGCTCGCCGTGAGGGAACAACGATGAACTATTTCCGCACCGCGCTCCTGCTTGCCGGCCTCACCGCCCTGTTCATGGGCGTCGGCTATCTGATCGGCGGCACCACCGGCGCCGTGATTGCGCTGATCGTCGCGGCTGCGACAAACCTGTTCACCTACTGGAACTCCGATCGCATGGTGCTGTCGATGTACGGCGCCCATCAGGTCGACCAGCACTCGGCACCCGAACTCTATGACCTCGTCGCCGAGCTCGCGCAGCGCGCCGCTCTTCCGATGCCGCGCGTGTTCTTGATGGACGAAGCGCAGCCCAATGCGTTCGCGACCGGCCGCAATCCGGAGAACGCGGCGGTCGCGGTCACCACCGGCTTGATGCAGCAGCTCAGCCGCGAGGAGCTCGCCGGCGTGATCGCGCACGAGCTTGCGCATATCAAGCATCACGACACGCTGACCATGACGATCACGGCGACGATCGCCGGTGCGATCTCGATGCTGGCGCAGTTCGGCATGTTCTTCGGCGGCAACCGCAACAACAACAGCCCCGGCATCATCGGCTCGATCGCGATGATGATCCTGGCGCCGCTCGGCGCTGCGCTGGTGCAGATGGCGATCAGCCGCACCCGCGAATATGCCGCCGACAATTATGGCGCGCGCATCGTCGGGCAGCCGATGTGGCTGGCGTCCGCGCTTGCGAAGATCGAGAACGCCGCGCATCAGATGCCGAACGTAGAGGCCGAGCGCAATCCGGCCACCGCGCATATGTTCATCATCAATCCGCTGTCGGGCCACGGCGTCGACAATCTGTTCGCTACCCACCCCTCGACCGCGAACCGTATCGCGGCGCTGCAGCAGCTCGCCGCCGAGCTCGGCACCCAGACCGCGCCGCTTTCCACCGGCGCAAGCCATCCGCCGCGCAGCCCGTGGGGCGGATCGCAGGGCCAGCGCGGCCCGTGGGGCTGAAGATCTTGGCGCTGAAGGTTCTGGGGTTGAAGATTCGGGGCTGAAGATTCTGGGCTGACGATGGCAGGCGGCGTCACGCCTTTGCCGTCAGCACCACATCGTCCATGAACAGCGCATCGATACCGGACTTGCGGAACGTGACGATGGCGTCGGTGGGAGCGCAGACGATCGGCTCGCTGTCATTGAACGACGTGTTGACGACGAGGGGCACGCCGGTCCTGGCAAAGAAGCAGGAGATCAGCTGGTGAAAGCGCGGATTTGATCTGCGGCTGACGATCTGGACCCGGGCGCTGCCGTCGCGGTGCAGGACTGCCGGGATGAGATCGCGCCGGTCGGGCTTGACGGGACATGCAAACAGCATGAAGGCGTGACTGGCCGTCGGCGCGCCGACCTCGAACCATTCCTCGGCATGTTCGGCCAGCACGCTCGGTGCAAAAGGGCGGAAATCTTCCCGGTGCTTGACCTTCTGATTGAGGATATCGCGCATGTCCGGCCGCCGTGGATCGGCGAGCAGGGACCGATTGCCCAGCGCGCGCGGCCCGAACTCCATCCGGCCCTGGAACCAGGCGACGATCTTGCCGCCGGCGATCATGTCGGCGGCATCGCGCGCCGGCGATGTGCTGCGCCGTGCCTTGAGCCCGGCTGACTTGACCGCCGCCAGAATCTCGCGCCGCTTGAATGCGGGCCCGAGATACGGCGTGTCGTTGCCGCGCTCGGGGGAGCGTTTGTTTTTTGCGCAATGCACGGCGAAGGCAGCGCCGATCGCCGTGCCCGCGTCATGCGGCGCGGAAGGGATGAACACGTTGGTGAATTCGCCGGATCGCCTGACCAGTTCATTGGTCACGCAATTGAGCGCGACGCCGCCGGCAAGACACAGATTGTCCGATGGCACCCTGCGCTTGAGGCGGCGGACGGCCGCGACGACCGCGGCATCCGTCGCCGCCTGCAACGCGGCCGCCATGTCGGCATGCCGCGGCAGGATTTCGCCGTCCTCGTAGCGCCCCGGGCCGAACACGGCTTCCATTCTGGCGTGACGCTCCGGGCTGTTGCCGAGATACTCCGGCGACACCCCATAGTTCACCTCATCGGCACGCATGATCGACTGGAACTGCTGACGGAAAACCTCGGGATCGCCGTAAGCCGCGAGGCCCATGACCTTCGACGCGTCGTAATGCGAGAAGCCGAGATAGCCGCTGAACACCTCCCACAGGAAACCGATCGAAAGCGGATATTCGAATGTCTCGACGGTCTGGATGCGGGTGCCGGCGGCCTTCGCCAGCGAGGTGGCCGCGGTCTCGCCGATTCCATCGATGGTGAGGATCGCCGCGTGATCGAAGCCCGACGGGAAGTATGCCGATGCCGCGTGCGCCATATGGTGAGGCACGAAATGCAGCCGCTGCCGCAGTGAACGTCCAAGCAGGTCGTCGATGGCGCCGGGCACCTGACCGAGCCGGAGCCGAAACGTCTCCTCCAGCCGCGGATCCCACCACTCGGCGCGATATCGCTTGCGGCGCTGCCTGGGATCGAACGAGTATGCGACGTGATCGATATCGCGCGCGGTCAGCCCGGCATGGTTCAGGCAAAAGCGGATCGCGCGTTCGGGAAGCTGATGCGGGTTGTCGAACTCGGCCGGCTTGGCGTGTTTGATGCGGTTGAACCGCTCCTCCTCGGCGGCCACCACGAGCCTGCCGTCGACGAGCAGTGCGGCGGCGGACTCGTGATACACCGAGTTGATCCCAAGGATATTCACCTGCGTTCCCCCATACGCCTGACCGTCACGGCAGACCAGAGCGTTTTCGAGCGAAGTGGATTCCGATTTTATCGGAACGGAAATGGCTCTAGCCAAGCTGTCCGGAATAGTAAGGCGGTATCGAGGCTGCGCACTGAAGACCAAAAGCCGCAGCTCACGCCGATCGCAAACGCGCTATGCGCTTGCGGCGTCCAGCCGTCCGACCTGGTCCTTGGTCAGTTCGAGCTTCGTCGCCGCGACGAGCGTCGCGACCTGCTCGGGCCTGGTTGCGCTGGCAATCGGCGCGGTGACCGAGGGCTTTGCCATCAGCCAGGCCAGCGCGACCGCGGCCGGCTCGGCGCGGGTTTCCGCCGCGACCTCGTCGAGGCCGGCCAGGATCCGCATGCCGCGCGGATTCATGTATCTTGGAATGCTGCGCGCACCGCGCGGGCTCTTGCCGAAATCGGCCTCCGAGCGATACTTGCCGGTCAGAAACCCCGCGGCGAGTGACCAGAACGTGATCACGCCGACGTCGTTCTCTTCGCACACCCGTTGCAGCGCGCCTTCGTAGCTCGCTCGCTCCGCGAGGCTGTACTCGGGCTGCATGCTCTCGTAGCGCGGCAGCCCGTTTGCCTTGGAGATATCGAGCGCGTTCTTGAGCCGCTCCGCCGAGAAATTCGAGGCGCCGATCACCCTGACCTTGCCGGCCTTGATCAGCCTGTCGTAGGCCGCCAGCGTCTCTTCCTGCGGGGTCGTCTCATCGTCCTTGTGGGACTGGTAGAGGTCGATGAAATCGGTCTGCAGCCGCCTCAGCGAGTCCTCGACGGCGCGCGCGATGTAGTCCGGCTTCAGCCCGACATTGCCGCCTCCCATGTCCAGGCCGACCTTGGTGGCGAGGATGACGCGGTTGCGGTTGCCGCGCGCCTTCATCCATTTGCCGATGATCGTCTCGGATTCGCCGCCGCTATGGCCCGGCGCCCAGCGCGAATAGACGTCCGCCGTATCCAGGAACGTCAGCCCGTGCTCCAGCACGGCGTCGAGCAGGCGGAACGACGAGGCCTCGTCGACCGTCCAGCCGAACACATTGCAGCCGAAGCACAGGGAGGGGACGGTGAGGCCGGAGCGGCCGAGCGCGCGATGCTTCATGAGTTTTCTTTCGCTTGTTCTTGAGGGCAGGCGCCGGACACTGCGGCAGATCGCCTTTGTTTGCAAGGCGCTGGGCGACGCCAATACCGCTCTGGTTGCATCACAAAGCGCCGTGCTCGCTCGTGCGTCAGGTCAGGCAGGCTGCCCCTCGGCGCCGCGTCGGTCACGGCGCGACTTTCGCAATGCGCAGGAACGCGATTTCAGTTGTCGGGCGCTTGATGTAGATTGCTCGGCGAGCTGCCACCGGTCGCGCCGAATTCCGGAAAATGAGCGGCAGCGGACATGGCCATCGGCAGGCCACATCTTCTCATTTCAGTACGAAATCTGCTGCTGCCCGGGTCACGCCCGGGTGAAACGCTTTTCTCATTTCAGCCAAATGGAGCGATTGCCATGCATTTCTGCTTCTCAGGTGAATACACCCCGCGTGCTCTCAACAACATCATGGAGAACCCGACGACCAATCGCTATGAGGCCGCCAGGAAGTTGATCGAGGCAGCCGGCGGCAAATTGATTTCGATGTACAGCACGGCGGTCGATGGCCCCGGCGTGATGGTGATCTTCGACGTGCCGGATCCGAGCGTCGCACCTGCCATCAGCGGCGTGGTCGTGGCGGCCGGCACCATGCAGAATGTGAAGCTGACCCGACTGTTTACCCAGGACGAGATCAAGGGGGTGCGTCAGCACGCCAGCAAGCTGAAGGCTGCCTACACCCCGCCTGGTGGCTAGCAGGCCGGAGGATCAAGCACCGCTGATCGTCTGACGTCCGGTGTCCTCTCGCGCGGCGGCGCTACCCGGCGCCCCGCGCGAAGGCGAGGGCCGTTGCGCGCGCCGCTGATCCGGGACGCGTCAACGGATGGGCAACACGCTCCGGCGGATGTCGCGGGCTCGTGCATGCCGGTTCGCAAGCCCCGGCCGGTTGTGCCGTCGCCTGACGTCCGCCGCCTCGTTCAACATTTTCCTCAGCGCCGGCGTCGCAGCCGCCGCTCAAGCAGGCAGCGCGTCCAGGTAGACGTAGAGCGCCGCGATCTTGCCGTACCGCACGATGATGAAATCCACGCCGGTGTACGCAGGCTTCTCGCCTTGCGGCCCGGAGCCCCATGCCAGGCGTCCCGAATTGTGCAGGACCTGCGGCGCGCCATGAGGCGTGTAAGCGAAGTGCGGATGCGTCGCCCGGAGATCGCCGGCGAACTTGTCGAGTGCATCGTGGCCCTCGAGAATGCCGGATGGCGCGTAGAGCACGCAATCCTCGGTGTAGAGCTGTTGAATTGCAGCCTTTCGGCACACCGGATCGCCTTCGCCGAAAACCTCCGGAAGGTTGCGGGTGAGCAGCGTTTCGATGCCGCTCACATCTGCGCCCACCGAGGGTGGGGCGCTGGTCTTGCTAGCATGCTGGTTCATTGGGGACTCCCTTGCGTGTCCCTACATCATGTGGTCGCAGCCGCCGTTGCGGAACGGCAATGATGGAAAGTCGTCGTTTCCCGTTTTGATGCATCGGCGGCCAGGCGATCGAGGATCTCCAGCAGCGTGCTGCCGCAGCAGGATCGGCTCCTTGTCCGGTCCCTTGGGTCCGCTAGCGTCTGGACACATGACGCGAGCTGCTTCAACCTTCTCGAGGCGTCAGGTTATCGGACGCAGGCTGCCGTTGGAGTTTGGGGGACGACGCGGTTTGGAAACATTCAGGTCGGATTTGAACATCCGATCGAGCAGGTTCGTCTCGCAAGGGAGATGGGTATGTTTGAAACTGAGCGATTCATCGCCGACTGCGAGGCGGCTTTCGCAGCGGACTCGAGCCACAAGGCAATTCGCGAGGTCGTTGCACGGGCAATGTCCGAGCCGGCAACAGTCCTCAAGAGCCTCGGTGAGCCGAAGCGCGCCGGGAGCCAGACGCTCTTCCACTCGGATTCGCTCACAATCCTCAATGTGATTTGGGCGCCGGGCATGATGGTGATGCCTCACAATCATCGCATGTGGGCCGTCATTGGCATCTACTCGGGCCGGGAGGACAACGTCTTCTGGCGACGCATCCCGGGCGAGCCGAACAGGATAGAGGCCGCTGGAGCGAAAGCGCTGTGCGAGAAGGACACCGTGCCGCTCGGTTCGGACGTTATCCATTCAGTCATCAATCCGATCGATCGGCTGACCGGCGCGATCCATATCTATGGTGGCGGCGATTTCTTCGCTGCGGAGCGCAGCGAATGGGATTCGTTGACGCTGGATGAGCACCGCCACGACCGTGCGCGGACCCTCCGGATGTTCGAACAGGCGAATGCGCGTTACGAGGCGAGTCTCCGCACACTCGACGGCTGAACCGCGCGGCACCGGGAAAGTGGAAGTGTAATCCGTCTCCGGGAGGATGGCATGCACACGATGACAATTCCGCGTCGCTTTCGCGGGCCGCCGAATTCGGGCAACGGCGGCTATGTCTGTGGGGCGCTGGCGCGCCAAATAGCCGGTGCCGCGGAAGTCACGCTGCGCGCTCCGCCACCGCTGGAGACGGAGCTGGATCTCGTCGAGGTCGAGATGGGCGTATGGGAGATACGCCATGGCGCCGCGACAATAGCAATCGGCCGGGCCGTCATGCTTGACCTGAGCCGGCTCGAGAGGGCGACCTTCGACGAGGCGGCGGAAGCCGAGAAGCGCACGCCAATCGAGCCGCACGAACATCAGCTGCCGATGTGCTTTGTTTGCGGACCTGTGGTCCTAGCCCCGAGCTTTCTACCTTTTGCTCGGGGCCCATGGGTGCGATCGGCACCCGCTTCCCCTGCGCCCTCTGTTCAAGAGGGCGAAACGAAGAGCAAAGCTCGGACAATTCATGTCGCGAGAATGCGAAACTATGGTTCACCCACCAAGCTGCGTATTCGGTGTCGTCCCGGGCTTGACCCGGGACCCATAACCACAAATGCTGATTATTGCGCGATGCTGGGGCCACAACTTCGCCTACAACACGGCCCTGTGGTTATGGGTCCCTGCTTTCGCAGGGACGACGCATGGGGTGAACACCATGGCCAAACAATTACCCAACCGCTCCCGGCGCGCCTTCATCGGCGCCGCCTTCGCCGCCCTTCCCTCACTTCTGCTGCGACCTGCCACAGCCTCCGACAAGATGACCAAACCCCAAGCCGAGTATCAGGACTCGCCGAACGGCATCTACTCCTGCGGCGCGTGCACGCTGTTCGTCGAACCCGACGGCTGCAAGGTGGTCGAGGGCGCGATCAGCAAGGACGGCTGGTGCAAGGCCTTTGCGGCAGTGGATTGAGCTCACAGCTCCCGCGCATTCGAGAATGCGAACGACGACACCCGCCGCGTGGTCTCGTCGAGGATCAGGGTGCGGGTGATCGGCGGCTCGGCGCGCTGGCTGCAATTCTCGCGCTCGCAGAGCCGGCAGTTGACGCCGATCGGGGTGCCCTCGACCTTCTCCAGATCCATGCCGGTCGCGTAGACGAGCTTGGACGCATGACGGATTTCGCATCCGAGCCCGATCGCAAAGCGCGGCTGCGGCTGCGGATAGGGCGCCACCGGCCGGCGCACCGTCTGCGCGATCGAGAAATAGCGCGTGCCGTCGGGCAGCTCGATCACCTGGCTGAGCAAGCGGTCCGGCATGTCGAAGGTCGAGTGCACGTTCCAGAGCGGACAGGTGCCGCCGAATTTGGAGAACGGGAAGGTGCCGGAGGAAAACCGCTTCGACACGTTGCCGGCATTGTCGACGCGCAGCAGGAAGAACGGCACGCCGCGCGCATTCGGCCGCTGCAAGGTGGTGAGCCGGTGGCAGACCTGCTCGAAGCCGGCGTTGAAGCGCTGCGCCAGCACGTGGACGTCGTAGCTCAAGGCTTCGGCGGCGGAATGAAACGCCTGATAGGGCATCATCGCGGCCGCCGCGAAGTAATTGGCGAGCGTGATGCGGTAAAGCCTGCGCGCGGTGTCGTCGAGCGGACCGGCGCGGCTGACGATCGCGTCGATCGCTGTGCCGCACTCGACAAAGCCGATCTGCAGCGCGAGCTGGAAGCTGCGCCCGGCACTGTCGACCAGTTCGGAGATCAGGAGCTGCCGGCGATGCCGGTCGAAGCGGCGCAGCGTCTCGCGCATCACGTCGACCGGCATCACGCGGGTGACGGTCGAATGCTTTTCGCGCAAGCGTGCGCTGAGCGCCGTGAACAGGCCTTCGGTCGGCACGTTGAGCTCGTCGCGCAGAGTTTCCGCCGCGGTCTCGAGCTCCGGAAAATAGTTGCGGTTGGCCTCGATCAGGTCGCGCACCCGCTCGATCGGGTTGGCGTCGAACTGCGAGCCCTCGCGATCGGCCATCTGCGCCGCCACCAGCGTCTCGCCGCGGCGCGCCTCGGTGTAGGCGGCATAGAGCCGCTGCAGCGCATGGGTCACGCCGGGGCAGAGCTCGGCGAGGTCGCGCAGCTCCTGCTTCGGCAGGTCGATCTGGCGGAACAGGGGATCGGAGAAGATCTCGTTGAGTTCCGCGAAGAAGCGGTCCTCGTCGGCGGTGGCGAGGTCGCGCAGATCGAGATCGTAGGTCTCGGCCAGCCGCAGCAGGATCTGCGCCGTCACCGGGCGCTGGTTGCGCTCGATCAGGTTGATGTAGGAGGGCGAGATGCCGAGCCCCTCGGCGATCTGGGTCTGCGACAGTCCCAGTTGCTGGCGGATCCGCCGGAACCGCGGACCGACGAACAGTTTTTTTCCGGACTCGCCAGGCATGGGATGCTCCGTCGCAACGAACGCAGATCACCTCGCCCCGCTTGCGGGGAGAGAGGCGTAGGCCGCCTTCGGCGGCCGCTCAGAAGAACGCCGAAACAAGGTTTCGGCTATGGTCGCATCGTCAGATGCGATCCGGGTGAGGGCGTACAGGTCTATCCGGCAGCGTTGCTCGCGGAGAGATGCCCCTCACCCCGACCCTCTCCCCGCAAGAGCGGGGCGAGGGAGCTGAGAGACCACCCCAAGTCCGTAGGCATGGCAGCCTTCCTGACCTATTATGTGACAAGATTTACAAATCGACAATTATTACAAGTTCAGATGTTACATGACATCACCAATAAAAAACAAGGCATCTATACGAACTTCCCGTTTTCGCGTTTATCTCCTGACACGCGCTTCGCGATGCTCTGTCAAGAATGTCGATACGGCGAGCAGGTCGCGGGGATCAGGATTCAGGCGGCTGATCAAGGGCAGCAGGATTTTTTAGAGGAGACTGACGATGAGCAAGGGCAGCAATTTCTGGGTGATCGGCGGCGAGTTCGGCTCGATGAACTTCCACAAGCTCGTCGAAGGCTCCGCCCAGGTGCAGGGTCCGTTCAAGACCCGCAAGGAAGCCGAGGATGCGTGGCGCGTGGTCTCGGAAGAGAACCGCCACAAGGCCGGCGTGCGCTTCTCCATCGTCGAGGAGCCGTCGCGGGTTTCGGCCTGAGCGAGCATGATCCGGAAAAGTGGGAACCGGTTTTCCGAAAAGATCATGCTCAAACAAGAGATGAAGTCACGATACGCAATCGCATTGTGACGCAGCTAAGAAACGTCCAAGGACGGCAGCCCCATCCGGTTCATCCGGGTGGGGCTGTCCGCTTTCGGAACACTGCCGGGGTCTTTGATCTGGGGATAAGTGGCCGCCTAAGTGCTTGGGAACCAACGTGCTTTGCGGACGTCATGGTTGCTGATAGGTTAATGGATAAGACAACCCGTCACCACGAGGCCGCAAGGCATGTCCGATCCGCACAATACCGGCAGCGAGGCGCGCGAGATGCGGCCGACGCTGCGAGAGGCGCTGCGGCGGGCGCGGATCGAGGCGGCCGATCGCACCGGCGTCGTCGTCGAGTTGCGCGACGCCGAGGTGGCGCGGCTCGAGATCCTCAACGAGGCGCTCGATCCACTGTTCGCGCAGGTGCCGGAGAAGGTCGATCTGTTCGACCGCGGCATCAGCCAGGGCGAGACGCCGCGGCTGTGGATCGACGTCGTCGCCCATGTGCTGATGGGGCGCGACAAGCGCATCTACCGCTTCGTACAGGACACCCGCTTCGGCCGCATCGTGCTCGCCGAATCGCACGACGCGCCCGTGATCGTCGACGCCGTCACCGATTATGTCGCGCGCCGCATGATCGAGCGCGAGCATGCGATGGTGGCAACGCCGCTTCCGGCTGCCGAGCCGGCGGCGCCGCCGCCCGTGCCGGTGGTGACGCCGAAGCGCCGCGGCGGGTTCGGCATGTTCGTGTTCGGCTTCATCATGGGCGCGCTGGCGCTGTTCGGCTACGCGCTGTTTGCGAGCTGGCAGAATTTCTAGCCGCTGAGGGGCGGGGGCATTGTAGTCGTGACACCCGCCTCGGCATTTCTCGGCGTCCTGGCGGCGGCCGCGGTGGTCGGCAGCGCCGTGCTGTTCGGCAAATGGCAGAGGCTGCGGCGCGCCGAATATATCCGCACCTTCAAATGGCCGGCGGGCCTGCTGGCGCGGCTCGAGAAGCGTCACCCGGGTTTCATGCGCAAGGACAGCGCGCTGGTCTCGCGCGGCCTGCGGCAGTTTTTCCTCGCCTATCTGATGAGCGGCAAGCGCTACGTCTCGATGCCGTCGCAGGCCGCCGACGATCTCTGGCACGAATTCATTCTCTACACCCGCGAATACGATGCGTTCTGCCGCCGCGCCTTCGGCGGCTTCCTGCATCACACGCCGGCGGTCGTGCTGGTGAAGGAGCGGCGCCGGAGCAATGAGGGACTGCGGCGGGTCTGGTGGTATTGCTGCAAATACGAGAACATCGATCCGGTCAGGCCGACGCGGCTGCCGCTCCTGTTCGCGCTCGACGCCAAGCTGAACATCGTCAACGGCTTCGTCTATCACACCGACTGCGAGGCGCTGCGCCGCAGCGGCATTGCCGGTGATAGTCCCTATTGCGGCGGCGATTTCTCCGACTCGTCGATCGACGGATCGTCGGCGGGCTTCGGCGATGCCGGCAGTGACGGGAGCGGCAGCGGGGATGGTGGCGACGCTGGCAGCGGCAGCGATGGTGGAGGCGGCGGCGACAGCGGAGGCGGCTGCGGCGGTGGTTGTGGCGGCGGCGGTGGGGATTAGAGCATGATCCGGAAAAGTGCGAAGCGGTTTTCCGAAAAGATCATGCTTAAACAACGAGCCAAAGCGCGATGACGATTCAACCTGATCTCATCGCGCTTCAGGACAGCCGCGTTTGCTTCAACTCGTGAATGCCATCGTGCTTGCTGAAGCCGCGCACGGTCTGCTCGCAGCGCCAGGCGTTGCCGTCGCGCTCGATCGAGAACAGGTTGTAGGCCGCCGCCGGATAATGCTTGCGCGCCAGCGCCGATGCCGACGGCACGCCGATCGCGGGAATCTTCCGCTCCGGACCGTCGAACCACATCGTCGAGTGGATGTGGTCGTGGCCATGCAGCACCAGCTCGACGCCGTGCCGCTTGAGCAGCGCCAGCAGCTGATGCGAATCGGTCAGCCGCTTGGCGCGCCCGTCGGAGTGCAGCGGATGATGCACCAGCAGCACGCGGAAAGCGTCCTCGCGCGACAGCTGCGCGAGGATCGTCTCCAGCGCGCCGAGCTGGGCATGGCCGAGCCAGCCGGTCGCCATCAGCGGCGGCGTCGGCACCGCCGAGGAGACGCCGATCAGCGCCACCGGGCCGCGGCGTCGCACGAACGGAAAGTGGGTCGCTGCGCCATCGGCGTCGCCGCGCAGATAGTCGTCGAAGTGACTGACGAAGCGATGCCGGGTCGCGCGCACATAGGCGTCGTGATTGCCGGGGACCACGGTCACACCGGAGGGATCGCCGACGCCCTCCAGCCATTGCCGGGCCGGATTGAACTCGGCATCCAGCGCCAGATTGACGAGGTCGCCGGTCACCGCGACATGGTCTGGCTGCTGCGCCTGCATGTCCGACACCAGCGCATCGAGCACGTCGCGGCGATGATATTTGTGACGGTTGCGCGTCCAGTTCAAATAGCCGAAGGCGCGCTTGCCGGCGAGATCGCGCAGCCGCGCCGCCGGCAGCGGCGGCAGATGCGGATCCGACAGATGCGCGAGGCGGAATGCCGCCATCATGCGATTCCCTTAGGATTGTCCGTGAAAAGTGGCCGGCAACCGGTCATGTCATGCTATCCCGAACGTCCTGCCCTGTATTGGCAAGAGCTGCGCGGGCGCGCAAGGATCAAAGCACGGATCAAGCACCATGATGTCGAGGGTTCAGTGACGATCCTTGAGGATTTACGCAAGCGCTACGAACCGCAGATCAGGTGGGTGTTTCATTTCTACTGGCGGTTGGCTCGCAGCATGACGCTCGGCGTCCGCGCCGTCGTGCTCGACGCCGACAACAAGGTGTTCCTGGTCAAGCACAGCTATGTCCATGGCTGGTATTTGCCGGGCGGCGGGGTCGAGGTCGGCGAGAGCTTTCTCGAGGCGCTGCGGCGCGAGCTGGAGGAGGAGGGCCGGATCGAGCTCGCGGGCGAGCCGGTGCTACACGGCATCTTCCACAACAGCCACGTCTCGCCGCGCGATCATGTCGCGGTCTATGTGGTGAGGAACTACCGCCAGGACCGCCTGCCGGAGCCGAATCGCGAGATCGTCGCCTGCGGCTTCTTCGATCCGGCTGATCTGCCCGAGGAGACGACCCCCGGGACGCGGCTGCGGATCGCGGAGGTGCTCGACGGCGAGCCGCCGCCGGCCACATGGCGGTGATGGACCGCGCCCGCGCCAGATGCTATCCCGCGCTCCACGATGACTGAACTGTCCCTGACCATCCTGCCCGAGACCCCGAAAGACGCCCAGGCGATCGAGCGCCTGCACGAGCGCACCTTTGGGCCCGGCCGCTTCGTGCTCAGCGCCTACCGGCTGCGCGAGCATGTCGATCATTTGCTCGACGTCTCCTTCACGGCGCGGATCGGCACGCTGCTGGTCGGTTCAGTGCGCCAACTGCCGGTCACGATCGGCGATACGCCGGCCCTGATGCTCGGGCCGTTGACCGTCGAGCCGCCGTTCCGCAGCCGCGGCGTCGGCCGTGCGCTGCTTGAGCGCGCGATCAACGATGCCCGCGCCAAGGGCCACCGGCTGATCGTGCTGGTCGGCGACGAGCCGTACTATGCGCGCGTCGGCTTCAAGCCGGTCCCGAAGGGGCGGATGACGATGCCCGGACCGGTCGACTACAGTCGCGTGCTTGTCATGGAACTGGTCGATGGCGCGTTCGAGGGCGTGTCGGGGCCGATCCAGCCGGACTGGAGCAAGGCGATCTGACATTCCCGCGAGCAACGCCGGAACGGTTGCGCCCTCCGACAATCTGAAGCAGAGTTGAGGCAAGCGCCGGGACAAGACCGGCGCATGTCATATCAACAGGGAGAGTGCGCGCCATGATCAAGGTCAGTGTGATGTATCCGAACAATCCAGGCGCACGCTTTGATCACGACTATTATCGCGACAAGCACATGCCGCTGGTGAAGGCGCGGCTGGGCGACGCCTGCAAATATTACACCGTCGACAAGGGTCTCGCCGGCGGCGCACCGGGGAC
Organism: Bradyrhizobium septentrionale; assembly: GCF_011516645.4. Lineage (NCBI taxonomy): Bacteria > Pseudomonadati > Pseudomonadota > Alphaproteobacteria > Hyphomicrobiales > Nitrobacteraceae > Bradyrhizobium > Bradyrhizobium septentrionale. The sequence goes on along the minus strand of NZ_CP088285.1, from coordinate 1,043,347 downwards.
GCCGGCAACCTATGTCGGGATGTGCCACATCTTCTGCGACTCGGTTGAGGCCTTCGCGGCCGGCATGGGGAAGCACGCTCAGGAGATCATGGGCGACATTCCGAATTACACCGATCTGCAGCCGGTGATTCAGATCAGCGAAGTCGTCGTCGGCCACTGATCGGCGCGGTTCTCGAGGCATGTCCCTCTGCCGCGTGCGGCAGAGGGACATGCTTGTCTCAGAACTTCAAATTGGCGAAGGCCCGTACACCGATGCCCGGCATCAGCACCTCGTCCTTGGTGTAGGAGACCGAGTTTCGGATGTTCTGGTTGAGCAGATTGTTGCCGACCAGACCAAGCGTCATCTCGCGCGCGCCGATCCATGATTGCGTGAGCTTGGTGTTGTAGGTGATCTCCGCGTTCAAGAGATTGTAGCCCGCGGTCGGCGTCTCGCCGATCACCGCAATGTCGTTCTGTGCGAAGGCGTGCACCAGATTGATGCGGGTGAACCAGTTGCTGTCGCGCCAGTACACGCCGCCGCCAAGCCGCACCGGCGGAATCCGCGGCACGTTGGTGCCGTCGGCAAAGGTGGCGCGTACCACGTCGAACTGGTCCTCGATGCCCCAGATGCCGCCGTTGAGCGGGCCGATGTCGATCTGGCTTTGGAACTCGGCGCCGCGGAAGGTGGCGTCGCGCTGCGCGTATCTCGCCTGGTTCAGCTCAAGCTGGTCCGGATTGGCTATATCCACGCAAGCCGCACTGTCGCACGTGTTGCCAGTCAATTGGCGGTAGATAAAGCCGTTGAACTTCGTGTAGTAGCCGGTGAGTTCGAATCGCAACGGCCCCGTCGCCCGCCGTAATCCCACCTCGATCGATTTTGCCGTCTCGATGCCGAGATTGGGATTGCCGATGTCGAAGGTGGTGGTCGCATCATGGGCGCCGCGCGAAAACAGCTCTGCCGGTTTCGGCGCGCGTTCGACGTATTGACCGGTAATGCTCGCGACCAGATCCCACGGCAGGTTCTGGATCAGGCCAATGCTCGCACTTTTCGGCGTGAAGTGCAGATTGCGCGGCGTGGCGGGACCAATACTGGCAGGGTCGATGTTGACGTCGAACACGTCGGGTATGAATGCCGGCGTTGTCCCGGAGAGGTTGACGTGCTCGATGCGTCCGGCGATCTGCGCCTTGGTGGTCTCGCTGAATTTCAGCTCGTTGAAGACGTAACCGGCGACCCTGTTGTTGTTGTTAGGGTCCCACAATCCGTTGAGCGGGCTGCCTGGATCGTCCGGACTTGGGGCCGTTAATTCCTGATGGCCGGCCTGCAGGCCGAACGCCGTCGTCACGGCCGCGAAGCGCGCGTTGAACGGCATCATTTGCACTTCGAGCCGGGCTTCTTGCTCCTTGTTGGTGAAAGTCTGCCGCACGCCGTCGCTTGAGAGATCGGCCGGATCGGCAAGACCGATTTCGTTGTGGCGATAGTCGGTCGCGCCGACCCAGAACCGCAGGGCGTCGATTGCTGCCGCGTCGGGCCGGTACTCGCCCTTGACGGCGATCTTGGTCTGGTGCGCGTCGATCCGGGTCTGGTGATCGGCACCGTCGATGCCGGGAATATGATAGAGCGAGTCGTTCTGGGTGATCGACGCGCCGATATAGCCGCCCTGGAAGAAATACGAGCCGCCGACTGAGGCGCCGTCCGACTGCGTTGCGGAGTTCGGCTGACGGCCGTTTACCGGCCTTGTCTGGTCGAACAGATACGGATAGCTCGGGATGCTGTAGTCGCTGGTGGTGCGGCCATAGACGTCGGCATGCACGGCGACATTGTTGCCGCCGGCGTCCAGCAGCATGCCGCCTTCGACGCCGCGATTGACCGAACTGACCGACGCGCGGGTCTCGACGGTGAGGCAGCCCGGCGAACCGGCATCGGCCATTGGCGCTTTCACCGGCAAACCGTAGGTCTGGAACGGCGCCGCCGCGCAGGTCGGCATCGCATCGGGAATTCGATTGTTGCTGGCGCTGACCACGCCGCCGATCGAGGTCGAGCCGTAGCGCAGCGCGGCAGGTCCCCGCACCACCTCGATCTGGTTGGTCGACAGCGGATCGATCGGCACGAAATGATCCTCGCCGAGATCCGACACGCCGCCGCCGCCGAGACCGTTCTCGACGATACCGACGCGGTTGACGTCGAGGCCGCGGATGATCGGCCGGCTCGAGGCGCCGGGCGCGAAGCTCGAACCGGTGATACCGGGTTTGGAGAACAAGAGATCGCCAAGCGTGGCGCCGCCGGACCGCCGCAGCTCTTCGTTCGGTATCACGGTGACGGTCGCGAACTGGTCGGTCACGACGGGCAGCACGCCTTGCTGCGGTGCCGGCGCCGGTGCCGCGGGCACAGGTTGCACTGCTGCGGTGCGTTCGCGGTTGCGGCTCGGCGCAGCCCGGACAACATGGGTCGGGGTGCGCGTCGGCACCGTGCGGTGCCGCTGGATCGGGCTTGGTGCCGTCACGGTGATGTCAGGGAGTTGTGTCGGCGTGTCATCGGCCAGCGCGCCGCTGTTCATTGCGCCCAGCAACAGCCAGCTCGCGCTCCCGAGTTGGAATGCTCGTGTCTTCAGAAGTGTCATTGTCCCGATCCAGCCCCGTCGAAAATGACGGATCGATTCCGATTTGCCCGCTGGCGGAGGCCGCAAACGTGATGCGGCTGTCCGCTCAGGGCGTGCAGCAATCAGTCGATGTCAGGACAGGGGAGGTGCACGGGAGTGAAACGCCGCAGGCGCCGACTTCAGATGGATGAATTCAGCGTTGGTGGTGCGGAACAGAAGCTCGACGGCTTCCGGCAGCAACAGCACCGGCGGCGCCGTGAACAGCATGCTGCTCGCGAGCGAGATGACGGCGCAGATCGCGCAATTGTCGGCCGGATGCCGGTCGTTGTCGTGCCTGGCGGGGGGCTCGGTCCCGGTCACCTGGACCGCGAGGTCCGGGGTGGCGGAGGTCCCGATATAGGCGAGATCGACCAAGGACAGGCCGGTCTGGACCGCGGGCGCCGCCTGCGCTGATGCAATCGGATGGAAGTGCCCGAACAACAGCACGAACTGGACGGCAAGGGCGAACAGCGCCAGCCGCGAGCCAGTCTTGATGTGTCTCCGGAACCACTTCATGCGATTGAGCCCACCCCATCGGGAGCGCGCCATCACCCCAGCGGCCCGATGTTACATTATAACATCGGACGGCAGTCGCGGTGTCAACCACAGTTGAGGCGAACTGTGTCGATCCGTTGCCGGTGTGTGTTTGAAGCAACGGAGCGCCGAGCCACCGGGCTCAGCGTCCCTCACGCAACCAGGTTGCCGCGAATGCGCCAAGCAGCAGCAGCAGGCCGACGATGCCGGCGAACATCGGCAGCACGCCGACACCCTTCACGACACTGGCGTCGCGCATCTTGACGCCGAGCCAGCCGTCGCCGCGGAAGATCGAGGAGGCGCGTATCGGCACGATGCGCGGCATGTCGAGGTTCGATCCGTCGACGATGCGCCGCGCGTCGCCGCCGGTCGCCTGCGCCAGCGGCTTCAGCGTGTCGGTGATCGAGGTGACCTCCGAGAATTCCTTCGGATTGGTCGGACCGACGTTGATCAGCGCCTTCAGCGTGCCGTCGGTGGCCTGCCACAGGCCGAGCTCGCTCGCAGGGACCGTGGCGCGCCACTCGCCGGGATCGCCGGCGGCGAGCGTCAGTTCGTGCGTGGTGCCGCTCGGCGACGTCACGGTAACAGGCGCGACGGTGTCGGCCATGGTCTGCCGCACCACGATCAGGTCCTTGCCCTGCACCTGCATGCGCAGCGCCTCTTCGTCGAGGTCGGGCTGCTTCATCAGCCAGTGCGACACCCGCCGCAACAGATCGAGATGCGGGCCGCCGCCCTCATAGCCGCGCGCCCACAGCCAGATGTGGTCGGAGAGCAAGAGCGCGACGCGGCCCTCGCCGAAGCGCGACAGCAGCAGCAGCGGCTTGCCGTCGGCGCCGGTCATGACCGGCGGGTTGATCGCGTTGCGGGTATCGACGGTGCGGAAGAACCGGCTCCAATGCGGCGGCTCGGCATTCGAGCCTTCCAGCCCGCGCGTCACCGGGTGGCGTTTCCCGGCGTCGCTCAGATGCGCGTAGAACGGCTTCTCGGTGACGCCGACCGGCTCGGCCGGCAGCACCGAATCCAGCGGCGTGCGCCAGATGCTGGTGGTCGAGGCGTAGTCGGGACCGGCGGAGACCAGTACCGCGCCGCCGGAGCGGACATAGCGCGCGATGTTGTCGAAATAGGCGATCGGCAGCACGCCCTGGCGGGCGTAGCGGTCGAAGATGATCAGCTGGAATTCGTTGATCTTCTGCTGGAACAGCTCGCGGGTCGGAAACGCGATCAGCGACAGCTCGTTGATCGGCGTGCCGTCCTGCTTCTCCGGCGGACGCAGGATGGTGAAGTGCACGAGATCGACGCTGGGGTCGGACTTCAACAGGTTGCGCCAGGTGCGCTCGCCGGCATGCGGCTCGCCTGACACCAGCAGCACGCGCAGCTTGTCGCGCACGCCGTCGATCGCGACCACGGCGCGGTTGTTGACCGGGGTCAGTTCGTTCTCGAGCGGCGAGGCCTCGATCTCGACGATGTTGGGCCCGGCATGCTTGATGTCGACGTCGACGCTTGAGGTTTGGCCGCTGCTCAGCGTGCGCTCGTTGATCACCTCGCCGTCGCGGCGGATCGTGACCTTGGCGCGCTCGCCGGTGACGCCCTGGTCGTCGAGCCGGTAGGTGATGGTCTGGGTCTGGCCGACGATGCCGAAGCGCGGCGCGGCCGTGATCGCGATGCGGCGGTCGCGCTCGTCCTTGCGGCCGGTGATCAGGGCATGCAACGGCGCCTGGAAGCCGAGCGCCTGGGCGTTGGCGGGAATATCGTGCACGCGGCCGTCGGTGATCATGAACGCGCCGGCGACGCGTTCGACCGGAACGTCCGACAGCGCCGACGTCAGCGCGCCGAACAGCTTTGTGCCGTCGGTTTCGCCGTCGGCCTGGCCGGCCTCGACGACGCGGACCTCAAGACCCTTGACCTGCTTCAGGCTGTCGACCAGCGCCTGCCGCGCCTTGTCGGTCTCCTGGCTGCGCCTGCCAAAGTTCTGGCTCGGGCTCTTGTCGACCACGACGGCGGCGACCGACGACAACGGCTCGCGGTCCTCGCGGGTGAAGGAGGGGTTGGCCAGCGCCAGCAGGATCAGCGCCAGCGCGGCGACGCGCACCGTCGCACCGCGCGCGCGCGACAGCAGCAATAGCGCCGCGATGACGACGATCGCGCCGAGCCCGATCCACAGCACGAGCGAAGGAACCAGCGGTGTGAACGCGATACCGTAGTTCATAGCTTGCTTCTATTCATTAGGAGCATGGTCTCTTCGGAAAACCGGTTCCCACTTTTCTGGGTCATGCTCATTGTCCCAGCCGCTCGATCAAAGCAGGCGCGTGCACCTGGTCGGCCTTGTAGTTGCCGGTCAGCGTGTACATCACGATGTTGACGCCGGCGCGGAATGCGAATTCGCGTTGCCGCGGCTCGCCCGGGGTCAGCGGCAGCATCGGTTGGCCGTCGGGACGGATCGCCCAGGCGCCGGCGAGGTCGTTCGACGTGATGATGATCGGCGAGACGCCGTCGCCGCCGCGCGCCGGGCGCTGCGCGGCCTCCTCGTCGTCCTCGCGCGGCAACGACTCGACCCAGGTCTGGCCGGAGTTGAAGCGGCCGGGGAAGTCGCGCAGCAGATAGAACGTCTTGGTCAGCACGTGCTCGCGCGGCACCGGCTCGAGCTCGGGCACGTCGAGGGTCGACAGCAATTCGCGCAGCGTCTGCATGCCCGGCGTCTGCGAGGCGCCGTTGTCGCCCGGCGGCGCCTCGACGGCGTCGCGGGTGTCGAAAATCACGGTGCCGCCCTGTTTCATGTAGGCGTCGATCTTGTTGATGGCGTCCTGCGGCGGCTTCGGCGCGCCCGGCACGATCGGCCAGTAGATCAGCGGGAAGAACGCCAACTCGTCGCGCGCGGGGTCGATGCCGACGGGATCGCCGGCTTCGAGCGCGGTCCGCTGCCCGAGGAACAGCGTCAGTCCGGACATCCCGGCCTTGACGATGGAATCGACGTCGGCATTGCCGGTCACGACATAGGCCAGCCGCGTCTGCGACACCGACTTGATGGCGAAATCGTCGTTGCTCTCGGCGCGTGTCGATGACGGCGCAAACGTCAGAAGGATGAAGGCGAAGGCGAGCACGGCTGGCGCGGCGCGGCGCCGGATCAGCGCGGCGAGGCCGCCGCCCAGCATCGCCACCACGATCGCATCGAGCAGGAACAGCGCCAGCGCCGTCGACAGCATGATGCCGCGCAGGTCACGCGGCTCGGTGTTGGTGTAGCTCGCATGCTTCGCGCGCAGGCCGGACGTGTCGAGCGGCGCGATGCGGTCGGCGGAGGCCAGCGTGTTGACTGTGATCGGGCTCTCGGCGGTGCCGTAGAAACCGGGCGGATGATCCGCCGTGCCGCGGTCGCGATAGTCCGCCGACATCGGCTTCGCGGTCGAAGGCGGCGGGCCGAAGGCGCCGAAGCCGTCCAGCGTGCGCAGCGGCGCGACCGTCTCGGCATTGGGATCGCTGGCAACGCCGGGGCCGGGCTTCGAGGTGTAGCCGGACATGTCGATCAGCCGGCGCAGCATCTCGACGAAGGTGCCGGACATCGGCAGGTCCGACCAACGCATGTCGGCACCGACGTGGAACAGGCTGACCACGCCCTTGCCGCGATGCTCGCCGGTGACGAGCGGGGTGCCGTCCTCGAGCGACGCCCAGCTCTTGGTCGCGAGCACGGCGTCGGGCTCGGCCAGCACCTGGCGGCTGACGGTGATGTCCTTCGGCACGGTGAGGCTTGCGAACGGGCCGTCGGCGGCGAACGAGGCCATGTGTTGCGGCTTCTCCCAGGTCAGGCTGCCGCCGAGCGTGCGGCCGCCGCGGCGCAGCTTGACCGGAACGAGGTCGTCGTCGGCTTGGGCGAGGCGCGGGCCGGCAAAGCGCACCAGCACGCCGCCTTGCTCGATCCAGGCGTTGAGCCGGTCGCGGATCTCCGGCGACAGCGTGCCGACATCGGCCATCACGATCATCGGCAGCCGCTGGTCGAGGAATTGCCCGATCACCTGCTGCGGCGCGCCGCGATCGCCGAGCCGGACGTCGGCGAACGGCGACAGCGCGCGGGACAGATAGAAGGTCGACGCCAAGAGCGGCTGCGCGGTGTCGGCGCTCGCGCCCGAGACCACGCCGATGGCGCGGCGGCGCCAGCGCCGGTCGAGCAGTTGCACGGCGCCGGCCGAATGCTCGCCGGAGATTTCGAGCCGCGAGATGTCGTTGCGCAGTTCGACCGGAAGATCGAAGGCGGCTTCGGTCTCGCGCTCCTGCGGGCCGAACGTGTAGCGGGCCTCGCCGATCGGCGAGCCCTTGGCGTCGACCGCGCGCACCGTTCCAGCCGCGAGGCCGCTCTCGGTGCGCAGCACCTTCACCGTCATCTTGGCGGCGGCGTTCTCGGCCGCGACCAGCGCCTGCGCGGACTGTGCGCCGCCCGAATAGATCGTCAGATTGCGGCTCTCGATCACCTTGCCGAGACCTTCGGTGAACTCGCTGCCGCGGCCGGTGTCGACGCCGTCGGACAGCCAGGCGATGTCGCAGTCGCCGGTCGATTTGAGGAAACGTCCAAGCGAGGTCAGGGTTTCAACGCGATCGATCGAGTAGGGTTTTGGCGCGAGCTGGCGCAACGCGACGCGCGCGGTGCCGGCCGGCATCAGTGTGATGTCACGCGTAGGCTCCGACAGCGGCACCAGTGCGACGCCGCGGCGGTCGCTGTCGGCATCGGCGATCAATTCGTCCGCGGCCTTGACCCGCGCATCCCAGCTCGAGGCCGCGCTCCAGCCGTCGTCGAGCAGGATCACCAGCGGCAATTTGCCGGCGGCGACGCCGGTCTGCGGATTCCAGATCGGGCCGGCGGCGGCGAGGATGACGAGCGCCGCGGCAGCGAGCCGCAGCAGCGTCAGCCACCATGGCGTGCGCGCCGGCGTCTCTTCCTTGGGCGCGATGTCGAACAGCAACCGCGTCGGCGGGAATTCGATGCGCCGCGGCCGCGGCGGCATCACGCGCAACAGCCACCACAGCACCGGCAGGCTGACCAGCCCCAGCAGCAGCAGCGGTTCGGCAAAGGAGAGCGGGAGGCCTGCGATCATGCGCTGCGTCCCGCTTTGACGGTTGACCGGCCGCCGCCCTTGCTCACCATCATGCCTGCATGCAGGAACAGCAGCAGCTCGGCTGCGGAGCGGCTGGTGGTGTGGGTCGAGAACAGCCAGTCGAGCCGGTTGGTCTCGGCGCGGATCTGGTCGCGATGCAGCGTGACGCGGGCGACGTAATCGCTGGCCCAGCTTTCGGCGCGGCCGGCGGTGATGACGCTGCCGGCCTCCGGCTCGACGAACTCGACGCGGCCGGAATAGGGGAAGGTCTCCTCGGCCGGATCGACCACCTGGATCATGGTGCCGTGCGCGCCCGACGAGGCGAGCCCGGCCAGCATGGTCGTGATCTCGGCCATCGGCGACCAGAAGTCCGACAGCACCACGATCTCGGCGAGCGACGACGGCACGAAGGACGGCGGCAGGCTGGCGCGCGTCGCCTCGTCATGCAGTATCGCCTGCGCCATCTTGTCGATCACGGCGCGGCTGCCGGTCGGGTTCATCAGGCCGGGAACGCCGACGCGCTCGCCGCCGGCCACCAGCAGCTCGGCCAGCGCAAAGGCAACGATCAGTCCGCGCTCGAGCTTGGAGTCGCGCGCCTCGCGTGAGGCAAAGGCCATCGACGGCGAGCGGTCGGGCCAGATCCACACGGTGTGCGCGGCCTCCCACTCCTGCTCGCGGACATAAAGATGATCGTCGCGTCCGGAACGGCGCCAGTCGACGCGCTGCGACGGTTCGCCCGACACGAAGCGGCGATATTGCCAGAAGCTCTCGCCGGTGCCGGCGCGACGGCGGCCATGCATGCCATGGATGACGTTGGCAGCGATGCGGCGAGCCTCAAGCACCAGGCGCGGCAGCGATGCGGCGAGCGTGCGGCTTTCGCCATCAGCACGTCGAACCGCAAGGAGCTCCTCGTTCTGGTGCCTGTTGTCAGCCGCCATCAACCGATCCGGGTTTTCAATTGCTTGATCACGTCGGGAATGGTGCGGCCCTCGGCGCGCGCCGAGAAGGTCAGCGCCATGCGGTGCTTGAGCACGGGCTCGGCAAGATCGAGCACGTCGTCGATCGATGGCGCGAGCCTTCCGTCGAGCAGCGCGCGGGCGCGGACCGCGAGCATCAGCGACTGGCTGGCGCGGGGACCCGGTCCCCATGCGATCAGTTTGCCGGCCTCACCGCCCTCGGGGCCGGGACGCGCGGCGCGCACCAGCGTCAGGATCGCCTCGACCACGGAATCGCCGACCGGCAGGCGCCGCACCAGCCGTTGCGCCGTGATCAGCGTCTCGGCGTCCATCGACGCCTTGGCAAGCGTCTCTTCGGCACCGGTGGTTTCGAACAGGATGCGCCGCTCGGCGTCGCGATCGGGATAGTCGACGTCGATTTCCATCAGGAAGCGGTCGAGCTGCGCCTCGGGCAGCGGATAGGTGCCTTCCTGCTCGAGCGGGTTCTGCGTCGCGAGCACGTGGAACGGCTTCGGCAGGTCATGCCGCGCGCCGGCAATGGTGATGTGCTGCTCCTGCATGGCTTGCAGCAGCGCCGACTGCGTGCGCGGGCTGGCGCGGTTGATCTCGTCGGCCATCAAGAGCTGCGCGAACACCGGACCCGAGATGAAGCGGAACGAGCGCTTGCCGGCCGAGCTCTCGTCGAGCACTTCGGCGCCGAGAATGTCCGACGGCATCAGATCGGGCGTGAACTGGATGCGCTTGGCGTCGAGCCCGAGCGTGACGCCGAGCGTTTCGACCAGCTTGGTCTTGGCGAGGCCGGGCACGCCGATCAACAGCGCGTGGCCGCCGGACAGGATCGTCACCAGCGTGTTTTCGATCACCTGGTCCTGGCCGAAAATGACGGTGGAGACCGCTTCCTTGGCGGCCTTGATCTGGCCCGCGACCTGCTCGGCCGAGCGGACGATCACATCCTCCAGTTTCTCGACGCTGTCTGCACCAGCCATTCGGTCCGCTCCTTCTCGACGATCCCGGTGATTCCCGCGTCGTCATCTGTCGTCAGCTCTTGGCCTCATGCTAAACCTGCGCGAAAGCCATGTATTCGTTGAATTAAACTATCCCCACCTTATCGGTATTTCAGGGTATGAACGGCATCACGATGTGGCGAGAATGACACCCCGACCACATCTCAGGATACGTGCACCAAATGTGCCAGATTGAGGGTCGGAAGCTTTAAGGTAAACAATGGCGAAGCAAGGGCAGAGCGAATCCGGCAGTGAAACTACGGGCCTAGGAAGCAAGGGCCTCGAAGGGCTGACCACCGCCGCCAATCGAGCTGCGACATCAGGGCCGGCCGGACGCAAGGGCCTGCCGCCGGTTCACCTCTGGAATCCGCCATTCTGCGGCGATCTCGACATGCGAATCGCGCCCGACGGCACCTGGTTCTACATGGGAACGCCGATCGGCCGTCCCGCGCTGGTGCGGCTGTTCTCCACCATTCTGAAGCGCGAGGACGGCAAGCACTTTCTCGTGACACCGGTGGAGAAGGTCGGCATCCGCGTCGATGACGCGCCGTTCCTCGCCGTGGAAATGCAGACCGATGAAGATGCGCGCGGCCGCTTGCTCAGGTTCCGCACCAATGTCGACGATTGGGTCGATTGCGAGAAGGGCCACGGTCTCAGATTCGAGGCTGCCGAGGACGGCGGATTGACGCCCTATCTGCATGTCCGCGCCGACCTGTGGGCCAAGGTCACCCGCGCGCTCTACTACGATCTGGTTGACATGGGCGAGCAGCGGATGGTCGATGGTCAGGAGATGTTCGGCATCGAGTCCGGCGGCGAGTTCTTCGCGATGGCCGACGCCAGTCAGGTGAGGGACGCACTTTGAACGAGCCGTTGCTGAAGGTGAGGCCGGCGACGATCAGTTCGACGGAATTCTTCGCGCGGGCCCGCACGCGGCTCGATTTCGAAGTGCCGCCGGGGTTGGTCGATCCGCATATCATTCCGCGCACCGGAGACTCCGGCAACGACCGCATGCTCGAGATCGTGGCGCAGGAGCAGCCGGTGCGGCCGGCCGCGGTGCTGATCCCGGTGGTCGATCATCCCGAGCCGACCGTGCTCTTGACGCAGCGTTCGCCCAATCTGTCGAGCCACGCCGGTCAGATCTCGTTTCCCGGCGGCAAGATCGACGCCACCGATGCCTCGCCGCTCGATGCCGCGTTGCGGGAGGCCTGCGAAGAAGTCGGGCTGAAGCGGGAATTCATCGACCCGGTCGGCTATCTCGACCTCTATGGCACCGCATTCGGCTTCCGCATCCTGCCGACGGTCGCCAAGGTGAAGCCGGGATTCACACTGGAGATCAATGAAGCCGAGGTCGTCGATGCGTTCGAGGTGCCGCTCGCGTTCCTGATGAATCCCGAGAATCATCAGATCCACGTCAAGGAATTCCGCGGCATCGACCGGCACTACTATGCGATGCCGTTCGCCGAGCGCTACATCTGGGGCGCGACCGCGGGCATCCTGCGTGTGCTGTATGAGCGGATCTATCTGTCATGATCCGCACGGTATTGACCGAGATCGGCGTCTTCCTGATCCCCTTCGCGGTCTATGCCATCTACCTCATCGCGACGCGCGCCGGCGTGACGCTGCCGGCGTCATGGCCGCTCGACATGCTGGCGAAGCTGACGCTGGCGGCGCTGGTGCTGGTCATCATCAGTTTCGTGCTGCTTGCCGAATTGACCGGCGCGCCGCCGAACTCGACCTACGTTCCCGCCCATATCGAGGACGGCAGGCTGGTGCCCGGAGCTGAGAAATGAGCGAGGTGCGCCTGTTGTCCGACGCGCCATGGCTCACTGAGGGGCCAGCGGCGCGGGTGCTCGGCCTGCTCAATGCCGACGGCGAGGAAGCGCGGGTGATCGGCGGCGCAGTGCGCAACGCGTTGATGAAAATTCCGCTCGCCGACATCGACATTGCCACGACGGCGTTGCCGGACGAGGTGGTTCGCCGCGCCAGGCGGGCGGGCATCAAGAGCGTGCCGACCGGCATCGAGCACGGCACCGTGACGCTGGTCGTCGACAGCCAGCCCTTCGAGGTGACGACGCTGCGCGAGGACACCGAGACCTATGGCCGCAAGGCCAAGGTGGCGTTCGGGCGCGACTGGGTGCGCGACGCCGAGCGGCGCGACTTCACCATCAACGGCCTGTCGGTCGATGCCGACGGCATCGTGCACGATCACGTCGGCGGCCTCGCCGACATCGCGGCGAGGCGGGTGCGCTTCATCGGCGATCCGGCGCAGCGGATTGCCGAGGATTATCTGCGCATCCTGCGCTTCTTCCGTTTCCACGCCGCCTATGCCGCAGGCGAGGTCGATCGCGCCGGCTATCTCGCTTGCATCTCCGGATGCGCCGGACTCGCCGGCCTGTCGGCCGAGCGGATCCGCATGGAGATGCTCAAGCTCGTGGTCGCGAACGGCGCCGCGGGCGCGGTGGTTGCGATGGGGGATGGCGGACTGCTGCTGCCGCTGTTCGGCGGCGTCGCCTATACCGGACCGTTCGCGGCGATGATCGAGATCGAGGGGCTGATGGAGCTTAAGCCGAGCGCGACGCGCCGGCTCGCCGCGCTGACGGTCGCCGTGACCGAGGATGCGCGGCGCATCGCGAGCCGGCTGCGGCTCTCCAATGCCGAAGCCAAGGCGCTCGACTCGATGGGCCATCGCTGGTGGCGCTTGCCCGGCATGGACGAGGCGCGTGCCAGGCGCAGGCTCTACCGGCTCGATGAGGAGCCTTATCGCGACCGGCTGCTGCTGGCCTGGGCGCGAACCGGCGCGAACCGCGATGTCGATCAGTGGCGCGCGCTCGCCACGCTGCCGCAACGCTGGCGCGCGCCTCACTTTCCCTTGAGGGCGTCGGATTTCATCGCGCGCGGGATTGCCGAGGGACCGGCGTTGGGGCATGTCCTGACCCTGGCCGAGGATGCTTGGCTTGCCGCGGATTTTCCGCTCGATCCGCAGGTGTTGTCTGGCATCGCCGACCAGACCGTTTCCCGTTTCACCCGCGACCATCGGCTGTGAGCTTGACCGATATCTCCACCACGCTGCCGTGACTATCGGCAGCGCGATGACCGCGAAAGCGTTGCGCGCATTCTGACGGGACGCGGAAGCGATGCTGCCGACGGCTCGGCGGGCAGCATCGCCTGAGAAAACTTACGCAGCCTTTACTTACGCAGCCTTGCGCTTCTTGCGGCTGCCGTGCTCCTTGTCGTCGTCCTCTTCTTCTTCCTCGTCATCCTCTTCTTCGTCGTCGTCTTCCTCGTCATCTTCCGGATCGATTTCGGTCGATTCGAGCGCGACGAGCGGCAAGGTTTCGCGAAACAAATCGCCGTCCGTGCCCATCCACAGACACTCGACCTTGTCCTCGTCGACTTCAACGACCGTGATCGGATGGCCGCCGGATTTCAGCATGACGACATCGCCTGGTTTCAGTTCCATGATTTTCCCTCCGCGCTTGATGACGCGGACGGCAGGCTAGCGACCGGTGATGACAGTGCGATCACGGCCGCCACTCGGTGCTGTGGATTTGCTGTGTAAACAGCCGTTGCGGCTATTAAAGCGCGATGAGATTGGGTTGAATCGTCATCGCGCTTTAGCTCTTTGTTTGAGCATGATCTTTTCGGAAAACCGCTTCGCACTTTTCCGGATCATGCTTTAGGTGGTGTGGACACTTATCGCATCCATAAGACGATGGCTGCGAGGGTGACGACGGCGCGATAATTTCGGGCGGTCTTTTCGAAGCGGGTTGCGACGCGTCGGAACTGCTTGAGCTTTGAGAAGCAGCATTCGACGAGATGGCGCTGGGCATAGAGATGCTTGTCGAGCGGATATTTGAGCGCGCGTGACGGGTCGTTGGGGATGACTGCGAGCGCGCCTTTGGCGGCGATGGCTTGGCGCAAGTGATCGGCGTCATAGGCTGTATCGGCCATGACGACCTCGGCAGATAATCCCTCGATCAATGCGGCGGCTTGCGGTGCATCGCCCTTCTGACCTGCGGTGAGCGTGAACCGCACCGGACATCCCAAGCCACGAACGGCCATATGTATCTTGGTGCTCAGGCCGCCGCGCGAGCGGCCGATCGCTTGATCTTCCGCTTGATCTTCAGACCCCCCTTTTTGGCGCCGGCGGCGTGCTGATGCGCCCGAACGATGGTGGAATCGACGATCAGATATTCGAAGTCCGGATCATCGGACATCGCCTCGAAGATCCGCCACCAAACACCCTTGATGCTCCATCGGCTGAAGCGCCGGAACACGCTGTTCCAATCGCCAAACACCTCCGGGAGATCGCGCCAGGGAGACCCCGTGCGCACGATCCACAGCACACCTTCCACGAACATCCGGTTGTCGCGCCCGGTGGAGCCCTTCTGATCGGGGCGCCCTATGATCAGCGGCGCTATCCGCTCCCACGCCGCGTCGCTCAATACCAAACGGTCCATCACACCCAAGGCTGCCTCCCCAAAAGCAGCCTTGAATCTGATTTGCTCCTAAAAGGGAATCCTTAGAGTCCACACCACCTAGCGCGCGGCAGGAACCAGTTCGGTCAGCGAACGGATGATGCGGTCGGGCTTGATTGTCGATCCCGGCGGCAATCCGACGCCATGCACGTCCATCCAGATCGCATAGATGCCAAGCCGCTGTGGCGCCACGACTTCCCACTCGAGATTGTCGCCGATCATCCAGGTATCCGGTGCGCTGACGCCGAGCGCTTCCATCGCGTGCAGATAGGCGCGCTCCTCCGGCTTGCCGAAGCCGTGCTCGCCCTCGATCTGGATGTGATCGAAGCGATGGCCGAGCGCAAAGCGCTCGACCTTGGCGCGTTGCATCTCGGCGGCGCCGTTGGTGACCAGCGCGAGCTTGATGCCGAGCGCCTTGAACGCATCGATCGCCTCATGCGCGCCGGGGAAGACGAACATCTCCTCCTCGCGGTAAGCCGTGAAGCGATCGGCGATGCGGTCGGCGAGATCGTCCGGCAGCGCGCGGTGGCCGACCGCCGCGAGCGCCGCCAAGCCGCCCTTCACGGTGAGCCGCCGCGCCTCGCCGAGCTTGATCCGCCAGATCGGCTCGGCCGTCGACCAGAATTGCCGTGCATAGGCCAACAGCGCGGTTGCGACCATGTCCGGGGGCAGGGGCGCCAGCTCCTCGGCGAATTCGGCGGTGATCGTGTTCCAGGCGATCTCGGGGCGCCCATAGGCCGACAGGATGGTGTCATCCATGTCGATCAGCATCGCGCGCGGCAGCTTGGTCACGGCCATTTCACCTCCGGCGGCAGCGACGACAGGATCGAATCCACATTGCCGCCGGTCTTCAGGCCGAAGATGGTGCCGCGATCGTAGAGCAGGTTGAACTCGACATAGCGTCCGCGGCGGATCAGCTGCTCATCGCGATCCTCGGCGCTCCAGGCGGCCGCGAAATTACGCCGCACCAGGTCGGGATAGATTTTCAGGAAGCTGCGCCCGACGTCCTGGGTGAAGGCGAGGTCGGCGTCCCAGTCGCCGCTGTCGTGCCAGTCGTAGAAGATGCCGCCGACGCCGCGGGCTTCCTTGCGGTGTGGCAGATAGAAATAGTCGTCGCACCATTTCTTGTACTTGTCGTAGTCGGCGACGCCGTTCGGCCCGCTGCACGCCTCTTTCATCGCGGCATGGAAGGCGACCGTATCGGGGTCCTCCTGGGTGCGCCGCCGGTTCAGCACCGGCGTCAAATCGGCGCCGCCGCCGAACCAGGCCTTGGTGGTGACGACGAAGCGGGTGTTCATATGCACGGCGGGCACGTTCGGATTGCGCAAATGTGCGATCAGCGAAATGCCCGAGGCCCAAAATCTGGGATTATCGGCGGCACCGGGAATCTGCGCGCGGAATTCGGGGGCGAACTCGCCATGCACGGTCGAGCAGTGCACGCCGACCTTCTCGAACAGCCGGCCCTTCATGATCGACATCACCCCGCCGCCGGGCTTGCCGGTGTGGTCAGTGCGGTCCCAGGGGGTGCGCACGAACCGGCCGGCGTCGCCGGGATAGAGCGCTGCGGGGGCATCGTCCTCGAGTGTCTCGAAGGCCGCGCAGATGTCGTTGCGCAGCGCCTCGAACCAGCCGCGCGCACGCGCCTTGCGGTCTTCGATGATGGCGGGGTCTGTGGGCAGCATGACTATCCCTGCGGTCCGAAATAGGTGCAGCTCTCGTTGCAGCTGTCGCGATGGACGGCGACGCGCGTCAGCTTGCCGGTATGTTGCAGCCGCTCCCAGATGAAGCGCGAGAGATTCTCCAGCGTCGGCACGCCGATGGCCTCGATCTTGTTCAGGAACTTGTGGTCGAGCGTTTTCTGCACCTCGGCCATGGCGCGCTCCAGCAGGCCGAGATCGATCACCATCCCGGTTTTCGGGTCGGGCGTACCGCGCACCGTGACTTCGGCGCGGAAGGAGTGACCGTGAATCTCCTCGCTGTTCACACCAAACGTCGTTCCGGAAAGCGCATGCGCAGCCTCGAACCGAAACGCTTTCGTCAATTCCCACATCTCGTTCAACAATCCAGTTCTGCCAGGGTAGTTATCTGATACCGAGCGTCTTGTGCGTCTGCACGCTGAGGCGCCATTGCGGGTGCTTCAGGCAATAGGCGATCGCGCGCTCGGTATTCGCGATCACGTCGGGGCCGTCCATCGGCTGCAGCGAGAAGCGCTCGAATGACAGCCCCGCGAAATCCTCCGGCTTATTCTCCACCTGCGGATAGACCAGCTTGAGCTCGTGCCCCCTGCGCACCACGAGCTCGGCCGCGGCCTTGGGGCTGACGCAGATCCAGTCGAGCCCGTCGGGTGGGGCGATGGTTCCGTTGGTCTCGATCGCGATCGCAAAGCCATGCCCGTGCAGGGCCTCGATCAGGGCGGTGTCGACCTGCAGCAGCGGCTCGCCGCCGGTCAAGACCACGTAGCGGTCGGCCGCGCCGGCGGTCCATTGCGCGGCGATGGTGTTGGCGAGCTCGGCCGCGTCGGCATAGCGGCCGCCAAGCGTGCCGTCGGTGCCGACGAAATCGGTGTCGCAGAACCGGCAGACGGCCCCAGTGCGGTCCTGCTCGCGGCCGCTCCAGAGGTTGCAGCCGGCGAAGCGGCAGAACACGGAGGCGCGGCCCGCATGGGCGCCTTCGCCCTGCAGGGTGAGAAATATCTCCTTGACCGCGTAGCTCACCAAAAATCCCTCTGAGTTGCCGAACCGGCTGTTCCCGAACCGGTCTGCCGCAGCGCCTCGCCGAGGGCCATGGCCGCCGTGACCGCCACATTGAGCGAGCGCAGGGGCGGCTTGATCGGAATCACCAGCCGCGCGTCCGCGGCGGCCACCACTGCGTCGGTCACCCCCGCCGTCTCGCGCCCGAACAGCAGGACATCGGAGGCCGTATACTCGAAATCAAGATAGGATTTCGCAGCCCTGGTCGTGAACAGGACCAGCCGGCAGGCGGCCTCGGCCCGCCATTCCTCGAATTTCGACCATGAGTCGTGACGCTTCAACCGCACATGGTCGAGATAGTCCATACCCGCCCGGCGGAAATTCCGGTCCGAGGCGTCGAACCCCGCCGGTTCGATGATGTGGGCTGCCACATCCAGGCAGGCGCAGAGGCGCAGAATCGTTCCCGTATTCTGGGGAATGTCGGGCTGGAACAGCGCGATCTGCATGGTGCTGACGACCTGTGAAAACCGGATGAAATTGTCTCAATAAAACATCGCCCGGCGCTGATTTCGTGCATTGCACGTTTGCGAGCCGATAGCGGGCTTGCGCTCGTCCGGCAAGGGTGCCAATAGAACGATTCTGGACTGCTGTTCCGCCATTTGGGGTGGGGAATAGCGGTTTTCTGCCGCCGCGGGGGCCGCGGGCGCCGGCAGCCTTTCTCGGGACGCGTTCCGCGTCTTTGGGGCGGTTCCACCGGCTGCAGAAAAGAAAGGGCTAGGAATCGTGACGACAGCGTCTTCGGCGGACCATCCGACACGCCGTGATTTTCTCTTCGTTGCAACCGGAGCTGCCGCCGTGGTCGGCGCAGCCGCCACCGTGTGGCCGATGGTTGCCCAGATGAACCCGGATGCCGCGACGATCGCAGCCGGCGCACCGATCCAGGTCGACCTGGCGCCGATCGCCGAGGGCCAGGACATCAAGGTGTTCTGGCGCGGCAAGCCGATCTACATCAGCCACCGCACCAAGAAGCAGATTCAGGAGGCCCAGAGCGTGCCGCTCTCGAGCCTGCCCGATCCGCAGCCCGACTCGGCCCGCGTCAAGGCCGGCCACGACCAGTGGCTGGTCGTGATCGGCATCTGCACCCATCTCGGCTGTATCCCGATCGCCCATGAGGGCAATTACGACGGCTTCTTCTGCCCCTGCCACGGCTCGCAGTACGACTCCTCCGGTCGTATCCGCCAGGGGCCGGCGCCCGCCAACCTGGCGGTGCCGCCCTACGCCTTCCTTTCCGACACCAAAATCCAGATCGGCTAAGTCCCGGACCCTCCGGGACTTCGGCTTCCCCTTGGACCCATCGCGTCGTTTTTCTTCTTCAGGATCGCATCAATGAGCGGACCATCTGATTTTCAACCGAGCAACCCCGCCTTGAAGTGGATCGAACGGCGCCTTCCGATCATGGGCCTGGTCCACTCTTCCTTCGTGGCCTACCCGACGCCGCGCAACCTGAACTACTGGTGGACCTTCGGCGCCATTCTGTCGCTGATGCTGGGTTTGCAGATCCTGACCGGCGTGATCCTGGCGATGCACTACACGCCGCACGCCGACCTCGCCTTCAAATCGGTTGAGCTGATCGTCCGTGACGTCAATTACGGCTGGCTGCTGCGCAACATGCACGCCTGCGGCGCGTCGATGTTCTTCTTCGCGGTCTACGTCCACATGTTCCGCGGTCTCTATTACGGGTCGTACAAGGAGCCGCGCGAGGTGCTGTGGATCCTCGGCGTCATCATCTACCTCTTGATGATGGCGACCGGCTTCATGGGCTACGTGCTGCCGTGGGGCCAGATGAGCTTCTGGGGCGCGACCGTCATCACCAACCTGTTCTCGGCAATTCCCTATTTCGGCGAGAGCATCGTGACCTTGCTGTGGGGCGGCTATTCGGTCGGCAACCCGACGCTGAACCGCTTCTTCTCGCTGCACTATCTGCTGCCGTTCGTGATCGCCGGCGTGGTCGTGCTGCACGTCTGGGCGCTGCACGTCGCGGGTCAGAACAACCCGGCCGGCGTCGAGGCCAAGACCGAGAAGGACAGCGTCCCGTTCACGCCCTATGCGACGATCAAGGACGCGTTCGGCGTGTCCTGCTTCCTGATCTTCTTCGCCTGGTTCATCTTCTACATGCCGAACTATCTCGGCGACGCCGACAACTACATCCCGGCGAACCCCGGCGTGACCCCGGCGCACATCGTGCCTGAATGGTACTACCTGCCGTTCTACGCGATCCTGCGTTCGATCCCGAACAAGCTCGCCGGCGTGGTGGCAATGTTCGGCGCGATCGTCATCCTGGCGTTCCTGCCCTGGCTCGACAACGCGCGGACCCGGTCCTCGAAGTATCGTCCGCTGGCCAAGCAGTTCTTCTGGATCTTCGTCGTGGTCTGCATCCTGCTCGGCTATCTCGGCTCGCAGCCGCCGGAAGGCATCTACGTCATCGCCGGCCGCATCCTGACGGTCTGCTACTTCGCCTACTTCCTGATCGTGCTGCCGCTGCTCTCCCGCATCGAGACGCCGCGCCCGCTGCCGAACTCGATCGCCGACGACGTGCTGGCGAAGAGCAAGGGCAGGGTCGTGACCGCAGCCTCCGTGATGCTTGCGCTGGTGGTGGCCGGCGGCCTGTTCGCCGGCAGCACCCAGAACGCCAAGGCCGAGGAGGGTGGCAATGCGCCGCCGGCACAGAGTTGGTCGTTCTCCGGCCCTTTCGGCAAGTATGACCGCGGC
Source organism: Bradyrhizobium septentrionale (assembly GCF_011516645.4). Classification (NCBI taxonomy): domain Bacteria; kingdom Pseudomonadati; phylum Pseudomonadota; class Alphaproteobacteria; order Hyphomicrobiales; family Nitrobacteraceae; genus Bradyrhizobium; species Bradyrhizobium septentrionale. The sequence continues at coordinate 1,023,223 of NZ_CP088285.1, read as the reverse complement.
TCGCTGCAGCGTGGCCTGAAGGTCTACAAGGAAGTCTGCTCGGCCTGTCACGGCCTGTCCTATGTCGCGTTCCGCAACCTCGCCGATGCCGGCGGCCCCGGCTATTCGGTGGCGCAGGCGGCGGCGTTCGCGTCCGAGTACAAGATCAAGGACGGCCCGAACGACCAGGGCGAAATGTTCGAACGTCCGGGCCGCCCGGCGGATTACTTCCCGTCGCCGTTCCCGAACGAGCAGGCAGCGCGTGTGGCCAATGGCGGCGCTGCACCGCCCGATCTCTCGCTGATCACCAAGGCGCGGTCCTACAAGCGCGGCTTCCCGCAGTTCGTGATCGACTTCTTCAGCCAGTACCAGGAGCAGGGCCCCGACTACGTCGATGCCATCCTGCAGGGCTTCGAGGACAAGGCTCCGGCCGGCGTCACGATTCCGGAAGGCTCGTACTACAACAAGTACTTCCCGGGCCACTCGATCAAGATGCCGAAGCCGCTGTCCGACGGTCAGGTGACCTTCGATGACGGTTCGCCGGCGACAGTGAAGCAGTATGCGCACGACGTCACCACGTTCCTGATGTGGGCCGCCGAGCCGCACATGGAGGAGCGCAAGCGGATCGGCATGCAGGTGTTCTTCTTCCTGATCGTGTTCGCGATCCTGATGTACTTCACCAAGCGCAAGGTCTGGGCCGACGCCCACTGACCTCGTTAGGTAGCGAGTTTGAAAAAGCCCCTTCGGGGGCTTTTTTGTTGTGCGGGACGCACGCGGCGCCAATGCGCGGAGATGACGAGTGCGCGAGCCCGCCGCAGGGCGATTGCGTCCGTCACCGAGTGCGGACAAGATGCCGGCCAATCAGCCGGCAAACATTGCGGAGGAACTCATGGGTACCAGCATCAGCTTCAAGCGTCCGGACGGCAAGGAAGCGTCAGGCTATCTCGCCAATGCCGCGCGCGGCAACGCGCCGGGCGTGGTCGTGATCCAGGAATGGTGGGGCCTGCAGGACCAGATCAAGGGAATGTGCGACCGCTTCGCGCTGGCCGGCTTCGATGCGCTGGCGCCCGATCTCTACAAGGGCAAGGTGGTGCCGTATCACGACACCGACGCGGCCGGCAAAGAGATGAACTCGCTCGACTTCATGGATGCCACCACGCAGACCGTGCGCGGCGCCGCGCAATACCTTGCCAAGAGCGGCACCAAGGTCGGCCTGACCGGCTTCTGCCTCGGTGGCGCGGTGACCATCATCGGCGCCACCAAGATCCCGGAGCTGACGGCCGGTGTGGTGTTCTACGGCATTCCGCCGGAGCAGGCGGCCAAGCCGGCGGACGTCAAGATTCCGCTGCAGGGGCATTTTGCTACCAAGGACGACTGGTGCACGCCGGCGCTGGTCGACGGGTTTGAGAAAGCGATGAACGCCGCCGGCAAATCGCTGGAGCTGTTCCGCTATGACGCCGAGCACGGTTTCGGCAACGAGCAGCGTTTGTCGGTGCACGACCGGCACTGTGCAGAACTGGCCTGGGGCCGGGCGACGGAGTTTTTCAGGAAGCATTTGGGGTAAGAGGCTGCCCGCTACGGCCACCGCTGTCGTCCCGGCGAAGGCCGGGACCCATACGCCGCGGCGGTCGTGATCAAAGGAAGCTGGTCGACGGCTTTGCCAAACAATTGCGCCCTGTGGTTATGGGTCCCGGCCCCCGTGCGCAATTGCGCACTAGGCCGGGAACGCAATCGTTATGCGTTCTTCACCCCGTCCCACCACGGGCAGGTCCCCGACATCAGCTTGAAATTGCCTTCCAGCACCTGCACCGGGGCGCGCTTGCCCTCGGCGGCGGCGCGCATGCGCATCCCGCGCGCGACGGCGCGGTCCTCGGCTGACAGCCAGACGCGCTCGTGGCCCCACAGGCTCGGGCCGTCAACCATCTCGAACGGTGTCCAGTTTGTCGGGTCGATCTCGCGGCCGCCCCAGCCGCACTCGACCATGAAGGCTGACGGCGACTTGGCGTAGAACGACGTCATCAAATCGTTGGTGTGACGGCCGAGCGTGACGTTGACCCGGTCCTCCTTCATCGCAATGTCGTAGGCTTGGCCGACATCGTCGAGCGAGAACAGCTCGACCATCAGGTGATGCATGCCGTTCGTCCCGGTCTCGATCAGCGCGAGCGAGTGGTGGCGGGCATTGACGTGAAAGAAATAGGCGCGGAACGGCTTTTCGATGTAGTCGCTCAGGGCGAAGCCGAGCACGTCGACATAGAAGCTCATGACCGGCGCGATGTTCTCGACCGTCAGCACCGCGTGGCCGAGGCCGAGCGCGCCGGTGCGGAAACCGGAGATCGAGCGGCCCGGCTTGAACGGCGTGTCGTCGATCTCCGGGCCATGGAACGCTTCGAGCCGGTTGCCGGCCGGGTCCTGGAACGAGATCAGGCCGCGCACCCGCCGCGCGTCGGCGAGCGCCTGCGGCTCGGCGGTTACGGCGACGCCGGCATGCTCGAGCCGCGCCGCCAGCGCGTCGAGCGCTGCGGCGTCCGCCACCTCCCAGCCGAAGAACCTGGTGCCTTCGCCCTGCGCGCGGTCGATCACGATGCGTTGCTTGCGATCGTCCATCCGGAAGGCGAGCAGCGAATTGCCGCGCTCGATGGCTTGCAGCCCGACCAGGCCGGTGCCGAATTGCCGCCAGTCGTCGAGCGCGTCGGAGCCGAAGCCGGCATATCCGAGACCCAAAATCGCCATCTGCGCCTCCGCCATCTGTCTGTTTTTTGGGCGGCCGATCGGCCGCCATTTCCACAAATCCTACGCGGATTCCCCGCCGTGCGAACCGGAAAAAGGCCGTCCCGCCTTGGGGCAGGGGCAGGAGCAAGGGCACCGGCCATCCCTTGACACGGCCCGCGCCGGGTGGTGTGTAACGGCCATGCGCACCGTTGCCAGCCCATCCCGTCGTTGGTGGCCCACCTCCTCATAGGTGGCCGGTGCGATTTCATTTCCAAAAGTCGTCGAAGGTCGCCATCGCAGTGCGACGGCCCTTCGTTTGTCCTGTGTGGCGCTCTCTTCCCAAGTCTCGTAAGAGGATCACATGAACAGGACAGTCTTCTCCCTGCCGGCCAAGAGCGAATACCTCACCAATGGCGGCCTTGCCGTCGCGCGCGTGGTCGAGCAGTTCACCGGCGGCGCCAACCGCCTCGACGATCTGATCGCGCTGTTGGACCGCCGCCGCGGCGTGGTGCTGTCCTCGGGCACGACGGTGCCGGGCCGCTACGAGAGCTTTGACCTCGGCTTTGCCGATCCGCCGCTGGTACTGGAGACGTCGGGTACCAATTTCTCATTGCAGGCGCTGAACCCGCGCGGCGAGGTCTTGATCGCCTTCCTCGGCGACGTGCTGCGCGAGCCCTGCGTCGTGATCTCCGAGCGTAGTGCCACCAGGCTCGCCGGCCATATCATCCGCGGTGCCGCGCCGGTCCAGGAAGACCAGCGCACCCGCCGCGCCAGCGTGATGTCGCTGGTGCGCGACATGGTGGCGGCATTCACCTCCAATGCCGATCCGCTGCTCGGCCTGTTCGGCGCCTTCGCCTACGACCTCGTGTTCCAGATCGAGGATATCGTGCAGAAGCGCGCCCGCGAGGCCGACCAGCGCGACATCGTGCTCTACGTGCCGGATCGCCTGCTCGCCTATGACCGCGCCACCGGCCGCGGCGTGGCGTTGAATTACGAATTCTCCTGGAAGGGCAAATCAACCGCCGGCCAGTCGCACGGGACCGCGCCGAGCCTTTACGCCAGGAACGGCCGGCAGGGCTTTGCCGATCATGCTCCGGGCGAATACCAGGCCACGGTCGAGGTCGCGCGCGCGGCCTTCGCGCGCGGCGATTTGTTCGAGGCGGTGCCCGGGCAATTGTTTGGCGAGCCCTGCGAACGGTCGCCGGCGGAAGTGTTCCAGCGGCTCTGCCGCATCAACCCGTCGCCCTATGGCGCGCTGATGAATCTCGGCGACGGCGAATTCCTGGTCTCCGCCTCGCCGGAGATGTTCGTGCGCTCCGACGGCCGCCGGGTCGAGACCTGCCCGATCTCGGGCACCATCGCGCGCGGCTCGGACTCGATCGGCGATGCCGAGCAGATCCGCAAGCTGTTGAACTCGGAGAAGGACGAGTTCGAGCTCAACATGTGCACCGACGTCGACCGCAACGACAAGGCACGCGTCTGCGTGCCCGGTACCATCAAGGTGCTGGCGCGGCGGCAGATCGAGACCTACTCAAAACTGTTCCACACCGTCGATCACGTCGAGGGCATGCTGCGGCCGGGCTTCGATTCGCTCGACGCTTTCCTCACCCATGCCTGGGCGGTGACGGTGACCGGCGCACCGAAACTATGGGCGATGCAGTTCGTCGAGGACCACGAGCGCTCGCCGCGGCGCTGGTATGCCGGCGCGATCGGCTGCGTCAATTTCGACGGCAGCATCAACACCGGGCTGACCATCCGCACCATCCGCATGAAGGATGGCCTGGCCGAGGTGCGGGTCGGTGCGACCTGCCTGTTCGACTCGGATCCGGCCGCCGAGGACCGCGAGTGCCAGGTCAAGGCGGCGGCGCTGTTCCAGGCGCTGCGCGGCGATCCGCCGAAGCCGTTGTCGGATTTCGCGCCTGATGCCACCGGCTCCGGCAAGAACGTGCTGCTGATCGATCACGACGACAGCTTTGTGCACATGCTGGCCGATTACTTCCGCCAGGTCGGTGCCAACGTCACCGTGGTCAGGCATATCCATGCCCAGGACATGCTCAAGAAGAAGGGCTGGGACCTGCTGGTGCTGTCGCCCGGGCCGGGTCGCCCGGAGGATTTCGGCATCGCGAAAACCATCGACACTGCGCTCGAGAAGAAGCTGCCGATCTTTGGCGTCTGCCTCGGCGTGCAGGCGATCGGCGAATATTTCGGCGGTCAGCTCGGTCAGCTTGGTCAGCCTGCGCACGGCCGTCCCTCGCGCGTCCAGGTGCGCGGCGGCCGGCTGATGCACAATCTGCCCAATGAGATCGTGATCGGCCGCTACCACTCCCTCTATGTCGAGCGCGACAGCGTGCCCGAGGTGCTGGCGGTGACCGCGACCACCGAAGACGGCGTCGCGATGGTGATCGAGCACAAGACCCTGCCGGTCGGCGGCGTGCAATTCCATCCGGAGTCGCTGATGTCGCTCGGCAATGAGGTGGGCCTGCGCATCGTCGAGAATGCATTCCGGCTTAATCCGCCGGCCAAATGAGGATTGCGAGACCAATGACCTTCGACCACGACATCAAGGCGACCGTTCGCAGCATCCCGGACTACCCGAAGAAGGGCATCCTGTTTCACGACATCACGACGCTGCTCGCGGATGCCCGTGCCTTCCGCCGGGCGGTCGATGAGCTGGTGCATCCCTGGGCCGGGGCGAAGGTCGACAAGGTCGCAGGCATCGAGGCCCGTGGCTTCATCCTCGGCGGCGCGGTGGCGCACCAGCTCTCGGCCGGCTTCGTGCCGATCCGCAAGAAGGGCAAGCTGCCGCACACCACGGTGCGGATCGCCTATTCGCTGGAGTACGGTATCGACGAGATGGAGATGCATGCCGACGCCGTGCTGCCCGGCGAGCGCGTGATCCTGGTCGACGATCTGATCGCGACCGGCGGCACCGCGGAGGGCGCGGTCAAGCTGTTGCGCCAGATCGGCGCTAATGTTGTCGCCGCCTGCTTCATCATCGACCTGCCCGATCTCGGCGGCGCCGCCAAACTGCGCGCGATGGACGTGCCGGTGCGCACGCTGATGGCGTTCGAGGGGCACTAGCCGCGTCTTCACGTGCCAGCTTGACCTGACCCTTCGCTTGACGACCGCTGTTCAACCGGAAGCAGCCGAAAATGCAGGCGTCGCGGAAGGCCTGCGTCGGGCCAATACCCCCATCTCAAGCCGCCTCCCAATTGGGGTCCGGTCCAGCGCCAAAAGCTCGGTGGGGGCCAAGGTGCGGCATGAGAACGCACCGACGTGCAGCTCAGATGCGGCTATAGTCTGGGTTGCTCGGCAGCGCGCCCATGTACCTGGAAGGGCGGGTGCAGCGATGTGGGACGCCATCTCTGAGGCGGGTCGGGCCGATCAATAGTTGATTGCGAGCTTGCCGCTCGTTGTCGGCCGCCTGTCAGTGGGACGATTACGCCCCTGGCGAGCGAACGGGTGTCGTTCGACCTCATTGACGGCCAGGGCGTAAAGGCGGCTGGACACGCATCGGACAGGTGCGCCGACTCCCCCGGAGTGAAGGAGCAGGTCCAGCGCCGGCCCGTATGCATCACCAAGTGCATCACATTGGACGAGGCTACCGATCTAGGCATCGGAGGCGTTCATGTACACAATCTACGAGGGAACCACTGATCTGGACGTGGTCTCGCTTTTCTCTGCTCTTGGCCTGGTCCTTTCGCTGGCAGTCACATCCATGCTGCCGGCGGACGCCATCGGCTGGGCAACTGTTTACGCGGAAGTGGCGGGACATTGACGGAAAAAATTCTGTCGGCAGTCGCGGTGCCACCAGGGAGGTATCATGACATCGTCAGCAACAATCTCCACGACGCATCCTGGTGCACAAGCCCAGGCGGGCTACCGCTGGATGCAACTCATTCTCGGCGTCGTCTGCATGGTCGCGGCCGCGAACATCCAATATGCCTGGACACTGTTTGTGCCGGAAATCCAGAAGACGTTCGGCTGGCAGCGCGCCAGCATCCAGATCGCCTTCACGATCTTCGTGCTCGTGCAAACCTGGCTTACGCCATTCGAGGGCTATCTGATTGACCGCTTCGGTCCGCGCATCATCGTGCTCATCGGCGGCTTCTTTACCGGCCTCGCATGGATCATGGATTCCTACGCCACCTCGCTCACGGGCTATTATGTCGCCGCCGCGATCGGGGGCATTGGCGTGGGCTGCGTGTACGCCACCTGCGTCAACAACGCGATCAAATGGTTTCCTGATCGTCGCGGCCTTGCAGTTGGCTTCACGGCGGGGGCCTATGGTGCGGGATCCGCTCTCACCATCCTTCCGATTGCCAACATGATCGCCAATGGCGGCTTCCAGGTCGCCTTCTTCTGGTATGGCTTGATCCAGGGAATCATCATCATGCTCGCCTCCCTCGCGATGCGGGCGCCGCAGGCGGGCGAAACGCGACCTTCGACGATCGTTCCGCAAAGCCGACGTGACTACACGTTGCTCGAAGCCGCCAGGACGCCGGTGTTTTACCTTTTGTTCGTGATGTTCACGATGACGGTGACCGGCGGCCTCATGGCGGTCGCGCAACTCGGGCCGATGTCGCAGGATCTCGGGGTCAAGGATCTCAAGGTCGATCTGTACTTCTTCGCCCTCGCCGCGCTGCCCTTCGCGCTCCTGCTTGATCGTATCATGAACGGGATTTCGCGACCGCTGTTCGGCGTTATCTCCGATTACATCGGGCGCGAGAATACGATGTTCGTGGCCTTCGCGCTGGAGGGAATCGGCATCGCCACGCTTGCCACGTTTGGCCGCAATCCATGGGCTTTCGTCTTCCTCAGCGGTGTCGTTTTCCTCGCCTGGGGCGAAGTCTACAGTCTGTTTAGTGCTACCTCGGCAGATGCCTTCGGAACGAAGAATATCGGCAGCATCTATGGCGTACTATATTGCTCGAAGGGTGTTGCCTCTCTGCTCGTCCCGGTGGGAAATCTGATCACGGAGGCGACCGGTACCTGGTCCACCGTACTTTACACGGTATCTGCGATGGACATTCTGGCGGCGTTGTGCGCCCTGGTGCTGCTCAAGCCGGTGTTGCGGCGTCACCTTGCGAATGCTTGACGCCGGGATCACACGGCGCTGTAGGCTCTGCCCGCAAGCGGGGAGAGGGCGAAAGGCTACAACCGCTGCAGCAGCATGCTGAGCTCGAGATCGCGGAACGTCGTGTAGTTCTTCCGGATCCACTGATGCAGCTCGGTCGATGAATCCCTTTCCTGGCGCAAATAGCCGGTGAAGGAGAAATTCAGCCGGTCGATATAGGTCTTCAGGAACACCGGCAGCGCGCGGAAGCGCAGCACCCGGCTTGCGTTCATGACAGGCGGCAGCTCGCCGCGCACCACGAATTCATTGTCGACGACGACGAGCCCGTTCGGCGGGATCTGGCCCTGCAGCATCTGGTAGCCGCGCACCGAGGCGCGGTCGGTATCCGCCACGTAGAGGATGACGGGCGCGACGCGGCGGCGCAGCGCCTCCTTCATCAGCCCGATCTGGTCGGCCATTTTGAAGAATTCGTCGAAGGCGTGGTAGCCGAGGTCGATCACCTTGGCGATGCCGTCATTGACGATGACGCGGTCCATCAGCTGCATCTTGCCGTAGGTGTCGATCACGTCGGCGGTCTCGGTGATCCGCGGCAGGTAGTCGAGCAGCGACGGCTCCTTCAGGTTGATGTCGAAGCAGACCACGTCGCCGTTCTTGAGCAGCAGGAATTCGCCGAGCAGCCGCGCGATCAGCGTCTTGCCGACCTGCGGGCGGGGCGAGCAGATGATGTAAACGGGCGTGGACGACATCGCCCGCTATATCAGGCCAAATTTTCGCCTAATCCAGCCCCATCGCCGCCCCCAGGCGCGATTTTTTCGCTGCCGGGCGCGACTTTTTTCGCTGCCCCGGGCGCGATTTTTCGCTGCCTTTGGGGGCGACTATTTTTCGCCCTTGGCCGACTTGGCGCCGACCAGGTCGGTCAGCTTGATCCGGTCGAACTCGCTCCAGACATTGGCCAGCCAGTGCCGGACATAGCCGCGCAGCACGAAGGAGTAGTTGGCGGCGTCGTCGTTGATGCCCTTGTTGGCGACGAATTTCAGGAACGGTACCGAGGAAACCTCGACCTGCTCGTAAGCCATTTCGTTGAGCTTCGGGATGGTGAGGTCGACGGCATCCTTGATGCGGTGGAAGTAGGAATTGTAGGTCGCCTGGTCCCACTGGAAGAACTGGGTGTCGTTGATGAAGTTCTTCACCAGGAAATATTTCGCGCCGCTCATGAAGTTGGCGGTCTCGGCGATCTCGTCCAGCGAGGCGATCGAGGGTCCGAGGATATGGAACACGGCGAAGGTGATCTGGCCGGAGCGCGCCGCGTCGAGGAAGCCGATGTCGCGCAGCGAGGCCAGCGCCGGCGACAACAGGCCGGCGCGGACGTCGATCACGGTGACCGAGGAACCGGCGTTCAGCGTATCGAAGATCTTCATCTGGTCCGCGGTCGTCGTCATGTCGACGATCTCGGTGATGTCGGGGTGGAAGCGCTTTAGCGTGCCGCGCGGCGACTCGGTGTCGAATGCCCGGGTCTGCACATTGTTGGCGCTGAAATAGTCCAGGAGCGTCCGCGAAACGGTGGTCTTGCCGACCCCGCCCTTGTCGGCGCCCACCACGATCACAACCGGCTTTGCCATGGAAATCCCTTGAAAGCGCGCTCCCGACCGCGATGGCGATCGGCAAGTCCCCACACTGCTTTGGGCGCGAACATGGCAGAAACGAGGGAGAATTCAATTCCTTAAGGTGCAAGCGACCGGTTTGGTGGGGATTTCCTTAATGGACTGAGTGAGGTAGGGGCATGATCCGGAAAAGTGCGAAGCGGTTTTCCGAAGAGATCATGCCCAAATCAAAGAGCTGGCGGGATCAGCGGTGCCGGCCCCAAGGTCCCTGAAGAGGTCCCTGGAGCGGCCCCAAGGGTCCCTGTGCGGGGCTGGTGCCCGGCAACGCCGGCGGATTGTTCGCCGGTGCAGGCGGCGTGTCGCCCCACGGGCCGTGGGTCACTGGCGGAGGCTGGTCGCCAGCCGCGGACGGCTCATCCTGTGTCTCCGTCTGGTCCGATGTCTCGTCCGGCAGCGCCAGCGGCCCGGGGTCGTGGCCGCCGGCATATTTCACCAGCGCATCGACCCGGGACTTCACCGACGGGTGGGTGGCGAACAGGTCGGCAAAGCCCTCGCGCGGATTGTCGATGCAGAGTTCCATCACCGCCGAGGTAGCATCCGGCAGCTCGCCGCGGTTCTCGATTTTGCGCAGCGCGGTGATCATCGCATCGGGATTCTTGGTCAGCTCGACCGATCCGGCATCGGCCAAGAATTCGCGCGAGCGCGACAGCGCGAGCTTGACCACCTGCGACAGCAGCCAGGCCAGCACGATCAGCGCGACCGCGATGATGATCACGACGATCGCGCCGCCGCCCGAGCCCTTGCTGTCACGGTCAGAGGACGAAGATCGAGAGGATGACGAGGACGACCAGCCGCCTCCGCCGCCGCTCGAGTTCCACGACAGATTCGTGAACAGGCGGAAGAACAGCTCGCCGAAGAAGCCGACCGCGCCGGCGATGATCACGGCGACCACCATCAGCTGCACGTCGCCGTTCTTGATATGGGTGAGCTCGTGGCCGAGCACGGCCTCGATCTCCTGGTCATCAAGCGCGTTCAGCAGACCCGTGGTGACGGTGATGGCGTATTGCCGCGGGTTCAACCCGGTCGCAAACGCATTCAGCGCCGGGCTGTCCATCACCTTCAGCTTCGGCATCGGGATGCCGCGCGAGATGCAGAGATTTTCCAGCAGATTGTAGAGCCGCGGCTGTTGCTGCCGTGTCACGCTTTCGCCGCCGGTGACGGCGTCGATCATCTTCTGGTGGAAGAAATAGGCGATCACGATCCAGGCCACGGCCGCTATCGTCGCCCATGGGAAGGCGGAGACGAGATCGCGCGAGGCGTGCGTCAGGTAATAGTCGACCGAGCGGCCGCTATCGATCATCACCTCCGCAATCAGCGCGCCGGCATAGACCAGCACGTAGATCAGCAGGAACAGGCCGCCAAGCAGCAGCATCGAACGAAACCTGTTCGATGCGATGTGCGTGTAGAGACCGTAGGCGGCCATCAGGGCTCTCGCCGGCGCGCGTCGCGCCTCAGAACTTCACGCTCGGTGCCGCCTCGACCTCCGTGCGGCTGGCGCCGAGGTCGAAGAAATCCTTGCGGGTGAAGCCGAACATGCCGGCGAACAAGGCGGCCGGCATCTGCTGGATGCCGGTGTTGTATTCCTGGACCGCGTTGTTGAAGAAGCGGCGGCTGGCGGCGATCTTGTTCTCGAGGTCGGAAAGCTCCGATGCCAGTTGTTGGAAATTGGCGTTGGCCTTGAGGTCCGGATAGGCCTCCGACAGCGCGATCAGCCGGCCGAGCGCGCCGGAGAGCTGGTTCTCTGCCGCCGACACCTGGGACGGTCCCTGCGCCGACATCGCCGAATTGCGCGCCTTGATGACGTCGTCGAGCGTGCCTCGCTCGTGGGAGGCGTAGCCCTTCACGGTCTCGACCAGGTTCGGGATCAGGTCGTGGCGCTGCTTGAGCTGCACGTCGATGTCGGCAAAGGCCTGGCCGACCCGCTGGCTGAGCGCAACCAGGCGGTTGTAGGCGCCGAACGCAAACAGCACGAGAAGAACGATGACGCCGATAACGATCCAGCTGGTCGACATGACGAGGCGGCTCCTGATGGGACGAAACGGCGGCACCGTAGCCCGAGATCGGGGCGCAGGGCAGCCCGCCGCGGAAAGGTGGGCATTGTCTTGGTCGATGATGGTGTCGAATTAGTTCAACGTCGTCCCGGCGAAGGCCGGGACCCATAACCACCAATTCCGGTTGTGAAGCAAAGCCTAGCCGCTTGCGCCCCTTCCGCGGGCCGCGGCGTATGGGTCCCGGCCTTCGCCGGGACGACGCAATATCTAAACCGCGTCACCCCAGCGCCAGCGCCGGGCGCGGGCGTAATCGGCCTTGGCGCGGCGGGGCACCCTGGTGACAACCACTCCATCGGGTGTGCACAGCTTGGCCGCAATCTCGACCTTGCCGACATCCGGCTGCGCCAGCACACGGGACGGCCGCGCGGTGACCTTCGTGCGGCTCAACGCGACATAGGCGAAACGCTCATCCTCGAACGGCAGCTCGGCGCCCTTGACCTGTTTGTGCGCGCGCGAGCGTTGCAGGCGCTGTGAGAAGTGGCACCAGTCGGGCGCCACCAGCGGGCAGCCGCCGTCATGCGGGCAGGGCGCCGCGACATGGGCATCGGCGGCGATCAGTCGTGCGCGGAGTGCGATGATCCGCGCGTAGCCCGCAGGTGTGCCGGGTTCGACGACCAGCAAGGTGTCCTTCGTCTTGGCCCACATTGCATCGGTGAGTGCGGCGCGCTCGGTCTCGCCGATCTCATTGATCACGTAACTCGCGATCACGAGGTCGGCTGTATCGGCATGCGTGACGTAGGTGCGCGCCTGTCCAAGCTCGTATCTGATGCCGCGCAGCCGGCTGCTCTTGCGCGTGAGGTCCAGTGCAAGTGTACGCAGGGCCTCATTGGCATCCAGCAGGGCGAAATCCTGGAGCGATGGGAATGTCTCCGCCGCGGCCCAGCTTGCCGTACCCGGCCCGGCGCCGACATCGAGCAGGCTTGTGGGCGCGAGGTCCGGTCGGATCTCCGTCAGCCCGTTGAGGCTTGCAACAACGGCGGCATACGTCGCCGGCATCCGTGCCAGCGCATAGGCCAGCGCATCGCTCTCGGACTTGATCGTGCCGCCGGAGCCGCCGCCGGCGCGATAGGTCTCGGAAATCGCGGCGGCGCGGCCGGCCGCCTCGTTGCGCGACAGGCCTTCGAGTTTGGCGTTCAGTGCCGTTCTCAGTTCGGCAGGCAGATCGGGTGAGGTCATGCGGCGTACCATCCACACGTCATTGCGAGCGGAGCGAAGCAATCCATCGCACTGCTTGCCGAGGCATGGATTGCTTCGTCGCTGTCGCTCCTCGCAATGACTATGAAGAGCGAGCCCTTGGCTACGCCACGTTCTGGTCGAGGATATCCACCGCGCCCTGCAGGTCGACCGAGACCAGCTGCGAGACGCCGCGCTCGGCCATGGTGACGCCGAACAGCCGGTTCATCCGCGCCATCGTGATCGGGTTGTGCGTGATGATGATGAAGCGCGTCTCGGTCGACGCGGTCATCTCGTTCAGCAGGGTGCAGAACCGTTCGACGTTGTGGTCATCGAGCGGCGCGTCGACTTCGTCCAGCACGCAGATCGGCGACGGGTTGGTGAGGAACACCGCGAAGATCAGCGCGAGCGCCGTCAGCGCCTGCTCGCCGCCGGACAGCAGCGACAGTGTCTGCGGCTTCTTGCCGGGCGGCTTGGCGATGATCTCGAGACCGGCTTCGAGCGGATCGTCGCTCTCGATCAGATGCAGCGCCGCCTCGCCGCCGCCGAACAACTCGGTGAACAGCCGCTTGAAGTGAGCGTTGACGGTCTCGAACGACGTCAAGAGACGCTCGCGCGCTTCGCGGTTGAGGCTCTGGATGCCCTGCCGCAGCCGCTTGATCGCCTCGACCAGGTCGTCGCGCTCGGTGGTCAGCGCGGTGTGCTGGGTCTCGACTTCCTTCAACTCTTCCTCGGCGCGCAAATTGACGGCGCCGAGCCGCTCGCGGTCGCGGCGCAGCTTTTCGAGCTCCTCCTCGACCTGGGCGACCGGCGGCAACTCCGCGCCGGGCTCGATCTCGGCCATGCCGACGACCGCGCTCGGCTCGACCTCGAGCATGTCGTGGATCTCGCGCTCGATGTCGGCGAGGCGGCGGCGGGTGCCTTCCATGCGCTCTTCGGCGCGCGCGGTGGCTTCACGGGAGGACGACAGCGCTTCGAGCGAGGCCTTGGCGAGGCGATCGGTTTCCGCCATCGCGGCCTCCGCGGTCGCCAGCGCGTCGGCGGCGATCCGGCGGTCACCCTCGGCGTGCTCGATCTCCGTGATCAGCGCGCTGCGCTTCTCGGCGAACACTTCCGGTGCGTTGGCGAGTTCCTCGCGCTCGATCGACACTTCGGCGATGCGTGCCTCGATGGTCTCGACCTGCGAGGAGGCGCTGGTCTTGCGGTTCTGCCACTCGCTGCGCTCGGCAAGGATCGCCTGCACGCGGCGGTCGGCGAGCTCGGCCTCGCGGGCGAGCGCCTGCGCCTCGGCGCGAACCTGCGCCGCGGCGCGGCGCTGATTGTCGATCTCGGAACGGACCGCAGCAAGCTGGGCCTCGGTCTCGACGCCGGGCGGCAGTTCGGCGAGCGCAGCAGCCGCGCTCTCATGCGCGGCCTCGGCCTCGGCGCGGTCGGCGGCGACGCGGCTGTGCGCCTCGGTCAGCGCCGATTTGCGCGCGGCATGGCGGTTGATCTCGCGCTCGGTCGCGGCATGGCGTTCGCGCGCGGCATCAGTCTCGCGGCGGGCGGCACGTACGGCTTCACGGGAGGCACCTTCGGCCGCAGACGCCGAGCGCAATTCCTCTTCGGCCGTCTCCAGCGCCTGGCGCTTGGCGGCGGCATCGATGCGGGCCTGTTCCAGCTCATGCTCGATATCGACCAGGCGGGCACGTTCGGCGAGACGGCGCGCCGCGCCGGTCGGGGCATGCGCGTCGGCGACGAAGCCGTCCCAGCGCCAGACGTCGCCCTCGAGCGACACCAGCCGCTGGCCGGTCTTGAGCTGCGACACCAGCGCGGCGCCGCGTTCCTTCGCCACCACGCCGATCTGAGCGAGACGGCGCGCCAGTTCCGGCGGCGCCTGCACGTGATCGGCCAGCCGCTCGACGCCGTCGGGCAGGGCAGGGTCGCCGGCGGCTTCACCGACATTGGTCCAGCGCATCGGCGCCGAGGAATCAACGGGAGCGTCGAGGTCGTCGCCGAGCACGGCGCCGATCGCCTTCTCATAGCCCTTGGCGACCGTGATGCCGTCGATGATCGGCGGCCACAGATTCTTGGTCTCGCTGGTGACGAGCTTGGAGATGGTGCGGGCTTCGGTCTCGAGCCGCTGCACGCGCTTCTCGGCCTCAGTGAGCGGATTGCGGGAGGCTTCCAGCGTTTGCCGCGCGGCAGCGTGATGCGCCTCGCTGGATTGCACGGCGGCCTCGGATTCGGCGAGCGTCTGCTGCGCCATCTCCATGGCGGCGGCGAGCGCGTCGATGTCGCCGAGATTGCCGGTCTCCTGCGCGAGCTTGGTTTCCTCGGCCTGAACGTTGGCGATTTCCTGATCGAGCCGCGCCAGCCGGTCGCGATGCGTGCGGACGCCTGCCTCGAGCTGGTTGCGCTTCGCGGTGAGGTCGGCGAGCTGCGTGGTCAGCTCGGAGAACTGGCGTTCGGTCGCGGCCAGGATCTCCTCGGCTTCGGAGACGCGCTCGTCGACGCCGGAGCGCTTCTCGACCCGCGACTTGATCTCTTCCTTCAGTTCGGCGTCTTCGGTGTCGAGCCGCTGCAATGCGACGTCGGCATCCGAGGTCTGCTGCTGCTCGCGCGCGATGTCCTGGGCGAACTGGGTGAGGCGGCGATCGAGCTCGCCGACGCGCTCCTTGGCGCGCTGTTCCTCGCGGTCGAGCATCTCGCGCGCATTGGTCAGGCGCTGCAGGCCGGCGGCGGCGCGCGCCTCGGCATCGCGCAGCGCCGGCAATTCGGCGGCGCGGATCGCCTGGATGCGGGCGGATTCGGCCTGCTCGCGGGTGCGTTCGGCCATCTCGCGCACGGACAGATCATGGTTATGCGCGGCGTCGTTGACGTCGGCATTGGCCTCGATCCAGCGCAGATGGAACAGCATGGCCTCGGACTTGCGCACCTTGGCGGCGACCTCGCGGTAGCGAATCGCCTGGCGCGCCTGCTTCTTCAGGCCTTCCATCTGGCCGGAGAGCTGGCCGATCACGTCCTCGACGCGGGTGAGGTTGGTTTCGGCCGCCTTGAGCCGCAGTTCCGCCTCGTGACGGCGGGCATGCAGGCCCGCGACACCGGCGGCGTCTTCCAGCACGCGGCGGCGCTGCTCCGGCTTGGCCTGGATGATCTCGCCGATCTTGCCCTGGTGGACCAGCGCCGGCGAACGCGCGCCGGTGGCGGCGTCGGCAAACAGGATCTGCACGTCGCGGGCACGCACATCGCGGCCGTTGATGCGGTAGACCGAGCCGGCCTCGCGCTCGATGCGGCGGGAGATTTCCAGCAACTGGCTGTCGTTCACCGCGGCCGGCGCCGAGCGATCGGAATTGTCGATCGTCATCACGACTTCGGCGTGGTTGCGCGCCGGGCGGTTGCCGGAACCGGCGAAGATCACCGCATCCATGTCGGCGGCGCGCAGCGACTTGTGCGAGGTCTCGCCCATCGCCCAGCGCAGCGCTTCGACCAGATTGGATTTGCCGCAGCCGTTCGGTCCGACGACGCCGGTCAGGCCCGGCTCGATCATGAAATCGGTGGGTTCAACGAACGACTTGAAACCGTGCAGGCGGAGGCGCGTGAGCTTCATGTACACAAATCTCGTTTGGCCGGGCGCGAATCTCCCTGCCGTGACAATACCATGTAAGGCAATGTCGTGTTTGGGGCGAATAGCTGCGTGCAGCTCTCATGAGCGGCGACAATGGCGATGCCTGCGCGTCAGGGCAACCGCTTGACCAAGCTTTTCCCAAGGGATTTGCAAGGGATTTGCAGGGTTTTATGACCACTGCATGTCCTTGAAGATTCGCATCACGCGAATCAAGTTTTCAACAACCAAATATTGCGACAGCCGCGCGCCGTGCTCGCAAATCATCCACAATTATCGTGCCCGGCGCGCGATGCGGGCACGAACGACGTCAGGTTTGTCGTCTCGCGATCAGCTCTTCAGCAGCGGATCGATGCGCTTGCTGAACTCCTCGAACGAGGTCTCGCCCTTCACCATCTCGCCATTGACGAAGAAGGTCGGCGTCGAGTTCACCTTCAGCACTTCATTGGCGTATTTCTGGTCGGCGGCGATCTTGTCGAGCAGCTTCTGATCCTTCAGGCAGTCCTCGACCTGCTGCTGGCTGAGGCCGGCCTGCTTGCCGATCCGCGTCAGCGTCTCGGTGGTGTTCTTGACCACCCAGTCGTTCTGCTGGCGGAACAAGAGGTCGATCACGGCGAAGAACTTCGGCGCGTCGTCCTTGGCGATGCAGCGCGCCAGCATCGAGCCGGCGGCGGCCTTGATGTCGAGCGGGAATTCGCGGAACACGTAGCGGACCTTGCCCGAGTCGATGTAGGTCGACTTGATCTTCGGGAACACGGTCTCGTTGAAATTGGCGCAATGCGGGCAGGTCATCGAGGCGTATTCGACGATCGTCACCTTGGCGTCCTGCGGGCCGAGTCCCATGTCCGGCAGCGACTGCGGCTTGGCGACCTCGGCAGCGGCCTGCGCGAACGCCTCCGTGATCAGGCGCAGCGGCGACAGGCCGGCGAGGGCGGCGAGCCCGGTCAGCGAGAGAGCGGTGGTGAAAGCGCGGCGCGTGATGATCAAGGTCAGCTCCCGGATTGGCGCATTCACGCCAGCATGAAGGGGTCCCGAAAAGAAGCCTTCGCTAGCTTGAAACGACCATTGTGGCAATGCCGGGGTCTCGCGGCCGACCCCGCGAAAAGCGTCAATTTCGCTTGATCGTGGCGCCAAGCCGGGCCAGTGCCGCGCGCAGATCGTCGTCCTCGACGGCCCCGAGGTTTGCCGCCTCCCGGGCCACGGTTTTGGGGTCGGGCGGGCGCGGCCGTGCCGGGCGGCTGCGCCGCGAAAGCGGCGCCTGCCGGATGGTCAAGCGGCCGACCGCATGCCAGCCGAAGAAGCGGTTCACCCGTTCCAGGATGACATCGGAGGAATGCTGGATCTCCAGCGCCATCGGTCCTTCGACCCGCAGCACCAGCGTCGCCGGCTCCTGCGGCTGCCCCTCCACCGGCCGCGGCCACTGCATCTTCAGCGGCTCGCAATAGGCCGCGATCCGCTCGCCCGCGATCTCGGTCCAGCGCGTCACCAGTTCGCGCGCGGCAAAGCCCTGCTTGGCGTAGGCCTCGCTGAAGACGTCGTTGAGCAGGATCGACAGGGGTTTTGCGCTGATCGGACCGGGTTTTGCCATCAGGGGGTTATAGCAGCGGAGCCGATGCGGCTGAAACCGTGTTCATCATTATGGCCGCGTTTCCGTCCCGGAAGAAGAAAGACGTGGATGCCCGGTTCAAGCCCGGGCATGACTTGGAGATATCTGTCTTAAAGTAACGCCATGAGCTCTCGCGCGGCCGCCAAAACGAAACCGACCGACCAACAGGCCGACCGCCCGGCGCGGCTGCTTGCCTGGTATGACCGGCATCGCCGCAAGCTGCCATGGCGCGCCGTGGCGGGGGAGCGGGCTGATCCATACTGCGTGTGGCTGTCGGAGATCATGCTGCAGCAGACCACGGTGCGGGCGGTCGGGCCCTATTTCGAGAAATTCGTGGCGCGCTGGCCTGACGTGACCGCGCTGGGCCGCGCCGCTCTCGACGACGTCCTGAGGATGTGGGCCGGGCTCGGCTATTATTCGCGCGCGCGCAACCTGCATGCCTGCGCGGTCGCGGTGCTCAATGACCATGGTGGGGTGTTTCCGAACACCGAGGACGGCCTGCGCGCGCTGCCCGGCATCGGGCCCTACACCGCGGCGGCGATTGCCGCGATCGCGTTCGACCGCCGCACCATGCCGGTCGACGGCAATATCGAGCGCGTGGTTACGCGGCTCTATGCCATCGAAGCGGCGCTGCCGCAGGCCAAGCCGCTGATCCAAGAGATGGCTGCGACATTGCTCGGTCCGTCCCGTGCCGGCGACAGCGCACAGGCGCTGATGGATTTGGGTGCCACGATCTGCACGCCGAAAAAGCCGGCCTGCGCGCTGTGTCCCCTGAATGACGATTGCGCGGCCCGCGTCCGCGGCGACCAGGAAACCTTCCCGCGCAAGGCGCCGAAGAAGAGCGGCGCGTTGCGCCGCGGCGCCGCCTTCGTCGTGACGCGCGGCGGCGAACTCCTGGTGCGCTCTCGCCCCGAAAAAGGCCTGCTCGGCGGCATGACCGAAGTGCCGGGATCGCAATGGCTTGCCGGGCAGGAGGATGCGGCGGCGCTCGCGCAGGCGCCGGAACTCAAGGGCGTCGCGCGCTGGCACCGCAAGGCCGGAATCGTCAGCCACGTGTTCACGCACTTTCCGCTCGAGCTCATGGTCTATACCGCCAGCGTTCCGCCGCGGACCCGCGCGCCGGAAGGCATGCGCTGGGTGCCGGTCGCGACATTGGATGGCGAGGCCTTCCCCAATGTGATGCGCAAGGTCATCGCGCACGGGCTGGATCTGTAGGAGCTGATGGCCTGCTGACACCATGCTGGCAGCAGGGCTTCGTTATCACCTCCGTCAAACCGGAGGCCGCCATGATCGCAACCGCACTCGACCGCATCCCGATGCCGCCAGTCGCAAAACTGCTGGGGTGGCGCGTGGTTGACGCGCGTCCGCAGGAGGGCTGGATCAGGATCGTGTTCGACGGCAAGCAGGACTTCTGCAATCCGGCCGGCTTCATCCAGGGCGGCATGCTCTCGGCGATGCTCGACGACACGATGGGGCCGGCGGTGTTCGTGATGACCGAGGGCAGGCTGTTCACCACGACCATCACGATGAATGTGAATTTCCTCGCGCCCGCGAGGCCGGGGCCGATCACCGGCAAGGCGACGGTGACCCAGCTCGGCAAGACCATCGCCTTCGTCGAGGGCCGGCTGAGCGCCGCCGACGGGACGCTGCTCGCCACGGCGACGAGCAGCATCCGCTTGGTGGAGGCGGCGCGGGCGCTGCGGTAGGAATGCTCGCGCAATAGCCAGTCCCGTCACCCCTGAGGAGGCCGCGCAGCGGCCGTCTCGAAGGGTCGACGGCCACCGGCCGGGCCGTGCATGCTTCGAGACGCCGCTTCGCGGCTCCTCAGCATGACGGATAGAGATCTGCTTCAGCCCGCCCGCTGCACGATCGGCGGCTTGGCGTTCAGCCCCTCGACCTGAAAACCGGCGACGCGCTTGTAGTTGGCGGCGATGTCTTCCAGCTCCTGCTGCGACAGCACGTCGGTGACGACGGCAAAGCCATCGGGCGCGCGCTCCTCGACCAGCTGCATCACCTGCTCCGGCCCGTTGCGGCGGTTCAGCATCACGAGATCGGTCGTCGCCGGCCGCCGCTCGGCCTCATAGGCTGATAGCGCGGCCTGCGTTGCGCCATGGGCCAAAATCTCGCGCGTCAGCACGCGCGCATCCAAAATTGCCTGCGAGGCGCCGTTGGAGCCGATCGGGTACATCGGATGCGCGGCGTCGCCCATCAGCGTGACGCGGCCGAAGGTCCATTGCGGGATCGGATCGCGGTCGACCAGCGGATATTCGTAGGCGTGCGGGCAGTTGCGGATCAGGCCCGGCACGTCGAGCCAGTCGAAATTCCAGCTCTCGAACCACGGCAGGAACTCATCGAGCTTGGCGGTGCGGTTATAATCCTCGCGGCGCCACTGATAGGTCGGCGGCATGTGCCGCTCGGCGACCCAGTTGATGTCGAACTTGCCGTCGGGCCCGGCCTGTTTCGAGATCGGGTAGCAGACGAATTTCAGGATCTCGTGGCCGGCCATGATCATGGTGCGGCCGCTCAGGAAGGCGTCGCCGCGGGTGATGCCGCGCCACAGGATGCGGCCGTTCCAGATCGGCGGCCCTTCCTGCGGATAGAGCTTCTCGCGCACCGCCGAATGGATGCCGTCGGCGGCGATCAGCACCGCGCCGTCATAGCTGCCCGCCGGCTTGCCGGTCGCCTTGTCGATGAAATCGGCGCGCACGCCATCCGCGGTCTCGGTCCAGCCGGTGAGGTGATGGCTGGTGAGGATGTTGTCACGTCCCAGCCGCTCGGTCGCGGCGTCGAGCAGCAGCTGTTGCAGTCGGCCGCGATGGATCGAGAACTGCGGCCATTTGTAGCCGGCCTCGAGCCCGCGCGGCTCGCTCCAGATCGGCTTGCCGTGCTTGGAGAAATAGGCGAGCTCGCGTGTCCGCACCGCTGATGCATCGAGCACGTCGTGCAGGCCGAGCTCGATCAATTCGCGCACCGCATGCGGCAGCACGTTGATGCCGACGCCGAGTGGCCGCAGCTCGGGCACGCTCTCGAACACCCGACAGGGCGCGCCGATCTGGTGCAGGCTGAGCGCCAACGTCAGCCCGCCAATTCCGCCACCTGCAATGAGGACAGTCATGAAAATCCCCTCTCGATTGGCATGGTCATCGCACGGCGGCCCCGCTGCGGGCAAGGTCCGCGGCACCGCGGGGTGGACGGCAGGGGGAGGTGCCGCTAACGTTCGCCGCATCTGATAAAAAGGGCCGGGTTCGCAGCGAACCGACAAGGCCCGGAGAGGACATCGACATGCTCAAGCTCTATTTCGCGCCCGGCACCTGTGCGCTCGCGTCCCACATCGCACTGGCCGAGGCCGGCGCGCCCTACACGACCGAGAAGCTCGACTTCAAGATCAATCAGCAGAACAGCCCGGAGTATCTCAAGATCAATCCCAAGGGCCGGGTGCCCACGCTGGTCACCGAGCGCGGCGTGTTGACCGAGACGCCGGCGATGCTCGCCTACATCGCGCAGACCTTCCCGCAAGCGAAGCTCGCGCCGCTCGACGACGCCTTCGAGTTCGCCAAGCTCCAGTCCTTCAATTCCTATCTCTGTTCGACGGTGCATATCTGCCACGCCCACAAGATGCGCGGCGCGCGCTGGGCGACGCAGGAGTCTTCGTTCGCTGACATGAAGGCGATGATCCCGAAGACCATGGGCGCCTGCTTCAATCTGATCGAGCGCGACATGCTGAAGGGCCCGTGGGTGATGGGCGAGAACTACACGGTGGGCGACGCCTATCTCTACACGCTGACGCTGTGGCTCGACGGCGACGGCGTCGACATCGCGACCCTGCCCAAGGTGAAGGCGCATCGCGCGGCGATGGAGAGCCGCCCTGCGGTGCAGAAGGTGCTCGCCGAGCAGAAGGCGTAGGGCCAAAAACTCGGTGTCGTCCCGGGCAAGCGCAGCGCGATCCGGGACCCATAACCACGAATTTGAATTGTTTTGCGATGCTGGGGCCGCTGTCATCTTCGCTACAAGCAGCGGTGGTTATGGATCCCGGCCCCCGTGCGCAATTGCGCACTCGGCCGAGACGACGCGGGGATAGAGCGCCGCTACACCTTCCGCGTCTCCAGCTCGCGCCCCGTCTCCAGCATCAGCCTCCGCAGCCACAGCGAGCCGGGATCCATCTGGGCGCGCGTCGGATAGAACATGTGCTGCTCGTCGATCCCGGGATCGAGCGGCGGCGTCACCGTCACCAGCGACAATTGCTTCGACAGCGCGGAGATCAGCCGGCGCGGCACGAAGGCGACGAGGTCGGTGCGCGCGGTGACGTGCAGCGCCTCGATATAGCCCGGCACCACCAGCGCGATCCGCCGCTCGATGCCCTTGGCGCGCAGCCAGGTGTCGATCAGATCCTCGTTCTGGCCGCGGATGATCACGGCGACGTGGCGCGCGGCGAGGAACGCCTCGCGCTTCCTGAGTTTCGTGCCGAGCGGATGGCCGCGCCGTACCGCGAGCGCATCGCTGTCGGTGTAGAGCCGCTGGCGGTGAAAGCCCTTGAAGGAATCGCCGATCGAGATCACGAGATCGATGGTGCGGGCGAATTCCGGCGTGAAGGTCGCAGGTCCCCGCCACGGCACCACGTCGATCGTGATGCTGGGCGCCAGCCGGGTCACCTTCTCCATCAGTGGCGGCATCAACAGCTCGACCGCGAGGTCGGGCATCATCAGGCGGAAATGCCGTTCGCTGCGCGCCGCGTCGAAATCGTCGGAGACGAACAGCGTGCGCACCTGGTCGAGCGCTTGTGCCAGCGGCGAGCGCAGCGCCTGCGCCCGCGGCGTCAGCTCCATCCGCGCGCCGTTGCGCACCAGAAGCGGATCGCCGATCAGATCGCGCAGCCGCTGCAGCGCATGGCTGGTTGCCGGCTGTGACAGATTGAGTCGCATCGCGGCGCGGCTGACATTGGCTTCGCGCAGCAGCGCGTCGAGCGCGACCAGCAGATTGAGGTCAAGCGAGTTCAAATTCATCAGGTGAATATATATCATACCACCTATCGATTGGAAGAATGCGCGCCGGTGCCGCAGGATGGAGCGCAAGCGTTTTCGAAGCCTGTCCCGCACTTGATGCGGGATGGGTACCGGTTCGCGTGAAGAAAACGCGTCAAACCAGAGCCAACCCATCGCAAGGAGACGCGCCATGAGCGCAGCCGACAACAAGAAACTGGTGCAGGAGATGTTCGTGATCGCGGGCAGCGCCGATCCCGCGGTGCGCGAGAATTCGCTGTTCATGGCAACGCTTGCCGACGATGCGATCTGGACCGTGACCGGGCAATATTCCTGGTCGCGCACCTTCACCGGCAAGCCATCGATCATGAATGACCTGCACGGCCATGTTCGCTCCAAACTGGTCGAGCGCGGCCGCACCGTCGCGCATCGCATCATCGCCGACGGCGACATCGTCGTGGTCGAGGCCAAGGGCAACAACCTCACCAAGCAGGGTCAGCGCTACGACAACGATTATTGCCTGGTGTTCCGCTTCGACGACGGCCGCATCAAGGAGGTGCGGGAATATTGCGACTCGGTTCTGACCGAGAAGGCGCTCGGCGCGTTTCCGGCATAGTGGGCGTCGGTTCGCGTGAAGTAAACGCGTCAAAACAAAAAGCTGGAGCTTCGGTTCTGATTCAATCAGAACCGAAGCTCTGGCCGCGCGCGGCACAAACGAGAACGGCGCCCGAGAGGGCGCCGTCTTGTTGTCGATGGGGCGATGGGCTCACGCCACCTTGGTCGTCATGTGCTTGAACATGTTGCGGCGAGCCTCGTCGTCCATCTCGGCCTTGAAGGTGAACTTGTCCTTCAGCGCGATCGCCCTGGCGGCCGCGGGACGCGCCGAGATCTCGTCGACCAGGCGCTTGACATGCGGGTACCTCGCATAGGCGTCGTCGCCGAGCTTGAAGGGCAACATCCGCGCCCAGCCCCACAGCGCCATGTCGACGATCGAGTAGCTGTCGCCGGCCATGTAGCGGCGGCCCGCGAGATGACCGTCGAGGATCTTGTAGTGGCGATCGGCCTCGTACTGGTAGCGGTTATGGGCGTAGTCGTGGTTCTGGTCCTTCGGCGCAAAATGCTTGAAGTGCACGGCCTGCCCCGAATACGGCCCGACACCGGTTGCGACGAACATCAGCCAGGACAGCAGTTCGGCGCGGTTGGTCGGCAGGAATTTGCCGGTCTTCTCGGCGAGATAGAGCAGGATGGCATTGGAATCGAATACCGTCGTGCCGTTGTCGTCGATCGCCGGCACCTTGGCGTTCGGGTTGATCTTCAAATAGTCCGGCGTGAACTGGTCGCCCTTGCGGGTGTCGACCGCGATCGACTCGAACGGCAGCCCGGACTCCTCGAGGAACAGCGCGACCTTGGTCGGGTTCGGCGAACCGTTGAAATAGAATTTGAGCATGAAAGGGTCTCCTTTGGGGTGTGACCGGCACGCAGCCTGCGAGGACCGCGGACGGCCCCTCATGCGCAAATTTCGCCGCGCTTCGCAACCGACGAGTTTGTGAGGCAGCTGCGCGTAACGCGCCGGTCAACCGAACCAGCAGAAGCCGGCGATGCCGGCTGCGACCAGGGCTGCGCCCGCGATCTCCAGCACGACGGCGGAGCGCATCGCGGCATGCAGGTGAGAGAGCTGCGTCGCGCGTTCGGAGCCGCGGGCATAGCCGTGGACGATGATCTCCTGGTTGAACTCGCCATGCGCCTCGAGCCCGAGCGTCAGTCCGACAGAGACCAGCAGGATGCCGAAGATGATCAGGCCGAAAGATCCGAGCAGGCCGATCAGCAGCATCGGAAACATGCCGAGCAGGAAGACCGGCAGCAGCGGCACCAGCAGCAATGTCTCGGATTGTCTTCGCATCGGGCGACCAATCGAAACGGCAAGTGACGGGTGGATTGTAGGCCTGCCGCTGCGGCGTCACAAGGCGGCCGCGTTCAAGACGGCGTCATCTCTTCCCTCGTCATTCCGGGGCGCCGCAACGCGGCGAGCC
Source organism: Bradyrhizobium septentrionale (assembly GCF_011516645.4). Classification (NCBI taxonomy): domain Bacteria; kingdom Pseudomonadati; phylum Pseudomonadota; class Alphaproteobacteria; order Hyphomicrobiales; family Nitrobacteraceae; genus Bradyrhizobium; species Bradyrhizobium septentrionale. The sequence continues at coordinate 998,357 of NZ_CP088285.1, read as the reverse complement.
CGGAATCCATAACCACGATCGTGAGTATGGATCCCGGGCTCTCGCTTACGCGAGCCCTCAGGTGCGCAATTGCGCACCGGGGAATGACGAAGGAAAGATTGTGCGGCCCGCTCAGCCCGCCGCCATCCCGGAGCGGATCTCGGCGCGCAGCTCGTCGATCAGCCGCAGGCCGGTCTTGGTCTCGACGTGCCAGAAAGTCCAGCCGTTGCAGGCGCCGGAGCCCTGCGCGACCGCGCCGATGCGGTGGATCGAGCCGACCTTGTCGCCGAGCATGATGGCGCCGTCGGCGCGCACCAGGGCGCCGTGGCGCTTCTTGGCATCGACCAGCCTGGCGCCGGGCACGATCATGCCGCGCTCGATCAGTTCGGAGAATGCGACGCGGGGCGCCTCGCGCGCGGTCATGAACGGCGCCAGCGTCGCTTCCGGCAGCGGCTCGATCGCGGCGATGCGCGCTTCGGCCGCGGCCGCATAGGTCTTGTCACGCTCGAAGCCGATATAGCTGCGGCCGAGCCGCTTGGCGACGGCACCGGTGGTGCCGGTGCCGTTGAACGGATCGATCACGAGATCGCCGGGCTTCGACGACGACAGCAGCACGCGGGCAAGCAGTTGCTCCGGCTTCTGTGTCGGGTGCACCTTCTTGCCGTCATCGCCCTTGAGGCGCTCCTCGCCGGTACACAGCGGGATCAGCCAGTCGGAGCGCGCCTGCACGTCCTCGTTGGACGCCTTCAGCGCTTCATAGTTGAAGGTGTAACCCTTGGCCTTCTCGTCGCGCGCGGCCCAGATCATGGTCTCGTGCGCGTTGGTGAAGCGGCGGCCGCGGAAGTTCGGCATCGGATTCGACTTGCGCCACACGATGTCGTTCAGGAGCCAGAAGCCGAGGTCCTGCATGATGGCGCCGACGCGGAAGATGTTGTGATAGGAGCCGATCACCCACAGCGTCGCCGACGGCTTCATCACGCGGCGGCAGGCCAGGAGCCAGGCGCGGGTGAAATCGTCATAGGCGGCGAACGACGAGAACTTGTCCCAGTCGTCGTTGACGGCATCGACATGCGACTCATCGGGGCGTTTGAGATCGCCCTTGAGCTGCAGATTGTAGGGAGGATCTGCGAACACCAGATCGACCGAGCCGGACGGCAGCTTCGACAATTCGGCGACGCAATCGCCAATGACGATTCGGCTCGACGGGGCATTCTCAAATTTAGTGCGGGGCGCCCTTGCAGACGCCCCGCGACGCGACACTACCATGACTCAAGAACTCTGACTCAGGCGACGCTGTCGGCGACGCGGGACTAAACAACCGACTGGCGCCACATTGACCCGGCAAAGTAAAAATCGACTTAATTGGAAATCTTCATGCAAAAGATTGCAGCATCTTTCGAACGCCGCGGCGCAATGTCATCAGCGTTGTGCTGCAACTTCAGCGCGTTCTGCGAAAAATTCTGCGGATCATCAAACCGGCACGATTCGACCGGTAAATTGCCCGCTGCCTGCGGCCGTTCGCACTGCAAACGATGTGCGTCTTGGACTAGGCAATTGTTGCCGGGCAGGATATTGATTAACAGAACGGAAATTTTAGGTTGGAGTGTCCCGCATTGGGGCGCCGACCGGAATAAAGGAAACCGCCATGCGCTATGATGATTTCCGTCGCAGCGACGACATCGAAGACCGTCGCGACGACAGCGGAGGAGGCGGCGGTGGCGGCGGCTTCGGGATTCCGATGGGCGGCGGCGGGCTCGGCATCGGCACTGTCATCGTGCTCGGGCTGCTCGGCTACGCCTTCGGTATCGATCCGCGCATCCTGATCGGCGGCGCCGAGATTCTCACCGGCGGCGGCCAGGCGCCGACCTATCAGACCGACCGGCAGTCGTCGGGCGGGCAGGCCAAGCGCGGCGCGCCGACCGACGAGATGGGCAGCATGATCGCCGGCATCTTGGGTGAAATCGACGACCGCTGGAGCGAGATCTTCCAGGCCTCAGGCCAGACCTACACCGGTCCGAAGATCGTGCTGTTCCGCAACGCCACCAATGGCGGCCGCTGCGGCATGGCGCAGTCGGCGATGGGGCCGTTCTACTGCCCGCCGGACAAGACCATCTTCCTCGACACCGGCTTCTTCCGCGAGGTCGAGACCCGCTTCCGCGGCTGCTCGGGCAACGCCTGCAAGTTCACCGCGGCTTATATCATCGCGCATGAGGCCGGCCATCACATCCAGAACCTGCTCGGCATCATCCCGCGGGTGAACCGGCTGCAGCAACAGGCCGGCAGCAAGGCCGAGGCCAACGCGCTGCAGGTCAAGGTCGAGCTGCAGGCCGATTGCCTCTCCGGCGTCTGGGTCAACCGCGAGGAGAAAAAGCGGCCGGGCTTCCTCGAGGCCGGCGACATCGACGCCGCGCTGACCACCGCAAATGCGATCGGCGACGACACGCTGCAACGGCAGGCCACGGGCAGGGTGGTGCCCGACTCCTTCACCCACGGCTCCGCCGCGCAGCGCAAGGAGTGGTTCATGCGGGGCTACCAGCAGGGCACCGTGCAGGCCTGCAACACGTTCGGCGGTAGCTTGTAGCCGTGTGCTGGTAGCGTCATCCCCGGGTGAGCGCGAGAATGCGCTCACTCGGGAGGTGTTCGCCTCTTGGCGAGCCTCGAAGGATGGCGGAACCTGCGGCCCATCCTTCGAGGCTCGCCCAGCGGTGCAAGTGCACCGCAAGGCGCGCACCGCAGGATGACGTCGGTGGGCGGGAAAGGGTGCGAGATGTCTTCGATCGACGAATCCAAATCATTCATCCCGCTCAACATCGCGGTGCTGACGATTTCCGACAGCCGCACGCTGGCGGATGACAAGTCGGGCACCACGCTGGCCGATCGTCTGACCGCGGCCGACCACAAGCTCGCGGCGCGCGAGATCGTCACCGACGATGTCGAGGCGATCCGCGCCGTGATCCGGCGCTGGATCGCGGATCCGGGCGTCGATGCCGTCATCACCACCGGCGGCACCGGCTTCACCGGCCGCGACGTGACACCGGAGGCGGTCGAGCCGCTGTTCGAGAAGCGGATGGACGGCTTTTCGATCGCCTTCCACATGCTGAGCCACGCCAAGATCGGCGTATCGACGATCCAGAGCCGCGCCACCGCGGGCGTCGCCGGCGCCACCTTCATCTTCTGCCTGCCCGGATCACCCGGCGCCTGCCGCGACGGCTGGGACGGCATTCTGGCCGCGCAGCTCGACTACCGCACGCGGCCCTGCAATTTCGTCGAGATCATGCCGCGGCTGGACGAACATCTGCGCCGCCCGAAGGCCAAAGGGGCGAGCGCCTGACTGTCATTCCGGGGCATCGCGCAGCGATGAGCCCGGAATCCATCGGGCCACATAACCTGCGGCGAAATGGATTCCGGGCTCGCGCTTCGCGCGCCCCGGAATGACGACGGAGAAGGGCGAGCCTTACAAATCCAGCTCCCAGGTCTCACCGACCAGGTCGACGCCAAAGCTGTGGTGCTTCTCTTCCTTCACGCGGCGGAAGCCTGTGCGGGCATAGATGCCGCGCGCGGCGAGCAGGATGCTCTGGGTCCACAGCGTCATCTTGGTGTAGCCCATCTCGCGTGCGGAGCGGATGCATTGCTCGACCAGCGCGCGGCCGACGCCGAGCCCACGCGCCTTCTCCTCCACCAGCAGCAGCCGCAGCTTGGCGAGGCCGTCGCCGGCCTTGACCAGGAAGATCGAGCCGACCGGCTCGCCGTCGACCTCCGCGATCCAGCACTGCTCGCGAGCCGGATCGAACGACCGCAGAAACTGCGCGCAGATCTCGGCCACCAATGCCTCGTAGCTGATGTCCCAGCCATATTCCTCCGCGTAGGCGCGTCCCTGTCGCGAGATCACCCAGCCGATATCGCCGACGCGATGGCTGCGCAGCAGGAAGCCGGCCGGCTTCTCGGCCGGCGGCTCCAGCGACTGCTCGATCGTGCCCATCGCACGCACCACGGCGGCGCGGCGGTCGCCGTCCATCTGCTTCAGCAGCGCCCCGACTTCGCTGCGCGAGCGGCGGTCGAGATCGGCGGCAGCAGTGCGGCCCTTGGCGGTCAGCGCCACCTCATTGACGCGCTTGTCGGCCTTCGACGGCTTGCGCGTCACGATCTGGCGGCGCTGCAGCGCCTGTAGCGTGCGGCTGACGAAGCCGGCATCGAGGTCGAGCTCGCGCACCAGTTCGGTCGCGGTGCAGTTCTCGCGATGCGCGAGCTCGTAGATGATCCGCGCCTCCTGCAGCGTGAACGGGGAGTGCAACAGCTTCGGCTCGATGATGCCGAGCTTGCGGGTGTAGAACCGGCTGAAGCCGCGGATCGCGGCGACCTGGCTCTCGAGCATCGTGTCAAAAGAATTTGATTTCATCAAACATATTATTTGACGGAATCAAATAAATGGCAAGGCCGATTTGCAAGGCCCATTCAGGGCATCGCGAAGCGGCGTTGCGGGTCGGAAACCCTACGCCACCATGATCCGGCTGCGCAGCATGGTGCGGGAGGAGCGGCCGAGCCGGCGCAGCAGCCGCGCCTCGGAGCGGCGGGCGTCGGGCCGGTAGCCGCCGATCCGCTCGTAATGGTCGCGCGCGATCAGAAGGCCCTGTTCGGCCGAAGGGCCCACGATCATCCGGGCGACGAATTTGATGCCGTCGCGCAGGCCGGGGTCGGTGTAGGGCGCGCGGGCGTAGCGGAAGATGCCGGCGCGGTCCTTGCCGCTTGCTGCCACCATCTGGATGAATTGGGTGGTTTCCTCGATCCAGCCCGCGTCGAGCACTGCGCCCGGATGCAGGAACATCAGCCAGGGCGAGCGGGCCTGCTTTGCACCGGCGGCAAGTGCCGCGGCACGCGTGCCCTCGAAGCGCAGGAAACCGCAGCCGGCGATGTCGGCAACGCGCTCCATCACGTCGCTGTTGGTGCGGTCGACCAGCAGCACCTCGCGGATGACGCCGGCGGCTGCGCCCGGCACCAGCGCCGCCAATGTCGCGACCGCGGTGCGCTCGACGCCGTCGGTTGGAATGATCACGCTCAGCATGATTCGAGGCTTCGATGGCTCAAACGGTTGAAAAACTCCGGCCGTGTTATCACCTTGTCATATTCAAAGCAGCCTTTTCGCCTGCAGAATTTTGCGCCATCACTTTGTGGATTTTCTCAAGCGATGTTCTTGATTTGTTCTCAGGCTGTGTTAGCTTCAGAACATGAGCCGAGCATCCTCTCATGCCCTCAAGCACCCGCCGGTAACGGCGCCCTCCGATAACCCGGCGGGTGCACCTTCGCCTGTCCCTGCCCCTTTTCCCGAGCTTGCGGTCGCGGTCGCGGTCGCGATCGAGCGCGAGCGGCGGCGCGGCCGAGGCGCGCAGTCCAACGCCAGCGGCCGTTACGAGGCCGAGGCGCGGACAGCCTTCGACGACGGCTGGCAGAGCCTCGACGACCTGCCGCCGTTCCAGACCAGTGTGGCGCTCGACACCTCGCGCAAGGTGATCACCCGCAACGACTCGCCCGACATCGGCTTCGACCGCTCGATCAATCCCTATCGCGGCTGCGAGCATGGCTGCGTCTATTGCTTCGCGCGGCCGACCCACGCCTATCTCGGCCTGTCGCCCGGGCTGGATTTCGAATCCAAACTGTTCGCCAAGCCGGACGCGCCCGCGCTGCTCGAGAAGGAGCTGGCGGCGCCGGACTACGAGGCGCGGATGATCGCGATCGGTACCAACACCGATCCGTACCAGCCGATCGAGCGCGAGCGGAAGATCATGCGCGGCATTCTTGAGGTCTTGGAGCGCGCCGGCCATCCGGTCGGCATCGTGACCAAGTCGGCGCTGGTGACCCGCGACATCGATATTCTGGCTCGGATGGCCAAGCGCAATCTCGCCAAGGTCGCGCTGTCGGTGACGACGCTCGACCCGAAGCTCGCCCGCACCATGGAGCCGCGCGCGTCGACGCCGCCGAAGCGGCTCGAGGCGATCAAGCGGCTGGCTGACGCCTGCATCCCGACCACGGTGATGGTCGCGCCCGTGATCCCGGCGCTGAACGATTCCGAGATCGAGCGCATTCTTGATGCCGCCGTGCATGCCGGCGCCAAAGAGGCGAGCTACGTGCTGCTGCGGCTGCCGCTCGAGGTCCGCGATCTCTTTCGCGAATGGCTGATGGCGAACTATCCCGACCGCTACCGCCACGTCTTCACGCTGATCCGCGACATGCGCGGCGGCCGCGATTACGACTCGCAATGGGGCACAAGGATGAAGGGCACCGGCCCGATGGCCTGGATGATCGGCCGCCGCTTCGAGATCGCCTGCGAAAAGCTCGGGCTCAACAAGCGGCGCACCAAGCTGACCACGGATCACTTTGCCAAGCCGAAGCGCAACGGCGAGCAGCTGTGCTTGTTCTAGGTGAGATCGGTGGCCCGGATGAAGCGCAGCGCAATCCGGGTCTTCCATCAACGGTTGGAGCTTTCCCAGATTGCGCTACGCTCCATCCGGGTTACGACGATAACAATGAGTGAGTGCAACAATGAGTAACGCCCCCGCCGCCCCGACCGCACGCTTCACCGTCCTCACGCTCGGCGTCAGCGACATGCGCGCCAGCATCGCCTTCTATGAATCGCTCGGCTTCACCAGGAAGATGCGCGTGACCGGCGAGGAGGTCGCCTTCTTCGACACTGGCGGCACCGTGCTCGGGCTGTTCCCGTGGCATCTGCTCGCCGCCGACGCAGGGCTGCCCGATCAGCCGCGGCCGGAGGCCTTTCATGGCGTTGCGATCGCGTGGAACTGCAACGACGATGCAGAGGTCGATCGTGTGATGGCGTTCGTGCGCTCGAAAGGCGCTAAGCTGCTGAAGTCCGCGCAGCCGACAAGTTATGGCGGTTATTGCGGTTATTTCGCCGATCCCGACGGCCACGCCTGGGAAGTGGTGCGCGCGCCGGGGTTTGAGGTACTCGATAACAGGCGGGTGTCGATTCCCGACTAGAGCCGGCCGGATTGAATTACGGGGAAGGGCGCCAGGTTCCCGGTTGCGCCGCGGGGCTGGCTTGATCACCATCCCCGCATGATTCGGGACAAGTCCAAGAGCACGCCGAAGAAGGCGCCGGCCAAATCAGCCAAGCCGGAGAAGCGCATCGTCTTGCGGCCGAGCTTCCGGCGCGAGCGCGCGCTGATCAAGCAGGGCGTCTGGCCGGTCGCCGGCTGCGACGAGGCGGGGCGCGGTCCGCTGGCCGGTCCGGTTGTTGCCGCCGCCGTGGTGCTGGACCCGAGCAGGATTCCAAAAGGCCTCGACGATTCGAAGCGGCTGACCGCCGAGCGCCGCGAGGAACTGTTCGAGGAGATCTGCGCCACCGCTGCGTTCTCGGTCGCGGTGGCGTCGCCGGCGCGAATCGACCGCGACAACATCCTGCGCGCCTCGCTGTGGGCGCTGGCGCGTGCGGTGCATGCGCTGCCGGAAATGCCAAAACACGTCTTCGTCGACGGACGCGACAAGCTCGCCACGCCCTGTGATTGCGACGCCGTGATCGGCGGCGACGGCATCGTGGCCTCGATCGCGGCGGCCTCGATCATCGCCAAGGTGACGCGCGACCGCCTGATGTGCGCGCTGGCGCTGGATTGTCCCGGCTACGGGTTCGAGCAGCACAAGGGCTATGGCGTGCCCGAGCACCTCGAGGCGCTGGACCGGCTCGGGCCCACCACCCACCACCGCAGCTTCTTCGCCCCCGTCGTCGCCGCGCGGCTGAAGCATTTTCCGGTCCCGGCCGAGCCCGACCTGTTCGCGGTGGACGAGGAAAGCGAAGCCGCGTCAGCCGCTGCTTGACCCGCCCGATGCTGTCATCCCCGCGCATGCGGGGATCCAGTATTCCGGAGACAGCTGTGCTTGAGCCCAGCCGCCGCGGCGTACTGGATGCCCCGCCTTCGCGGGGCATGACACCTGTGTCTGACTTTACACCGTGGACCCATCGGGCCCCCGTTGCCTCCGCCGCCGCCGCCCGTTATCAAAACCACCGGGATCAGATGGCGCCGCTGACGGGTGGCTGGGGCATTTCAGGCGTTTCATGCGGTTTACCTCCCTGGTTGTCGAACTGATCCGCGCCCGGCCGCGCCTCGTGGTCTGGGTGGTGGTGCTGGTGCAGGCCGCGATCTGGCTGTTGCTGCCGCTGATCTTCTACGGCAGCCCGCCCGGCAATCTCGCCGCCATCCTCGCCTTCGGCCGCGAATATCAGGTCGGAACCGACATGGGGCCGCCGCTGTCGTTCTGGCTCGCCGACATCGCCTTCCGCGCCGCCGGCAATCACGTGTTCGGCGTCTATCTGCTGGCACAGGCCTGCGAGATCGCGACCTTCATCGCCTTCTACCAGCTGGCGCGCGCCATCGTCGGCGGCCCGCAGGGCGTGCTGGCGGTGCTGCTGTCGATGACGGTCGTTGTGTTCTCTTCGCCAAGCGTCGAGTTCGGCCCGCTGATCCTGGCGCGTCCGCTGTGGGCGCTGCTGCTGCTGCACTCCTGGCAGCTGATCGGCCAGAACCGGCGCGCCGCTTGGTTCGCCTGGTCGATCGATTGCGGCCTGTTGCTGCTGACGACGCCCGCGGCGATGGGCATGATCCTGCTCGTGATCGGCTTCGCCCTCGCAACCGAGCGCGGGCGGCGCACGCTCAAGGCAGTCGATCCGCTCTATGCGGTGCTGGTCATCATCGTGCTGGCGCTGCCCTATCTGATCTGGCTGATCCGCGCCGACGTGCTGGCGCTGCCGGCCGTGCCCGCACTTGCCGTTCTCAAGGCGCGCGCGCTGCACTGGGGCGTCGTGCTCGGCGGGCTGATCGTGGCGACGGCCGCAATCGCGCTGCTGGCGATCCTCAATTCGCGCTGGTTTGCCCGCGAGGCCGAGGACGCTCCGATCATCTATCGTCCGCCGGTCAGTCCGCTGGCGCAGCAGTTCGTCTATTTCTTCGCCTTCGCGCCGGCGATTGCGGGCAGCTTCGTCTCCGGCCTGTTCGATCTCGATCGCGCCTTCGGCGGCGCCGGCGTGGCGCTGTTGATGTCGGGGCTCGCCGTCGTCGTCGCGACCGGTGATCTGATTCCGCTCAGGCGGCAACGGCTGTTGCGCTCGGTGTGGGCGTTCGCGGTCGCGGCGCCCGCGGCCGTGGCGCTGGCGGCGGCGCTGTTCCTGCCCTGGACCAGCACCACCGAGGTGCCGACCTCGCTGCCGGCAGCTGCGATGGGGCGCTTCTTCGACGACAGCTATGAGCGCCGCACCAACCAGCGGCTGCGCGCGGTGGCCGGCGACCCCGAAATCGCCAGCCTGATTGCGATGGACCGGCGTCGTCCGCATCTCTTGCTCGACGCCGCGCCGCAGCGGACGCCGTGGCTATCGATCCCGAAGTTCAACGAGACCGGCGGCGTCGTGGTCTGGCGCGCGCAGGACACCGCCGGCACGCCGCCGCCCGAGCTCGCGCAGCGCTTCCCCGGCCTGGTGCCGGAAGTGCCGCGCTTGTTCGACCGGCTGGTCAATGGACGGCAGCCGGTGCTGCGGATCGGCTGGGCGATCGTGCGGCCGAAGTAGTGTGAGATCTGTAGGGTGATTTGGTTTGTAGATTCCATGGGGCGGTGAGCGTGGCCTTTCCGATAGGTTTGGGTTTCCACACTCGAACCATCGGAGAAGTCAGATGCAAGCATCGACCACAGGCACGCCCACCGCCGACCATTGTGGCACAATTTTCGTTGCGGTCGAACTGAGTCAGAAGACGTGGCTTGTGACGTTGCACAGCCCGGACCGGGATCGGATTTCGCGCCACAAGCTGGAAGGGGGCGATCACACCGAACTACTGGCGTTGATCGAGCGGATCCGCGCCAAGGTGGCGGAGAAGTTCGGGTCGGCGCCCGGTGTGGTGAGCTGCTATGAAGCCGGCTATGACGGCTTTTGGCTGCACCGGCTATTGGAAGCAGCCGGGGTTACGAACTTTGTATTCGATCCGGCAAGCATTGCGGTGGAGCAGCGCGCGCGGCGGGCGAAGACGGATCGGATCGACGGCGAGCTTCTGTTGCGCACCCTGATGGCCTATCTGCGGGGCGAGCCGCGGGTGGTCCGGATCGTTCGCGTGCCGCGGGTGGAAGCGGAGGACGCCCGGCGCGCCAGCCGCGAACGCGACCGGCTGGTCACCGAGCAGACCGCCCACACCAACCGGATCAAGGCGCTGCTGCGCCTTCTGGGGATGGCGGTCGGCAACCCACGCCGACGGGACTGGCTTGCCTGGCTCGAGCGGCAGCGCGACTGGCAGGGCGAGCCGCTGCCGCCGCATCTTCTGGCCGAGATCAAGCGCGAGCACGCGCGGCTGATGCTGGTGCGTGAGCAGCTCGCGGCGCTGGAGCAGGCCCAGGCTGCGGACGCTTCTCCGGCCGTTACCACGCCGATGGTCGAGCGGCGGGATCAATTGCAGCGGCTCAAGGCGCTCGGCCCGGCCTTCACCGCAACGCTGGTGAATGAGCTGTTCTACAAGGACTTCCGCAATCGGCGCGAGGTCGCCAGCTATTGCGGATTGACGCCCAGTCCCTGGAAGAGCGGCGGCATCGATCGCGAGCAGGGCATCAGCAAGGCCGGCAATCGGCGCGCCCGACACAAGGCGATCGAACTGGCCTGGCTGTGGCTCCGCCACCAGGGCGACAGCGCGCTCAGCCGCTGGTTCCGTGCCCGCACCGCCGACGCCGGCAAGCGCGCCAAACGCATCGCCATCGTCGCCCTGGCGCGCAAGCTGATCGTGGCGCTGTGGCGTTACCTCACCACCGGCCTCGTTCCCGAGCTGGCAACCATGAAGGCGTAGAACAAACCACACCACCACGCACCGCGGCTTCGCCGCGCTCCGTGCAGGATGGATGATGACCGTGCCACCCTAGGGCTTCAACCGCCGTTTCGTAGATGGGTCTCATCCGCGCCAGGCTTCCTCGCCGCAAGCATGCGGAAGGTGGGTACGGACATTGGTCCGACCGGATATGAGGTGATGCAGTGAGCTGCAGAAATCTTCGGAAGCCAATCCTCGCCTCGGACCAGGTCGTCGCGCTGCGCTACGCATGGCTCCGCGCGCCGCCCTCTTGCCGTCAAACCCCAACCCTGACTTCTCGAAGAAGCTTGATTTACAAATCCCCATATGAGGGTGGCTTAGCCGAAGGCGTAACCCACCATCCTCTCCGCGGTGAGCAAGTCGGTGGGTTACGCTGCGCTAACCCACGCTACGCAGCAACGATCTACGCCGTCGCCGGCTGCAACACCTTCGCGATCGCGCGCAAATCCTGCCAGGACAGCCTCTTGTAGGACGGCGAGCGCAGCAGATAGGCCGGATGGAACGTAGCGACGGCGCGGATCGTGCGGGTGCCGGTGTCGTAGTCGATCCATTTGCCGCGCGTGCGCATGATGCCCTCGCGCGTGCCGAGCAGCGCCTGCGTCGAGGGATTGCCGAGCGTCACCAGCACGTCCGGATTCACCAGCTCGATATGACGCTGGATAAAGGGCAGGCACACCTGGGTCTCCTGCGGTGTCGGCGTGCGGTTGCCCGGCGGCCGCCACGGAATGACGTTGGCGATATAGGCCTTGCTGCGGTCGAGCCCGATCGCTGCGATCATGCGGTCGAGCAGTTTTCCCGAGCGGCCGACGAACGGCAGCCCCTCGATGTCCTCGTCGCGGCCCGGCGCCTCGCCGACGAACATCACCCGCGCCTCTGGATTGCCGTCGGCAAACACCAGCCTGGTCGCGGTGTGCTTCAGCGCGCAGCCGTCGAATGTCTCCATCAGCGCGCGCAAGGCTTCCAGCGTCGGCGCGGTGCGTGCGGCTTCGCGCGCGGAGGCGATCGCGGCGTCCGGCGCGACGGTGATTTCGCTGCGCGGAACTGCAGGCATCGCCAGCGGCGGGGGACGCAGCGGATTGAGTGCCACTGATGGACGCGGCGCCGCGGGCGCGGGAACTGGCTCGGGCTCCTCCAGCCGGTTGATCGGCGCGTCGCCAAGCGCGCAATCGACCCCGGCCTCGAGGTAAAAGGCAAGCAATTGCTGCAGTGTAGGGGCGGGCTCGGGCGTCAGGGCCATGATAGCTGCAATCTAGAGCATGATCGGGAAAAGTGGAGGCCGGTTTTTGGAAAAGATTATTCTCTTAAGGTATCGGGGCCGTGCAAACCCATGGAAGTGCGATTCCATGGTTGTTCTTCGGTCAAAAATCGGAAACAACGACTTTTGAAAAGCTTAGAAGCGTTCTCAATGGGCTGAGACCAGGATCATGAGTGCTGAAGACCTTCCTCCGCGCGAGTCTATGGAATTCGATGTCGTCATCGTCGGCGCCGGCCCCTCGGGCCTGTCGGCCGCGATCCGGCTGAAGCAGCTCAATCCGGAGCTCTCGATCGTCGTGGTGGAGAAGGGCTCCGAGGTCGGCGCGCACATCCTGTCCGGTGCGGTGATCGATCCGGTTTCGCTCGACAAGCTCGTCCCGGACTGGCGCGACAACGCCGATTGTCCGCTGAAGACGCAGGTCAAGGAGGACCGCTTCTACTGGACGACGTCGCAGGGCTGGTTCCGCCTGCCGAACTTCATCATGCCGCCCTTGATGTACAATCATCACTGCTACATCGGCTCGCTCGGCAACGTCTGCCGCTGGCTGGCGCCGAAGGCGGAAGCGCTCGGCGTCGAGATCTATCCGGGCTTTGCCGCCACTGAGGTGCTCTATGACGACAAGGGCGCGGTGCGGGGCATCGCGACCGGCGACATGGGCATCGCCAAGGACGGCAGCCACAAGGATTCCTACACCCGCGGCATGGAGCTGCTCGGCAAGTACACGCTGTTCGCCGAAGGCGCGCGTGGCTCGTTGTCGAAGCAGCTGATCGCGAAGTTCAAGCTCGACGCCAACAGCGAGCCGTCGAAATTCGGCATCGGGCTGAAGGAGGTCTGGCAGATCGATCCGGCGAAGCACCGCAAGGGACGGGTTCAGCATACGCTGGGATGGCCGCTGAACGACAAGACCGGCGGCGGCTCGTTCCTCTATCACTACGACGACAACCGCGTCGCGGTCGGCTTCGTCGTGCATCTGAACTACAACGACCCGTATCTGTCGCCGTTCGACGAATTCCAGCGCTTCAAGACTCATCCTGATGTCCGCGAGCTGTTCGAGGGCGGCAAGCGGCTGGCCTATGGTGCGCGTGCCATCACCGAGGGCGGCTACCAGTCGGTGCCGCGCCTCTCTTTCCCGGGCGGCGCGCTGATCGGTTGTGCGGCAGGCTTCGTCAACGTCCCGCGCATCAAGGGCGTCCACAATGCGATGGGTTCCGGCATGCTCGCCGCCGAGCACGTCGCGGCCGCGCTCGGTGCCGGACGCGCCAATGACGAACTCGTCGACTACGAGAATGCCTGGCGTTCGTCTGCGATCGGCAAGGACCTGTTCAAGGTCCGCAACGCCAAGCCGTTGTTGTCGAAGTTCGGCAACATGCTCGGAATGGTGCTCTCCGGCTTCGACATGTGGTGCAATACGCTCGGCTTCTCGCTGTTCGGCACCCAGTCGCACGCCAAGCCGGACCGCAAGACGCTCGATCCGTCGAAGCAGCACCAGCCGATCGCCTATCCGAAGCCGGACGGCAAGATCTCGTTCGACAAGCTGTCGTCGGTGTTCCTGTCCAACACCAACCATGAGGAAGACCAGCCGGTCCATCTCAAGGTCGCCGACATGAACCTGCAGAAGACGTCGGAGCACGACGTGTTCGCCGGTCCGTCCAACCGCTATTGCCCGGCCGGCGTCTATGAATGGGTCGAGGAGGGCGCCACACCGCGCTACCAGATCAACGCCCAGAATTGCGTCCACTGCAAAACCTGCGACGTGAAGGACCCCAACGGCAACATCACCTGGGTTCCTCCGGAGGGCGGCGGCGGTCCGAACTACGAGGCGATGTAGGGCTGGTAGCCGGCCACATTTGCGTGAGGCGGCCGCGAGCTGCGCTTGGCTTGTCCTTTCGTAGGATCGGCCGGATCGCATCGCCAACTCCGGCGAGAGCGGCGAAAAGGGGGCCTGCGGCGCCGGGAGCCGCGGCTTTTTGCGTCTGCACGCGAATGTGCCCGGCCCGGTCACGATACCGCCATAGTGGGAGGCTTTTGCGGTGGTGCTGGCTGGATCGGCGGGCGTAAAGGCCTAATCTGCCAATTGATTCGTCATGGGCTATCCTTGCGGTAGAGCGCCAAAAGCGGCATTGTCCGCTCGCCGTGATGCCGCCGCTTGGGTTCGCATTTTGAGACTGATCGCAAGATCTTGTCGCGAGGATCTTGGCCGTAAATCCTTCGTGGCCTTAAACCCCTGGAGCAAGGCGACCGTGATGCTGTCCACCCGTTTCAACCGACTGACGATTGCCCTTCTTGCTGCGGCGGCGCTTGCCGTGCCCGCGCAGCTGTCGGCGCAAACGCCGGACCATCCGACCGACAATACCGCGCAGTTCCCGAGCAAGACCGACCTGAAATCGCTGACCACCGCCGGCAGCTATCTGGCGGCCCGCCACGCCAGCGTCGAGCGCGATGCGACCTCGGCCGCGGCGTTCTACCGCTCGGCGCTGCGCACCGATCCGAAGAACTCCGAGCTGCTCGACCGCGCCTTCATCTCCTCGCTCGCCGACGGCGACATCGAGGAGGCGGTCAAGCTCGCCGACCGCATCCTGACCCAGGACAAGGCCAACCGCGTCGCCCGCCTCGTGGTCGGCGTGCGCGACCTCAAGCAGAAGAAATACGCCGCCGCGCAGTCCAACATCAACCAGTCGGTCCGCGGCCCGATCACCGATCTCGTCGCGACGCTGCTGTCGGCCTGGGCCGCCCAAGGCGCCGGCGACAGCAAGGGCGCGGTTGCCGCGATCGACAAGCTGACCGGCCCGGAATGGTATCCGATCTTCAAGGACCTGCACGCCGGCATGATTTACGAGCTCGCCGGCAAGGACAAGGATGCCGGCGCCCGCTTCGAGCGCGTCTACAAGCTCGACGATTCGATGCTGCGCACGGTCGACGAATATGCGCGCTGGACCTCGCGCAACAAGGATGCAGCCGCTGCGACTGCGATGTACGAGGCCTTCGACAAGAAGCTGCCGCGGCACCCGCTGGTGCTGGAAGGCATCAAGGAGACCAAGGCCGGCAAGAAGCTGCCGCCGCTGATCGATTCACCGCAGGCCGGCGCCGCCGAGGCGCTGTACGGCATCGGCGCCACGCTGACCCGCCGCGGCGGCGAGGACCTCGCGCTGGTCTATCTGCAGCTCGCGCTCTATCTGCAGCCGAACCATCCGCTGGCGCTGCTGTCGCTTGCCGATCTCTATGAATCGGTGAAGAAGCCGCAGATGGCGATCAAGGTCTATGAGCGGATGCCGGCGTCGTCGCCGCTGAAGCGCAACGCGCAGATCCAGCTCGCGACCAATCTCGACGCCGCCGACCGCAGCGACGAGGCGATTAAGATCCTGAAGGAAGTCACAACAGAGCAGCCGAAGGACATCGAGGCAATCCTGGCGCTCGGCAATATCGAGCGCGGCCGCAAGAAGTTCGGTGACTGCGCCACCACCTATTCGCAGGCGATCGACGCGCTGCCGGCCGGCGGCGACAAGAACGCCTGGGTCACCTATTACTACCGCGGCATCTGCGAGGAGCGTTCCAAGCAGTGGAACAAGGCCGAGGCCGACATGCGCAAGGCGCTCGAGCTGCAGCCCGAGCAGCCGCATGTGCTGAACTATCTCGGCTATTCCTGGATCGACCAGGGCATCAACCTCGACGAAGGCATGAAGATGATCAAGCGTGCCGTCGATCAGCGCCCTGACGACGGCTACATCGTCGACTCCCTCGGTTGGGCCTATTACCGGATCGGCAATTTCGAGGAGGCGGTGAAGAACCTCGAGCGCGCGATCGATCTGAAGCCGGAAGATCCGACCATCAACGACCATCTCGGCGACGCCTATTGGCGCGTCGGCCGCACGCTGGAAGCCAAGTTCCAGTGGGCGCATGCGCGCGACCTCAAGCCCGAGCCGGACGAGCTGCCGAAGATCCAGGCCAAGATCGACAACGGCCTGCCGGACGATGCCAACTCCTCCGCCGCCTCCGCCGACAAGAAGAAGGACGACGACGGTAAGGGCGGCTAGGCGGCGAGGCTCAGAGCAAGCGTCCTCGCGCTACATTTTCGGAAGAGATCGGTCATGCCGGGGCTTGTCCCGGGCATTGCCGTTTCCTCATCGTCATGGCCGGGCTTGACCCGGCCATCCACGTCTTTCTTCGCGTCCAAGACGTGGATGCCCGGGACATAGGCGAGCGGAAGCGACGCCGTCCTTCGGACGGCTACGCCCGGGCATGACGGTTTGCTGGCATCCGGCGCATGCAAAAAACCCGGAATTTCCGTGCCAACAAAGGAATAGGATCGTGAGGCGATTTACGCTAATCGCATCACAATGTTTGTTTTTAGGGGTTTATCGCCGTGCCGGCGCTGATTGAAGAAGGGCGTGCCAAGGTCAACCTGACGCTGAAGGTTGTCGGGCGGCGCGTCGATGGGTTTCACGACCTCGAGAGCGTTGTCGCGTTTGCCGATTGCGCCGATCGTCTCACGCTCGAGCCGGGCTCCGAACTGTCGCTGGCGATGTCAGGACCGCTGGCCGATGCCTGCGGCGATACGTCAGACAATCTGGTGCTCAAGGCGGCGCGCCTGCTCGGCGAGCAGGTCGTCGACCTCAAGGTCGGCCACTTCACGCTGGAAAAGGTGTTGCCGGTGGCGGCCGGCATCGGCGGCGGCTCGGCGGACGCCGCGGCCGCGTTGCGGCTCTTGGCGCGGCTCAACGAGCTCTCGCTCGACGATAGCAGGATCATGGCGGTCGCGCTGCAGACCGGCGCCGACGTGCCGGTCTGCGTCGCCTCGCGCGCCTGCGACATGACCGGCGTCGGCGAAGGCCTGCTGCCGCTCGATCTGCCGAAAATGCCCTGCGTGCTGGTCAATCCGCGCGTGCCGGTGGCGACCAGGGACGTCTTCAACGCGCTCGGTCTGCGTCACGGCGAGCTCCTGATCGGCGCCACCGACGTCATGATGCAGGCGCCGTCCTGGCCGGAGGGCCACGCGGTCGACGACTGGATCGCGGCGCTCAAGCGCGGCACCAACGATCTCGAAGGCCCCGCCGCGCGGATCGAGCCCGTCATCAGCGAGGCGCTGTCCGCGCTGCGCGCGACGAAGGCCGTTCGCCTCGCCCGCATGTCGGGCTCCGGCGCGACCTGCTTTGCGATCTTCGAAACCGACGCCGACGCCGAGGCCGCCGGCGAAAAGCTCCGCGCCGATCACCCCGGCTGGTGGGTGCACGCGGGGACGTTGAGCTGAGCTCGCTCCCATCGTCATTCCGGGGCGCGCCGCTTGGCGCGAGCCCGGAATCCATTGATCCGCACGACGTGTGGCTTGATGGATTCCGGGCTCGTGCTTCGCACGCCCCGGAATGACGAAAGGAGGGTGCGACAAACCAACCCGACGGGCAACTCAGTAAAACCTGTCAATCCTCGCGCGCGAAAATATTTCGCTTTATCAGAAGTGCAACTCAGTGTATGGTTTGCCCGTCTCACCCGATCGAGGGGCGCTTCGCGATCGTCACGGGTGTGCGGTGAGATGCGGTGGACGCTTGGTGCGCAACTGACGAGTGCGCATGAAGCGGACGGTGAAGTCGTGTGGTCCTGACGCCCTAGCGGCAGGTGTCCTCTCGCAAGATGCGAACGCGTGTTGCGAAGGCGGTGACAAAAAAGCCCAGTCTCGCCGGGGAGAGCACGAAATAAGCCGTAACCCATCGCGCAGGGAAAGCCGGATTGCTCCGGTTACACCTGTGGTCCTACCCCCGAGCTTTCTACCCATTGCTCGGGGCCCATGGGTGCGATCGGCATCCGGCTTTCCCTGCGCCCTCTGATCGAGAGAGGGTGGAACGAAAGAGCAAAGCTCGGGCAAATATGTCGCGAGAAGGCGAAGCTGCATCCCCACCACATTTGTCATCGCCCGGCTCGACCGGGCGATCCAGTACGCCGCGGCCCCTCGGTTCAAGCACCAGCGTCTCTGGAATACTGGATCACCCGCATGCGCGGGTGATGACAGCGAATACGCTGTCTAACATTCCAATCCGAACTCACTCCGTCATCCCCGCGCAAAGGCTTCGCCTTGTCGCTGGAGGTGCGAGCGGAGCGAGCCTCGAAGGATGCACGGCCCGGCTGGTGGCCGTCGATCCTTCGAGGGCCGCTGAAGAAGCGGCCACCTCAGGATGACGGGTTTGGTAGTGTTCGCCAGGACGACGCCGTTGGTGTGGTTATGGCGCAGCCCACCCACCTCAACGCCGGGCAGCGTTGCGCCGCTGATTGCTTGGCAAGCCAAACCCACTTTGCCATAACAGGAGAAATAACATGTTGCGCGTGCGGGGCCGTTCGGAATCCGCCTGCAGCCCAAGAGCCGGGAGGATGCCATGGCCAATATCCGAGTTCTCGCCACCGATCTCGAGTTTCCCGAAGGCCCGGTCGTCATGCCCGACGGTTCGGTCGTGCTGGTCGAAATCCGCGGCCAGCGGCTGACCCGGGTCTATCCCGACGGGCGCAAGGAGATCGTCGCCAAGGTGCCGGGCGGCCCGAACGGCGCGGCGCTCGGTCCCGACGGCAAGATGTACATCTGCAATAATGGCGGCTTCTCCTGGATCCCGACCAAGAACATGATCATGCCGGGGCCGCAGCCCGAGGATTATCTCGGTGGCTCGATCCAGCGCGTCGATCTGCAATCCGGCAAGCTCGAGACCGTGGTGACGAAATGCGGCGAGCATGAGCTGCGCGGGCCGAACGATCTTGTGTTCGACAGGCAGGGCGGCCTGTGGTTCTCCGATCTCGGCAAGCGCCGCGCCCGCGACATGGATGTCGGCGCGTTCTACTATCTGAAGCCCGGCATGAACGAGATCGTCGAGGCCGTGCACGGCATCCTGCCGGCCAACGGCATCGGCCTGTCGCCGGACGAGAAGACCGTCTACATCGCGGAGACGCCGACGGCGCGGCTGTGGGCTTATGAGATTTCCGAGCCCGGCACCGTCAAGCCGCGCGACATCATCTATCGCGGCGAGCGCGGCAAGCCGATCGCCGGCCTCGGCGGCTATCAGATGTTTGACTCGCTTGCGGTTGAGGCGAACGGCAATGTCTGCGTCGCGACGCTGGTCTCGGGCTGCATCTCGGTAATCGCGCCCGACGGCACCGTGGTCGAGCAGGTGCCGACCGGCGACCGCGTCACCACCAACATCGCCTTCGGCGGCCCCGAGCTGAAGACCGCTTACATCACGCTGTCGGGCAAGGGCGAACTGATCGCGATGGACTGGCCGCGCCCGGGATTGCCGCTCAACTTCTTGAACAAATGATGCACTCGCCGTCATTGCGAGGAGCGCAGCGACGAAGCAATCCATCCCTCCACATGCGCGGATAGATCGATTGCTTCGCTTCGCTCGCAATGACGGGTTAAAGTGAGGTCCTGCTTCTACGTAGAGGATGTTCGAATGCCCTGGCTTGAACCCGTCACCCTTCGCGGCGCGCATGCGCGGCTCGAACCGCTGTCGCACGCTCACCTCGATGGTCTGACGGAAGCCGTGAAAGACGGCGGCCTCTCCAACCTCTGGTACACGGCGATTCCGCAGCCGGAGAACATGGCGAAGGAGATCGACCGCCGGCTTGGCCTGCAGACCGCGGGCACCATGCTGCCGTTCACGGTGTTCGACGCCGACGGCAAGATTTCCGGCATGACGACCTACATGAACGTCGACACGCCGAACCGCCGCGTCGAGATCGGCTCGACCTGGTACGCCAAGCGTGTGCAGCGCAGCGCGGTCAATACGCAGTGCAAACTGCTGCTGCTCCAACACGCCTTCGAGAAGCTCGATTGCATCGCGGTCGAGTTCCGCACGCACTTCTTCAATCACCAGAGCCGGCGCGGCATCGAGCGTCTGGGCGCCAAGCAGGACGGCATCCTGCGCAGCCATCAGATCGCGCCCAACGGCACGTTGCGCGATACCGTGGTTTACAGCATCATCGCCAGCGAATGGCCGACGGTGAAGGCCCATCTCAACTCTCAACTCAACGAAAAACCGCGCTGACGCTTTGGTCGGCGCCAGAAACGAGACGATGGAAACGTTCGATTATGTGATCATCGGCGCAGGCTCCGCCGGGAGCGTGCTGACCAACCGGTTGAGCGAGGACGCGGGCTCAAGGGTCTGCGTGCTCGAGGCGGGGCCGAGCGACTGGCATCCCTACATCCATCTGCCGGCCGGCTTCATCAAGACCTTCCACATGAAGAGCGTGAACTGGGCCTACCAGCAGGAGGTGGGTCCCTACACCGGCGGCCGCAGCATCTACGCGCCGCGCGGCAAGACGCTCGGCGGCTCGTCCTCGATCAACGGCCATATCTACAATCGCGGCCAGCGCCAGGATTTCGACACCTGGGCGCAGCTCGGCAATCGCGGCTGGGGCTATCCCGATGTGCTGCCGTATTTCCGGCGCATGGAGCGAAGGATCGGCGAGGGCGACGACACCTATCGCGGCCGCGACGGCAATCTCACCGTCACAACGATGGACTGGCAGGACCCGCTTTGCGAGGCCTTCATGGCGGGCGCGGTCAGCCTCGGCATTCCGCGCAATCCTGACTACAACGGCCAGATCCAGGAGGGCGTGTCGTACTGCCAGCGCACCATCCTGAACGGCCTGCGCGTCAGTGCGGCGACCGCCTATCTGCATCCGGCGCGCAAGCGGCCGAATGTCGATGTGCGCACCCATGCCCACGTCACCGGGATCATCTTCGAGGGCAAGCGCGCGGTCGGCGTGCGCTACAACCGCGGCGGCAAATACGGCGATCCGCTCGAGATCCGCGCCACCAAGGAGGTCATCCTCTCCGGCGGTGCCTACAACTCGCCGCAGCTGCTGCAGCTCTCCGGTGTCGGTTCGCCCGAACTGCTGCAGGCGCACGGCATCGAGGTGCGTCACGCGCTGCCGGGTGTCGGCGAAGGCCTGCAGGATCACTACGCGCCGCGCTCGGTGGCGCGGGTCAAGAACATCCGGACCATCAACGAAATGCGCCGCGGTTTCAGCCTGTGGGGCGAAGCAATCAAATGGGCGACGACGCGGCGCGGGCTGTTGTCGCTGTCGCCGACCATGGTCTACTGCTTCTGGCATTCCGGCGAGACCACCGAGAGCTCCGATTTGCAGCTCACTTTCACGCCGGCGAGCTACAAGGAAGGCGTGCAAGGCCAGCTCGAGGACGAGCCCGGCATGACAGTGGCGTCATGGCAGCAGCGGCCGGAGAGCCGCGGCTATGTCCGGATCCGCTCGGCCGATCCGTTCGCGCCGCCGATCATCCAGACCAACTATCTCGCCGAGGAAATCGACCGCCGCGTCGTCGTCGCCGGCATGAAGCTGGCGCGCCGGCTGCTCGCCTCCGAGCCGCTCGCGCCGTATTACGCCTATGAGGATTTCCCGGGTCCGAAGGTGACGAGCGACGACGAGCTGCTCGCCGCCGCGACCCAGCGCGGCACCACCACCTTCCATCCCGGCTGTACCTGCCGGATGGGTCCGGCGGACGCGCCGTGGGCCGTGGTCGACGACCAGCTCCGGGTCCATGGCATGCAGGGGCTGCGGGTGATCGACGCCTCGATCATGCCGCGGATGATCTCCGCCAACCTCAACGCCTCGACCTTGATGATCGCCGACAAGGCCTCCGACATGATCCGCGGCAAGACCCCCGAGGTGGCGGCGAAACTGCCGGAGTATGCGTGAGGGAGGAGAGGTGCGATGATCCTTCTTGATCAGCGCGCTCCATCTCACACCGTCACCCTGAGGAGCCGCGAAGCGGCGTCTCGAAGGGTCGACGGCCCCGCTGGTGGCCGTGCATCCTTCGAGGCCCGCTTCGCGGGCACCTCAGGATGACGGAACAGGCAGGAGGGAGCTAGCCGTAGACGAACGCCTTGTCCGCAAGATCGATCGCCGGGAATTCGTCCTTCTCGGCCCAGTAGTCCTGGTTGTGCTGCCACTCGGGCTTGTCGCCGCGCTTCGGCAACAGGTGCATGCCGCGCATCATGTAGCCGGGGTTGAAGTTCTCCGGATCGATCCACGGAAAGAGCGGCATGTTGTGGTCTTCGGGGCGCAGCTCAGGCGTCACCTTGTTCGCGCCGGTCGCCTTCATGTGCTGCAGCAGGCGGCAGACGAAGTCGGCGACCAGGTCGACACGCAAGGTCCAGCTGGCGCGGAAATAGCCGAACACCCAGACGAGGTTCGGCACGCCGGTGAACATCATGCCGCGATAGGTCACGGTGTCCTTGAACTCGAGCGGCTTGCCGTCGATTGCGAAGTCGATGCCGCCATTGGCGGAGAGGTGGAAGCCGGTCGCGGTGATGATGATGTCGGCCTCGAGCTCCTTGCCGGACTTGAGCAGGATGCCGTTCTCGGTGAAGCGGTCGATCTCGTCGGTGACGACGGAGGCCTTGCCGCCCTTGATGGCCTGGAACAGGTCGCCGTCCGGAATGAAGGCGATGCGCTGCCGCCACGGCCGGTAGCGCGGCGTGAAGTGGGTGGCGATGTCGTAATCCTTGCCGAGATAGGCTTCCACCGCCGACAGCAGATCCTTCTTGGCAGCCTCGGGCTCCGCAAAGGTCTTGCGGGTGAAGGTGTCCTGGTCGAGCAGGATCTTGCGGCGGGTGATCTCGTGGATCCAGCTCTCGTCGACCTGCAGCTTGCGCAGTTCCTCGGCGATCTCGATCGCGTTGCGGCCGGTGCGGAAATAGGTCGGCGAGCGCTGCAGCATGGTGACATGGCCGGCATCCTTGGCCATCGCCGGGATCAGGGTCGCAGCCGTAGCGCCGGAGCCGATCACGACCACGCGCTTGCCCTTGTAGTCGAGGTCATCGGGCCAGGTCTGCGGATGGATGATCGGACCCTTGAACTTCGCCATGTCGGTCCATTCGGGGGTGTAGCCCTCGGTGTGGCTGTAATAGCCCTGGCACATCCAGAAGAAGTTGGTGGTGAAGCGCAGCCTCTCGCCGGTGTCGATACGGACCGCATCGACGGTCCAGAGGTTGGTCTCGTTCGACCACTTCGCCGCGGTGATGGTGTGGCGGTAGCGGATGTGGCGGGCGAGGTCGTTCTCCTCGATCACCTCGCCCATGTATTTCAGGATCTCGGCCGCGCTCGCGATCGGCGCGCTGGTCCACGGCTTGAAGCGATAGCCGAAAGTGTGCAGGTCGCTGTCGGAGCGGATGCCGGGATAGCGGTGGGTGGACCAGGTGCCGCCAAAGGTCTTCTGCGTCTCCAGCACCACGAAGCTGGTGCCCTTGCATTGCGTGGTGAGGTGGTAGGCGGCGCCGACGCCGGAGATGCCGGCGCCTGCGATCAGGACGTCGAAATGCTCTGTTGTGACGGGCTCGGCGGCGCGGATTTGGGTCTGGACGTTCATCTTCCCTGGTCTTCTTGTTGTTTGAGCTGTGGAAGCAAAACGCCGGAGCGAATGCCCCGGCGCCTGCCGATATCGGAACTAGACTTCGCGGCGGCTGAGGAAGGCCAGCCGCTCGAACAAATGCACGTCCTGTTCGTTCTTGAGCAGCGCGCCGTGCAGCGGCGGGATCAGCTTGCGCGGATCGCGCTCCCTGAGCATTTCCGGCGTGATGTCCTCGTTAAGCAGCAGCTTGAGCCAGTCGAGCAGCTCGGAGGTCGAGGGCTTCTTCTTCAGGCCCGGCACCTCGCGCACCTCGAAGAAGATCCGCAGTGCCTCTTCCACCAGCCGCTTCTTGATATTGGGGAAGTGCACGTCGACGATCCTGCCCATCGTGTCGGCGTCGGGGAACTTGATGTAGTGGAAGAAGCAGCGGCGCAGGAAGGCGTCCGGCAGTTCCTTCTCGTTGTTCGACGTGATCATCACGATCGGGCGCAGCTTCGCCTTGATGGTCTCGCCGGTCTCGTAGACGTGGAATTCCATGCGGTCGAGCTCGAGCAGCAAATCGTTGGGGAATTCGATGTCGGCCTTGTCGATCTCGTCGATCAAGAGCACCGGGCGCTTCTCGTGAGTGAAGGCGTCCCACAGCTTGCCGCGCTTGATGTAGTTCTTGATGTCGGACACGCGGGCGTCGCCGAGCTGGCTGTCGCGCAGCCGCGACACCGCGTCGTACTCGTAGAGGCCCTGCTGCGCCTTGGTGGTCGACTTGATGTGCCAGGTCAAAAGCGGCGCGTCGATCGCCTTGGCGACTTCCTCGGCCAGCACGGTCTTGCCGGTGCCGGGCTCGCCCTTCACCAGCAGCGGGCGCTCGAGCACGATGGCGGCATTGACGGCGACCTTGAGGTCATCGGTGGCGACGTAGTCCTTGGTACCCGTGAATTTCATCGATCTCTTTGCCTTGCTTGGTTCGTTGGCCGCATGGGCCGCCACTTGGGCCTCAACATGAAACGACCGCTCTCGCAGCGGCCGTTGGGAATGCAAATTTTCTGGTCACGCGCGTCTGATCAGCGACACGATCACCAGCACGACCACCGCGCCGATGGTCGCGTTGACGATGTCGCGGATCGCGCTGCCGCCGAGGCTGATGCCGAGTTGCGGCAACAGCCAGCTCGCCACCAGCGCGCCGACGATGCCGACGACGATGTTGCCGATCAGCCCGAAGCCCGCGCCGCGCACGATCAGCCCAGCGAGCCAGCCGGCAATCGCACCGATCACCAGTGCCGCAATGATGCCCATTCAAACGTCCTGCCCAATGTCTTGTCAGGCGCAATTGTAATTGAAAAAGCCGGACGGTCTAGGGCGGATTCCGCAGCGCAGCGGGACCCTGAACGGCAGGGTGCGTATGGAATGTTAGGCGTCATGTTTCCGCCGTGCGGAATGACTGCAGCACGGATACGGGGAGACGATGCCGTTGGGGTGGACCCGGCAAAGCATGGCTGCAGGGGGCCAGATCAAGGCGGATGGCCGGTCTCGGCATGGCTAGGCCCTTGACGCCACCGGTCCAGCGGGCGATCTAGGTGAGTATGTTCCTGCAGTTCTTCACATCGCTGCGCGACGCCCAGGTCCCCGTGACGCTACGGGAATATCTGACCTTGATGGAAGCGCTCGACGCTGATCTCGCCGAACAAACGGTCGAGAACTTCTACTATTTGTCGCGTGCCGCCCTGGTGAAGGACGAGCGCAATCTCGACAAGTTCGACCGCGTGTTCGGCACCGTGTTCAAGGGGCTCGAGAGCCTGCTCGACGCCATGGGCAAGGCGGAGATCCCCGAGGAGTGGCTGAAGAAGCTCGCGGAGAAATATCTCACCGAGGAAGAGAAGAAGCAGATCGAGGCCATGGGCTGGGACAAGCTCATGGAGACCTTGAAGAAGCGGCTCGAGGAACAAAAGGGCCGCCACCAGGGCGGCAGCAAGTGGATCGGCACCGCCGGCACCTCGCCGTTCGGCGCCCATGGCTACAATCCCGAAGGCGTGCGCATCGGCCAGGAGAAGAACCGCAACAACCGCGCCGTGAAGGTGTGGGACAAGCGCGAGTTCAAGGACCTCGACGGCAATGTCGAGCTCGGCATCCGCAACATCAAGGTCGCGCTGCGGCGGCTGCGCAAGTTCGCGCGCACCGGCGCGCCCGATGAGCTTGACCTCGACACCACGATCAAGGAGACCGCCAACCACGGCTATCTCGACGTGCATATGCGCCCGGAGCGGCGCAACGCGGTCAAGGTGCTGGTGTTCTTCGATATCGGCGGCTCGATGGATTCGCATATCGAGCAGGTCGAGGAACTGTTCTCGGCCGCCAAGAGCGAATTCAAGCACATGGAATATTTCTACTTCCACAACTGCCTCTATGAGGGCGTCTGGAAGCAGAACAAGCGGCGCTTCACCGATCGCACGCCGACCTGGGATGTGCTGCATAAATACCCGCACGACTACAAGGTGGTGTTCGTCGGCGACGCCTCGATGTCGCCTTACGAGATCATGGTTCCCGGCGGCTCGGTCGAGCATGTCAACGAAGAGGCCGGCTCGGTCTGGCTCGACCGCATCACGCGTACTTACCCGCACGCGGTGTGGCTCAATCCGGTGGCACAGAAACACTGGGACTATTCGGAATCGACCACCATCATCCGCCGCCTGTTCTCCGAGCGTATGTATCCGATCACGATCGAAGGTCTGGAGCATGCGATGCGGGAGCTGGTGCGGTAAACGCACTATGCGTCGCGCGCCTGTGGGCGCGCCAATAATCATCAGGGAGAGCCTCATGCCCCAGAACATCCACCGCGGCATCAAGGTGATGATCGACGAGGCCAATGCCGAGATCGAGACCATCAGCGCGGCCGATGCGATCACGCTGATCGGCAAGAATGACGTCGTGATCGTCGACATCCGCGATCCCCGCGAGATCGAGCGCGACGGCAAGATCCCGGGCGCGTTCTCCTGCACCCGCGGCATGCTCGAATTCTGGATCGATCCGAACAGCCCCTACGCCAAGCCGATCTTCCAGGAAGACAAGAAGTTCATCTTCCACTGCGCCGGCGGCCTGCGCTCGGCGCTCGCCGCCAAGACCGCGAAGGACATGGGCCTGAAGCCGGTGGCGCATATGGGCGGCGGCTTCGCCGCCTGGCGCGAGGCCGGCGGGCCGATCGAGGCCTGGGAGCCGAAGAAGAAGGGCTAGTGGATGTCACACGCGGGCTTGCCGCCTTCGCTTAGAAGCTTCGGCGGCCACTTTACCGAGAGCCCGGCGAAGCCTTTGCGTAGCCGGGACCCGCGTGTCCATCGTTTCAAAAAGAAGATGGATTGCTGGATCAAGTCCGGCAATGACGATGGAGAGACATGTAAGATGATGACCACCGACGATCCGCTCGTTTCGACCGAATGGCTGGCTGCGCATCTCGGCGATGCCAACGTCAAGGTGCTTGATGCGACCTTCAAGCTGCCGGGCGTGCTGCCGCTGCCGAAGGACGATTATCTCGCCGCGCATCTGCCGGGCGCGGTGTTCTTCGACGTCGACGCGGTCTCCGACCATGCCAATCCGCTGCCGCATATGTTTCCGAGCGCCGAGCAGTTCGGCCGCGACATCGGCGCGCTCGGCGTCAGCAATGCCGACACCGTCGTGATCTATGACGCCGGCGGCTGGGTCGCGGCGCCGCGCGCCTGGTGGATGTTCCTCTCCTACGGCCATCGCAACGTGCGCATTCTCAACGGCGGTCTGAAGAAGTGGCGCGCCGAGGGCAGGGCGGTCGAGAGCGGAGAGGTGAAGCCGAAGCCTGCGACCTTCACGGCGAGCTATGATCCGAAGCGCGTGCGCAGCATCGAGCAGATGATCGCCAATGTCCAAAGCCGTGCCGAGCAGGTGATCGATGCGCGCGCTGCGGATCGCTTCGAGGGCCGCGCGCCGGAGCCGCGGCCGGGCATTCGCGCCGGCCACATCCCGGGCGCGCGCAACGTGCCCTACAACCAACTGTTCGATGCCGCGACCGGCGAGATGAAGCCGCTCGACGAGCTGCGCAAGTCGTTCACAGGCGCCGGCGTGAAGCTCGACGCGCCAATCGTCACGAGCTGCGGTTCAGGCGTCTCGGCCGGCGTGCTGACGCTCGCGCTCTACCGGATCGGCGTCACCGACACCGCGCTTTATGACGGCTCGTGGTCGGAATGGGGGCAGGCCAGCGGCCCGCCGATCGCGACGGGACCTGCCTGATCGGCAACCAGAGCGTTTTCGAGCAAAGCCTGTCCCGCACTTAATGCGGGATGGACGCCGGTTCGCGTGAAGAAAACGCGTCAAAACAAAAAGCTCTAGCGCCGGGTGAGCGGCACCGGCTGGCCGAACGGATCGAGCTGCTGAACGACCTGCCGGGCGGGAGGCGTGCGGACAATCCGGCGTCGCTGCTTCCGGTGCTCCGGCTTGCTGGTCGCGCTGCGCTCCGGCTTCTTCGCCTCAATGGCCTTCGGCGCCGCCGGCTGTGCGACGACGACCTCCGGTCCGCCCAGCGTTGCGATCTTCGTCGCGGCCGCGATCGCCTCGGGGGACGGCGGCGGTGCCGGCTCCGGCGGAGCCATTGCTGGTGCGGCAGGCGCGGGCTCGCTGCTTGCGGCGGGCGGATCGGCCACTGCGGCGATCTTGGTCTCGGTGCTGGCCGGCGCCGCTTCGGTGGGTACCGGTGCCGGCTGGGATGTCGGCGAGGGATCTGTGGCAGGGGCTTGCGAGGCAGTCTCGGCGGATTGCGCTGGCGCTGACATCTCCACCGCCGCCGCTTCCGGCTTCGGCGGGGCGGGCGGGGATGGATCGTCCGCTTTCACGGCGGCGAGTTCCTCCGGCTCGGCCGGAGGCTCGGTCTCGGCGGGAGCGGCAGGTTCGGACGCAGCCGGGGTCGCAGGAGGCGCAGTGTCTACCGTCACCTTGTCAGCGACGGGCGGCTCGACCCGCACCATGGCGAGCACCGGTGATGCTTCAGCCTGCTGCGCGAACTGCGGCTCGGGCGGCGCCCGGCGGGCCGGAATGCTGGCGAATTCCTCATGCGCGGCGCGCAGCAGCGCGGCCGCGCCTAACCCGAACACCAGAAGCGACGTCGCCAGCACGATCGCAGCGAACAGGAAACGAAGGCCGGGGAGCATGGACGCGGGTTCCCCCTTCTGCGGGAGGGTCTTTGATGTCGAGGGAACGCGGTGACCACACGAGAAAGCCGGCGTCGCGAGCGCGAATCAGGCCGATTCGAGGATACAACGCCCGGAGACTGTTTGTTACAAAATGCGGGTGATTGATGACTTTGGGCAGGTGGACAAGCATTCCCGACCCATGAGACATCTTTGCCGCAGCGATAACGCGACATCACAAAAGGCCCGAAACAGCCCGGGTTTCGCGGATTTGTCTTGAATGCGCCGCTATCTTCCTGCATTGGGCCGTTAACGGTCCGGTGTGGCTTGGGGACTATACAAGAGCAATGATGATCAACCGCATTCTGACGATTTGCGCTGCCGCGGCTCTCGGCGTGGCAGGAACCTCGCTTGCGCATGCGCAGCAGCGTTATCCGGCTCCCCAGGGCACCGCCTATTCGACGGCGCCGCAGCCCTACTCGCAGGGCAGCATGCCGGATTTCGACGGACTCGACGATGAAGATGCGCCGCAAAATTCAGCCGCGCTGCCGCCGCCCGGCCCGGTGACGTCGCCGGACGACCCGCGCTATGGCCGTCCGATGAACGCTCCGGTCTATTCCGACCGTGGTGCGCCGACTGGCCCGGTGATGTCGCCCGATGATCCGCGCTATGGCCGGCCGATGGGACCGCCCCCGGTGATCTATGGCGATCGCTCGCCGGGCGCGCCGCCGCAGGGCTATCGCGACAATGGTGTTCCGGCCGCCGGCGTTGCCTATGGCGACGACCGCAACGGCATGCGTCCGCCCGAGGCGGTTGGCGCGGCCGGCGTCACCGGAACGGTGCCGCCGCAGCAGGCGCCGGTCGATGCCAATGGCAAGCCGCTGCAGATCGCGTCGTTGCCGGCGGACGAGCAGCCGGAAGACGGGCCGGCGCAACTGGCGCCGAATCTGCGTCGGCAGGAAGTGGCGTTCGCGACCAAGGAGCCGGCAGGCACCATCGTCGTCGATACGCCGAACACCTACCTCTATTACATCCTGGGCAATGGCCGGGCGATCCGTTATGGCGTCCGCGTCGGCCGCGACGGCTTCACCTGGACCGGCGTGCAGAAGATCACTCGCAAGGCCGAGTGGCCGGATTGGCATCCGCCGACGGAGATGATCGAGCGTCAGCCCTATCTGCCGCGCTTCATGGCCGGCGGCCCCGGCAATCCGCTCGGCGCCCGTGCGATGTATCTCGGCTCGACGGTGTATCGTATCCACGGCACCAACCAGCCCTCGACCATCGGCAAGTTCGTCTCGTCGGGCTGCATCGGCATGCTGAACGATGACGTCTCGGACCTGTTCGAGCGCACAAAGGTCGGCACCCGCGTGGTTGTCCTGCCTGGCGGCGCCGCCCCGGGAACGACGACGGCCTTCGCCGCGCCGCCCGCCAATCCGATGGCGCCGACCCAGGCCCAGGCCGCGCCGCTGCCCGGCACGCAGCCGACGTCGGTCCAGCCGCTGCCCGCGCCGGTGACGGTCCGCTAGGCCGACCTGCAATTCATCATGAAAAAGGCGCGCGAACAGCGCGCCTTTTTTGTTGCGTGTATCAGATCTCAGCCCAGTCGCCGCGGCGGCTCGGCACCCTTGGTGAAAGCGTCGATGCATTCGAGCATCTGCTGATAGTGCGTCTGGAGGCTCTCGCGCGTTGCGTAGCCGAGATGCGGCGTGATCACGACGTTGTCGAGCTTGCGCAGCGGGTGATCTGATGGCAGCGGCTCGACCGAGAAGACGTCGATGCCGGCGCCGGCGATCTTCTTGTCACGCAGAGCGACAAGGAGTGCATCTTCGTCGACGATCGGCCCGCGCGCGGTGTTGACGAGAAGGGCGGACGGCTTCATGCGCGCCAGATCGGCGGCGCCGACCAGTCCGCGCGAGCGCGGGCTCAGCACGACATGGATGGTGATGATGTCGGCGGTCGCGAACAGTTCGTCCTTGCTGGCATAGCCGACGCCGGCCTCCTTGCACTTCTCCGGCGTGAGGTTGGGGCTCCAGGCGATGACGTTCATGCCGAACGCCTTGGCCATGCCAGCGACCCTGCTGCCGAGCTTGCCGAGGCCGATGACGCCAAGCGTCTTGCCCTCGATCTCGGTGCCGGCAAAGGTCTGCCAGGCTTCGCCGGCGTGCATGCGCGCATTCTCGCGACCGATGCCGCGGGTCAATTCCAGGATCAGGCCCATGGTCAGGGGCGCGGTGGGATCGCGGCTGTATTGGGTGCCGCACAGCACCACCTTGCGGTCCTTGGCGGCCTCCATGTCGATTGCGGCGTTGCGCATGCCCGAGGTGATCAGGAGCTTGAGCTTGGGCAGCGCATCGAGCAGGCTGCGCGGGAACGGCGTGCGATCGCGCATCGCGCAGACGATCTCGAAATCCTTCAGCTTCGCCGCGGTATCCGCCTCGCTCGTGAACGGCTTGTCGAACACGGTGACGTCGACCCGGTCCTTGATCGCCGGCCAGTCGGCCACCGAAAGCGCGATGTCAAAATAGTCGTCGAGGATTGCACAGCGCAGCCGCGTCATCGGGAAGATCCATTCAGGGTGAGGGCGACGGTCGGGAAATCAGCCGTCGGGGAGCCCTGATGGTTGCGCGCAATCGGCAGGCGCGCAAGCGGGGGCGGTTTGAAAAAGCGGCGATTGTCACACCGGCCGAGACGGCCTCTCGGCCTTGGTGGAGCGGATGTCGGCCAGCATCGTCCGGACCACCGGCGACAATGCCATCTGCTTGGCGCGGCAGGCCGGACCCGGGCCGCGCATATAGTGCAGTTCCGGCCGGTAGGGATTGAAGGCCTTGGCGACGAAGGCGCGCAAAAAGGCGCGGAATTCGGCGAACGGCGTCGCCTCGCCCTTGATCGCCGGGCGCGAAAGAGGTGCTGAAATGATGGTAGCCATGACGCGGCCTCTGCTGTCTTGCTCGCGGTTCTGCCGCGAAAAACGCCATTTTTCGGCGTTGAGAACGAGTTTTCGCCTGATTTATTAAAAGATGGTTTCAATTGTCATGATCGGGCGCGCACATCGTGGCGAACCCGTAGTCACCCGTGGTGAACAGACGAAACGTGGTGAACGGGCGGAAAACACCGGGCCCGCGGTTGCGCTTTCGGGGGCCGGCCGCTACATCGGCGGCAGCAAAATTTCCACAAATCGGATCAATTCCAGGGACAGCGGATGGCTCGCCAGTTCATCTATTTCATGCAGGGTCTGACCAAGGCATATCCGACCCGAAAAGTGCTCGATAACGTCCATCTGTCGTTCTACCCGGACGCCAAGATCGGCGTGCTCGGCGTCAACGGCTCGGGCAAGTCGACGCTGCTCAAGATCATGGCCGGCCTCGACAAGGAATATAACGGCGAGGCCTGGGTCGCCGAGGGCGCCCGCGTCGGCTATCTCGAGCAGGAGCCGCACCTCGATCCCGCGCTCAACGTCCGTGAAAACGTCATGCTCGGCGTCGCCAAGCAGAAGGCGATCCTCGACCGCTACAACGAGCTGGCGGTCAATTATTCGGACGAGACCGCCGATGAGATGACCAAATTGCAGGACGAGATCGAGGCCCAGGGCCTGTGGGATCTCGACAGCAAGGTCGACCAGGCGATGGACGCGCTGCGCTGCCCGCCCGACGATGCCGACGTCACCAAGCTCTCGGGCGGTGAGCGCCGCCGCGTCGCGCTGTGCCGCCTGCTGCTCGACCAGCCGGAATTGCTGCTGCTCGACGAACCGACCAACCATCTCGACGCCGAGTCGGTGTCGTGGCTGGAAGGCCATCTGCGCAACTATCCCGGCGCGATCCTGATCGTGACCCACGACCGCTACTTCCTCGACAACGTCACCGGCTGGATCCTCGAGCTCGACCGCGGCCGCGGCATCCCCTACGAGGGCAACTATTCGTCCTGGCTGCAGCAGAAGCAGAAGCGGCTGGAGCAGGAAGGCCGCGAGGACGCCGCCCACCAGAAGACGCTGGCCCGCGAGCAGGAGTGGATCGCGTCCTCGCCAAAGGCGCGTCAGGCCAAGTCCAAGGCGCGCTACCAGCGCTACGAAGAGCTGCTGAAACAGGCCAGTGAAAAGCAGACCCAGACCGCGCAGATCACGATCCCGGTCGCCGAACGGCTGGGCCAGAACGTCGTCGACTTCGAAGGCCTCAGCAAGGGTTTTGGCGACCGCATGCTGATCGACGACCTTACCTTCAAGCTGCCGCCGGGCGGCATCGTCGGCGTGATCGGTGCCAACGGCGCCGGCAAGACCACACTGTTCAGGATGATCACCAAGCAGGAAGAGCCGGACAAGGGCTCCATCACGGTCGGCGAAAGCGTTCATCTCGGCTACGTCGACCAGTCGCGCGACGCGCTCGACGGCAAGAAGACGGTGTGGGAAGAGATTTCAGGCAACAACGAGCTGATCCTGCTCGGCAAGAAGGAAGTCAACTCGCGCGGCTATTGCTCGTCGTTCAACTTCAAGGGCGCCGACCAGCAGAAGAAGGTCGGCGCGCTGTCAGGCGGTGAGCGCAACCGCGTGCATCTCGCCAAGATGCTGAAGTCGGGCGCCAACGTGCTGCTGCTCGACGAACCGACCAACGACCTCGACGTCGACACGCTGCGCGCGCTGGAAGAGGCGCTGGAGGATTTCGCCGGCTGCGCCGTCATCATCAGCCACGATCGCTGGTTCCTCGACCGCATCGCGACCCACATCCTGGCCTTCGAAGGCGACAGCCATGTCGAATGGTTCGAAGGCAACTTCCAGGATTACGAAAAGGACAAGATGCGCCGGCTCGGCCAGGACAGCATCATCCCGCATCGCGTGAAGTACAAGAAGCTGACGCGCTGATCGGTTCGAACGGTCGAGCGCGGCCGTCGCGCCGCGTTCGGCCGCTCTTCGTTTGCAGGATCGTGACGGCATCACGGCGCAATCTGCGGCCAGTTGTCGCTTTTCAAGCGCGCGGGATTGCGTAGATAGAGCGCTCCGCAAATCGAATCCTGCGAGCGATCCAACATGTCCGCCATTTCAGACGCGCCCGCCCCCGCGAAGGGCCGGTCGCTGCGTCCCGTTCCCATGCTGATCTTCGGGTCGCGCTGGCTGCAATTGCCGCTTTATGTCGGCCTCATCATCGCCCAGGGCGTCTATGTTGTGCTGTTCCTGAAGGAACTCTGGCACCTGTTCGCCCATGCCTTCGACTTCAGCGAGCAGCAGATCATGCTGGCCGTGCTCGGCCTGATCGACGTCGTCATGATCTCGAACCTGCTCGTGATGGTGATCGTCGGCGGCTACGAGACCTTCGTGTCGCGGCTCAATCTGCAAGGACATCCCGACGAGCCGGAATGGCTCAGCCATGTCAACGCCAGCGTGCTGAAGATCAAGCTGGCGATGGCGATCATCGGCATCTCCTCGATCCATTTGCTGCGCACCTTCATCGAGGCGGGCGCGCTGTCGTCGGGCAAGGGCAACTACACCGAGACCGGCGTGATGTGGCAGACCATCATCCACTGCGTCTTCATCCTGTCGGCGATCGGCATCGCCATCGTCGACAAGCTGTCGAACGACTCGATCGAAGGTGCCAAGCAGCAGACCGAGCATTAGGCATCGGCGGCGCGGCGTCACCGTGCCGAGCGTGAGCCGAACAATGCCGGCGCGGATCCGCCGAGCCATTCGGGGATCTGCGCCGCGCCGCGCGGAAATCCGCGCGCCATCGCGAGGATGAACGCGGTCTGCCAGACGCCGAACAGCACCAGCCAACCCAGCAAGGTCGGCAGCCTAACGATCGCGCCGTAAACGATCCCGGCAGCGATGGCCGCGATCCAGGTCACCACGACGCTGTCGATCCGCCGGAACGCCGGGTTGGTCAGCAGCACGCCGAGAATGGTGATGGCTCCGCCGACGGCGCCGCCGATGCCGCCGATCAGGTAACCCATGTAGGGATTGTTGCCGAGCGTCTCGGTAATCTGGGCCGGGTTCGCGGCATTGCCGTCGATCGGCACGGTCCTCGCATACTGGCCGAGCGCCTGAAGTGTGACCGCGCTGGCATCGTAGGCCGCGATCCATGCCGCCGTCGTGATTGCGACCACCAGCGCCAGCTGAAACCGGTCCCTGGCGCCAAACATGACATTGCACGCTGCAACCGCCGCGCCGAAGACCACGCCGGGCAGGATCGTGATCCCGCCGGCGTCGGAGACGACGAACGAATATTGCAGGACGTTGAGCGCATAGGTCGCGATCAGGCTGCAGATGACGGCGGATGCAAGCGCCAGCGCGACGAAGGGCAAGCTGGATCGGCCGCGCGACTGCGCGCTCTCGGCTGCCAGCATGCGGTCCACCGCGGCTCGCGTCTCGGCGGCGGCGCTGCCTTGCGGTTCGAGGATCGTGACCGCCTTGAGATAGGTCGGAACCTGGTCGAGCGGGGTCGGCGCCATCATCACCGGCAGCACGCGGTTGCTCGGGTTCGGCCATTTGGTCCGGGCAAAGGCGAGTTCGCTCAGCGTGTAGCGCCCCTTGGTCACCGATTCCGGACTGATCAGGAACACCATAAAATCGCTGCTTTCGATGGCTTTTTCGACGCGCGCATCGAAGCTGTCGCCCGGCGGAAGGTCGTCGTGCGAAAAGAAAACGTCATGGTCGCAATTGCGTAGCGACTGGGCGATGCTGTCAGCCTGCGATTCCAGTTCGGAGGGAAATGACAGAAATATGCGCATGGCAAAACTTACCACCCAGAATTGAATTCTGACAATTGCCGAGTTCACATTGCAATGCCTATTTCCGCGGGATGAGATCGATCATGAGATGGCCAGCAACCATTGCCGCATTCGCGCTGCTGCTGTGTGCGCCGCTGCAGCGGCCCGCACACGCGGCCGACGCGGCGTTCACCCAGTTCATCGCCTCGCTGTGGCCGGAGGCCAAGGAGGCCGGCGTGTCGCGCGAAACTTTTGATCGCGAGACGCGCTCGCTCGAGCCCGACTACAAGCTGCCCGATCTGATCCTGCCCGGACGTCCCAAGACCGGCGCGCCGGCGCAGGCCGAGTTCGTGCAGGTGCCGGCCGATTACATCAAGGAAGCCTCGATCGCGCGGCTCGCGGCGGAGGGGCAACGGCTGCTGCAGAAGTATCGTCCGTCGCTCGATGCGATCGAGAAGCGGTTCGGCGTTCCCTCGACCATCGTGCTGGCGATCTGGGGCCGCGAGACCGACTACGGCCGCTATTCGCTGCCCTACGACACGCTGCGCGTGGTGGCGACGCAGGCCTATGTCGGCCGCCGCAAGGATCAGTACCGCACCGAGTTCATCCTCGCGCTCAAGATCCTCGGCGAGGGCGCGGTGACGCGCAAGGAGCTGCGCTCATCCTGGGCGGGCGCGACCGGCTACACCCAGTTCCTGCCGTCGGAGTATTACAAGCACGGCGTCGATCTCGACGGCGACGGCCGGGTCGACATCTGGCACTCGGTGCCGGATGCGCTCGCTTCGGCCGCGCAGCAGCTCGTCAACAAGGGCTGGCAACCGGGCGTGCGCTGGGCCTATGAGGTGACCCCGCCCGCCAATGTCGACTGCACGATGGGTGTGCCTGAGGTGACCAAGCAGATCAGCCAGTGGCTGCGGGCAGGCTTCGTGCCGGTGCGCGGACAGAAGCTCAACGCTACCGAGCAGGCGCAATCGGCCTCGCTGCTGCAGCCCGAGGGCATCTACGGTCCCGCCTTCCTGACCACGCCGAACTACTTCGTGATCAAGGAGTACAATTTCTCCGATCTCTACGTGCTGTTCGTCGGCCATCTCGCCGACCGCATGACGAGCCCGCAGCCCTTCGCGACGCCATGGGCGGCCTCGAAGCAGCTGCGCTCGGCCGATGTCGAGGCGATGCAGCAGCAGCTGACGCGGATCGGCCTCTACAAGGACAAGCTCGACGGCAAGGCCGGGATGCAGACCCGCGCGGCGCTCGGCGCCTATCAGAAGCAGGCCGGGCTGAAGGTCGATTGCTGGCCGAGCGAGGCGGTGCTGCGCGCGATGAACGGGGCGCGCTAAGGCTCTGGCTTTTTGTTTTGACGCGTTTTCTTCACGCGAACCGGTGTCCATCCCGCATCAAGTGCGGGACAGGCTTCGCTCGAAAACGCTCCAGAAAACAAAAACCCGGCCGTGAGGCCGGGTTTTCGAGGGTGATGCAGATAGCCTGTCGATCGATCAGTCGCAAACCTGGATGCGACGGAAGCGCCAGCCGTAGCCGTCCCAGAAGCGCTCGCGAACCCAGCGGCACGGAGCTTCTTCGACGTAGGTCGGCGCCGGCGCAACATAGACCGGGGCCGGACGGGCGCCTGCAATCGCGCCGCCCAGCAGGGCGCCGCCGATCAGGCCGCCGGCAACGCCGGCCGCGACGGCGCCGCCGTCACCAGCCTTGGCAGCCGGAGCAACCGCCAGCGAACCGGCAATCGTGGTAACGGCAACAAGGGCAGCTAAAGTCTTCTTCATGTCTTTGGCTCTCCTGGAAGGTGGTGGCGTCTTGATTCGACGCCAGGCTTGGGTGACTCAGCACGCTGATCTCGAACTGCTGTCTTGCTAAACAGCGCAGAACAGTCAACCGAAAGTAAACGTCCGCAGGCTCATCGCGTAGAAAAGCGGTTTTTTCTGGCCTTCAACAGCGGATGTCCCGGAGAACAGTCGGTTTTCCGGGACATCTGGTTCGATTTAATCGAGATGAACGGCGATCAGTCGCAAACGCGGACTCGGCGAACGCGCCAGGAGTAGCCGTCCCAGAATCGCTGGCGCTGCCAGACACAATCGGCACCGTAACCGGGCTCGGCGACATAGGCCGGACCGGGTGCGTAACCGGGCGCGTAGTAGCCGGGAGCGTATCCCGGACCGTAGTAGCCGTTCTGCGATGCGATCGCGCCGCCGACGATGGCGCCACCGATCAATCCCGCGGCGACGCCGGCGGCGACTCCACGTTGTGCCTGGGCCGGGGCGGGCATCGCCACAGCGGAAATCGCCAGAGTGGCGGCGGCGCCGAGCGCCAGCAATGTCTTCTTCATGGCATGACCTTTCTCACGGGAGCCGAGGACAGCGTATGCAAGCAATCTGTCGAGCTCAAGGGTTCCATATCCCGCTTGAATGATCAATGAACGAGGCCGCCGCAATCGCGTCCAAATCCCTGCAGTCACTGAAATATCTCGCAACGCACAAACCCGGCCAGACGGTGCAGCCGGGAAACTGCCGCAAACTGCCCGGAATCCGCGGCGAGTCCGCTTTCGATTTAGACTCGTTCCAATATGAATCCCGCATCAGTTTGGAATTGCTACAAGAACTGGTTTTTCCTTTTGCATCCTGCCGGGGGCGACAATATCCATATTGCCAAGCATCACCGATGGACCCGCCTTTCTCCGATGATTGTCTGTTCCTGTAACGTCCTCAGCGACCACGATGTCCGCAATGCCGTGAGTGCCGGCGGGCCCGTGACACGCAATGCCAAGCAGGTGTACGGCTGCCTCGGCTGCAGTGCCGAATGCGGCCGCTGCGCGCGCACCATCAAGGCGATCATCGACGAGGCGCTCGGTCCCTGCGCCAAGGCCTGCTGCGCCGGCTGTCCCCATGCCGGCCATCCGCATGCTGCCAATGAGGACGACGCCGAGTCGACCGAATTCGCGCTCGCGGCCTGCTAAAGCTGCTTTTTTCGACGCTTTTTCTTCACGCGAGCCGGCTTCCGCTTCGCGCGAAAACACTCCGCAAAATCCACCCGAATCCGGTTATCCACGCGCCGCTTCTGCGCAGGGTTGCTCTTGCCGGCAATCTGATTTAGAAACATTCTAAATTTAAACCGGCCAGCGTTGGCCGCGACAGGTGGAGTGGATCATGCAAGGCGACCCGAAGGTCATTGATTATCTGAACAAGGGGCTGCGCAGCGAACTGACCGCCATCAATCAGTACTGGCTGCACTACCGGATGCTCAACAATTGGGGCCTCCTGGAGATGGCCAAGGTCTGGCGCAAGGAGTCCATCGAGGAGATGGAGCACGCCGACAAGTTCGTCGATCGCATCCTGTTCCTCGACGGCTTCCCGAACCTGCAGGTGCTCGATCCCTTGAAGATTGGCCAGGACGTCAAGGAGATCATCGAGTGCGATCTGGCCGCCGAGATCGGCGCCCGCACGCTCTATCAGGAGGCGGCGACCTACTGTCACGGCGTCAAGGATTACGTCAGCCGCGACCTGTTCGAGAAGCTGATGAAGGACGAGGAAGACCACATCGACTTCCTCGAGACCCAGCTCGACCTGATCAAGCGCATCGGTCTTGAGCTCTACACCCAGAAGCACGTCGGTCATCTGAAGGGTGAGGAGTCCTGATCGGCTCCGTCGCTCGGAGAGCGGCTGCCAAACTTCGGGAGGCCGTCCTTGCGGGCGGCCTCTTTTGCTTTCGCGCTTCGGATTGCAGCGGCGCCGGTCAGTAGCACCTGATGATGTTGATGGTGCGGTCGCCACCACGCCCGGGCACCGTGACGCTCTCCGTCGGGCAGCTCGACACATAGGGGCGATCCGACGGCACCACGGCGGGCGGATATCGATGCGCCCAATCCCAGGGCACGTCCTGGGTGTAGGTGTAGCGAACGTCGTTCGAGACCGGAGGCGGGACGTCGGCGGCGAAGGGCACGCCGGCGGCGCCATCATAATATCCGCCCGCGTCCGGCAGGACGATGCCGGGCACCCGCTGGTGATGACGGAAGGCTGGATGGTGCGAGCTAAACGTGCCGCGCGGCGCCGTTCCGGATCTCGCATAGGTCTCGGTCGAGGAAGCAAGCAGCAGCGCTGCAACGCCAAAGGACGCAATCAGCGCCCCATAAGTTCGATACGCCATTGTTCGACAAGCCATGGCACGCACCAATCGGTTACGGAGCATTGTGCAGACGCTAGGACGGGCCGCGCTGAGCCCGCAAACTCATCCTTAATTATTGGTTAAAAAGTAAGGTTAACAGGAGGTAAATGTTTCAAATTGGCGCGATCTGATCGCGCCGTCGCGCAGCGCAGCCGGCGGGGGCTGTCAGACCGCATCGGCAGGAACGAAGCAGCTGATGATGATGCCGCCGCGGTGGTGCACGTACCACACCACGGCTTCGCCGACCGGATTGCCGCGATCGCGGATCACGGCGCGCTCCGGCACCATCATCCACTCGCCCTCGATCGGCACCCAATAGGCGCCGCCCCGAACGTCATAGCTCGTGCGATGGCCGTCGGAGATGTCGCAGCACGGCACGCCATTCGGTGCGATCACGCTCTTGAACCAGGCGCGGATATCCGGCGGCACGTTCTCGTATTGACCGTTGTCGAAAGCCAGCGCTGCGCCCGCCATCACGGCGAGCCACCCAAGCACCGCGATATGCGTGCGCCTTCGCATGCCTTCCTCCGGCGGAAACTTCTTCGTGACCCGCGGCGGGTCGTGCGCGAATCCGGTGTTTGCGCGATTAGGCACGAACCGCACGCGAGATGCATGCTCAAAGAATGAGCGAAGCAACGCGGCACGGCTTGATGCGGTGCGAGATCGCTGCGCTCAGGAGGGCGTCTTCGCACGCGCCTTCTTCGCAGGCTTCACCGCGATATTGTCCCGGGCCATGCTGAGTGCGCTGCGCAGTGTGACCTGATCGGCTTTCGCGAGACGGACGTTGGTGCTGCCGCTTCTGCCCCAGCCGCCCGGCACCGGCCGGAAGATCTCCGGCTCGGCCTCGACCACCATCGCCTGTTGCTCCGGCGTCAGCTTCACCATGCCCCAATCCTGGTCGGGATAGCCGAGCGTTGCGAAGATGCGTTTGCCGACACGGAAATCGGCGTGGCCGTGATGCGCGCCTTCGACCACCTCGGGCAGGCTCAGCGCAACGCGACGGAAGCGATTTGCCGACATCGCCTGACCTCGATCGCTACGTCGCGTGTTGGGGCGCGGTCTGCAGCAATTCCTGCAATTGCCTGGAATAGAATTTGGCGTCGCCGGTCGTGAGATGGCCGCGCGTCTCGTTGCTTGCCGGGATCAGATAGATCTTGCCGTTCCTGATCCGCTTCACCGCGGCCTCGGTGACGCCGGTCTCCGGTGGATTGCGTTCATCGTCGGCAGCGTTGATCGCGAGCAGAGTGGCCTCGATCTTCTCCATCCCGGTGGACGGATCATAATCATGCGAGGCCTCCCACTGGTAGATGTAGTCGTTGGCGTCAGCCGTGACCGGTAGCGCCAGTTGGTCATCGACCATCTTGTCGGCCTGCGGCGCTGTCGGCGCCAGTGTCTGATAGCCGAGCGTGCCGCCGGCGCTCGCGAAGCGATAGGCCGCGATGGCGTATTTCATCATCCGCGGCTGGCTGGTGTAGTTGCCGCCATTGTAGTCGGGATCGTTGCGGATTGTTTCCAGCATCGTTCGCCGAAGGATCCAGTTGCGCGCGGCCATCGCTGATGGCTGCGAGGCCATCGGCACCAGAATGTCCATCATCTGCGGGTAGCGCACGCCCCAGATCCAGGTGTGCATGCCGCCCATCGAGTTGCCGATCACGAGCCGCAGATGCTTGATGCCGAGCCCCTCGGTGACGAGCCGGTACTGCGCATCGACCATGTCGTTGTAGTCGTATTTCGGGAAGCTGCTCCGCATCGCATCCGACGGCTTGGAGGATTTGCCGTGCCCGATGCCGTCCGGGATGATGATGTAGTATTTCGACGCATCCAGCGGCTGGCCCGGGCCGAACAGCTGGCCGGCAAAGGTCGGCGTCAGCATGCTGGCGGCCGAGCCGCCGGAACCGTGCAGCACCAGCACCGGCTGTCCGGTCGGCGCGCCGAGTGTGGTGTAGTGCAGCCGCAGTTCCGGCATCACCTCGCCGCTGTGAAACCTGAAGTCCTTCGCGATCCACTCGCCATCCTGCGGAGCGGGATAATCTGCAGCCATGGCCATTACCGACATCGAGACGAAAGCGGCCACAAGTGCCGCGCACCAACGGAACATCATGCTTCTTCCCACGCGCGGCGCGTTTGTCCAGCCGCTTGACCGCAAGCCTAGCATGACGGCAAGCGATGTCCGAGAGCTGCGCCGCGCGGCTGGCGAAGAAGTGTTCGGCTATGGCACGATGAGGGGGACCGTCATCGCGCCTTAGCCTTTTGTTTGAGCATAATCTTTTCGGAAAACCGCTTCGCACTTTCCGGATCATGCTTTAGCTCTCCCTGAGCACGTTCAGCGCATACCATCCCCAATAGACGCGGTGACGCTGGATCAGGCCATTCTCGATCTCCATGATCTCGACGAGATCCATCTGATCGCCGTCGGGCGATTGCCGCGGATATTCCCAGGTGAGGACCCGGCCGTCGCTGAAGAAGCCCTGCTTGAAGCGGCGGCGCTGCGGCGGGTTGGTTCGGAACACGCGCGTGATGAACTCGCGCAGCGTGTCCCGGCCGCGGACGATCCCATCTCTGGTCTGCATCAGGTGCTG
This sequence comes from Bradyrhizobium septentrionale, assembly GCF_011516645.4. Classification (NCBI taxonomy): domain Bacteria; kingdom Pseudomonadati; phylum Pseudomonadota; class Alphaproteobacteria; order Hyphomicrobiales; family Nitrobacteraceae; genus Bradyrhizobium; species Bradyrhizobium septentrionale. The sequence goes on along the minus strand of NZ_CP088285.1, from coordinate 956,370 downwards.
AACCAGAGGGCTCTCGATCGAGGCGTCGGGTGCGTAAAGCGCCAGTGCCGCCTCGAGGTTCTTGTTGCCGAGGGCTTCGTCCCAGAGCCTGTAGATGCGTTCCGCGTCGGTGCTGTTGGCCGTCATGATTGTTCCCTTGCGCTTCGTTGAACGGCACCGATCTGACCGGATCAGGCGGCCGCGACGTTTCAGGAAAATCTGAAATGAGTTTCGCGGCCTTGTGAATGCTTGTAGGACGTTCCGGTCCGATACGGAGGAGGATGCGGTGGGATCATCCCAATCGGTGCAGACGGGATTTTCGCGGATCGCCGAGGCGCTGGGCGATCCGGTGCGGGAGGCGATGGTCAGCGCGCTGGCCGACGGCAAGGCGCTGCCGGCGGGCGAGCTTGCTGCGGTCGCCGGTATTTCGCCGCAGGGCGCCAGCGCGCATCTGCAGAAGCTGGTGGACGCGCGCGTGCTCTCGGTGTGGGCACAGGGCAGGTTCAGATATTACCGGATCAGGGACGACGATGTCGCGGCGCTGATCGAGAACCTGGTCGATCTCGCCGCCAAGAGCGCTGCCAAGACCTCCGCCGGGCGCCGGCGTGCGATGCCGGCCGAGCAGCTCAGGCAATCGCGCACCTGCTACCATCATCTTGCGGGCCAGCTCGGGGTGCTGCTGTCCAATGCGCTGATCCGCCGCCGGCTTGTCGCCATCGACGGCCGCGATGGTCGCGTGACCGAGCAGGGGCTGGCCTGGTGCCGGGCCGAACAGATCGATTTCGATCCGGCGCGGCAGCCGCATTTGCGGCTCTGCAATGACTGGACCGAGCGCGTGCCGCATCTCGCCGGTCCCTTCGCCAATGCCGTGCTGACGCGGCTGGTCGAGATGCGCGGCGTTGCACCGCATCGGATTCGGCGCGCGTTGCGGATCACCGACCGGGGACGGGCGTTCTTCGATCGGCTTGGCGTGCAGGTTCCGTTCTGAGCCGCGGAAGCAAATCAGCGCCCGTCTTCAACCTCGGTCTCCGGGCGGTCGTTGCCGGCGGCGGTTTCGGTCAGCCATTTGCCGTCCGACGTCTCATACTGGATTGCCTCGGTGCGCCCGGGAACACGTTGCTCGTTGGCGGCGCGCCGGGCCGCGGCAAGCGCCGCGGCATGGGTTGGAAACGGTTCCGAGAACACCCCGTTGACGGTATAGGCCCAGCCGCCATCGTGCTGGACGACCTTGTAGATCACGTGGCTCATCCGGAACCTCGCTGCGCCGTGGGACGATGAGGGTGCCAGAATAGCCCACGATGTCGTATTTTGCAGCAGCCGATCGTCTTTGAGAGAGCCGCCCCGCTGCCGCGGGCGAGGGAGACCGACATGTGCCGCAATATCAAGACGCTGTTCAACTTCGAGCCGCCCGCCACCGAGGACGAGATCCACGCCTCCGCGCTGCAATTCGTGCGCAAGCTGTCCGGCTTCAACAGGCCGTCGCAGTCCAATGAAGCCGCCTTCAATCTTGCGGTAACCGAGGTCTCGGACGCCGCGCGCAAGCTCCTGATCTCGTTGCAGACCGCGGCGCCCGTCCGTGATCGCGAGGTGGAGGCGGAGAAGGCGAGGGAGCGTTCGCGCCTGCGGTTCGGCTGAGGCCACAGCCAGTCCGTGATGCAGGTCACGGTACGGCGTCCACCCCCGGGGCATGATTTGCCGTTCATCCCGACCCCGGAGCAACACGATGAAGCCTGCCGTCCTGCTCGCCCTCTGCTCAATCGCGTTCGCCGTCCTGTGGACGAGCGGCATGCTGTGGTCGAGCGGGACGATCGACCTTGCCAACGTCATCATCCTGTCGGTCTGCGGGGCGTTCGCCGGCGTTGCCTGGTACTACGCGATGCGCTGGGTTTTCCAGCTCGTGCACCTCGTCCGGCCTCCCGATCCCCCGGCCAATCCGGATCCGGAGCGATAAACAGGGCGTCACACAGGGCGTCACCCTTGCAAACCCGCTGCAACGGGCGTTGTTTGTTGCGACCTGAGGGGGCACCATGCGCATCATCATCGCGCTCGTCGTCGCGCTGACGTCGTCAGCTGCTCTTGCCGGCACGTCCGAAGGCTACGGCATGGGCGGCTGGATCGAGAAATTCCAGCCCGAGATCGATCGCGCCAACGCCTCCGGCGAGCTGTTCCGCATCAAGGGGCATTGCCAGTCGAACTGCACGCTGTTCCTGGGGCTGCGCAACGTCTGCGTCGAGCGCAGCGCGACGCTGTTGTTTCATGCCGGCCATGACCGTCAGCGCAACATCAATGCGACGTCGACCCAGCGGATGCTGGACGCCTACAAGCCTGCGCTGCGGCAATACGTCCTCGCGCACCACTACATGGACACGCTGGAATTCCACGCGATCCCGGGCGCGATGATCATCGACCGCTTCGGGTACAAGGAGTGCCCGCGCGGATAGAGCTTTTTGTCTTGACGCGTTTTCTTCACGCGAACCGGCGTCCACGTCGCTCGAAAACGCTCTTGAGACAGGAACGGTTACTTCTTGTCCTTCTTGCGGTGCTTCTTCTTTTTCTTGTGATCGTCGTCTTCGTCGTCATCTTCCGCGAAGTCGATCGCATCGACGTCAAGCGCGATCGCCTCCGCCGCCGCGCGCTCGGCGGCATCGCGCTCGGCGAACTCAGCGGCTTCGCGCTCCCTGGTGCGCTTGTAGTCTTCCCAGGCGTCGAAGATCATGTGCAGCCACGGCATCACCTGCTCGATCGACGGCAATTGTCCGGGCGGGCCGGCTTCACCGCGCGGGCCGGCCGGACCCTGCGGCCCCTGCGGACCGGCTTCGCCGCGCGGACCCTGCACGCCCGCCTTGCCTTGCGCTCCCGGCTTGCCCTGGGGGCCTGGCTTTCCGACTACTCCGGCCTTGCCCTGCGGACCCGGCTTGCCGCGTGCACCTTCCGGCCCCGGCCGTCCCGGATGTCCTTGCGGACCGGGCCGTCCCGGCTCGCCCTGACGACCCTGCGGCCCCTGCGCCCCTCGTGACCCCTGGCGGGAAGTTGTTTCGTCAGCCACTGATATGCTCCGTCGCGATGTGAAGCCGCTTGTAACAGAGGTTGGACGACGGCTTCAATTCTGCCCGTCCGCACGGATGCAAGCGATCAACAGTCATAATTCCATGTGCATATGACAACGGAGGGCGGGTTGCGGTTTCCGAACGACAGGCACGGCGAGGCCGCGGGGGAAGGACCGCAACCGCTCGACATTGTCGTGACGCGACGCGATGTGCTTGACGAAGCGAGCTTTCGCAGCACGGGTGTGCTCGATCTCTATGAGGAGCTGTTTCCCGCAAGCGAGCGCGACAGCGCTGATGACATTGTGCGCTGGCTGCTGTCGGATGATGTCGGCGAGCGGCGGCATTTCAGCGTCGGCGGCTGCGAGATGTCCTATCGTCTCGACTCGCGCTGCTTCATCCTGCGCGCCGCCGGGCGTGCGATCGGGCTCGGCTTCTTCACCTATGATCATGCAAGCGATTTGATCTATTGCAACCATGTCGGCATCGGGACGGCGTGGCGCGGCGGCGGCCTGGCGCATGCGTTCTATCGCCAGATGGTCGGCATGCTCGATGCGCTGTTTCCGCGCAACATCGGCGTGGTGCTTGAAGTCGAGCCGTTCGATCGCGACCGCCTGGAAGCGATCATCGCCGATCTCGAACGAACGGGCAGGCGGCAGCTCGAGGCCGATGAGCAGGCCGAGCTCCGCAGATTGCTCCGCGTCAGCTGGTACGACAGGCTCGGCTATTCCGTCTTTTGCGATGCGCGCACGATGCGGCCGCTCGCGTGCCGCTCACCATGCCTTGATCCGTCGCTGCTGTCATCGGATTGGGCGAATGGAGAGGAGAGCTACTGGCTGATGTGGCAGGCACGGACCGGCGCGCCCTCTGCGGAGATGCGCGCAGGTCCGCTGTGGCACCAGGCCACGACCGCGATCTATGTCGAGATCCTCGCAAAATCCCTGGTCGCGGCGGACCCGATCGGCCGCCGCTTCTATTGGGACTATGCGACCGCACTGGTCGCCCGGACGCTGCAACTGTCAGCGACGACCGACGTGCATCTCGCACGCTGTCTCGGTGACGATGACCGCCAGCTGTTGTCGCGCTGGCGGCGCCTTGCGATCGACCTGATCTAAAGTCCGCTTAGGCTGCGGCGTGCTCGCTCAGCGGCACGTCGATGCCTTCGGCGGAATATTCGCGGATCTTGTTCCGCAAGGTCCGGACCGACAGTCCGAGCACGCGTGCAGCGCGGGTGCGGTTGCCGTCGCAGCGCGCGAGCGTCTGCAGCACGAGTTCCCGCTCGACTTCATCGACGGTCGCGCCGATCAGAAGTGGAACGATTTCATTTGGAGCCAGCGACGGCAGCAGTGCTTCCGGCGACGGCACGGTGGACGCGTAGGACATGTACTCCTCCCGATCAACGCCCGCTTCGTCTGTGAAGCGCAGACATCGAGAAACAACTACCCCGTATATCCACGGTGTGCCGGTTTGGTTAACAAGTCCTTAATATCCACCTAACTCCCTGCTCTGTAAGCAAAATACCCAGAAATCGCCACGATTGCGGTTCCATCCGTCACAATGTCCGGTAACCGCCATCGACCATCACGATCGATCCCGAGACATAGGCCGACAGGTCCGAGGCGAGGAAGATCGCGGGGCCGACGATGTCCTCCGGCTTGCCGGCGCGGCCGAGCGGGGTGTGGTCCATGAAGACCTTGACCAGATCGGGATTGGTGGCGCGCACCTTCTCGTTCAGCGGCGTCTCGATGAAGCCGGGGCCGATCGCATTGACGCGAACGCCCTCCTTGCCGAGCTCGGCGGCCAGCGCCTTGGTGAAGCCGAGCACGCCGTGCTTGGAGGCGGTATAGGCCGGCGAGCTCGGCGTGCGCAGATGCACGAAGGACTGGATCGAACCGATGTTGACGATGCGTCCCTTGTTCTTGCGCAGCGGCGCAAGGAACGAATGCGTCACGTTGAAGACGCCGGTGAGGTTGATCGAGATGATGTCTTCCCAATCCTTGATCACGGCCTCATCAGTGCCGAGCATGCCGTTGCGGCGCGCGATGCCGGCATTGTTGACCAGGATCGAGACGGCTCCGACCTTGTCGGCCACCTGCTTGGCGATCGCGACGCAGGCGTCGCGATCGGTCACGTCGAGCGCAAAGCTCTCCGCCTTGCCGCCGGCGCTGCGGATCTCCCTGGCCGCTTCCGCCGCCGCATCGCCGTTCATGTCAAGCAGCACGACGCGCGCACCCTCGCGGCCGTAGCCCAGCGCGATGGCGCGTCCGATGCCCGAGCCTGCACCGGTGATGACGGCGATGTGATAGTCGAGAAGGGCCATGGCGTTTCCTCGTTCTGACTTTTTGAGCGTTGTCGACAACACTATTCAAAACTGCGCCAAGCGAAACGCCAAGCCGCGTTTGCGCGTTGCTGTTATCCGGATTCGGATGACAGGACGGACGGCGGTCATGGACCCGCATATCAGACACTGGAAAGTTGCGATCGAGCGCTTCTGCGCGGCGCCGGATCCCGACTATCGCGAGATGGCCAGGATGATCGCCGAGATCGCCGCGACCGACATCGACGAGACGCTGCGGCATGCGGCCGCACAGGTGCTGCCGATCCTGCGCCAGGCGGCGCTGAAATCGGCCGACCGCCGCACCAGATCGATGGCGCCGCGCCGTCTCGGCATCGTCAGCGATGCGCTGCACACGCTGTCAGCGCCGCGGTTCGGCCGGCGTGGCCTGACGCCGAAGGTGTTGACCCAGGAAGAGCGGTACCGGCAATTGCTCGGCCTGCCGTTTGGCCGCCACCTTGCGGCGACCGAAATCCATCAGGCCTTCAAGCGCGCCGCCAAGACGGTGCATCCCGACGGTGGCGGCAACGGTCCGGCGTTCCTCGAACTCGCCGCCGCCCGCGACGCCTTGATCAAGCATCACTAGAGCCTTTTCGAGCGAAGTGGATACCCGTTCGCGAAAAGAACGCGTCAAAACAGGAATCTAGAGCCCCGTTCCGATTCCATCGGAACGGAAGAGGCTCTAGGCGTCAGGCGCTCACGGCGGAATGGATGGCGCGGCAATGCCGCACGATGTTGTCGTGGGCGACGACGAACTGCTTCAGCGGCGTCTCGATATCGTAGAAATAGATGTTGGCGATGAAACCATAGAGTCCGGCATCGATTGCGGTCGGCGTGTCGCCGTGCACATAGCCTTGCTGCGGGATCAGCGCCGCGATCGCGGCAAGATCTGCAAGGCCGCGCGCCATCGCCGCATCGGGATCGAAGCGGCCGATGCCCTGGTAGTAGTAGCGCTGGGCATTGTATTCCTTCGCCTTGAGCAGGCCCTCGTCCGTCAGCGCCGGGTGCTCTCGCTTCAACGCATCGCGGAACAAGTGCCAGTAGCGCTCGTCCTTCCAGCGCGAATACGACATCACCCAGTAGAGGTCGTCGAGCATCCGTGTGATCAGCAAGTTCTGCGTGCGCTGTTGCGGCGTCAGCGCGGCATCAATCGAAAGGCGATATTTCCGGGTGAGCCAGGCGAGGATGGTCTCGCTGTCGCCGACCGTGTCGGCGCCGTCGACGATATAGGGCAGCTGGCCGCGCGGCGCCTTCGAGGCGTCGAAGATGTGCTCGTGGCGGAACGGCACGCCGGCGAGTCTCAGGAAGGCAAACACCTTCAAGCCGTAGCCGTTGTTGTCGGCGACGCCGAACAGCGGCGGGTAGGAATAGAGTGTGAGCATGTCGCACCGTCCCAAAGGTTGAACAGGGGGCTCTACGACAGGATAACGCAGTGTGGGCAAATCGCCAGCGTGCCCATCATCTCACGTTCGAAACGGAATGGTGGGCACGGCGCGAGCGCGCCTTTGCCCACCCCACGTTCGAATACGGCTCAGAACGCGCAGGTTCCGTTGTTCAGGAGGCCGGTCTTGTAGACGAACGCGGCATCGAAGGTCGGCAATTCCTCGCTGACGACCGAGAAGTTCGCCGGCCACGGCGTGGTCGAGATGCTCTGGTCCCAGATCTGGCAGAAGCCGGTGTCCTGCCAGCGGATCAGGTGATAGGGGTTGGCGCTGGCCGGGCTTGCCGCGGCAAGCACTGACACGGTGGCGGCAATGGCGGCACAGGCAATCGCAAGACGACGCATGGTGAAATCTCCGGTGTGAAAAAATGCACGCTCCGCAAGGCAATTGTGGAGCTCTGGGGCCGATCGCCCCGGACATGCAGTGAGTGTTACAACCCCGGGAACAGGTTCAACGCCAATTGCGCGGAAATATCCGTCAGCAAACCGGCCGGCGCTGTGCCAAATTGCGCCGGGTGATGCGCTTGCTACAGTCGGCGCGTTGCGATTCGCACCGTCGTCGCGACGCGCGCAAATCGATGTGAGCAAATCGACTGAGTAACTCGTGGGGAGACCGCACATGAAACTTTCATCCACCCTTCGCGCCGCGCTGGCCGCGCTGATGGCGTTCACCGGCCTTGCCTTCTCTTCGGCGGCCCGTGCCGACAGCGGCTTCGTGACGCTGACGATCTACAAGGCGGGATGGATCATCGGCGGCTCCGGCGGCAGCGGTGTCCTTACCTTCCGCGGCCGCTCCTATGCGCTCTCGACCGGCGGTCTCGACTACGGTCTGGTGTTCGGCGGCTCCAAGACCGTGCTGCGCGGCCGCGTCAGCAACATCAACCGTCCGTCCGACGTTGCCGGCGTCTACGGCGCAGCGGGTGCGGGGCTTGCGGTCGGCCGCGGCGCCCGCGCGATCGTGCTGACCAATCAGAAAGGCGCGGTGCTCGAATTGACCGGCCACCAGGTCGGTCTGATGGCCAATGCCGATCTGAGCGGCCTTGCGATCACGATGCGGTAGAGCATGACGGTGTGGAGCGGCACCAGCGAGCAGCTGATCGCCGAGCCGGATCCGCGGCCAAGCATCTGAAGATTTGAAGGCGGGTCAGGCGAACTCAATCCATCCCCGTCATCCCCGCGCAAAGGCTTTGCCTTTGTCGCTGGAGGAGCGCGTCCTCGCGCGTCTCGAAGGATGCACGGCCCGGCTGGTGGCCGATTCATCCTTCGAGGCTCGCCGAAGAGGCTCGCACCTCCAGCGACAAAGGCAAAGCCTTTGCGCGGGGATGACGGGATTAGTCTAAAGCGTTGGGGTGCGCGAGCGTGCACTGCCGTCCCGGCACGGGCCGGGACGGAGGGCGTTCACCTGAACAGATGCAGCGCCGCGTATTGCAACAGCATGATGGTCTTGGCATCGACGATGCGGCCATCGCCGATCATGGCGAGCGCGTCGTCGATCGCGAGTTCGAGCACCTCGATGTCCTCGCCCTCGTCGGCAAGTCCGCCGCCTTCGCCAATGCGCATCGCGGCGTCGTATTCGGCGACGAAGAAATGCAGCTTCTCGGTCACCGCGCCCGGCGTCATGAAGGCTTCGAACACCTTCCGCACGTGGTCGAGCCGGTAGCCGATCTCTTCCTCCGCCTCGGCGCGAATGCGCGCCTCCGGCGCGGCGTCGTCGAGCATGCCGGCGGCGGCCTCGATCAGGAGATCGTCATAGCCATTGGCGAAAGCGGGATAGCGGAACTGGCGCACCAGCACGACGCTGCGAGTCTTCAGATTGTAGGGCAGTAGCACCGCGCCGTTGCCGCGGTCATAGCTTTCGCGGACCTGGGTCTGCCACTCGCCATTGCCGCGGCGGTAGTCGAACGTGGTGCTGGTGAGCAGGTAACGGGCCTTGGAGAGGACGCGGACGTCCTTGACGCGAACGCGGTCGGCGATGCTCATGCGTAACCCTTCAACTCCCTCACGGCGTCGCTTCGCGGCCGTCGAGCCATTTCGCCAGCATGACCGAGGTCGACTCCTCGTAACCGAGCGTCTGGTAGAATGCGCTGGCCTTGGCGTTCTCCCGCCGCACCAGCAATTGCAGCTTCGACACGCCGGCCTGGCGCAGCCAGTCCTCGACCGCCTGCATCATGGTGCGGCCAAGCCCCTCGCCCTGGCGGCGAGGGTCGACCGCGACGTAATAGACCCAGCCGCGATGGCCGTCATGGCCGACCATCGCGGTTGCGACGATCGCGCCGGCGTCGCGGCCGACCAGCACGGCCGAATTCGGTCCGCGCCGCGCCAGCGCGATGTCGGCTGAGGGATCGTTCCACGGCCGCGTCAGGCCGCACGCCTGCCACAGCGCGACGACGTCGGTGACGTCGGCATCGGCAATTGGGGCAATAGAGAGGGAAGACATCGTCGCCTGCGCGGTCACAGGACCTTGCCCGGGTTCATGATGCCGAGCGGATCGAGCATCGCCTTGACCTGCCGCATCAGCTCGATCGCGACCTTGTCCTTGACGTCGGGCAGTTCGTCGCGCTTGAGCACGCCGATGCCGTGCTCGGCCGAGATCGAGCCGCCCATCCGCAGCACGATCTCGAACACGACGGCGTTGACGTCGTGCCAGCGCGCGAGGAAGTCGGCCGCATTGCCGCCGACCGGCTGGCTGACATTATAGTGGATGTTGCCGTCTCCGAGATGGCCGAACGGCACCGGCCGCGCGCCCGGGATCAGTTTCACAACCGCCGCATTGGCTTCCTCGATGAAGGCGGGCACGGCCGCGACCGGCACCGAGATGTCGTGCTTGATCGAGCCGCCCTCCGGCTTCTGCGCCGCCGACATCTCGTCGCGCAGCTTCCAGAACGCCTGGCGCTGGCTCAAATTGGCAGCGATGACCGCATCATTGACGATGCCATCCTCCATGCCCTGGGCGAGGATCGCCTCCAGCGTGTCGCGGGCGTCGTCGCGCGACGACGACAATTCCATCAGCACGTACCAGGGGTGCTTGCTCTCAAGCGGATCGCGGATATCGATGCCGTGGCGGATCGAGAAATCCACCGCGACGTCGGCGAGCAGTTCGAAGCTCGTCAGGCTGCCTGCCGCTTCGTTGCGCGAGATCGACAGCAATTTGAGCGCCGCCGCCGGCGACTTCAGGCCGACATAGGCGGTCTCGACCGCGCGCGGCCGCGGAAACAGTTTGAGCGTCGCCGCGGTGATGATGCCGAGCGTGCCCTCGGCGCCGATGAACAAATTGCGCAAATCGTAGCCGGTGTTGTCCTTCTTCAGCTTCGACAGCGCGTTCAGCACACGGCCGTCGGCCAGCACGACTTCGAGCCCGAGCGCCATTTCGCGGGCCACGCCATAAGCGAGCGCCGTGGTGCCGCCGGCATTGGTCGAGAGGTTGCCGCCAATGGTGCAGCTGCCCTCGGCGCCGAGCGACAGCGGAAACAGCCGATCGACGTCGCTGGCTTTCTGCTGCGCGATTTGCAGCACCACGCCCGCCTCGCAGGTCATGGTGTTGGATTCGACGTCGATGTCGCGGATCTTGTCCAGCCGCCGCAGCGACACCACGACCTCGCCATTATGCGGCGTCTGGCCGCCGACCAGGCCGGTGTTGCCGCCTTGCGGCACCAGCGCAATCTTGTGTTCGCTCGCAAGCTTGCAGATCGCCGCGACCTCTGCGGTCGAGCCGGGGCGCAGCACCAGCGGTGAGCGGCCCTGGAACAGGTCGCGCTCCTCGGTGACGTAAGGCTTGATGTCGGCGGCGTCGGTGACCGCATATTTGTCGCCGACGATGGCGCGGAATTTTGCAAGCAATTCGGGCGGAAGCGGCGGCACCGCTGATTGGACGATGTTCATTTTTTCTTGGTCTTTCACGTGTGTCGGGATTTACCGCCCAACCGCTGCACGGCGCAGCCGGTCATTGATGGCTTCGCCCAGCCCGTCCTCGGGAATGGGCATCACCGCGATTGCGTCCGCGTTTCTCTTGTCGAGGGTGCGGAGGTAACCGAACAGATTGGCGGCGGCCTCGGCGAGATCGCCGCGCTCGGACAGGTTCATCTCCACGGAGGCGCATTCGCGCCGCGCCACCTTGGCCGGCCCGAACGCCAGCAGGGCTTCGCCGACATGGACGTCGCTGGCATTGAGTCGAACCGGCGTCCGCGGCGCGTAGTGCGAGGCGAGCATGCCGGGGGCGATCGGCTGGGCGTCGGTCTCGGCGTCCGGCGGCGGCGACTGCAACGGGTGGCCGAGCACGCGTTCGATCTCGGCGCGCGTCAGCCCGCCCGGCCGCAGCAGCACCGGATCGGAGAAGCAGCCGACGATGGTGGATTCGACGCCGACCTCGACCGGCCCGCCATCGACGATCAGGTCGATACGGCCCGCAAGATCGCCGTTCACATGGTCGGCGGTGGTTGGCGAGACGTGGCCGGAGAGATTGGCCGACGGCGCTACCACGGCACCGCCGAACGCCTTGATGATGTCGCGCGCCACCTTGTGGGCCGGGATGCGAATCGCGACCGTATCGAGCCCGGCGGTTGCGAGTTCCGCGACCGGGCAGGAGAGCGCCTTCGGCAGCACCAGGGTCAGCGGACCGGGCCAGAACGCTTCCGCGAGCCGCAGGGCCTGGCCATCGAACAGGGCGATCCGGCGGGCGGCGCCGAGATCGGCGACGTGGGCAATCAGCGGATTGAAGGCGGGCCGGCCCTTGGCCTCATACAGCCGGGCGATCGCGGCGGCGTTGCCGGCATCGGCGCCAAGGCCATAAACCGTCTCGGTGGGAAAGGCCACCAGACCGCCCTCGGCCAAAACCCCGGCAGCGGTTGCCGTGGCGGCTGCGCCGGCCGGCAGAACGTGTGTTTTCAGGCCTGTTTCCACTGTGACTAGATTCCTCAATTCGGTGCCTTGTCGTCCCTTGCGGTCCCTGAAGCCCGACGCTATAAGCCGGCCTCTTAGTCGGAGTGTGGCTCAGCCCGGTAGAGCACTGCGTTCGGGACGCAGGGGTCGCAGGTTCGAATCCTGCCACTCCGACCATTCTTCCAAGCACTTATAGTTTCTGTGTTTTTCGCGCGCAACGAAATGCGCAATGATTTGCGGCGCGGCAGCCATGTCCGTCGAGTTTCGGACCCACTCGAGGTCGGCCAATCGTGAGACAGAGCCGCTAGGATCTTGCGCTGCTCGGAACCAGACGCGGGGCAATTGGGTAGCGCAAGGGAAACGGGCCCTGTCGCGACGTTGCGCGGGACATCGCCAAGCACCACATGTCCTCCCTTTGCACCTTGGACATCAAAGCACGAATAGCTCGCGGCGAGTAGTCCTCAGCTCAGCGCCTGCCCCCGAACGCTTCCGCCGCCTCTACCTGAAAATCCGGGTGGTGGTGGCCGTAGTTGGCCTCTAATTGCTCAACCGTCATTCCGAGCCAGCCGGCAGCCTCCCACATGTCAACGCCCGCCTGCATCAGCCACGTCGCCGCTGTGTGACGCAATGAGTGCCGAACGACATCATCGCCCAGCCCCGCATCCTCCAGAATACCTTCCCAAGCCGACCTGATCTTTCCGGCAAGCGGCTGGCCGTCGTGCATGCGGCTCACGACGAACCGGATTTGCTCACCGTCTCTCATGACCCCTGAGGCGCGGAGTTCTGCAGACCGAGCTTGGTCGATCCTGTGCCAACGAACCAAGTGGGGACGCAGGCGGTTCGCGATCTTTGCTGGCGGTCGCCGCTTCTTGGTTGATCGCTCCAGTGCTCCCTTACCCTGGTAGACCATCGCGTCCAGGTTCATCCACGGATGGGTCGTTGATGGCAGCCACTGGGTGCGCCGGATGGTCTCTTCTCGACGAGCGCTGTAGAGGCCAATCAAGCAGAAGCGCACCGCGGGATAGCGACGACGAATGATCCACCGTTCTCGGCGCACGAGCGCGCCATCGTCTCTGCGCTTCCACCTCTCCTGCTCGGTATCCCAAACGTAGCCGATTGCCGCTCCGAGCAGGCGTGCGGCTTCGTTACGGGTCAACCAGCGGCGTCGTCCTTCAGCTTTAGGGGGAAGAGTGATCTTTGGAACGACGCTGAGCGTGTGTTCGGCGTGGTAGGCGTTCACCGCAGCGCGTAGATCTTCGAGCCGGCGCCGCGCGGTTTAATCGGAGACGGTCGCGTTGCGTGGCGAGATGCCGGCTCTCCTATTGTTGTCGTTCGCAGTGCCGGTAGACCAATCGACAAAGTCGCGACAAAGCTGCGCTTTGAGCTCACTGACGGTTCTATCGCCAAAAAAGTTATTGAGATCGAGCAGGCGAATGAGAAGCAGGTCATGTTGCGCCCACGGGCGTTCGTCCCCCTCGTCCTTGGGCCGCTTTGAAATTTCGTAGGCTGTGAGAACGTCGGCTATTGCGAGGACGTTCGGATCAGTGGCCCCGATAGTGCTGGTATGCCGCTCGCTAATGTGGGTCTCGAGCGCCTTCGCAGCTCCGTTAACGTCGTCGCGGCTGCAGCCTGTGCGGATTTGCCGGCCACGATCGAGGATGATCCAGGTGGCGTCGTCCTCTCTAAACCAGAGTCGTGGCGGCTTGGCTTTGCGGCCCGGCATGACGGCTTCACTAATTTGCGGATTGCGCGAGGTGTCGTGAGATCTTTGCCTGCCACTTTGGCGACTTCAAGAGCCCCTGAGGCCGCAGCCCTGCGCAACGATGATAATGTCAGCGGACCGTGCGGAAAAAACACGGCGCCGGCCTCGATAAGGGTCATTACTTCATCGTCGCCCCATTGGGTCGGATCGGGGCGAGCTTTTGCGCGGGCGAGCTTATCGATCTTGCGCTTCGGCATGTCTTGAACGCGGTGCTCGTTAGTTCGCACTGCCTTTGGATCAGGCGCTAGGGCTTACGTGTATACGAAATCTGCTCTTCGAGGGGCCCGCCGCAGCGTGGGTGGTGCAATCGGCGGCCTACGACTACGAAACGGACGATTTGCTTGGAGTCCCTGAAGCGCCAAGTTGCGCCGGTGCTCCAGGAAACCGGATCAAGCCCAGATGGCAGTCCTAGGACCTGCTGCCCCTCGGTTAGCGGCCCTGTCGGAGTATCTCCAAATTGGGCTCCTTCCGCGATGCGTGCGCGGCGATTGCGATGGGCCCCTCCAACGTGATCGCGCGGGACTGGATCGGCAAGTCGCTGGTCAGCTGGAGTGTTCTACGAAGACGAAGAGTAAGGCCTCACGGCCTACACTCCAAAGAACAAAAGGCAGTTAGGGCGCTGTCAGCTATCGATTCGAAGCTATCCGACGAACCAAGTGCGCATTCGAGTCAATACTCCCCTTGGTAACCCAGCGCGACAATTTGGAAAGTCCGAGTTCGCAGACAGCCGCCCAGCGTGGTTTCTTGAGTTGGCGGCGAATGAACGTCGACTCCGTCGGTGCTTGCGGACCGCGAACCGCGAGCTTGTGCAAGCTTAGGAGCCTTTCAGAAGGCGTTGGCAGTCTTTGGCTCGCTCGATCAACTTGGCGGAAAGGCGCTCGATAATGGCGTTATCTAGCCCTTCCGCTTGCGCGGCAGCGCACACGTCGCTCACGTTGTCGGGGAGCAGTTCGGCCAGCGAGTTCAATCCGGCAATCACTTTTTCCGCATCGAAACGGGTCTCGCGGGCGAATTTCTGCCATTCGCGCGCACCTATCTGGGCTAGCCTGTATTCCCCGCCGACCTTCATAGCAAGCTTCATCTTCTGCAAGTCGACATCGTCGTAGGGAAGGATGCTGGCAACATCGTAGAGTGGCGCAAGTCGCACCGTGGGGCCGCTGGCTAGGAGTAGTGAGTAGTTCTTAGCGTGTGCATCGGTGCCTCCGATGAGCCAATTTAAGCCGAGGGCATCGATGAATGTATCGAGATCATCAACACTGTCGGTGGAGTAGGTGCGTAAAAGTTCGATAATATCCGCAGCGGACGGGCCGCCCTCGCTTTGATACTTCTTGGTTGGCATGATGCCGCGTGCCTGGCACGCGTCCTCTTGATGGACGCGAATGACGTCATTGCCACTGAACTGCCGATCGTAGCGTTCGACGACAATGGCGATCTCTTTCTCAAACCGCACGACTTTGGTTCCGGCGACGGGCAAGCCGAGATTGCGCGCGAGATTGAGGCAGATGTGCTCGTTCTCGGCATGGCCGTCGAAATGGCCGGTCGGCGGCTTAAGGATATGGGTTGTCGGAATGCGTCCAGACGGTATCCCCCATCGCCCCTTTTGCAGAAGCAGCGCGGTTTTCGGCTGGGCGCCGGCAAGACTGAATTGCCCCGTGTCACGCGGCAACCGCCACGCGGCATGATCTTCTCTCAATGCTTGCAGACGTTTTGCGACGGCGGTTTCGTCAAGCCACTCAACCTTGTCATTCGTACCGCTTCGCAATTCCTCCAAACGATCGCGCGTGACGAATTGAATGGCGCCGGCGCAATCTTCGCCGACATGGGAAATCAGGGCAAAGACGTTGCGAGCCGAGACCTGAAACTTCTTCGCCCAACGATCGAGAACGCGCTCATTGTCCGGGAGCAGTCCCCATAGAAAGGCCTGAACAGCGGCGGGACCGTGTTCCTCGGCCGCGAGTGGCATGGAGAGCGAAATGGGGTACGCGCCCCTCGTTTGACGCCAATCGCTGTCATAGACGAAGGTGAGGCGGCCACGAGCGTCGTTGTGCACGCGGCCGACTTCCCTGCCGTCCAGGAGCGCGACGAGTTCGCTGGTCATGGTCTGCTTCTTTTGGCTTTTGACACGATTGCATTGATATCGACGGCTGACTTTTCTGAACCGCGGCCATGTGGTTGTTCGCTGCCTGCGTCTAGATGGATGCCGAGAGCGTCAAGAGCGCGGAGTACGAGGCCGAGTTCGGCGCGCGCGTGGCCGCGCTCGACCTCGATGACCCACTGACGGCTGACGCCAATGCGCTTGGCGAGGCTGGACTGATCAAGCTTGTGCCGTTTGCGGGTATCCCGAATGATGGCCCCGAGATCGGCCGATGTGCGTATGAGCATGGCAATTCAAAATGTTGTCGTTCGCTTACATTACCATATGTCCGCGTTCGACGACAATTGAAAAATGTCAGCGAGCGCTGACTTCCACAAATGTCATCGCTCGTTAACATGCGTAAGGTCTCCTAATTGCGCTGCATGAACCCGCGACGGCTAAGAGCACCACGGACGTAATCGGGACGTTTTTGGTCTCCTGCCTTACCCAGCTGGCGTTTCTGCCTTACCAGCTCCGCGGGTTGGTTTCGTTTCCTGCTCGATTTGCTCTAACAGAAACGCCGTGGCGAACTCATCGCAGGAGAACTCTTCCCTGTGTTTTTCGGTCGCGTCCGATCCATATGGAGCAGCGCCCGTTCCTTCACGCTGATGCCGGATATGGCGAACTTCGTGCAGCAGCGCCCAAGCAACCGCTATAGTCGCGAGCTCGCCAGCCGCGCGACTCTGGGGTTCCGTGCCGGCATCCGCGTAGCTGCCCGGCTCGGCAACGCCCGCAGGCAGGGCCTCCAATTCAGGCTGATCGCTAGAAATGGTTTTCTCAAAGGCTGCGATCAGGCTGGTAAAGCGATCTGCTGGAGTGTCTCAAGCGGTGTGCTTTCGGCAATCAGGCGGTAGCCCTCCCAAGCAGTGTATCCGGCGATCCAAAATGCGCGCAGGACGCGATGGTTGAAGCGGACATAACGATAAGCGCCCGCATCCATGATGATATTTTCGCCTTCATGGGTGTCTGGCGTCAGCTGGAATTTCGGGTCAAGGTCCACCCACATCTGCGATAGATCGGATTCTCGCTCGGGAGCACTTCCCAAAAAAATATTTCTCACCGCCGTCTGAACGGATGGTGCTGTCCTGCTTGGTCGGTGTTCTCGGTAGGACTACTGAGTCGGCAATCCAATGTTCTGCCCTTAGCAATTCTTATGGTCCGCCAACTGTTCTCCCTCCAGAGGAGAAGTGTTACCGGGGTTCTCCGTGGGTCAATGGAGTTCCGCGCTTTTTCTGCGCGGGGGCTTAAATACGGACAGCACCGAACGGATTGATCGTCGCGTATGTTGCCGGTTGGCATGGGATGGACTGCCCTTCGTTAGGCTTCGTTCAATGTTTTTTCGAGCTGCGCAACGAGGGCACTCCTCGCAGCGGAGCTCAGTTTTTCGAGATTAATCTGTTTCCACTTGATTGCGGGCAAATCGGCAGCGCCGGGAACGCCGAGCAGGTCCCAGTTAGCCCGTCTTATTCGTCAGAGGGCGATGAGAGGCTGGCGAGCGTGGTGTAAAGCGCTGATGCGGCGTAGGATTCGGTTGCAAAGCCAACCCCATCACCTTTAGCCGCGAACACCACGCCCGCCATGACCGATGATACGATTCTGCCCTTCTCGTTTCCAGCCGTTCACGCCAAGAAAGTCACAGCTGCCTTCGAAGGCGGTCGGCTGACCTCGAACGGGGGCGTGATGCTTCTGGCGATGGCCGAGCGGCGTCTCGGCTTGGCCGACAATTTGGCCCGGGTGTTCCCGGATCGGCGCGATCCGACGCGGGTCGTGCACAGCCTTGTCGATATGTTCCGCGCGCGCATGTTCGCGATCTGCTGCGGCTACGAGGACGCCGACGACCTCGATCATCTGCGGTCCGATCCCGCATTCAAGCTGGCCTGCGGACGGCTGCCGGACACGGGTCGCGATCTGTGTTCCCAACCGAGCTGTCGCGGCTGGAGAATGCTCCGCGCCTGCGCGACGTGATCCGACTGACCTACACTTTGGTCGACGCATGGATGGATAGCTACCCGCGCGAGCCGGCATCCGTCACGCTTGACATCGATGATACCTGCGATGTCGTCCACGGCCATCAGCAGCTCTCGCTGTTCAACGCTCATTATGACGAACGCTGCTTCCTGCCGATCCACGTCTACGACACGGAGAAGAGCCGGCCCGTGGCGGTCGTGCTGCGGCCCGGCAAGACGCCGGGCGGCGTCGAGGTGCGTGCCCATCTGCGCCGCCTGATACGGCATATCTGGACGCGGTGGCACAACACGCGAATTACGTTCCGTGGCGACGGGCGCTATGCTCGGCCGGAGGCAATGGCGTGGTGCGAGACCAACGGCATCGACTACATCTTCGGTCTGTCCGGCACCAAGCCGCTCGCCAGAAAAGTCGACGAGGCCGCCGACGACATCCGCACGCGACGCGCCATCGAGAACCTGCCGGTTCTGCGTGGCTATACCGAGACGCGCCACAAGGCAAAGTCCTGGGATCGCGAACGGCGTACCGTCGCCCGTATTGAGGCGACGATGCTCGGCCTCGACATCCGTTTGGTCGTCACCAGCCTCGATGTCGGCTCGGCCGAGTGGATCTACGACAGCCTGTATTGCGCGCGCGGCCAAGCCGAGAATCTGATCAAGCTGCATAAGACACAGCTCGCCTCCGACCGCACCAGCTGCCGTTCGGCGCTCGCCAATCAAGTCCGCCTCGTTCTCCACACCGCCGCTTATTGGCTGATGCTGACCGTGCGCGACGCGATTCCCAAAGCCCGGGAATTGGCCACAGCCGAGTTCGCGACGCTGCGTCTTCGTCTCTTGAAACTCGCCGCCCGTGTCGTCGAGACCACGAGCCGCATTCGCCTTGCGTTTGCCGCGGCATGTCCCGAAGCCGACCTGATCCGCGGCTTGCCAGGCGCGCTGCTGCCGCTCGGTCCTTGACCGGCGGGGCGTCCGCCCCCCGTTCGCCCAACCTACACCTCAAGCGCGTTGCAAAGTACGGGTCGTCAGGCGGTGAAAAGCCGAAGGCAATCCCGCGCGCCTCGTCAGAGCAGATGTGCGGCCACATCAAGCGGACTAAAAAAAGCACTCTCACGAATAGGACGGGCTAGATCGATGTCGTTTTCGCTCCAGACGGCCCGGTTGAAGTAATGCCGCGCGACCCGGGCGCCGATCTCGGCCTGCTTGCTCGAGTGGTCGAAGGACATGCGGGATAGGCTGCCCTCGAACATGTAGCCGATGTCGTGAAGGATCGAGACGTACTGCCAGATGAAGCCAAAGAAAGCAGCATCGGTCCGAAAGCCCTCCACGGGATGATTCCTGACGGCCGGGATCCCGCGCTTTGCGAACTCGACGGCGAGGGCGTCGCGCAACCTCTCGCTGTGAACGAAGAAGTACCAGCCCAGCAGATAATTATAGAGCGTGTGGGAGGAATGATCGCGCTGCTTCTCGTACTCGATCATGCCCGAGATTTCTCGGGGCTGCACCGCGTCGCGAAACTGAATGGAGTCGGCGAGCTCGATCATGTTCAGGATGCTCTGAACCACGCGGCCGGATGTCGTCAGCCGAACTTCATCCATCGTAGCGGTCAGGAACCGCTCGAGATGGCCATTGAAGTCGGCGCCGCAAGCTTTATGGGCCTTCTTGAAAGCAGGTTTCGAGGCCAGGCCCGACAGGGCCTTTGGCACGACCTTCATTGTCATCTGGCGGCCCTTTCGGTGAGCGCGGGTAAGCCGAGAAGAATTCGTGCAGGGCGAGGGACCACGATCAGCGGCGCGCCGGCCATACGCCAGCCGTCACCGTGCCAATGCGGAAGGATGGTCGAATTCTCTGCGTTACGACCGCGCCGCCCCAGCGAATCGATGACGTGGATGCCCGCCTGATCGACCCGAACGACCAGGACGCAATGGATGCCCACCCAATCCCTCTCGACATGCCGCATGTGGAAGGTCAGCGGTACCGGCCTGCGACGCGCGACTTCCCGGGCCAGGATCGGGGCAAGGCGTTCGGGTGAGAATGATGTAAAGCGGCGCCAGCGCAGACGCCGCCCCGGTTGATCGTCGACGTTTCCTGGTGAATCAGGTTGAATGTTACCTTTGGACACGGCATACCGCTCCTTCAGTGGAGAAGTGGAGCGTCAAGCACCCCCACGATATGCCGCCTTCCCAATTTCCGCCGTCACCCACATTCAGCGATAGCTCGATCGAGTGCAGATGAAAAGCGAGATTCGTATACGGCGTATCAGTGCCGCAGAGCTGAACGATCACCGTGTGAGTAGGCTAGCCGAAATCCTAATTGAGTGCGTGCAAGGGGGGGCGTCAGTTAGTTTCTTGTCGCCGTTGCCGCGCGAACGCGCGGTGGATTATTGGCGTCGCGTGTCCAAGGAGCTGTCCCGCAACGATCGAATCTTGCTCGTAGCTGAGGATAGGACGGGCCGGACAGTCGGTTCAATTCAAATGGTGCACATGCCATCTGAAAATCAACCGCACATGGCGCAGGTCACTAAGGTATTGGTCGAGAAGGACGCACGCGGTCGCGGTGTCGGGCGCCGTCTGCTTTCAGCGGTAACGGAGCTGGCACGACGTGAGCGGAAAACCTTGTTGGTGCTGAGTACGGCTACAGGATCGGTGGCGGAGCAGCTCTATCACAGCGAAGGCTGGCAACGCATAGGTGTAGTGCCAGGATGCGTCCTAATGGCGGACGGGAAGCACGCGGCAGCAACATTTTTCTACAAGCAATTGTAACGTCGAAGATCAACAGTAGTAAAACTTTCGGATCGCAACTCAAATATGAGAACCGCATGAAATCGAAGCTAAGAGGTTGATTGAAAGGTGACTCTCGGCTCTCCCCGCTGGATCAAACGAGAAGACGAACTGCTGCGCGAGCTGGTTGATGCAGGCGCGCCTGTGGAATCCATTTGCGAAGCGCTCAATAGGTCCGAGCCAGAGCTTCGCAGGCGCGGCTACTACATTGGCCTACCGAGGGTGGTTTAGGCGAACAGCTTCTGGGGTTGAAGGGGAGCCTCAACGAGTATGAGCTGGACCTTTTACGACAACGGTCGCTCTCGGCACGCTACGAGAAGGCCCGCCGCAGCGAACTGGTTGTGGCCACGCCCGTCGGCTTTGTGAAGGTCGGTGATCGCTACGAGAAGGATCCGGACCGGCGTGTGCAGGACGCTATTACGCTCGTCTTCGACAAGATTGAGGAGCTCGGGACCGCGCGGCAGACGCTGCTGTGGTTCCATGAGCACGGCCTCGACCTACCGGTGAAGCAGCCGAACGGCGATACAGCCTGGTAGAACAGCCGTAACGACGGGTTGTGGCGCCCATGGTACAGGCGCGAAGAGCCGCCGGAAGGCGCGCCCTCAAGCCGGGCGCCCACGACGGCTATGTGAACTGGGAGAGGTTCGAAGCGATCCGCACAATGGTCTCCAGTAACTTGCCAACCAGCCGGCATCATGGCGCGCCCAAGCATGGCGAGGCGCTGCTCGCTGGGCTCATCCGCTGTCGGCGCTGTTGCCGCAAGCTGACGCTGTGCTACAGCGGTATGAAGCATCACATCCCCCGTTACAGCTGCTCGCGCGGCTGGATGGACAACGGCGAACCGCGCTGCATCGCGTTCGGAGGCTTGCGCGTCGATGATGCAATCGAAGAGGCACTGCTCGGCGTCGTCGGCCCCGGCGCCGTCGCGGCGGCTACGGTCGCCGCAGCCGAGGCCACACATCAGAAGGAACAAGTTCGCGAAGCGCTCGGCCGTGATCTTGAAGCGGCCCGTTACGCTGCCGATCGCGCCTTCCGGCAATATGACGCTGCTGATCCGGCAAACCGCCTGGTTGCCGCTGAGCTTGAGGGGCGCCGGAATCGCTCGCTTGCCCGCGTCGCGGAGGTGGAGATTGCCGCGCATGACGCGGCGGTGTTCGCCGTCAGGGCCTGTGAGACAAATTGAGGGATTTTGCGGAGGGAGGATTTCTGGTTCATCGTAGCCACCAGGAGCGAAGATGAAGCAGAAGTCCGGACCGGGCAAAGCGCCGGCAGAACAAGTGCTAAAGGACATTCGGCGTCAGACCCGTCGGCACCACGCGGCGGAAGAGAAGATCCGCATTTGTGCTGGAGGGCCTGCGGGGCGAGGAGAATATCTCCGAGCTGTGCCGGCGCGAGGGCATGGCCGCCTCGATGTATTACGGCTGGTCCAAGGAGTTTCCTCGAGGCCGGCAAGCGTCGCCTGACGGGCGATACGGCGCGTGCGGCAACCTCCGGTGAGGTAAAGGATCTGCGTCGTGAGACGGCCGCGTTGAAGGAAGTTGTGGCCGACCTCACCCTGGAAAACCGGCTGCTCAAAAAAAAAAGCATGAACGGGCCCCTTTCGGTGAATGCCTTGCATTCACCAAGTCGGGTAAGTGATGGGGAGAACGAGGCATGAGGTATCCCGCCTCAGAGAAGGCCGAGATCATCCAGCTGGTCGAGCAATCGCATCTGCCGGCCAAGCGCACGCTGGACAAACTCGGCATCCCGCGCGCCACGTTCTATCGCTGGTATGATCGCTACCGGGAAGGTGGCGTTGAGGCCCTGACCGATCATCGATCAAGGCCGGCTCGGGTGTGGAATCGCATCCCGGATGACGTCCGTGACCAGATCATCGATTTTGCACTGGAACTGCCGGAACTGTCGCCGCATGAGCTGGCGGTGCGCTTCACCGATGAGAGAAAGTACTTTGTCTCCGAGGCTTCGGTCCATCGGCTGCTGAAGGCGCATGACCTCATCACCAGCCCGGCCTATGTGGTGATCAAGGCGGCGGACGAGTTCAAGGACAAGACCACCGCCATCAACCAGCTCTGGCAGACCGACTTTACCTACCTCAAGCGGCTGGGGTTGGTACTACCTGTCGACCGTGCTCGATGACTTCTCGCGCTACATCGTGGCCTGGAGGCTTGGTCCCACGATGTGCGCCTCCGACGTCACGGCCACGCTCGACCAGGCACTCGCGGCCTCCGGCCTTGACCATATCACCGTCGCGCACCGGCCGAGGCTTCTCAGCGACAATGGTTCGAGTTACGTCGCGGACGATCTGGCCAAGTGGCTCGACCAGAAGGGCATGCAGCACGTGCGCGGTGCTCCGCATCACCCCCAGACCCAGGGAAAGATTGAGCGCTGGCATCAGACTCTGAAGAATCGCATTCTGCTCGACAATTACTACCTGCCTGGCGATCTCGAACGGCAGGTACGCGCCTTCGTCGACAACTCCAATCATGTCCGCTATCATGAGAGCATCGATAACCTCACACCTGCCGATGTCTACTTCGGCAGGGCCGAAGCGATCCTTGCAGAACGCAAACGCATCAAGCTTGTCACTATCGCAAACCGCCGCTATTGCAGCATCAGCTGCAGGCCGCTTAAACTCTAACCCCTGATGAGCCAGAGCCTCCCTTCTCGAAACGCCCGATAAATCTCAAATTATCTGACGACGGACACCCCCGAGCCCGAGACCGAACCAAAGCACGCGTCTTTCGATCATTTTCTCTTACCCCACGCAGCTGCCGCGATGCGCCGCTGTATGTTCCGATGTGCGGCGACAGCGTTGCGATTGCACGTTCGCGGCAACTCGATTGCTTGTTTAGCAGTGGGATAGTGCTGATATACCGGCAACTAGCCCGTCTTATTCGTCAGAGGGCGCCTGAGAGGCTGGCGAGCGTGGTGTAAAGCGCTGATGCGGCGTAGGATTCGGTTGCAAAGCCAACCCCATCACCTTTAGCCGCGAACACCACGCCCGCCATGACCGATGATACGATTCTGCCCTTCTCGTTTCCAGCCGTTCACGCCAAGAAAGTCACAGCTGCCTTCGAAGGCGGTCGGCTGACCTCGAACGGGGGCGTGATGCTTCTGGCGATGGCCGAGCGGCGTCTCGGCTTGGCCGACAATTTGGCCCGGGTGTTCCCGGATCGGCGCGATCCGACGCGGGTCGTGCACAGCCTTGTCGATATGTTCCGCGCGCGCATGTTCGCGATCTGCTGCGGCTACGAGGACGCCGACGACCTCGATCATCTGCGGTCCGATCCCGCATTCAAGCTGGCCTGCGGACGGCTGCCGGACACGGGTCGCGATCTGTGTTCCCAACCGAGCTGTCGCGGCTGGAGAATGCTCCGCGCCTGCGCGACGTGATCCGACTGACCTACACTTTGGTCGACGCATGGATGGATAGCTACCCGCGCGAGCCGGCATCCGTCACGCTTGACATCGATGATACCAGCGATGTCGTCCACGGCCATCAGCAGCTCTCGCTGTTCAACGCTCATTATGACGAACGCTGCTTCCTGCCGATCCACGTCTACGACACGGAGAAGAGCCGGCCCGTGGCGGTCGTGCTGCGGCCCGGCAAGACGCCGGGCGGCGTCGAGGTGCGTGCCCATCTGCGCCGCCTGATACGGCATATCCGGACGCGGTGGCACAACACGCGAATTACGTTCCGTGGCGACGGGCGCACTATGCTCGGCCGGAGGCAATGGCGTGGTGCGAGACCAACGGCATCGACTACATCTTCGGTCTGTCCGGCACCAAGCCGCTCGCCAGAAAAGTCGACGAGGCCGCCGACGACATCCGCACGCGACGCGCCATCGAGAACCTGCCGGTTCTGCGTGGCTATACCGAGACGCGCCACAAGGCAAAGTCCTGGGATCGCGAACGGCGTACCGTCGCCCGTATTGAGGCGACGATGCTCGGCCTCGACATCCGTTTCGTCGTCACCAGCCTCGATGTCGGCTCGGCCGAGTGGATCTACGACAGCCTGTATTGCGCGCGCGGCCAAGCCGAGAATCTGATCAAGCTGCATAAGACACAGCTCGCCTCCGACCGCACCAGCTGCCGTTCGGCGCTCGCCAATCAAGTCCGCCTCGTTCTCCACACCGCCGCTTATTGGCTGATGCTGACCGTGCGCGACGCGATTCCCAAAGCCCGGGAATTGGCCACAGCCGAGTTCGCGACGCTGCGTCTTCGGCTCTTGAAACTCGCTGCCCGTGTCGTCGAAACCACGAGCCGCATTCGCCTTGCGTTTGCCGCGGCATGTCCCGAAGCCGACCTGATCCGCGGCTTGCCAGGCGCGCTGCTGCCGCTCGGTCCTTGACCGGCGGGGCGTCCGCCCCCCCGTTCGCCCAACCTACACCTCAAGCGCGTTGCAAAGTACGGGTCGTCAGGCGGTGAAAAGCCGAAGGCAATCCCGCGCGCCTTGTCAGAGCAGATGTGCGGCCACATCAAGCGGACTAAAAAAAGCACTCTCACGAATAGGACGGGCTAAACAGCCTAATCGGGCAAACTTTCGAGAAGCTGACGAGGTCTGCGGTCCCGGAAGGCGTGGGGCCCAATTTTCTGCGTCCCCATTGCGCTGCCGCGCCTCCGCGCTTGGACCCGAGTTCGACCTGGTCGATTCCAAGCGGCACGATCATGTTACCCCCAGCGGCAACACGCAGCGTTTTCGGTTCAGCCGCTATCTGCGAAGGTGATGCGATGTATCGCCTTCGTCCGATTCGGACCCGAGCCGTCGCGAAGCAGCCGTTATCTGCGGAGAGCGTAGTCGCAACAGTGTTGATGTCGATAATGCAAATCTGGATAGTGCGAATGCTTGTGGCGAAGCGGCTCGTGGAGATGCCGGTGCGAATGCGGCTCCGCTGCCGCGGCTTCAGCATGCAAATGCTGGTGGTGTTTTGCGGCGAGTCAAGCGAAGTCATCCGATCCGGTGATGTCGATCCGGAAAGCCGGCCCCAAGCGTCAGTTCAGCGCCACTCCGGGCTTCCGCGCGGAAGAGTTCATTCCCAATATCTGCAAGGGATGCTCTTCCTGAGCGGTGATGGAATTCGATGACAAGCGTCGGAACCGCTAAGACTTCATCGCGCGGATAGGTGCCGCACGATGTTTTCATCGCGCCTTGTTTTTGAACGTGCAACCCTAGTCTGAATGTGTCGATGAACGAGTTGCCGGCCGGCAAGCCAATCTGGGCTTGGGAGTGCCGAATAGGAGCTCCTCCTAGAGAGAAGGGCTGAACGTTTATCTTTTTAACCACAATGTCCACGCGGTAGCCGGCGGCGGGAATCTGGAAGTGCAACTTGGCGAGGCGAGTTGCCTCTCGCCGCTTATGCTCACCATGCTCGGCATCTCTCCTCCAGATGCCCAGCATGCGTTTCGTTCGACGTCTGGCGAGTCATGAACAAGAAGCTGCTTGTGCGACGAAGACCCCAATAGAGAATTGTACAACCCGACGCTACGTCCGATACAAGTTTCTGGGAGCGCGCATGAAAACAATTCGGACTGGAGGTCAAAGCAATCGACGAGCCTCAATTCCGCCACGCTGCTTGTCTCATTGCCACAAGCATCATCACGGATGTACTGATGATGTTGGGGCGGACCCGGCGCACTTCCAACCCCGGCAAAGTGCGTCGGGGCGCCTTGGTTCGACGGCGTCTCGCGCTCGCCGAATTCGGGCAGAATGATCTGTCGAGTCCCCCTATGTTGCGGCGCGAATTGCGAGCTGTCGCCGTGACCCCGATCACTTTGAACTATCGATAGGATCGATTTCGCCAAACTCGAGCAGATCGATGGCTCTGCATAGGTACAATGAGGACCTTCGAGCCAATCGCGCATGAGTTTCGCGCCCTTCAAGACAAGCGGGTGGTGTTCCTCGCGGATGCTGGATGCGATGGAGCCGTTCAAGCGTATAATGCGTGAGCAGCAGCGCGAGCAGCTCGCTCCAGCGCAGAGAGCTGCAATTGGGCTGACTGATCTCGATTGATTCGTGCTGCGCCATTGTCGCGTTTCCTCCCGATGTCGCGATCGCTTCAATGTGCCTAAGGCGCGCGAACGCGTCGTCCGTCTTTCAAGCCATTGATCAGACGGATGGTTTCGCGTGGCCGGCAATTGGTACGACGCTTGCTGTTCAGATGCCACGTCCTCTCCTTTCTGGAGATGTGTATGCAAAGTGTCGTCTGCATCACGCGAGCCTCGCGCCTCCGCGCATGTAAAGTTGCGCCGCCGTCGCGGCCAAAATTTGCAGGCACAACCCATTCGCGCTGGACCTGCCCGACCTTCCCCGTCCGACACGGGGCACTGATGCTAGGCGGCTACCTTCTGCCTCGGGTAGTACCCCGTAAAGCTCATCGATCACCTCTTCGAGGCAGTCGAAAGGAGAGGACCACTCACGGGCTAACGGCGCCAATTCGCTGGATTGGGAGGAAGAATAAGGTTGCTGTCGTTGTTACTGGCACGCAGAAGATCGATGACCACACCGCGCAGTTCGATCCTGGCGCCGCCAAAACGATCGATGTGCTCTATCTCACCTGGATCGCGCGGCGAAGCTTCATTCGGCGGGACATCGGTTTCATACGGCCCAGTCTGAGCAGAGCCGACGTTTTAGCCGCGGGCCGGCCCCCCCAACCCAGGGCGAGCTGGGCAATCGTCAATGTGCCCATGCATCATCGGATGAGCCGGACAGACCATATTGAGGGGGCATCGGCGCGGCGGTTGCCGCGTGCGGTTCAACCTTTGATCAAGGATAGCGGCGGCACCTCGCAATGTTTGAAGGATGCGTCACGCGACCACAGCGGACGGGAGGGGGACAAGTTCGGCAATGGCAGATCTGGCGCAGCATCCGAGCGCTCCGGCCTTGACGAAGAGCAACCCAAGAGTTCAGGTCATGGAAAGAAACTTGGCTCCGCCTGAAACAAGCGCAATCGAACACACCAACACCGATGGTGATGGGCGTCCTGAGGCGCCTATGGATCTTTTTAGCTTCACTGAATGCGCAAACCGGACACATTCTCTCAGAGCCCTGTTCGACCTTCTTGTAAGCTGTGCGAGCCAGGAGGGCTTTACTGAAGTTTCCTATGGATCTCTCAACTTCGTCGAGCCACTTCGGCTGGCGGACTACCCACCCCCGACCGTAGCCGTGAAATGGCCAATAGACTGGTGCGACCGCTATTTTAAACGCAAGTACCATACCATCGATCCGGTGGTCCGGCGCACTCCGCTGCTTTCGCGGCCTTATCTGTGGGATCAGCTCGGCCAACAATATCAACTTCAGCCGGACGAAAGACGGGTGCTTGACGAGGCTAGAGAGGCAGGTCTGAAGCATGGTATGAGCGTGCCATTGTTTGGTCCGCTGGGCCGGGTATCTGTCGCCTCGTTTGCGTCTCCATCAGAGGATATTGATCCTCAGCATTGCATCAGTCACCTCAACGCTCTGGCTTGGCAATTTCACACTGCCTATGGCGAAATCGCGCGCCGCGCGGATGCTGACTGCGACAGGAAAGTTGCGCTGTCACAGCGGGAAACCAGCTGCATACGGTGGGTGGCCGAGGGTAAATCGTCGTGGGAAATCGGGATCATCTTGCAAATCAGCGAGAATACTGTGAACTTTCATATTAAGAATGTGATGCGAAAGCTGGGCGCGACGAGTCGAATCCAGGCCGCCATCATGGCCGTTCGACTCAATGTCCTTTGATACCAGCTGGGAGCAAACGCCGGCTGTTTCACAACTTTCAATGTGGCGCTTGCCACCGAAACTGCCGCGCAACGATCGATCGGGAAAAAGCGCATTGAAATCTGACGCCGCGTCAACTTCGGATCCGCTACGTGCCAATGTCGGATGAAAAGGCCCTTGAAAAGGTAATGCGTGCGGAACTGATGAGATCCCCAGACCCGCGGGGCGAGTACAGAAGCGGCTCGTCCAACGCTCCGCCTTTGAGACATCGCCGCATCGTATTGGTCGTGATGCCGACGCCCCCAACAACAACGTGTCGCTCGAAGCATCACTTCAATACGATCGCCTAGGGCAAGGTGGCCGCGCCAGTGGCCTACGTCGTCTGGAGCTGCTTGCGCTCAGCCGGCGAAAACCGGTGATCATCCCGGCATCTGGCTCATAAATTTGGTGGCGCCGCGTACACCATTTGATGGTAGCTGCCATTTGAGTGACGTCGCGCAGTCCGTCGAGAGACCGAACTCGGGATTCAGGAAAAATTCGGCCGCGGCCGGGCCGCTGCAGAGAGCGCCTCCTGAAGAAAGAGCCCCGACCCAGGTCGAGGCTCTCGATTGACCGCGCTAGTGCGTAGAGATCATTATTTGCCAAGCACCGGGCTGAGCTTGTAATTGAACCGCGCTGTGATCAGATCGACGTCCTGGTGGACGCGATCCACGCCGGCACCTGGGAAGGCTACATTGGTGCCCTGCATGAACAAATGGTCATACTCGACGCCGGCGGACCAGCTCGGCGTAAGACTGACTTCGACACCGGCGCCCAGCGCGCCACCCCAACGCACATTGCTGCTTTTGGCAATCTCCGTACCAGTCGCCACTGAGTCGATGTGGTAGGTGTTGCTGGTCACGGCGGCACCGCCCTTGGCGTAAAGCAGCACGGCATTGAATGCGTAGCCAATCTGGCCAGCAAGCAACCCGAACGCATCCGTCTTGGTGCGGAGGGTGTCGGCCGGGAAGGCGGTGCTGACATTGGAGCCGCTGAAGTCGGCCCAATTGCCCTGGCCCTCGATGCCGTAAACCATATTGAAGATCTGCCAACGATAGCCAATCTGGCCGCCGATCGAACCACCTGTCGAATTATGGCAGCCCTCGGGAGTGACGCCATTGAAATTCCAGCAATTATGGCCAGCCCCCCAGCCGCCATTGATACCGATATAGTAGCCGGTCCAGTCAGTGATCGGGGCCGCGATTGGCATCGGCGGCGCCTTTATATTGACGGGCTGCACGGCGAAGTCTGCGCCAAGCGCCGGTGCCGCTGCACTGAGCGCGACAATGCTTGCAGTCAGAATCAGAAAACTCTTCATTTCGAGTGTCGTTCCTTTCGGTGCCCCCCGGCGCTGTGCGTCTTAACAACATCGACGCCGATTGCTGTAACTGCAGGACAACAATCCTTCGGGAGAAATGCGCGGAACCGCACGTAGCGTCAGATTGTGGAGCGTGCAAGGACGTCACGCGCACCCGTCAGCGAAATGCGCCGAATCTGGCTTGGGCTCACACGCAAAATATGCCAATGGAAATTCGGATCAGTCAACGTTGGAAGACGTGAGGCGTTATGGTGCAGCGTGCTCCTTGAGACTGCGGTTTCGCGTCGCGGTGCGCCGTGATATGGGGTGTAAGCTCCCCGTCAAGAACCAGCGCGAGAGCCGAGCTGCGTAAGTCCTGCCGGTGCGTGATGAGCTGCTTGGCGAGTGCTCTCAGGCGGGCCGCGCTTTATCAAGCCGTCGAGGAACACCCGATCGCAAGGCACGTGCGATCACAACGCGCGCGGCGTTGCGGCGCCTTCAGCGCGGCGAAAGATATGAGTGGAGGAAGGTCAGATCGGTCACCATCGGCGTCGACGTTCATTCTTGGCTGAATGACGGGGCAAACCTGGCGAACCGGATCTCTCTTGCCAGTGGATGTGCGAGGAAGCCTATTGCGTGGTCGCATGCGCAAGCTCGGCGCGCAAATTGCGTATCGCCTCGTTTGCAAGATGGAGTGCATTGCGTTCGCCGTTCCTTACCGAGCTCGCCAGTAAATCGCGCAATCGGCGATGAAGGACGGACTTCAGATTGTGCGCTAGGATCGGATCACTCTCGACAAAGCGCCACGCTTTATCAAACGCCACACTCACGAGAGCCTCTGGCGCCTGGACCTGCTGGGATAAGTCGTGATCCATCTCAAACTCCACTGCAACGCCCTTCAAAGACAAATCAGTTTGTCCCAAACGAAACCGAGAGCATGTGGCCAGCGCTCAAATCGGTTGCGATCTTGCTCGCGCATCGAGCTACGCTCGGCGCCATAATGAACATTATATAGATGCTTGTTGAAGTTCGGATGACCGAGCGTCGTAATGTCGATCAATTGGAATTAATCTCGGAGCGAGTGAAGCGAACAACGCAGTACAAGCGTCTCTAGCGGTACCGCTTGAGGTCCGCTAACGGTGCAAGGCGTTGTTTCAGGCGATCAAACTTCGCTCGTGCCAGTCGCAGCTACAACACGACCATGGCGGTCGGGGTCGTCCACCATTTGCAGATCTCAAGCGAACAGCGTGGTCGTTTTCTGAGATGTCGGCTTCCGATCAAGCCCGGCATATTCCGGACAAGTGTTGTTGGTGTTGTGACATGTGTCGGGGCATTCTCTTGCTCGCATTATGGATCTAAGCCCCGTACAAGCCGAACACGTTAGAAGAGGATGAAAAACGCCAGCGCCGATCGGGCCGGAATTGATCCAGAGTGCGCCGGATCGTGTCCACGGGCGTGGTGTGGCGCGTTGAGGCGCTCGATCGGGTTGGTCGAGTGCAGCTTGGTTCGATGCTGGGGCGGGTACGTCATGTAGGCGAGCACATCGGTCTCGGCCTCGTCGAGGAAGCCAGCAAGCTCGGGCAGCTTGGGGCGGAGCTGGTCGGCGACCTTCCGCCCACTGCGCTTGGGCGGTCTCGGCATCGTCCTGGGCAAAGGCGGTGGCGATGAAGGCGGAGACGACGCGCCGTCCGCTCTTGCCGGCATGCGACCAACGCGTTGCGCATGAAGTGCACGCGGCAGCGCTGCCAAGTGGCGTTGAGCACCTTGCTGATGGCGGCCTTGATGCCCTCGTGCGCGTCGGACACAACCAGCTTGACGCCGCGCAGGCCGCAGCGGGCGAGCTTGCGCAAGAACTCCGTCCAGAATGTCTCGGCTTCGGAAGGGCCAATGTCCATGCCGAGAACCTCGCGGTGGCCGTCACTGTTGACGCCGACCGCGACAATCACCGCGACCGACACATGCGGCCATTCTGGCGCACCTTCACGTAGGTGGCGTCGATCCACAGATACGGCCAGTCGCCCTCGATCGGGCGGACGAGGAACGCCTTCACTTTGTCGTCGATCTCGCCGCACAGCCGGCTCACCTGGCTCTTGGAGATGCCGCTCATTCCCATCGCCTGCACCAGATCGTCCACCGAGCGGGTCCAGACGCCCTGCACATAAGCTTCCTGCACCACGGCGGTGAGCGCCTTCTCGGCCATGCGGCGCGGCTCCAGGAAGCCCGGCAAGTAGGAGCCCTTGCGCAGTTTGGGGATGCGAAGTTCGACCGTGCCGGCGCGGGTCTCCCAGCTCCGGTCGCGGTAGCCGTTGCGCTGGGCCAGACGCTCGGGACTCTTCTCGCCGTAGGCCGCTCCGGTCTGGCCTTCGACTTCCAGCTCCATCAGCCGCTGGGCGGCAAAGCCGATCATCTCGCGCAACAGATCGGCATCAGGGGTCTTCTCCGTATCCGTCCGAGGGCGGCCGTCTTGCGAGTTTTTCCGATCTGTAGCTGACTGTCCTTATGGACGTACATAAGGACAGTGCGGTGCTGAGCCGCATGGATTTGGTGGAGACCGGTCGGCGGCGACGCTGGACGCGTGCGGAGAAGCTCAGAATCGTAGAGGAGAGCTTCTCGGGGCCACGACTGGTGTCGGCGACGGCTCGCCGGTATGGGATATCACGTCAGCTTCTGCTGAGCTGGCGCAAGGCTTGGACCTGTCATGATCCGGCCGAAGAGGATTCGATCGGCCCGACATTCGTCCCTGCGATAGTTGCGGCAAGTACGCCGCCAACGACGGAAGCTGTCGAGACAGGTCAGATCGAAATCGTGAGCCCTCAGGGGCTGCGCGTGGTCTTCGGCCCCGGTGCGGATATCGAGGCGGTCGTTCGAATTGCTCGGGGCCTGGCGCGCCGATGATCCCGATCCCGACGGGCGTGCGGGTGTGGCTGGCGACGGGCCATACCGACATGCGGTGCGGCTTTCCGAGCCTGGCTCTGCGCGTGCAGGAAGTGCTCAAGCGCGACGCCATGGGCGGCGGTCTTTTCTGCTTCCGGGGCAAACGCGGTGATCTATTGAAGGTCATTTGGCACGATGGCCAGGGCGCCTGCTTGTTCACCAAAAGACTCGAGAGAGGCAGGTTCATCTGGCCATCGGTTGCTGGTGAATCGGTAACGATCTCTCCGGCGCAGTTGAGCTATCTGTTGTCCGGGATCGATTGGCGCAACCCTCAAGAAACCCAGCGTCCGACGCGGGTCGGATAGTCGTTTTACGGTTTGAATCTGCGGCTCGATCTGATTCAATGGCTCCATGATATCGAAGCCGGATGATCTTCCATCGGACCTTGTCAGTGCCCTGGCGGCGCTGCAGGCCGAGCGTGAGGCGCGACAGAAAGCCGAGGCGAAGGCCGCCAACTGGCAGGCGCAAGCCGCGAATGCGCAGGCGAAACTGTCGGATACCGAGGCGCTGATCGCTCATCTCGAGTTGCGCATCGAGAAGCTCAAACGCGAACTGTACGGGCAGCGCTCCGAGCGCACGGCGCGGCTGCTCGAGCAGTTGGAACTGGAGCTCGAAGACCTCGTCGCCACGGCGAGCGAGGATGAGCTTGCGGCGCAGGCCGCAGCGGCGAAGACGCAGAACGTCCGCCCCTTCACGCGCAAGCGGCCGGTGCGCAAGCCTTGGCCGGACGACATCGAACACGAGCGCGTCGTCATTGACGCTCCGACGAGCTGCGCCTGCTGCGGCGGATCGCGGCTGGCGAAGGTCGGCGAGGATGTGACCAAGACGCTGGAGGAGATCCCGCGTCGCTTCAAGGTCATCGAAACAGTGCGCGAGAAGTTCACCTGCCGCGATTGCGAGAAGATCAGCCAGCCGCCTGCGCCGTTCCATGCCACGCCGCGCGGCTTCATCGGCCCACAATTGCTGGAGAGCTGGCTCCGCAAATTCGGACAGTAGCTTGAGTGGATTTTCTGCCTGACAGCGGCGAGGATTCTTGCCGCGAATCAGGAGCGAAGATGACGAAGAAGAGCCGCCGGATGCATTCTCCGGCATTCAAGGCGAAGGTTGCTTTGGCTGCGGTCAAAGGCGACAAGACGCTGGCGGAGCTGGCGCAACTGTTTGATGTTCATCCGAACCAGATCACGATCTGGAAAAACCAGCTCCTGGAAGGCGCCGCCGGCGTGTTTGGGCATGACAAGGCGTCGGCCGAGACGCCGGTCGATTTGAAGGCGTTACATGCCAAGATCGGCGAGCTGGCGTTGGAAAACGATTTTTTGTCCGGCGCGCTCACCAAGGCGGGCCTGCTGAGCGCAAAGCGATGATCGACCGCGGTCATGATCTTTCTATCGTGCGCCAGGCGAAGGTCCTGAAGCTGGCTCGCAGCACGGTCTACTATGAACCTCGGCCAGTTTCGGCCGAGGACCTTGCCTTGATGCGTCGGCTCGATGAGCTGCATCTCGATTATCCCTTCGCGGGAGCGCGTATGCAGCGATCGTTGCTGCGGCGGGAGGGCGTATACGCCGGTCGCCGCCACATCGCGACGCTGATGAAGCGCATGGGGATCGAGGCGGTCTATCGTCGCCCGAACACGAGTAAGCCGGCACCGGGTCACAAGATCTACCCGTACCTGTTGCGCGGATTGAAGATCGAGCGGCCCGACCAGGCGTGGGCAATGGACATCACCTACATTCCGATGCGGCGTGGCTTCGTCTATCTCGCGGCGGTCGTCGATGTGTTCAGCCGACGGGTCCTGGCCCATCGCGTCTCGATCACAATGGAGGCGGCCTTCTGCGTCGAAGCGGTCCAGGAGGCGTTGGCGAAGCACGGCAGGCCCGAGATTTTCAACACGGACCAGGGCAGCCAGTTCACCAGCCTCGAGTTCACCGATGTGCTGCTGGACGCGAAGATCGCCATCAGCATGGACGGCAAGGGCGCCTGGCGCGACAACGTGTTTGTCGAGCGGCTCTGGCGCACGGTCAAATACGAAGAAGTTTATCTCCGCGCCTACGACAGCGTGTCCGAGGCGCGAGCGTCAATTGCCAAGTATCTGGCCTTCTACAATCAGGGACGCCCTCACTCGAGCCTTGACGGGCGCACGCCCGACGAGGCTTACTTCGGCACGCAAGCTATGGTGATGGCCGCATGACCGTCGCCGACGATTTTGTCGTCGCTCTGGTCGGGCTACGCCCTCCCGACGCAACGACAAAATCGTAAGGCCCCGCGTTCAGCATAACCCGGCAGGAATCCACTTAAATCCCGCGGGGCGCTGTCCAAACAACCGGCGCCAGCTCTTGGCGACGATCCTGTTCGACAAGTTCGGCATGCATATCCCGCTCAACCGCCAGAGTGCGCGCTTTAAGGCCGAGAGGATCGATTTGCCGCTGTCGACGCTGGCCGACCAGGTCGGCCACGGGACCTTCGCCGTCATGCCACTCTTCCACTTGATCGAACGCCATGTGCTCGCTGCTGAGCGCCTTCATGGCGATGACACCACCATCCGTATCCTGGCGAAGGGCAAGTGCACGACCGGGCGGATCTGGACTTATGTGCGGGATAACCGGCCCTTTGCCGGGCCTGCGCCGCCGGCGGCGGTCTATTACGCCTCGAGCGACCGACGAGGCGAGCATCCGCAGAAGCATCTGGCCGCCTTCGCCGGCATCCTGCAAGCCGATTGCTACAACGGCTTCGAGCCACTGTTCGACCCGCAGAAGAAGGTGCTGCCGATTACGCCGGCGTTTTGCTTCGCCCATGCGCGGCGGGGCTTCTTCGAGCTGGCTGACATCGAGAAGAATGCCCGGGAAGGCAAGAGAGGTAAACCGGTCTCTCCGATCGCGCTGGAGGCGGTCAGGCGCCTGGATGTGTTGTTCGAGATCGAGCGCGCCATTAACGGCTGCGGCGCCGAAGAGCGGCGCGCCGTGCGCCAGGAAAAGAGCAAGCCGCTCCTCGGGGACATGCACGCCTGGTTGCTGCGTGAGCGCGAAACCCTCTCTCGCTCCTCCGAGGTCCTGAAGCCTATGAATTACATGCTCAGGCGCTGGGACGACTTCGCCCGCTTCCTCGACGATGGCAGGATCTGCTTGACCAACAATTGTGCTGAGCGCGCATTGAGAGGCATCGCCTTGGGAAGGCGCAACTGGACCTTCGCCGGCAGCCAGCGTGGTGCCGACCGTGCCGCCATCATGCTGACGATGATCACGACCTGTCGTCTCAACGACGTCGATCCGAAAGCCTGGCTCGCCGACGTCCTCGCCCGTATCGCCGATCTTCCCGCATCGCGTCTGCACGAATTGCTGCCCTGGGAATGGAAGCTCCTGCGCCAAGCCGACAAGCCCGCCGATCAGCAGGCCGCCTGACCTTCACGCAACGCCATCATAGAGCTCGCCGTACCCGCGCGCATGCGTCCATCACGCGGTCCTCGTCGTATGCGTACTCTTCTCCACGAGCGTGCGCAGGTCCATCATATCGTCGGTCATCGGTGGTTCCTCGGTTGCGTTGGCGTGTCGCAACCCGATCCTACCGGCGAATCGCCGGTGACCACCGCAAAGCCGCCCGCCCGCTACGGCGCTATT
This sequence comes from Bradyrhizobium septentrionale, assembly GCF_011516645.4. NCBI lineage: Bacteria > Pseudomonadati > Pseudomonadota > Alphaproteobacteria > Hyphomicrobiales > Nitrobacteraceae > Bradyrhizobium > Bradyrhizobium septentrionale. The sequence continues at coordinate 920,485 of NZ_CP088285.1, read as the reverse complement.
TGAGGCGCGCGTACCGGGCGGCTTTGCTCTACCGAGCTACACCATCACTGGGGACACGACCGTGCGCCGCCGTCCCCAGAAGGGTTCGAGTGAAGTTCGTTGTCAGCACATAAGGGGATATTGCCGCAACAACGGCCTAACCACTATACACGAAACGAAGGTTAGGCCGAGTTGGCAGTCATTGTGAGTGTCTCGCACCCGGGCGGCCTGTGCTTTCTCGTTATCCGGCTTCCGCACGGCGGTAGCAGAGCCATGAGGTCCCGAAGCAAGAGCAAAAGTTGAACTAAGGAGCGAAATCAAACTGGGTTGTTGCAGTGCAAATGCGTGTTGTACGACGTACCCGATCCGACCGCGATAGCTAATGAATCAGTCGCAGACGGCGTAATGGAGGCGGCGCCCGCATGCCAGGTTAGCTCGTTGGATGCTGCGCTTCGCTATGATACTCTGTTCGTACCATCGCAGCCGGCGTTGTTCGGCCAGGAAAAGCGCTCTCCACATCAATCCGTCAACGAAATCTCACTCCGCGGCACGCGAGAAAATGAGTTTCGCGATCTTCATCTGGTTGGCCGGAGTTCGTAGGTTGGCCGGCAAGGCATCGACGGCTTGATCGAACAGGCGTCCCAAAACGAGAAGGTCTTCCGGGTAATAAGCGCCGCGGTCCCCGGACATGTGCGTGGTGCGAGCGCCGCCGTCATGATTGCTTGTTCTTGTCTCGCCGAGCTGGCCGAGCTCCAGCTCTGCCGTGATCATTTCATTTGTGAGTGCGTTGAGCAGTCGGATCGCGTCAAGCGCGTCACCATCCTCGCCTACGAGAGTGGCGAGGATGGTCAGTTGCAGGTCGATCCGATCCTTAAGATTCTGTACGCGGGAATTGGAGGGGGCAAGTTCCACGATGTGCTCCTGGTGGTGAAGTGAATGTAAAGTACCTGATGGTGTGTGTTGCGTTTCGCGGTCCGCGAGAGCCGGCAGGTGCGGCGCGACAAGGAATGTCTCCGTCCCAGCTGCGTGTTCATTGAGGCGATCGTCGCGCTCGCTCGACGCCGTACAATGGCAGGGCCTGCGGGCCATGACTGCGACTTACGACTTAAGCCGAGCAGCCCGCGGATGTGCTGTGAGACGCCGCCCGGCATAGCCGCCGAGAGCCAATTGGGCTCATCGGGGATTGCAGAGCGATCTTCCGCCACAATCGTCTGGGCTGCCACGCTCAGATCGTTAAATGCTCGGCACAGTGAGCGTGCGGCTAGGCGGGGAAAAGGAGCCCGCGAACAGATGGGAACTCGGCAGCTCGCCCAGCTGCGCCAATTGCTTAGATGATGGTGTGATGCTTGCCGGAAACTCAAAGAGCGCTCGCCCCCGTCGAAAGTTGATCGACAACCGCGGATAAAGCCGGATGAGCATCGTGCAGGTTTGTAGAGCGTAGATCTGGCCCGCGCCGACCGAGCAGGGCTCAGCAAGCGAGCGCAGTGAGGATTTATGGTCACACGACGTTGCAGAGTGGACGGCAAGTTGGCGAAGTTGATCTGTCCATGTCGTCGCAGATCGGGTCCTCGTCCGGGCCGTCGGACACGTATCTTGCAATCGGGGCAGGTACAGACCTGCCAGCACGGCCTCGCTTGCAGCCGCCAGATTGACGGCGCTGCCGACCTGGTCAGGGCGAAAAGTCCAAGCTCCGGCGAGGAGGACGGTTCGCCTGGCCGAATTCTAAACGACGTACGCATTTACCGAGGCCACTGGAAGTGCGCGAACGCCGATCGTCTGAAACGCCTTTGGGGTGATGGCCAGGGTATCAGCGAGGACGCGGTTGATGACTACGCGCCGCACGCGGCGATCAGGGGACAGACTAAAAATGGTCCGCACGTGCGTCGATTTGGACGAATCGAAAGTATCTTTGTGGATCCAGGTCGGGGTGGCTTGAACTGACCTGCGACTGTGCTGAAGGCAAAAGGGATCCATGGCCACACGACATTCGTGAAAGGTGCTTTCCGGAAATCGCGATCGACTTATGGGGTATTTGGCTAAATCCGGTAAAATCGAAAGTTTTGATGGGATCCATCCAGTTCGCGGATAGCCCGGGCGAGGAGTCATTGACCTTTCTGAATGACGCTGGATTCTCGCGCGGTCCACGAGCCGATGAGACGGGCCGCGGGGCTGACCCGGTGCTGCTCCAGGTGCTCGAGCATGCTCTATTGGTCCGAGGACCCCATGTTGGGCAAGGCAGCGAGCGTGATGGCAGGCGGATATCGGCATTGTCGGCAGGGCGGCCGATCATGGCACATAGCGTTGCGGCGCTGAACGCAGGTAGCAAAATCGGATCGAACGTTTCAGCCAAAGCCAGGCATGATCTCGGATTGGATTGTGGTTGCTGTGTACAGCGAAACCTCCAACGGAAGGTTCCCGAATGCAAGCTGGCATAGTAGATATTAGTTGGCGCCCGCCTCCTCGATCTGGTTAAGGAGGAGCTGTCGGATGGAAGCTGGCGTTCCGACAACGCACAGTTCGCTTCAAGCGCTGCATCGAAGGTCAGCGGCAAGTTAGGCGGTGTCGGCATTCAATTCGTAAAGGAATCTAAAGCTCCTTAGCCATCGTTGATAAGCGGCTTCCGCGGCCGCGCGGGCATCTTTGTCAGACTGTGCAACTACGACCATGCGCAGCAAGCCGAGAAATGGCATCCGATCGTCCGCGGCGGTCTTATGCGCCAGATGAGAGCGGAACGCATCTGTCATGTTTCGGACAGCAGAGGAGTGGCCTGCGCACGCCAGATTGGCGCCGTTTGCAGCAGCCCACGCCGCCGGCTCCGGGCGATTGCTCGCGATCCAGGTCGGCTGATGTGGGCGCTGATGAGGCCTCTGTTCACAGTGACTCTTTTGAATTTGCCCTCTCTGGCTGCGCGAGGCGCCTGACACCAAGCGGCCGGGAGATGGTCGCTTCGCTACTTTGAAAGCAGTTCGCGAAGCTCCGCGACATCGAGCATGTGCGTGACCAGAAGCATCTTTAGCATCGCGTTCTCCTGCTCCAAGTCCTTCAATCGCTTGGCCGCAGGAACGTCCATGCCGCCAAACCTGGCGTTCCAATTATGGATGGCCGCTTCTGCGGTCCCGTGTTTGCGAGCCAGGTCAGTTGCTTTCGCCCCAGCCTGATGCTCCCTCAAGATCGCGACGATCTGCTCTTCCGTGAATCGTGGCCGCTTCATTTGACAGCCCCTGTTAGGGGGGAGCTTGCATTCCAGCTGGAGGAAGCGCGGAATGATTGGTCATCTGCCGAGCGCGGGTTGGAGGGGGCCGCAGACGATCCGACTGGGGCCAAATGGGCTTCATCGATCTGCCCTAGAGGCCCGTTAGGCGAACCCTTGTCGTCGATAGCTGAACGATGCGTCAGGATCCCGTCGCCGATGTTGAAGGTATTCCGGATCTTGCCAAAGCACTCGATTGGCGCGTCAACATGCTCGGCTTGATGAGTGCGTGCCACATGGTGAAGTCTTGGTCTGTATGTGTGCCTTGCGATTTGAGCGCAGCGCTGGGTGAGTTGTGCGTTGCGGCGCTCGGCAGCGAGAAGGGGTTTCCATTGACGTCGAAGCCGCAATTCGCGCAGAAAACTGTCTGGCGGAAGGGCATAACGAAAAACTTGCGCAGCTCGAATTAGCGCGAGAGGACGTAAACGACGCAGCGTCTGGCGCAACGTGGGGCGCAGGGCAGGGGCACTTGTCAGCACGGGAGCTCCATAGGCTGGACTGTTGCCGAAAATCGATTTTCGCGGCTACGGCGGTTGAAAGGATAACGGCCAGCACCTCCCGACAGCGCCAATCAAATGCTGCAGGGTGAATGGAGGGCTCATTTGGCCAACAAGCCCATCGATCAGGGCGGCCAACCATTAAGCGACCAGGCCGTTGCTTAAAAGACTCGCAAACAATGAGGGTTGGCACGGTACTACTTGTCTATCATCGGACGTAGCTCGTCATCGAGCCTGTCGACATCGGGGAGCTCTGCGAGCGCTGCAGCAAACGCAAGAAGTGCTCCGAGAGCCGCCAGTACAAGGGCGGACGCAACTATTGCAGCTGCCAGGTCTTGAGAACGTCTCATCATCTGTGTCATTCGCTGTTTAGGGAAACGATGCGTTCGCGCCGGTCAGTTCTGCTCGACGGCTTCAACACGCCCGTCGCGTAGCGATAGACCAGAAGGGCGGGAGCCGCGTTGTTGCTATCGAACCGGAGCGGCGCGATCAGGTTATCGATCGCCCCTGAACGAAGTGCCACGACAACTCGCGAGGCGTTGAAGGAACCGGCCCGCCCCACCGCCTGTCCGCTTCGGCGTAGACTTCGGAGCCTGGGATCGACGAGAAGGAACAAAAGTGGCCGACGACTGACTGGACTCGGTCCATTGTGAGCCGATTGGCAACTGCGACCGCTTGCTTCGGATCGCTGGCGTCGTCTGCGACGCTCAACATCACTTTGGTATCTGGTATTGGGCCCGAGGCGTTCAATGCCTCGACGGCGGCCGCCGTACCATCGCGCATTTGCGCGCCAAAACGCAGCGCTGTTCCCGCTCATTGGGCCAGCCACGGCAATATAGACGTCGGAGGCGTGCGCAGTCGAGGCGAGGGCGCAGAAGACGAGCGCTGCACTTGCAGCCGAAGCGAAGCGCCCATTTAGCATTGTAGAACTCCCAATCTCAAATGAAGTGAACGGCCAACGCCGCGGTCAGCCAGCTGCAGCTCGATGCGGTTGCTTCCGGCAAGCGAATCCATGCGCGGCAGTTCGCCAGACCTCAATCTCGCTAGAGCCTACAATTTGACGTTACGTGCGGTTCAAGCTCCATTCGGGGTTCATGCCGCCAGTTGCAGCAAGTGGCCGTGCGTTAGGCGGGCGGATCGCCAAAGACGCGCTACGCAGACAGGCCCAGTGAGGCCGCAGAACGGCAGGCACGAATCAGAACCGGCAGATCAACCGGCGCTTCAACGCGCTTTGATGTTGACCGGGCCGTCCGACAATCCGCCCGTCGGCGCCGCAATCAGTACGGCTGGTCTTCCAATCCAGCAAGGGCGAGATCGAGATACTGCATGAGGTGGGGATCCCAACCGGCCAGAGTGCGAGGTGCGCTTAACCGTGCAAGCACCTTCAGGATCGTCGAAACGCGCGAATCGGCGCCGGCTATTTCGCCGATCAGCGAGCGTGCTGCGATCGCGACGGCCTTTGCCCGCTCGCCGCAGGGATGCTCAGCCATATCCATGCATTCGCGCAGCTCATCGCGGATCCGCCGCCACCGCTCCTCGCGATCTGCAGCCAGCTTGCAAGTGCATCGGGAGGGCTGACTACGCGTCTCGACCCGCGACATGGCATCCAAGGTGGCGGGTAGCTCATCAACACTTACCTGGATTTCACTGTCCGTCGTCATGTTGCGTAAGCGATCTCGCAACAGGGTTGCACGAGCGACTTGAAGCTCTATCCGCTCCAAATGCTTGCGCATGAGGTCCGTAAGTGAAGTCGTAGGCTCCATAGCCTTACCGATCTCGAAAAGGGAGAAACCAAGCTCACGCAGCGCTCGAATCTGATGAACCCGTTGAACGCTTTCGCGGTCGTACATCCTGTGGCCGCCGTCGGTGCGTTCGGAGGCAGCTAAGAGCCCCGTGTGTTCATAGTGATGCAGCGTGCGTACCGTCACTCCGGTCGCCTCTGCAAGTTCGCCAATGCGCCATCGACGCCTTCGTGGTGTAGCTTTGCTCATGTTGTTCAATTTCAAAGCCTACAACCTGACGTCACGTATGATTCAAGCTATTTCAAAGCTCTAGCTGGATCGTCTTCCATTCCAGCGCAAGAGATGGTGACTATCCTTAGAATGGCGGGCGATCAACCCTGAGGGGAAATGATGACCAGTAAGTTCATCAGGTATGCCAGTCGAGCCTCGCTCACCGCTGTCCGCTCCAAAATGAGTTTTGCGATCGCCGTTCGATTATCGGGAGTTCGCATCGATGGCGGCAACGCGGTGATTGCACTATCAAAAAGACTTCCCAAGCCGGAAAGTTCTTCCGGATCAAATACACCGCTGTATTGCTCCAACGATCAGCTCCTGTTTGTCATCGCGCTAGGGTCGCGCACGTCGTCGAGACGTTTGGCCGCGGTAGGGCCAAAAGAAGTCGGACCGGCGGCGCGGAGCGACGAAGATGCGATGCGCTTGAAGGTGATGCGATACGGCAACACGGCTGCGCGATGCTGCGTCGAAATTGCGGGGATGTACCCCATCTGCACAATCGATCAGCACAGCGCTCACTGTGGGTGATGATGTGACGCCGACTAATCCGAATCGAGCTCGCGCCTGGGAGCTACTGATTCTGAGAGTGGACGGCGCGTGGTCCGAAGCTGATTCCAAGTTCTGCATCGAGCCTGGTGAGCCAAAGAGAGAGGCCGGGTGCAGCGTAAGACCCCAGCTGGAGCGGCGGCGGGCGCGTCGTGCTTCGTCCTTGAGGGTTAAGTTGCAAACAACGCAATCGACCGCGTGCGTCGCAGTTCGCGCGCCGGTCGGATAATAGAATGCGAGCGGCACAGCGGCTGATAGCCATCGGCCGAAACTGACCGAAGTTTATCTGCCAATAACCGGTGTCATTGGAACAAGCGTGAATTGGCCGCGTCGAGACATGCGTCCGGATAGAGATTACGCACTGCGGACGTCCTTACGACAACGGCGAACCAGACTCCGCGAAGTCTGCGCCAGTGTCCGCTTGGTCCGAAGCGTTGATGATGAAGCGTTCTTCACGTGTAGATGCCATGCGGGCCGCCTCCTGCAACAGTATTTCTCGCATCCAGACGCTTTCCGGATCGCTGTTGTGAAGGACAGGCCATTGGACCGCCTCGGTAAATGTGGGGAATGGCTGCGGGAGTTCGGCAATCCGAAGGGGTACCATTCTTTGGAAATGCTTAACGAGCCTTGATGGCATGGTCCCTATGCGAGTCGTGCCTGCCAGCAGGGGCGGAATCATGCTGAAGCTCTGCACGAGAATGTCGATGCGTCGGTTGAGGCCAAGGTCGAGTAAAAAGCATTCCTCGATGGGGGCCTTGCGCGCACCTCCGAGTTTCACCGCAACGTGCCCCATGGACATATATCGATCAAATGTTAGCCGTCGGAGCAACTGGCTGTTCGTGCCGCAGCCTACGCAAACGAGTCTCTCCTCAAACAGGCTCATCTTAGGATGCGCGCACGACATGAATAATTCCGGCAAGATGATGAAATCGGCCTCGCCGCGCCGGAGAATCTCATCGTGATCATCAGCAAGCGCCGCCAGTTCGAAGCTGACGGCGGGAGCTTCTCGCGCAACGCGCTCTACGACGTTTCGGAAGAATACGACTGTTATGAAATCCGAAAGGCCGATCCTGAAGCGGCGCTTTGATTGAGCTGGATCGAACACGTTCCGAGCGATAATGGAGAGCTGAATGTGCGTCAGCGCCTCGCGAACGGGAGCTGCCAGCGCTTCGGCGCGTGAGGTCGGGACAAGTTCGCGGCCTCTCATTGTAAACAGATCATCGTGAAAATAGGAGCGCAGCCGGGCAACGGCCGCGCTCATGGCCGGCTGACTAAGGTTGATCCTGCGTGCTGCTGCAGTGAGGTTGCGCTCAGTCATCAGAGCGTCAAGCGCGACGAGAAGATTTAGATCCAAGCCCTTGAAGCGCATATCGTCTTATCCTGCGCGAGTGTCGTTGCGGTACATTAGAGTAGCGAAAGCGGCTCTGAAGCGCTCTCATCGGATCGCCTGAAACGAATCCGTTCCCATCCTGCGATCGCGAAAGAAGCTCGCGGAAGCCATCGTAAGAAGGGCGCGGAGGGCGGTCGGCGAACGACCGGCGACTGGAGTGTATCGGGAGCCGCGGAGCTGATCGATTTCGACACTCCGGCAACCCCGCAACACGACCTGGTCAATTTACGGCTGGCGCTGGCCCTGGTGCTATGGCCAGAGCCGTAAGTTCGCCGATGCCCCTGTCGATGGCCGCGCAACGCGTCCCAGCAGCGAGCCTACAACCTGACGCGGCGTGGGGTTCAAGACATTGATTGGACGAATCAAACATTATTGAGAAGTTGCCGCGATAGTGGGGGCTGTGCTTTCACGCAAGCTCACCGAATCACATTTTGCGGCATCAACGGTCAGCGCCTGCCAGGCGTTTGCGACTGACCGACGGCTTGAGTGGCCTCTTAAGGAGGGCGCCACCCGAGACGGCGAAATGAGAAAGCGGCCGAGTACGACCAAAGGGCCGAACACGGTATTTGCAGCGTGCGGAGAGCGGCTTGTGGCCAAACTAGCAGCGCCTGCGAGCTGGGCTCTTCTGATTCGCAGATGTCATGTGGGATCCCTCCTCCAACAGTATCCGCCGCATCCAAATGCTTGCCGGGTCCGTGTTGTGAAAGGCTGGCCACTGAACGGCCTCGGTGAACTGGGGCAGCGGCAACGGTGGCTCGACGATCCGCAGAGGCGTCCGCTTTTCGAAGTGTCTGGCGAGCCGTAAGGGCATTGTCCCTATGCGGCTCGTGTCGAACAGTATAGGCGGAATGAGGCTGAAGCCCTGCACAACGACCTCAATGCGTCTCTTAAGGCCGTGCTCAAGCAAAAACCATTCCTCGAGGTTGGGCCTTAGCGCCCGCCCGAACTTGGCCGCAACATGTCCCATCGAATTGTATTTATCAAACGTAAGCTGCCCTGACAGCTGCCTGTTCGAGCGGCATCCCACGCATACGAGAGTCTCTTCAAATAACGTCGCCTTCGGATGCGCGCTCGACATGAACAATTCCGGCAGAATGAGAAAATCGACCTCGCCGCGGCGGAGTAGCTCATCGGGCTCATCGGAATATGGTAGCAATTCGAAGCGTACTGCCGGAGCTTCCTGTGCGATACGATCCACAATCCGCCGAAAAAAGACGATTGTCATGAAGTCGGAGAGAATGATCCTGAACCGTCGGTTCGACTGACTTGGGTCAAACGCGTCCCTTGAGATGATCGAGAGTTGAATATGCAGCAGGGCCTCGCGGACAGGGCTCGCAAGCGCCTCCGCGCCGGGTGTTGGGACGAGCTCGCGACCTCTCATCGTGAACAATTCATCACGAAAATAGATGCGCAGCCGCGCGATCGCAGCACTCATCGCGGGCTGGCTCAGATTGATTTTCCGTGCCGCCGCAGTGAGGTTGCGCTCGGTCATCAGAGCATCGAGCGCAACCAGAAGGTTTAGATCAAGTCCCTTGAATCGCATGTTGTGAGTCTATCCATCGTGTGGATGAGTTCTATCGAAACAACGGAATGTTGGATAGCAAACATCAGTTTGGAAACTGATTAGGCGTACCACGATGGCTGCTTGCCATTACGCGAGTTCCGAAACGGACTGCTGGGGTGTGCGAGCACCTGCCGAATCCGTTTAGGGGCGGGTGTCGGCGCGCTATCCGAGCAACGTCTGTTCTTCTCGGTGCGACGAGCGGCCTGACACGGCGCTCGCTCGTGCTGCCGATAAACGTTCGTATGTGTCTTCCATTCCTTTCCATATTTGCGGTTTACCCGCGTACACTAGAGATGGCTTACGCCTCACCCTAGTGTCGGAACCGAGAGGCAGGCGCACATTGCGGATGCCAAACGTCACCCGCGACCGGCCAAATAGTTGCTTGTCCATCACATTCAGAGCGTGTCGAAGATGCATATGACCCAAGTTGATCTGGGGCCGATCGGGATCGCTTTCGGTGAGATCTCGTTCATCGATGGGGCGCCATCAGACCGCACAGCATCGATAGCAATCCTGGACCGGACCGAACCTCTTGATAATGCGGGTAGGTGCCGGACAATCCAAGCGCCACGTCGGCATGTCTGGCAGATCTCGGACATGACATTGACTGGGATGACCAGCGCCGACTGCACGATCGCCTCTTCTCTGGCCAAGGCGCCACTCCAAGGGGGCCGTTCTGCCGCGCCGCTGGCGAACTGAGCCGGGCGCCGGCGCCCCACGTCAGTGCATTCGAGTATTGATCAGCGATTCAGCCGATAGCGAGTTGTTCACGTGACCACCTCCGCTCTTAACGTCACTGGTGCAGGGAAGCCCGTCATGAATATTCCCGGATCTCGGTCGGCGGAAAGTCGTTCCGCGCGCCCTCAAGTGCAGTGGAGCCTGCATTGGGAAAGCGAGCTGCGGCTGGGCGACCATACCGAGCTCGCTGAGTTTTTCCGCGAAAGCTACGGGCCGACCGGTGCGTTCAATGCGCAGCCATTTGAGGGGAGCCGAAGTTGGGCCGGTGCAAGGCCGGAGGTCCGCGTAATTGGTTACGACGCGCACGGCGTAGCTGCTCACATCGGCGCCCTACGCCGCTTCATCAAGATTGACGGGCGCGATCTACTCGTGGCCGAACTGGGACTATATGCGGTGCGTCCGGATCTCGAGGGGCTTGGAATCAGCCACTCAATGCGCGTGATGTATCCTGCGCTGCAGGAGCTCGGGGTCCCGTTCGGCTTTGGTACGGTTCGGCCCGCGCTTGAGAAGCACCTTACCAGACTGATTGGAAGGCAGGGGCTGGCAACCCTCATGTCCGGCATTCGCGTCCGGTCCACCCACGCAGATGTGTATCCCAATTTGCCGCCGGTCCGGATCGAGGACGTTCTCGTGGTGGTGTTCCCGGCCGGACGCCCGATCAGCGAGTGGCCGGCCGGGACGATCATCGACCGGAACGGGCCTGAGTTGTGAAAGAGCTCGTCCCCCTGTCTGCGGTGCGTCGCGACTACGCCGACGTCAGCGCAAGTCGCTGTGTCTATTTGACCTTTGATGATGGGCCAAATCCATTTTGCACGCCCGACGTGCTCGATGTGCTGACGCAACATCGGGTGCCGGCGACGTTCTTCGTTATCGGCACGTACGTGACCGATCACCCTGAACTCATTCGACGAATGATTGCGCAAGGACACGAGGTTGCAAACCACACGATGACGCATCCGGATCTCTCCAGATGTGAACCAGCGGTGGTTCACGATGAAGTGCTAACGGCGAGCAAGGCGATCCGTTCGGCCTGCCCGCAGGCTTCGCCCAGGCACATGCGAGCACCCTACGGCTTATGGACCCAAGCGGTGCTCGCTACGACAGCGAGCGCTGGCCTCACAGCTCTGCACTGGTCGGTCGATCCGAGAGATTGGTCGCGCCCAGGCGTCGATAGGATTGTGAATTCAGTGCTGGCGGCCGTTCGTCCAGGCGCAATTGTACTTCTGCACGACGGGTATCCTCCTGGTGAGGAAAGACTCTGCAGCGATGCCACTCTGCGTGATCAGACGGTGATGGCGCTGTCACATCTGATACCGGTACTGCAACAGCGCGGGTTTGCAATCCGTCCGCTTCCTCAACTTCACTAAACAAAACTGGCCCCAAAATGGACCTGCTCGCTACAACCAGCGCTGTCGCCGTTTCGTCTTATGCGCTGCTCTCAACTGTCTACAAGAGCGCGCAAGCGCTCTATGCTCAGCCGGCGAATACCTCGTCGCTGCAGACCGATATGGGCCAATCCGAGGTAGCTCTGCCCAGCGTGGACGTCATCGTGCCTTGCTTCAACGAGGACCCGAATACGCTCTCCAAATGTCTCGAGTCGATTGCAGGTCAAGACTACGGTGGAAGACTGCAGGTCTATGTGGTCGACGACGGATCTGCAAATCGCGATGTCGTGGGGCCTGTACACGACCTCTATGCGAACGATCCGAGATTCAGCATCATCCTGCTGGCCAAGAACGTTGGAAAGCGCAAGGCGCAGATCGCCGTTATACGTAGCTCGTCCGGGAACCTGGTGCTCAACGTCGACTCGGATACGATACTAGCCGCTGACGTGGTCAAGAAGCTTGCATTGAAGATGCAGGAGCCGGAAGTCGGCGCCGCCATGGGCCAGTTGATAGCGAGCAACCGCAGCCAAACCTGGCTGACCAAGCTAATCGATATGGAATACTGGCTAGCGTGCAACGAAGAGCGCGCGGCACAGGCTCGCTTCGGTGCAGTCATGTGCTGCTGCGGCCCCTGCGCGATGTATCGTCGCTCCGCCCTCGCTTTGCTGCTTGATCAATACGAAACGCAACTCTTTCGCGGAAAGCCGAGCGATTTTGGCGAGGATCGCCACCTAACTATCCTCATGCTCAAAGCGGGGTTTCGAACCGAGTATGTCCCGGATGCCATCGCGGCAACAGTCGTACCCGACAGCCTTGGGCCGTATCTGCGTCAGCAACTGCGTTGGGCACGGAGTACCTTTCGGGACACGTTTCTTGCATTGCGCCTGCTGCCCGAACTCGATGGCTATCTCACGCTAGACGTTGTCGGACAAAATCTCGGCCCTTTACTCCTCGCCTTGTCATCACTGGCTGCGCTCGCACAGCTCGCAGTCGGCGATTCGGTGCCCTGGTGGACGGGATTGACAATTGCTGCAATGACAATAACCCGGTGCAGTGTCGCGGCGTTTCGTGCCCGCGAATTGCGCTTTATCGGCTTCTCGCTCCATACGCCCATCAATATATTTATCCTACTTCCGTTGAAGGCTTATGCGCTTTGTACATTGAGCAACAGCGATTGGCTGTCGCGTAAGCTCGTCAATGTGCCGAGCGCAGGGGAGAAGAAGGCCACTATCCCGGCTACTAACACTGGATCGAGCGCTGCAGCTACTGCAGAAATTGTTGAAGCAATTCGCAAGCGGAGGTCGCGCGGTTCCTCGGGCGTGCCGGCGACTGACAATGTGTGCGGTGGCGATTGATCGAGCCAATAACAACAGGTTAATCGACCCATGAGACTGGACAAGAACGATCATCTGCTCGAGCGTGGTCTTGCTGTTGGTGATCAGTGGCAGCTCGACAGTAACCCGTTGGAACAGGAGCGTTACGCGCAAATGTTTCGGATGTCGCGTTCCAATGGGGAAGTTACGCGTGCCCTTGAAGTCGCAGGTGCAGCCTTCGCATTCACGGAAATGCTGGGACCCCACTGCCAGCGAATTACCGTGCAGGATGTCATGCCACAGGATTGAGCGCGCACGGCAAAGAACGGAGAGGCGGTCATGGTGAGCATGCTTGCGCCAAATGGCGCGCTGGTCTTCGCGCGTGATGCTTGTCGACGCTGGGGGCATGCTGCTGAGACGGCGATCGCTCTCTTGAATGAGAGTTTATCCGAATCGAGCGTCAGCATTGCCAGACTGGTTCGGTCGACCAAGATTGCCTGCTCGTTCTGTTCCGGAAGTCGAATAACTCGTCGAAACAATCAAATTGCGGTCGTTGGGCCGGGGGCGTATGCGCATCTGCGGCATCAAGTTGACACATGACGGGGCAATTGCTGTCGTCGAGGATGGGCGGCTTGTCTTTTGCACCGAGCAAGAGAAGCGCGGCAATAATCCTCGCTATCAATCCATCGATAATCTCGATGCAGTTGTACTTGCATTGGCGGAGCACGGCCTGGATCCGCGTGATATTGATCAGTTCGTCATCGACGGCGGGGATGGCGAGCGCGAGTCGCAATTCCTGGTCCTCAGTGGGGCCGTGCCGATCGCGCTGAAAGGGGCGCCATATGTCGAGCGCCGTGCTGAGGGCCTTCTTGATTGCGTCGACGGTTTTGGCTTGATCCTTGGCGGCAAGGTGTTTCCCTACAAGAGTTACCCGCACGTCACCGGCCACGTTGCCTCAGCATATAGCACCAGCCCCTTTGCCGTCTCGGGTAGGCCCGCGTTCTGTCTGGTATGGGACGGCTGGATCTCTCCACGTCTTTACTATGTTGAACCACAGGGGGGGCGGCTCGTTGGATGCCTGTTTCCGATGATTGGCCACGCCTATGCTGTCGCCGGCCTTCACTTCGGGCCTTACAGTCGGCCGAATCGCACCAATTCGGACTTGGGCATCGCCGGCAAATTGATGGCCTACGTCGCGCTTGGTTCTGCCGATGAAAGCATTGTGGCAGTGTTTCAGGAGCTCTACGACAGGCGCTTCGCGGCGGACACGCAGCAGGCTCGTCGCTATCGCGCAGACATCAACAATGCCGAAGCGTCACTCGCAACTATGCACGACTTTTTCGAGGCGAGCAGACTGCGCCTGATGGCCAAGCGAGCGGAGGACGTCCTTGCGTCGTTTCATGTGTTCCTGGAACGTCTCCTTATCCGGGAAATCGCAATGGTGTTGCTGCGGCATTCGTCGCTTCCGGGAGCGCGGAATCTATGTATAGCCGGCGGCTGCGGTCTTAACATCAAGTGGAATAGTGCGCTTCGCGCGACGGGACTGTTCGATGACGTCTGGGTGCCGCCATTTCCGAATGACAGCGGCTCGGCAATCGGTGCTGCTTGCAGTGCGCTGGCGGCGCAAGATGGGTTCGTGCCACTGGAATGGTCAGTCTACAGTGGTCCTGCCCTGCAAGCCAGCGAGGTTCCGCCAGAATGGCAGGCCGCGCCGTGCAGTCTGCGCGATCTTGCGGCCATTCTCGCCGACAACGAGCCGGTGATCTTCCTTTCCGGGCGCGCGGAGCTTGGGCCGCGGGCGTTGGGCGGCAGAAGCATTCTTGCGGCCGCGACCTCGCCGGCAATGAAGGATCGTGTCAACGACATCAAGAGCCGCGAATACTTCCGACCGGTGGCGCCGATTTGCCTAGAGGATCGGGCGCCAGAGATATTCAACCCAGGTACGCCGGATCCGTACATGCTGTTCGATCACCAGACTAGGACGGAGTGGCGCGACAAGGTCGCCGCCGTCGTCCATTTGGACGGCTCTGCGCGACTGCAGACAATCTCCCGCAACTCTTCACACAAGATTGCCGAGCTCCTCGTCGAATTTGAGAAACTCACCGGCATTCCGCTGCTCTGCAATACGAGCGCCAATGTTCACGGCCGTGGCGTCTTCCCGGATGTTGCCGCGGCTTGCCAATGGGGACGCGTTGAACATGTGTGGTGTGACGGCCTGCTCTGGACCAAGACGGCCGTAGGGACGCCATCTTCGGCTCAACGACTTCTGCCAACCTAAGGTGAACATGTCCACCGTAGCCATCGACATTGCCGGCGTAAAAAAGTCCTTTGGCGGCAAGATCATCGTCAATGAACTGTCGTTCTCGGTTGCACGCGGAGAGTGCTTTGGCCTGCTCGGGCCTAATGGAGCTGGCAAGAGCACCATTGCGCGTATGCTTCTCGGCATGATTGCGCCGGATGAAGGCAAGGTTACCGTCCTTGATGAGCCCGTGCCTGCACGCGCTCGAGTGGCACGTGTGCGCATCGGCGTGGTGCCGCAGTTCGACAACCTTGAACTCGGGTTTACCGTACGAGAAAACCTCGTGGTATTTGGCAGATACTTCGGCATGAGCGCTCGAAAGATCGAGGCGCTCCTGCCGTCGTTGCTTGAGTTTGCGCGACTCGAAAGCAAGGTGGATGTGCGCGTCGCCGAGCTTTCAGGTGGCATGAAGCGGCGGCTGACGCTGGCGCGTGCATTGATCAATGACCCGCATCTGCTGGTAATGGACGAGCCGACGACGGGTCTGGATCCGCACGCCCGCCACCTGATCTGGGAACGTCTGCGAGTTTTGTTGGCCCGTGGCAAGACGATCCTACTGACCACTCACTTCATGGAAGAGGCCGAACGTCTATGCGATCGGCTGTGTGTGCTGGAGGATGGACGCAAGATCGCCGAAGGCAAACCGCAAGCGTTGATCGACGAACAGGTCGGATGCAACGTGATTGAGATCTATGGCGGTCATCCGCAAGAGCTGCGTGAGATACTCAAGCCCTATGTACGTCACCTCGAAGTGAGCGGAGAGACGCTGTTTTGCTATGCGCAATATCCCGAGCAGGTGCGCATCCAGCTGCGCGGGCGAGCGGGTCTGCGCATTCTGCAGCGTCCGGCAAATCTCGAGGACGTGTTCATGCGCCTGACCGGACGCGAGATGGAGAAATGAGTGATGAGTGAAGGTTATGCGGGGGTCCTGCCCGCTAACGCCTACAACTGGGTCGCGGTATGGCGTCGAAATTGCCTGGCATGGAGGAAAGTTGCGCTTGCGTCGGTTCTCGGCAACCTCGCAGATCCTATAACCCATCTTTTTGGCCTTGGCTTCGGCCTCGGTCTCATCGTCGGGCCCGTTGAGGGAACTTCCTACATCGCATTTTTGGCTGCGGGCATGGTTGCGACCAGCGCCATGACTGCCGCAACGTTTGAAACCATGTATGCAACCTTTGCTCGCATGGATGCCAATCGTACCTGGGAAGCAATCCTGTCCACACAGCTCACGCTTGGCGATATCGTTTTAGGCGAATTGGTTTGGGCGGCCAGCAAATCCGTTCTTGCCGGGACGGCAATCGGGCTTGTCGCTGCCACGCTTGGCTATGCGTCTTGGCTTTCCATTTTCTATGCGATGCCGACCGTCGCGCTTACTGGGCTTGTCTTCGCCAGCCTGGCAATGGTCGTCATATCTCTTGCGCCAAGTTACGACTACTTCGTGTTTTACCAGACGCTTGTCCTTACCCCTATGGTGTTTCTGTGTGGCGCGGTGTTTCCGATGAGCCAACTGCCTAGCTCATTTCAGCACTTCGCCGACTTGTTGCCGCTAGCGCATTCGGTCGACCTCATTCGCCCCGCGATGCTAGAGCGCGAGGCTGGCGGCGCTTTGTTTCATGTAGGTGCGCTTTGCATATACGCGGTGTTGCCCTTCTTCGTATCGACCGCACTGTTGCGGCGCCGGCTGCTGCGTTGACGGAAAGAACTAAGATAACCGGGAGAATCCAGCTGATGCAGTCGCACCATGCTCTCTGTGGTGAGTCGGACAAGGCCCGACCTGCCATGGCAGCAGTTGCAATGCCTGTAAGAGGACGCGATCAAGCCAGGTCGACACCAGCCTGTTCGGTTGATCGATGCGGGGCTCCGGCACTTCAACGGGCTGAGCGCCGTGTCCGGGCGGCGTTGGGAGAGCCTTGGGTTGTGCTACGGCCCCGCGCGGCCGACGGAGCGCGATAATACGAAGCAGCTGGAACGGCCATTGGTCGTCCCGTCATGATCAAATGGAGAACGAGATGTTGTGTCTGGGAATATGTGGCGGTCTGGACAGAATTCATGAAAGCTCGCCCGAGCTGCCGAATACATTCTTGCACGATGGCGCTGCGGTTCTTGTACAGGATGGCCGCGTGATCGCTGCCGTCGAAGAGGAGCGCCTCAATCGAGTTAAGCACTCCAACAAGTTCCCAAGCAACGCGATGCGATACTGTCTTTCGGCTGCGGGAGTCGAGCTTCACCAGATCGATCGCATCGCGTTCTACGCGACTGAGGCGTACTGCAACACTATGCTCGAGCGCCTAGCTGTTTCTCAGCCGCTTCCGCTGGACGCCAAACTGTTGCTGCGACAGCTATTGGCACGGGAGTTCGGTACCGAGGTCGATGCGTCGCGGATTTCATTCGTAAATCACCATGAAGCGCATGCGGTGAGCGCGTTTGCCATGTCTGGATTCGAGCAAAGCCTCATTTTTTCGGTTGACGGCGGTGGCGATTTTCTCTCGGGCCTATTGGCGGTAGGGTCGGGCACCGGAATGACGCAACTTGCACGCTTCCCAGAAAGCAACTCTCTGGGATTGTTCTATCTCGAAACGATCCGTTACCTCGGCTACGGGTTGTTCGACGAGTACAAGGTGATGGGGCTTGCTCCCTACGGGGACCCCGCTCCTTATCGCGAGCTGTTCGCACAGCTCTACGAGTTGTTGGACAATGGAGACTATCGCGTCCACCACGACCGCATCGGTCCGGCGCTGCTCCGAAACATCCAGGTCCGACGAAAGGGAATGCCGTTTACCCAGCAGCATCGGGATGTCAGCGCATCGCTGCAGGAAGCTCTGGAGCGGATCGTGTTTCATGTCCTGCTACACTATCGCGAAACGACAGGCATCACGCGTTTGTGCCTAGCTGGAGGGGTAGCTCATAACTGCACCGTCAACGGTAAGCTACTCTATTCCGGCCTTTTCGACGACATCTTCGTCCAACCCGCGGCCCACGACGCCGGATGCGCGCTTGGCGCCGCATTGATGATGTCGAGCGAGCTGGGCAGGCCAACCCCGCGCGAGCGGCTGTCAGACGTATATTGGGGGCCCGGCCTCGGAAACGAGCAAGCCGTGGAGCAGGAGCTCAATGCATGGTCCGGTCATCTCGACATTCAACGATGTGACGACATAGCAGCAAGTGCGGCCGACTGGATGGCAAATGGCGCCGTGATCGGCTGGGTTCAGGGCCGCTCTGAGTTCGGGCCGCGTGCGCTCGGCAACCGGAGCATTCTTGCGGACCCGCGGCCAGCCGAAAACAAGGACCGGATCAATGCAATGGTCAAAAAACGCGAGGGCTATCGTCCGTTTGCGCCATCGGTGCTGGAGGAGAATGCGAACGAGTTCTTCGAGCTCCCTGACGGCAAGCAGGACTTTCCCTTCATGAATTTCGTGGTCCGGGTGCGCGAAGCCCAGCGTAAGGTGCTCGGCGCAATCACGCACGTCGATGGTACCGCTCGGCTGCAAACAGTATCGCGCAAGACAAACCCCGCCTATTGGGATGTTATCAATGCGTTTAAAAAGCGCACTGGCATCCCAGTGCTTCTGAATACGTCATTCAACAACAATGCCGAGCCGATCGTGGATTCGGTTGCAGACGCGATCACGACATTTTTGACGACCGACCTAGACGGACTTGTTGCGGGGCCGTTCCTCGTCAAGAAGCGAGCGGCAAGGCTGCAGGATTGGGGTGCGCTAAGCGTTTCATTGCCGCCTTATGCGTCCCTTCATCGCGTTCGCTCCTACACTGCGGCAGATCGCCAGGAAACGGTCTGCGAGATCCGTACGGGACCTTCGGGCCGCGACAGCATACGCATTTCACATGAGTTATTCGAGCTGCTGATGCGAATCGAGGGCGAGGCGCCGCTTGGCTGGCTTCTAGACACGACCATGGCCGATCACGACAAGCGTGAAGATATCGTGAACGAACTGCG
Source organism: Bradyrhizobium septentrionale (assembly GCF_011516645.4). Taxonomy (NCBI): domain Bacteria; kingdom Pseudomonadati; phylum Pseudomonadota; class Alphaproteobacteria; order Hyphomicrobiales; family Nitrobacteraceae; genus Bradyrhizobium; species Bradyrhizobium septentrionale. Next base: position 901,554 of record NZ_CP088285.1, on the reverse strand, counting down.
GCTCGCGTGGGAGCAGCGCTGTGTTCGGCTGCGTCCGCCGCGCGCGGCCTGCGACTGCAATAAAAGGAAAAGTGAAGCTCAGGCTGAGCTCACGAATGACCCTGGCAATGCATGCGGGGCGGGACCGGGATAGGCCGAAACGGTATCGGACCGAAATCGGGTACGTCGGCGCAGCGTCTCTGAATGGAAGTGCAATCGGAAAGCATTCAGAGAACATCTTCCATCAGAGGCACGCCGCCATGAAATTCTACCGACGCAGCTCGCCGGCATCACGAGTGCCGCCGATGACAACGGATGCGATCACACGAGATGCATCTATAATGACGTCTTATGTCGACCCAGGAGCCCGCGAGGCAATGCGTATGGTTAGCGGTTTAAAGAGCGATCGGTTCGTTGTTTCCAGGCGAAGGACCGGGTTCGGCGACTGCCTGTGGTCGCTGGCGGCAGCTTGGCGCTTTGCACAGCGGACCGATCGGACGCTGGCAATCGATTGGCGCGGATCCTGTTATCTCGATCAGCCATTCACCAATGCCTTCCCAGTCTTTTTCGAACCAGTTCACGATATTGCTGGGGTACCGATCATCTGCGACGACGAGATCAACCACCGCTCATTCCCGGGGCCATTCTTCCCGGGATGGTGGAACAGGCCATCCATCGACTGCGTCTATCGGCCGGATCAGCAAATTTTCCGCGAGCGCGACGAGCTCGATCGACTGTTCCAAAATGAGGAAGATAGTGACGCTAACACGGTTGTGTGTGACGCCTGTCTGATGTGGCGCTGCGATCAGGAGGCCGAACGAGAGATCTTTCGCAACATTAAACCGCGATCTGAAATTCTGGCACGGATTGAGGCCATTTACCGCAAGCAGTTTGAGCCGTACAGCATCATCGGCGTTCATGTTCGACACGGCAACGGCGAGGATATTCTGGGGCATGCTCCCTATTGGGCCGATCCGGAGCGCGCCCTGCGGCAGGTCTGTCGTGCCATCGAAAGGGCCAGGGGGTTGCCGTACGCCAAGCCTGCGAGGGTGTTCCTGTGTACGGACAGTGCGCTCGTTCTTGAGAAGGTTTCGGCCTTATTTCCTGATGTTTTCACGATTCCAAAACGTTTCCAGGCGCTTCAGGCCGGGCCTCTGCACAGCGCCGCGCTCGGAGCCGAGGGCGGCTTTTCAGCCCTTATCGAGATGTATCTCCTTGCGCGCTGCGACACTGTGATTCGCTTTCCCCCAACGAGCGCCTTCACGCGCTATGCGCGTCTCTTTGTGCCACGTGTGATAGAGTTCGACCTGAACGATCCGGGCCGATTGATCTTAACCGATGAAACCTCGCAAGAGCTCGTGGGTTTGTGAAAATCATAGCCCGTCTCATAGACCAGATGGCCGCTTTTTGCATCCGGCAGTACTGGCACTATTTCTCCAGACGGCAATTCATAGCCCAACCTGAGGATCCGACGCGACTTTTCATTGAAGAGGAGAAGAAAAGCGCTGGCTCGCCACCATCCGGTGAAGCGCAACCTGGATGAGAGAGCGCTTGTAGTGCTGCCACCGTGCCTACAGGTGGAACACGCCGGTGTCTTCGTCTCGCACCCGTAGAGTGGAAGCTGTCGCTGCTGCCCGATTGCAGGTCAAGCTGTCTGTCGAGCGGCGCGTTCGCCGCGGCGGTCGTCCTCTCGCTCGAGCGCGCTGGCGCACTCAGAGTCGATTATGTGGAACGTCTCGCTGGCGTTCAGTCCCCGGCTCGCGGTCGCGACGTCAATTGACGCGCTGCTGCTGGACAGGATGGTGATCAAATCAGCGCTAGAGCGGGATGGGTCTAGCTTGAATCGATTTGGGTTTCCCAAATCGGAAGGCTTCTGATTCAACATGCTGGCTGGGAAGGAGGCCAGCATGGATGGGACGTACGCATCCGGCGGGCGCCGTCTTGTCTGACACGCTGTAATTCGCCAAGCGTGTGACCTTAAGTCTAGCTTTAAGGTCATCGGGCGATGCGGGTCGAGGTTTTGGGCGGGCTGGAGCGTCGGCGGCGTTGGTCGCAGGATGACAAGGCACGGATTGTCGAGGAGACGTTGGCGCCGGGCGCAAAGGTGACAGCGGTTGCACGTCGCAACGGAGTAGCGGCCAGCCTGGTGTTCACCTGGCGTCGTCAAGCGCGGACATCCGAGCAGGTCGCACCGTCTTTTGCGCCGGTGCAGATCGCCGCCACGGAGGCGGAGGAAACTCCGAAGCTCTTACCTGCGGGTGATAGCCGAGGGCGGTCTGTAGTGGCCGCGCGTACTGGATTGATCGAGATCGACCTCGGTAACCGGCGACGGATCCGAGTGGATTCGCACGTCGATCCAGAAGCGCTGGCGCGGGTCCTCGAGTACGCATACGACGGAGGCCGCCTGATTGACGCATGCGCGCGGGCACGGCGAGGTCTATGATGGCATTGGGTGAAGGGTGAAGGTCAGGCGGCCTGCTGATTGGCTGGCTTGTCGGCCTGGCGCAGGAGCTTCCATTCCCAGGGCAAGAGCTCGTGCAGACGCGATGCGGGATGATCGGCGATACGGGCCAGGACGTCGGCGAGCCAGGCCTTGGGATCGACGTCGTTGAGGCGACAGGTCGTGATCATCGTCAGCATGATGGCGGCACGGTCGGCGCCGCGTTGGCTGCCGGCGAAGGTCCAGTTGCGCCTTCCCAAGGCGATGCCTCTCAATGCGCGCTCAGCGCAATTGTTGGTCAAGCAGATCCTGCCGTCGTCGAGGAAGCGGGCGAAGCCGTCCCAGCGCCTGAGCATGTAGTTAATCGGCTTCAGGACCTCGGAGGAACGCGAGAGGGTTTCGCGCTCGCGGAGCAGCCAGGCATGCATGTCCTCGAGAAGTGACTTACTCTGTTCCTGGCGAGCGGCACGCCGCTCGCCGGCACCGCGGCCGTTGATGGCGCGCTCGATCTCGAACAACGTATCGAGGCGTCTGACAGCCTCCAGCGCGATCGGGGAGACCGGTTTGCCTTTCTTGCCTTCCCGAGCATTTTTCTCGATATCAGCCAGCTCGAAGAAGCCCCGCCGCGCATGGGCCACGCAAAACGCCGGCGTAATCGGCAGCGCCTTCTTCTGCGGGTCGAACAGCGGCTCGAAGCCGCTGTAGCAATCCGCCTGCAAGATGCCGGCGAAGGCGGCCAGATGTCTCTGTGGATGCTCGCCTCGTCGGTCGCTCGAGGCGTAATAGACCGCTGCCGGCGGCGCAGGCCCGGCGAACGGCCGGTCATCCCGCACATAAGTCCAGATCCGCCCGGTCGTGCACTTGCCCTTCGCCAGAATACGGATGGTGGTGTCGTCGCCATGAAGGCGCTCGGCAGCGAGCACGTGGCGTTCGATCAAGTGGAAGAGCGGCATGACGGCGAAGGTCCCGTGGCCGACCTGGTCGGCCAGCGTCGACAACGGCAGGTCGATCCCCTCGGCCTTAAAGCGCGCACTCTGGCGGTTGAGCGGGATATGCATGCCGAACTTGTCGAACAGGATCGTCGCCAGCAATTGTGGGCCGATGAAGCCGCGCGGCGTGGCATGGAACGGCGCGGGCGGCTGGCTGATCTTCTCGCAATCGCGGCAGGTGAACTTCTCGCGTACCGTCTCGATCAGCTTGAAGCGGCGCGGGATCTCCTCCAGCGTCTTGGTCACATCCTCACCGATCTTCGCCAGCCGCGATCCACCGCAGCAGGCGCAGGTCGTTGGAGTCTCAATGACGACGCGCTCGCGTTCGATATCGTCAGGCCATGGCTTGCGCACCGGCCGCTTGCGCATGAAGGGGCGGACGTTCTGCGTCTTCGCCGCTGCGGCCTGTGCGGCAAGCTCATCCTCGCTCGCCGTGGTGACGAGTTCTTCGAGCTCCAACTCCAACTGCTCGAGCAGCCGTGCCGAGCGCTCGGATCGCTGCCCGTGCAGTTCGCGTTTCAGCTTCTCGATGCGCAACTCGAGATGAGCGATCAGCGCCTCGGTATCCGACAGTTTCGCCTGCGCATTCGCGGCTTGCGCCTGCCAGTTGGCGGCCTTCGCCTCGGCTTTCTGTCGCGCCTCACGCTCGGCCTGCAGCGCCGCCAGGGCACTGACAAGGTCCGATGGAAGATCATCCGGCTTCGATATCATGGAGCCATTGAATCAGATCGAGCAGCAGATTCAAACCGTAAAACGACTATCCGACCCGCGTCGGACGCTGGGTTTCTTGAGGGTTGCGCCAATCGATCCCGGACAACAGATAGCTCAACTGCGCCGGAGAGATCGTTACCGATTCACCAGCAACCGATGGCCAGATGAACCTGCCTCTCTCGAGTCTTTTGGTGAACAAGCAGGCGCCCTGGCCATCGTGCCAAATGACCTTCAATAGATCACCGCGTTTGCCCCGGAAGCAGAAAAGACCGCCGCCCATGGCGTCGCGCTTGAGCACTTCCTGCACGCGCAGAGCCAGGCTCGGAAAGCCGCACCGCATGTCGGTATGGCCCGTCGCCAGCCACACCCGCACGCCCGTCGGGATCGGGATCATCGGCGCGCCAGGCCCCGAGCAATTCGAACGACCGCCTCGATATCCGCACCGGGGCCGAAGACCACGCGCAGCCCCTGAGGGCTCACGATTTCGATCTGACCTGTCTCGACAGCTTCCGTCGTTGGCGGCGTACTTGCCGCAACTATCGCAGGGACGAATGTCGGGCCGATCGAATCCTCTTCGGCCGGATCATGACAGGTCCAAGCCTTGCGCCAGCTCAGCAGAAGCTGACGTGATATCCCATACCGGCGAGCCGTCGCCGACACCAGTCGTGGCCCCGAGAAGCTCTCCTCTACGATTCTGAGCTTCTCCGCACGCGTCCAGCGTCGCCGCCGACCGGTCTCCACCAAATCCATGCGGCTCAGCACCGCACTGTCCTTATGTACGTCCATAAGGACAGTCAGCTACAGATCGGAAAAACTCGCAAGACGGCCGCCCTCGGACGGATACGTCCTCGAGGTACTTGAGCGCCGATGATTGCGATACCGGGTAATGTGCGGGTGTGGCTTGCGACCGGCCACACCGATATGCGCCGCGGCTTCCCGAGCCTCGCGCGTCTGGTCCAGGAGAGTTTGAAGCGTGATCCGCATGCCGGTGATCTCTATGTTTTTAGAGGCCGCCGCGGCGACCTGATCAAGATCATCTGGCATGATGGCCAAGGCGCGTGTCTGTTCACGAAGCGGCTGGAGCGAGGCCGCTTTTTGTGGCCATCAATGGCGGATGGCGTTGTGACGATCAGCGTTGCGCAGCTATCCTATCTCCTCTCCGGAATTGATTGGCGGATGCCGCAGGCAACCTGGCGTCCACGGGCTTCCGGTTAAATCGAGCGGGATTTTTTGCGACGAATATGGTTGATTCGTCCTCGTGACGACGCCCGCCGATCCGCTTCCCACCGACCTTGCCGCAGCACACGCGATGATCATTGCGCAGCGCGAGCAGCTGACGCTGGCGAAGAGCGAGGTGACCGTCGGCCGGCTGGAGATCGAGCGGCTGAAGCTGATGCTGGCCAAGGCACGGCGAGAACAGTTCGGGCAATCTTCTGAGCGCGGCAAGCTGCTGGTCGAGCAGCTCGAACTCGCCATCGAGGATCTTGAAGAGACCCAGGCTGAGCAGGAAACCAAGGCCGAGCTCGCAGCGCCGGAAGCCGCCAAACAGCAGCGCGTGCAAAATCCACGGCCGCCGCGACGTCCGTTGCCGGACAATCTACCGATCGAACGCATCGTCGAACCCGCTCCTTGCGTATGTGGCAAGTGCGGCAGCGAGCGACTGCACAAGCTCGGCGAGGTGGTATCGAAGACCCTGGAATGTGAGCCACGGCGCTGGAAGATTATCGAGCATGTCCGCGAAAAGTTCTCCTGCCGGGATTGTGAGGCAATCACCGAGGCGCCGGCGCCCTCCCATCCGATCCCGCGAGGCTTTGCCGGGCCGAGCCTGCTGGCGATGGTGCTGGTCAACAAGTTCCTGCTGCACCAGCCGTTGAACCGACAGAGCAAGACCTATGCCCGCGAAGGGATCGAGATCGACGTCTCGACCCTGGCGGATCGGATCGGCGCCTGCGTGGTGGCACTCGATCCCATCATTGAGGCGATCCGGATCCACGTCATGAGCGCGGAACGCATCCACGGCGACGATACGACGGTGCCGGTGCTGGCCAAGCTCAAGACGGTTACCGGCCGGATCTGGACCTATGTTCGCGATGACCGGCCGTTTGGCGGCACGGATCCGCCGGCGGCCCTGTTCTACTACTCACGCAACCGGGCTGGAGAACACCCGCAAAGCCATCTTGCCGGCTATGTCGGCCTCATGCAGGCCGATGCCTTCGATGGGTATAACCAGCTCTACAAGGCCCAAAGGAAGCCAGCTCCGATCCTTGAAGCGGCCTGTTGGAGCCACGGCCGCAGAAAGTTCTTCGACTTGGCGAAATCTGGAGAGGCGCCGATTGCCAGCGAGGCCGTGCGACGCATCGATATCCTTTTCGAGATCGAGCGCACCATCAACGGCAAAACGCCGGAACAGCGGCTTGCGGTACGTCGTGATAAGTCGAGGCCGATCGTCGCCGATCTCGAAATCTGGATGCGTCAGCAGCGAACCTTGCTCTCATCAGGCAACGATACTGCAAAGGCGATCAACTACCTGCTCAACCGTTGGGCGGCGTTCACCCGCTTCCTGGACGATGGTCGCGTCTGCCTCTCGAACAACGCTGCCGAACGAGCGTTACGCGGTGTGGCTGTCGGAAGACGAAATTGGACCTTCGCCGGTTCAGATGCCGGCGGCCATCGCGCCGCCGCCGTCTATACCCTGATCGAAACCTGCAAGATGAACGACGTTGATCCGCAAGCCTGGCTCGCGGATGTGTTGGCCAGGCTTCCAGATCACCCCGTCAACAAAGTCGCCGACCTGCTCCCGTGGAATTGGAAGGCGACCCAACAGTCCACAGCGGCTGCCGCCTGAGCGCCACGGCTGACCGGCGCGCCTGCCCGGGGTGCTGACCGGATGCGTACGATGGGACGAGCCTATTCGGACGACCTTCGTGAGCGGGTAGTGAGAGCTGTCATCAAAGGTGGCCTGTCGCGGCATCAGGCAGCGGCTCAATTTGGGGTGGGCATCAGCCGGCGATCAACTGGGTACAGCGCTTCCACGAGACCGGTAGCGTCAAGCCAGACCAGATCGGGGGCTATCGGCCAAAGAAGATTGCGGGGCCGCACCGCGAATGGCTGATGCAACGGTGCCGAACGATTTTACCGTGCGCGGGCTGGTGGCCGAACTCGCTGAGCGTGGCCTGAAGGTCGATTACCGCACGATGTGGGAGTTCGTCCACGCCGAGAAGCTCAATTACAAAAAAAGACGATGATTGCCGCCGAGCAGGATCGTCCCGATGTCACCCGTCGGCGGGCGCAGTGGACCAAGTATCGGGATCGGATCGATCCCACTCGGCTGGTGTTCATCGATGAGACCTGGACCAAGACCAATATGGCGCCGCTGCGGGACTGGGCGCCGCGCGGTCAACGTATCAAAGCCAAGGTACCGCACGGCCGCTGGCAGACCATGACCTTCATGGCCGCCTTGCGCCACGATCGCATTACCGCTCCGTGGTTCCTCGAGGGGCCGATCAACGGCGAAGCCTTCCTTGTCTATATCGAGAAGGTTCTGGTCCCGACCCTGCGGCACGGCGACATCGTCATCATGGACAATCTCGGCTCGCACAAGGCCCACGCCGTGCGTCGCGCCATCCGTGCCGCCGGCGCCCGGCTCTTCTACCTGCCGAAATACTCGCCTGATCTCAATCCGATCGAGCAGTTCTTCGCCAAGTTCAAACACTGGTTGCGCAAAGCCGCACAGCGAACCACCGAGGCCGTCTACGATGCTATCGCTCCGATCCTCGGCACCGTCTCACCGGCCGAATGCGCCAACTACTTCGCAAACGCCGGATATGACCAAAACTAAACTCATCACGCTCTAGTGACGGGCGAACCTGACGTATGAAGCTGGTTACGTCATGTTCTGTACAAGTTGATGCGGCTGTACATTGCGAAAGCGATCCTGACCGATAGTTGCTCGGACGAGAGACGCTGTCCATCCACTCGCTGGTCAGGCTGCGAGCCAGCAAGGCGGGGCGTGCTTTACGCCCTGATCGCGTAGCGCGGGCGAGTGCGCGTGCATTTTTGTAGGTGATAAGCCGTCGCTGTCGCGAAGCATACGCGCCTTGTCGCTAAGCCTCCAACTGTTACGCGAGCGCGACATTAGGACGCAAAAGCGGGGCGCGTTTGCGTGCATAGCGATGGCCCAAATCCTGCTACGTGTCCGCCGACGGCGCTACAGGATGGGAGGCTGGCGTGGGTCTCGATGTGCCAAATGACGATATGGTCGGAGGTCTGTTGTCTGCAACACAGTCGGGTTGTCCCGTGCATGCCTGCCACGCCGGCGTCCACCCGGGAGAAAAGAAGGCGATGTTGCTGACCGGCGCCTCACGCGGAATCGGTCACGCGACTGCCAAGCTGTTTTCGCAGGCGGGCTGGCGGATCATTTCTTGCGCGCGCCAACCGTTCGATCGCGAGCGGTGCCCGTGGGGGTCAGCGAACGAGGATCATGTCCAAGTCGATCTTGGCAATCATCGAATGCTGCCGCGCGTGATCACCGAGGTCAAGAAACGGTTGGCGGGCGCACCGTTGCACGCGCTGGTGAACAATGCCGGCGTCTCGCCGAAATCGTCCAATGGTGGCCGGCTAACGTCGTTGACGACCTCACCCGAAACCTGGATGAGGGTGTTCCATCTCAATCTGGTGGCTCCGATAATGCTGGCGCAAGGATTGTTTGAGGAGCTGAGGGCTGCGTCAGGATCGATCGTCAACGTGACGTCCATCGCGGGCTCGCGGGTGCACCCATTTGCCGGCAGTGCGTATGCGACGTCGAAAGCTGCGCTTGCAAGTCTGACACGAGAAATGGCCCACGATTATGCGCCGCATGGCATTCGCGTGAATGCGATCGCACCCGGCGAAATACAGACGAGTATGTTGTCGCTCGACACGGAAGCGCGTCTCGTGCCAAGCATCCCGCTGCGCAGAGTGGGAACACCCGATGAAGTGGCCAAGGTCATCTTCTTCCTATGTTCGGATGCTGCAAGTTATGTCACCGGCGCCGAGGTGCCGATCAATGGTGGGCAACATCTTTGAAACGGCGAGGCCCAGCAAGGTAGCTGATTTGAACCGAAGTAGTGGAACTTGCGTCTCACGCACGACGTTACGCACCCATTCCGCAAAAGCTGAGATCGAGGCCCTGTGAGTTACCCTCGTGCCATGAAAAGGTGTTACCCTCCTATGTCATCTCGTCAACACTTGGCGCTAGATCGAGCATGACATGCAAAGAAACGCTCGCAAACCCGAACAAGGTGCCAGGGGAGGACGATCAGAACAACGGAGACATCGTTATGCTGCATATCGCATCCACACGCGAAAGACCTAACTCACAGTCAGAGACGGAGCGCGAGGTTTCGGTCGAACCGCTGTGCGAGAGCGCTCTGACCGGCATCTTCGAAATATCAAGGGTGCTCACTGCACCTTGCCGGCTCGAAGTGACATTGGCCAAAGTGGTCGATCTTCTGCAATCGTTTGTGCAGATGCGACACGGCATCGTTTCACTCTTCGACGATGAAGGGATGCCGGACATCGCCGTGGGAGCCGGCTGGAGCGAGGGTAGTGACGAGCGCTACCGGATGCACTTGCCGCGGAAGGCGATCGATCGGATCGTCGCGACGGACACACCCCTGATCGCCGAGAATGTGGCAGTCGAGCCGGCGTTCAGCGCTGCGGACCTGCAGGTGCTCGGCGCCACAGACAATATGCCGGTGTCATTCATCGGGGTTCCAATTCGTATTGATCCGAAAGTCGTGGGTACGCTGACGGTTGATCGTATTCGGAACGACGGGTCGAGCCAACAACTTGACTACGACGCGCGGCTGCTCGGCATGATCGCCAACCTGGTCGGGCAGACAGTTAAGCTGCATCGCCTGTTCGCCTGTGACCGCGAACGACTGATGGTGGAGAAAGACCGGCTGCAAAAGCAACTGTCAGAGCTTAGACAGCCCGCAAGGGAGCGCAAGAAGGTACCGATCCACGGGATCATCGGCGACAGCCCGGCGCTGCGCGGGCTGCTCGAGAAGATCGCGGTCGTCGCTAAATCGAACAGCACCGTTTTGCTTCGCGGTGAATCCGGTACTGGGAAGGAACTCGTAGCCAAGGCCATTCACGAGTTGTCGTTGCGTGCCAAGCGGCCCTTCATCAAGCTGAATTGCGCGGCGCTCCCTGAGACAGTTCTGGAGTCCGAATTGTTCGGTCACGAGAAGGGTGCCTTTACCGGCGCGTTCAGCGCGCGCAAAGGGCGCTTCGAGCTTGCCGACAAGGGCACGCTGTTTCTTGACGAGATCGGTGAAATTTCGGCCCCGTTCCAGGCGAAGTTGCTGCGAGTTCTGCAAGAGCAGGAGTTCGAGCGCGTCGGCAGTAACCAGACCATCAAGGTGGATGTTCGTGTCATAGCTGCGACCAATAGGAATCTTGAAGAGGCTGTGGCGAGGAGCGAGTTCCGCGCAGACCTATATTATCGCATCAGCGTAGTTCCCTTGATGCTGCCAGCGCTGCGCGAAAGGCGAAGTGATATTCCGTTGCTTGCCAGCGAGTTTCTGAAAAATTTCAACAGCGAGAACTGCCGTACGCTGAGCTTTGAGGCGAGTGCGATCGATGTGCTGATGAACTGCGGATTTCCAGGAAATGTCCGCGAACTCGAAAATTGCATCCAGCGAACAGCCACCCTGGCCGCCGGGCCCTCGATCGTGAGAAATGACTTTGCATGTTGCCATGGCCAGTGCCTTTCCGCGATGCTCTGGAAAAGTACATCGGATGAGATGACAGTCCAGCCTGCACCAACCATGCCAATGCCGGCGAGTCCTGTCACACCCGTGACTGAGGCGGACGCGCCGCTGCCGTCTGTTGGCAGCGAGTTGGCCTCACTGGGGCCTCCCGGCACAGTCCTCGTAAGCGGCGCGAAGATTGCCGATCGCGAACGGGTCATTGCCGCCATGGAAAAATCCGGTTGGGTTCAAGCAAAGGCAGCGCGCTTGCTCGGACTTACTCCGCGCCAGATCGGCTACGCGTTGAGGAAATACGGAATCGAGATCAAGCGATTTTGAGAAGGACACAGGAGCCGGAGTTGCGATCATCACATTGAGGCAAATAGCCGTGGCAGGTTAATCGTCGATGGTTTCGGGGGGGCTGGTCTACCCCTCCTCTGAGGACGGTCCTATCCACGGCAGGTTTTCATGATGGATAGAGACCCGGACAGGACTCGAGAGCTGTGAGCATGAGGTCGCTCGACCGGGAGAGAGGTCGGCTTGCGTTCGACGTGCAGAACACCACCGAGCGTCGATGCGTTCGGTCGTCGTGGCGAGCGGCTTGGTTGATCCATAGTTCAACCGAGATATCAAGCCAACGCCGGCTCGGACGGATTGTATCCGCATCTTGATCGTCTGGAGCAAAACCCACCTCGTTGAGGAGGAACTCTCCCGGGCCGGCTCAATTGCCGATCACGTCGCTCGAACAGCACTGTCGCAGTCGCGACGAGTGTCGACATTGCTTCGTCGGGAGCGTCGGGCGATATCGCCTGGCTCGCCTAAGCCTTTGTATTGTTGAGCTGATTCCGAAATCATGCGCGCTGGTACAACACTTGCTGTTCTTCTTCGCAGCTGTGGCAATTTATGGAGCTGAACTGTGCACAATGTCGTCTGCATTAAACAAGTTCCCGATTCTGCACAGATCCGCGTGCACCCGGTCACCAATACGATCATGCGCCAGGGCGTGCCGACGATCATCAACCCATATGACCTTTTCGCGCTCGAGGCCGCACTGGAGCTACGCAATCGGTTCGGCGGCAAAATAACCGTGCTTACAATGGGGCCGCCGTCGGCTGAAGACTCGCTGCGAAAAGCGCTGACCTTTGGCGCCGATCGCGCGGTACTGCTAACCGATCGTTGCTTTGCGGGCTCCGATACCCTGGCCACAACGTACGCACTGGCAACAGCCATTCGAAAGATCGACAAGGAATATGGCCGGCCAGATCTTATCTTTACCGGCAAGCAAACCATCGACGGCGATACCGCGCAGGTCGGGCCCGGCATCGCAAAGCGGCTAGGCGTGCTTCAGCTAACCTACGTCGCCAAGGTCAGGTCGCTTGATCTCACCGCACGCACAATTGAAGCAGAGCGGCGCTCCGAAGGTGGGGTCCAGGTTCTGCACACCAGGCTGCCCTGCCTGATCACCATGCTGGAGGCGACCAACCAGATTCGTCGTGGCGCCATGGCGGATGCCTTGCGCGCTGCGCGCGCCCCGATCGTGAAATGGAGCGCCCAGGATGCCGGCGTCGAGGACGTCTCAAAATGCGGTCTTAGGGGCTCGCCGACTGTCGTCAAGCGGGTGTTCGCTCCGTCCGCCCGCGCTGAGAAGGCGGCACTGGTTGAAGCGGCCGAACAACCAGCGCAAGCGCTGATCGACGCCATCTTCAAGCATCAACCGAAGCTAGAAACCGAACTCGCGGCGTTAGCCCGCAATGCTTGATCTCAACTGCGTTACTGCTTTCGAGTGACGCGTCGAGTCTGCCGGGTGCATCGTCGCCGCCATAATCAAATGGACATGTTTCCATCGATGCGATCATCAATAGGACCGAGCTCGTCATGCCGCAGTCTGTTGCCGTGAAGGTGCCGGCCCAGGGGAGTTTCACATGCATGGTCAACGCCATCATAGACCGCCTTCCCAACGAAATCGTTGATCAGTTGCGTCACCTTAATAGCTAGAGATCAAATGACGTCTTCTCGCGCATCTGAATTTGCACTGGATCAGCCTCCTCAGATCTCGGTCCATGAGTATTTGACACAGAAAGCGCGAGCGCTGTTCGGCCCCCATCCGTTCGCTGCGGCGATGTCAAAGGACCAGATTGTCAGCCTGATTCCTGAATACCTGGCGATGTCACAGGCGTTCCCATATCTGCAGGCAGGGTCCCAAAAGGACCTTGTATTCGCTGCGATGCATAGCAATCGCGACCTTCCGAGGCATGTTGAACTGACCAGCGTGGTCGCAAATTTCATCTGTTGGGATGAGACGGGTGGTCATAGCCGAGTTCTCCGGGCCGCCAACGCGGCGTTACCCGATATTCTGGCCACCGAACAGTTCCACTCGAACCTATTTAGAAAAGATGCATCGCGACGACTCGGTGGGGCAGTAAAACCCAACTATAGCCCCACAACAAAGCGATATCTGCATTCTCTGTATGCCGGGCTGTCATCGAAAGACCCCGTGGTGCGTTGCGCCTACATGGTCGCATTCGAACTGCATGCTGCGGAGATGATCCAGTCGCTATCGGCCACTGTGGTCAAGACCTTTGATGTGGAGGCAGACGATCTTGAGTACTTTCGGGTCCATGTCGTCGTCGAGGATCCAGCGGAAAAATATCACGGGGAGATGACAAGCCGCCTCATTGGCGAAATTGTCCCGGCTGACAGCAGTAGCCGTTTTTTCGATGAGTTTGATCGAGCCTATCGGCACAGCTTGGAGTGGTGCCGGGATCTGCTCGCAGGGTTTTCCCTCGAAGGCGATGGTGCCGAGATCCGCCACCATGGCCGCTGTCATTGTGGTTCTGTGAAATTCTACGTTCGAGCGCCGCGAGTGCTTTCCGCAGTGCGATGCAATTGCTCAATTTGCCAAATGTTGAAATTTTTACATTTGCTCGTGCCTGGCGACAAATTGGGCATTGAGTGCGGCGAAGAATTTCTCACTTCGTACCAGTTTAATAAGAACGTCGCTCGGCACACGTTTTGCCGGATCTGCGGCGTAAAGCCATTCTACAGGCCTCGATCCAGTCCTTCAGGATTCAGCGTAAATATTGGATGCTTGGATAAACGAACGATCGAAAGCGTATGAAAAGAGGATTTTGATGGCGAGCGTTGGGAGCAGGCCATCCACTCGATGCAGGGGGATAGCGAAGGATCCCTTAAGTCCGAACTTGGAGTAAACGCGAATGGCACGCGCAGTAAATGATAAATCCCGCCTGCTTGCAGAAGAGGCTCTCACAAAATACCGCATAGAGCTGTTGGTTAAGGGGACGGTCTTGATCGCCCCCCAGACCTTGTTCACCGATGATGACTTGGCAAGGGTCGATCAGCTGCAGACCGAGATTCCCGAAGAGGAGGAGGTGCGGGAAGGGGATGCCGGCGATTCACACAGTGTCTTTGTGAAACGCGTCAGGGTAGATCTGCCCGGCCGCCCTCCTAGCAATGCGCATGGTACAGCTCCAGCTCAAATCATCGAGTTACTCGAAAGGAAACACCGTCGCCTCTCGTTGAAAAAGATCTTAGGAGGATGGTCTGATTATGTGATTCGCCGCTGCCAAATGCATCGTATGCCGACCGGATCCTTTGTTGGCATCCATTTGGATGCTGAGAGCGACCCTGATTTCGAGTACGCCGTGATTGTTCAACTCACTAGAGAATTTGAGGGGGGTGAGTTTGTGGTATATCCTAGTGCGTACGAACAACACGTGTTTCGACCACCATTTGGAAGCGTACTTGTTACTACATGCAGGAACCGGCATGAGGTGAAGCCTGTGCACGCTGGGGAGCGTCGTTCACTAGTTTATTTCTGTTCAAAACGCAGCGGCGCGAACCGCCGGATCATCGAGAGCTCTACTAGTTAGCCGATGACAAGAGGTAGCTGGAGGGATCTGTGGATGCATTAAGTAACGGTCAGCTTGCCGGATGAGATCGGCAGAGCATCTCTTCGGGCAGATGTCCGTGAGCTCGTCATTGCTGTGCGCTACAGTGGAAGTGGCCAGATGGAGCCGGAAACCATGACGTTGGCGCCGTTCGCGAGTCGGTACGCGTGGACTGAAAATCTTCCAATCGCCGATCGGCCTAAATCAGGCTCAAGGCAATCGTGGTTCGGAACGAGCTCCATGGAACGGCCCTCGCTCACAGCGGCCCGTGCGGTAGGCTGGATAGCCGATAGCGCCGATGACATTCTCCGCTTGGATCCGCGAATCTGGTCTTCACAACCAATCTCCCACCAGAAGCCGCGCGTCTTAAAGCGCTGTATCACCTCGTGGGGCGTCCTGGAGAAGACCTGGCAGGCTGTTGAAGAACTCAGCCGCGTTCGCAAACGAAGGCTGAATCGTCGCCATTGTGTATGTAGAAGTGACCGACGAGCCTGCCCGCAGTGCCGATCATAGCTCATCCGCGACCGCAGGCGGGGTCATTCTCATCGTGCCCTTCCCATGAGAACTCCGCGCAGGCCGAACCGTCTCGCGCGCCGTAGCGGACATCGAGGAAGCCCTTCAGCGCACCGAAGGCAATTTCACCGTCGGACTTGCCCGTGAAGGTGAGATGCGCCTGTTTGACGAGGTCGAGGAAGTCGCCGTCCCAGTTGGCCATTTCGACGATGCGCCAACGGCCAGCAAAGGCCTTGGCGAAGCCGGGCACCTTGGCCATCAGCCGGCCTCCGCGATCAGCTTTGGCAGCCGCACCAGATTGTAGGCGGCGGCAGCGAAGGTAAAGGCCCATCCGACGCGTTCATGGCCACGGAAGCGGGTCTTCTCTTGCCCGGCGACCGTCTTGATCCAGCCGAATGCCTCCTCGATCCGCTTGCGGATGCGCTGGCTGGCGGCATAGCCGCCGTGCCGGGTCGTTCGCCCGTCGATCGCAGAGCTGCGGCCGCTGGTGTTCTGCGCAACATGCGGCGTCACGTTCATCGAGCGCAGCTCGTTGACGGTGAGCGTCACGAGAGGATCACGGGTGCCTGGGCTTGACTTGCGCGGAATGCTCTGGATAGCGCGGTCGGGATGATTGACGCCGCCGGCGCGCGGTGATGGGTTGATCCCGGTTCGGAGCGGGCAACGGGGATCAGAATGACCAGCGAGTCGCAGCTGCGCGAGAAGCTTCGGAAGATCGAGGCGTTGTTCGTGGGGGCCGGAACTGCTGGTGAGCGCCTTGCAGCGGAAGCCGCGCTGCAGCGGGTGCGGGCCCGGGTCGAGGAACTTGCTCGCCACGATCCACCGATCGAACAGCAATTCTCACTTCCCGACCAGTGGTCTCGGCACCTGTTTCTGGCGCTTTGCCGCCGATATGGGCTGCGGCCGTTTCGTTATCGCCGACAGCGACGTAACACGGTGATGGTCCGTGCGTCACGGGGCTTCGTTGATCGAGTCCTGCTGCCCGAGTTCACCGAGCTGGAGGGTGCGCTGCAAGTGTATCTGCACGAGGTAACGCTGCGCGTGATCCGCGAAGAGATCTACGACGACGCCAGCGATGCGCAGGAAGTTCCCGACGCCGTGCCGTCGAACTGATCAAGCGGCGAGCTTTGGCTCCGAACCATCGCGCTCGGCTTTCCAATTCCACGGCAGCAGCGTGTTCAGCTGATTGATCTTGGTACGTCCGGAGACGATGCGCTCGAGAACATCAGTAAAATAGTGCCGTGGGTCGATGTCGTGAAGCTTTGCGGAGTTGATGAGTGATGCGAGAGTGGCCCAGGTTTCGGCGCCGCCCTCACTGCCTGCGAACAGATAGTTTTTCTTTCCCAGCCCGATCGGCTTGATGCTGCGTTCGACCGTATTGCTGTCGATCTCGATGCGCCCATCATCGATGAATCGCGTCAGGCCATCCCAATGGTTGAGGGTGTAGCGGATCGCCTTGCCAAGGCCGGATTTCTTCGAGACTTCCAGCAGTCGCGCCTCGAGCCAGGGCTTGAAGTCCTCGATCAGCGGTCTGGTGTCGGATTGTCGCACCGCAGCTCGCTGCGTCGCCGGCAAACCGCGAATGCGATCCTCAATGGCGTAGAACATCGCGATCCGCTGCAGCGCTTCCGCGGCAATCGGCGATTTCGTCGCGATGTGGACGTCCCAGAACTTCCGCCGCGCATGCGCGAAGCAGAACGCCAGTTGTACCAGACGGCCGCCGTTTTTAATCAGCCCCTTGTACCCGGCGTAGCCGTCGACCTGCAGGATGCCGTCGTAGTCTCCAAACAGCTGCCTGGCGCGGATTGCCTTGCGATCCTCGGCGAACACGTAGACTACTGCCGGCGGCGCCGGGCCGCCCCACGGGCGGTCGTCGGTGGCGATCGCCCAGAACTGGCAGACTTTGGTTCTGCCACGGCCGGGATCGAGAACTGGCAGCGGCGTCTCGTCGGCAAACAGCCGCGGGTAGGACATCACTGCGCGGCGCAACAGCGCGTGAAGCGGCTTCAGCCACCAGGCGACGCGGCCCATCCACGAGGCCAGCGTTTGCCGGTCGAGCGTGATGCCTTGGGCGGCAAACATCTGTTCCTGGCGATACAGCGGCAGCTGGTAGCCGTATTTCATCACCGCGACGTGGGCCAGCAAGGCTTCCGTCACCATTCCACCGTCGATCGCCTGGGCCGGCGCGGGTGCCTGCAGAACACCCTGGCGGCATCCCCGGCAGCCGTACCGTGGACGCATGATGCGCTTGACCCGGTACTGCATCGGAATGACGTCGAAGGCTTCCTTGACGGTCTCCCCGATCTTGTGCAGCTGCTCGCCGCAGCAAGGGCAGATGTGGCTCTCGATATCGATCACGACATCGATGCGCGGCAAATGCTCCGGAAGCTTCCCCCGGTTGCGTCGCGCCGGTCGCTTTCCACGGCCCTCCGCTCCGTCAGGCAGCCTGCCTCCGGTCACGTCGTCGTTGGCGGCGGCACGAACCGCCTGTGCCCTGATGGTGAAGAGAGACAGCTGTCCGATATCCAGTGTCTCGGAGCGCGGACCGAAGATCGTGCGCTTGTACTGGGACAGGATCATCAGGAGCTTGTCGTTCTCCTGGATCGCAGCGTCGCGTTGGGCGATCGCTGCATCACGCTCGGTCGCCAGCGTGCTGCATTCCTCCGACAACGCCGCAAGCCGTGACGATAGCGTCATCACGGCTTGTCGGAGCAATGCTGGATCGGAAGGCAAATCACTCATGCAGAGCGATTCTACAACAACTCCGCATGAGTGACGAACGACTCTTGATAATGATCAACCAGCTCGCATCGGCTGATCCACAACTCGCATCGGCACACGCTTCCAGTCCGAGCCATCGAGCAGCACCGAGAGCTGAGCATGAGATAGCGACATGACGCCTTCCTTGATCGGCGGCCAGGTGAACTGCCCCTCGATTCTTTTGTAGTAAAGGACAAGGCCGCTTCCATCCCAAGTCAGGATCTTCACGCGATCTCGGCGCTTGGAGCGGAAGACATAAAGTCCGCCGTCGAACGGATCGGCTCCAAAGGCCTCGCTCACCAGCATCGCCAGCGAGTCCATGCCGCGGCGGAAATCGACCGGCTGCGTCGCAATCCAGATCGACAACCCAGCTCGAAGCCCGATCATCGACCAACCGTCCCGACCGCCGCCAGCACCTCGCACAGTGCCTCCCGGTCGACTGTCCCCCTGACACGGATGCGAATCGCGCCGACCTCGATCTCGATCGCCGCCTGCTCCTCACTCGGGCGCCCACAGCCGGTGATCGCGACCGGCACAAAGCCAGGTGGCATGCCTCTGTCCCCGCGCTCCGCGACCTGCGCCCGCGTAGCCTGGCGACGCCAGAGAAACAACAGGCTTGGACTGATGTCGTGTCGCCGCGCCACTGCGGACACGCTTGCACCCGGCGCAAAACTCTCCGCAACAATCGCCGCCTTCGCATCGGTCGACCAGCGCCGACGTCGGCCCGTCCCGGTGATGATCTCGACACGCTGCAGCGTGTCGGCGCCGTGTTCGAGGATAGGCATATGCCTATCCTTATCGCTATCCTTACGACTATCCTTTGACATTGTGACCTCGCGACAAACCATTCCGCGAGATCTTCCTAGCCGACCAGATCAACCCTCAGCGCGTGGTCTCCGCATGACGCTCACCGTTGACGAAGTCTTCTGCGTCGTAGGCTTTGTCGGCGCCAAGCGTGATCGCTGTCGGCCGGTCGGCACGCGGTTCGATCAGGTGCAGCGCGGCCACCCGTTCGGCATGCCCGTCGGCCCGCGTCAGGCAGGCGTCGACCAGCAGGCCGTGGCGGTTCTCCATCAGCCCATGCCCGATGAAGCACAGCTTCGTTTCCTTGTCCTTTCCCTTGCGGTAAAGCCTGGCATCCCGATCGGTGGTCGAAGCATGGGTGTCGTTCGAGCGCTTCTGGCCATGGAAGTCCGCTTCGGCATTGCGCCCGCCGCCTTGCGCCGGCGGCGCGCCAGAGCCTCTTCACGCTCTTCATCGAGGCCCAGGCCTCGATCAGCGTACCATCGACCGAGAAGTGATCGCTCGACAGCAGCTTCTTCACCTTGGGCTGCGCCAGCACCGCCGCGAGGAACTCGGCCGCGATGTCGCCTTCCAGCAACCGGTCGCGGTTTTTCGAGAACACCAAATGGTCCCAGGCTCCGTCGTCGACGCCAATTCCGACGAACCAGCGGAACAGCAGGTCGTATTCCAGCCGTTCGATCAAAAGCCGCTCCGAGCGGATCGAATAAACGCTTGCAACAGCATCGCCCGCAGCAGCTTCTCCGGCGGGATCGACGGCCGCCCAATCGGCGAATAGAGCGCGGCAAACTCGCGCTCCAGCGTCGACAGCGCCTCGTTCACGATCGTCCGGATCGCTCGCAGCGGATGGTCACGCCGCACCCGCGCCTCCAGATCGACGTAGCTGAACAGCTCGCCCGTTCGATTGTCGCCGCCGCGCACGCACCATCTCCGAATCTCGTCAGAGCCAATGAATCACGGTCGCTGGTCGGCGGCGAGCACCTTTTTCAATAGCCTGCTAGAGGCCTTGACCGCGAGGGCCGGCCGTCAAGCAGTCGACGCGAGTGATCCTTCCAGCGAAGCCATCACCGAACGCGTACAGAACGTCCGCGACATTTCATCAGGGGCTGGTGCGGCGGGAATGTGTCCATTACGGCCGCGAGCGAGCGGTAAGCGCAAGCTAAGGCCGTCAGCCAGCGTGGCTCATTGGCATAAGCGCAGCTCACCGTGCCGCCCGCACACGGATCTTCACTTCGAGGTCACAGACCAGTTGTTGAAATTGAAGTTCTTTCCCCCCGGGGACGAGGTAATCTCGACGCCGTATTGGACGCTACCGACGTTTATGTCGCCAAAGTACCCCTTCGACTTGATCCACTGCAGGATACTCTTGATGTCCACTGTCCCGCTGTTGGTCTTCGAAGTGCGCAGCAATGAGATGACCTTGTGACCATGGGGGCCTTCACCTTCAAACACGTTCCAAGTCGCTCCGCCTACATTGACATTGCTGTAGACCGGAATCGCCGCACCGGAAGGGGCATAATGATATGAAATGGGCTTAACGTTGCCGCTCCCGTCCGAGTTTCCGGTGTAGTTTGTCCAGAGCATTACCTCATGCTGGTTTGAGCTGTCCCAGATATCGTAGGCGACATCCCAGGCGCCGCCAGTAGGAACCTCCTGATTGAAGCTCGAGCTCAGAGTGTTGATTGAACTGAGCGGTTTCCCGATACTAAAAGCCTCGTGCGGATAGCTCTTGATGCCCGGCGTATTAGGCTGGTTCGACCATACGCTCCACCGGTTGACGCCACTCACCGAAATCGTCTGAGGCCCAGGGCGCGGACCCCATACGTCGTTGTTCCAAGAGTAGCCTTCGCGTGAAAAGCTTCCGTATGGAGCGCTCGAACTCCAAATCGGAGCCTGCGCCGTTACAAGCGCGGCAGATGATAATGACCCGGCTTCATTCGCGGCCTGCCTAAATAGATCATGATCCTCCTGTGTCCGGACGTACCCCGGTGGGGACCCTTGCGCGCCGCCACCGTTTATCCGATTGGAATCCATAAAGCTCTCCTTTCGATTATGATAACAAAGTCTCCTGCAGATCCGCCCAGCGGGTAGCCTAGTTCAGCATAGGCGGCATTGGCATCTAGAGACCGGGTTCGAATGCTAGGAAGGTTGGCTTTCGAGAAGCTGACGAGCTCGAGGAGAAAGGTGGAGCCGCGCCCGGGTTTGCCGTCTTTCGGATGACAACAGCCTGCTGAGACAGTGGCAACGATCCACTGGATGACTAGCCTAGTTCGAACATACTTAGAGCGAACGTCCAACAAAGAGTGTGGCGCTCTCGTTCGACTTACCGAAGTTCGCAAATTTATGGGTAATGCCGTGACTCCTTCTAAAGGTCGGATTCGTCTGGCTCGTTCATGGGGGGACTCTTATATCTCATAGCCAGACGGTCTAACCAGCGCTGGCGCGCAGTCAGTTGTTCGTCCGTGGTGGGCGACGGCTTTCGTCCACGCATGCCTCTACCCTCAATGCGAACTGACCGAAAGTAAGCGGCAAGGTGAGGCCGTAAGGCGGCCGCGTTCCATGGCATAAGCGCATCGATTTCGCTGCTCGGCCAGCCGTTGGCGAGCGCACGGTCGAACGGATCTGAGCCGGCATCGCGCACAAGCGCAACAAGGCCATGGATACCCTTGCGGAAGTCGACTGGATGGCTGGCGAGGAACACCTTCACACCAGAGGGGATCATGCCGAACGGGCCGCGCGGATCACCCGCTGCAAGTGCGCTTCGTCGATATCCACGCCGGCACGCACGACTACCTCGCCCTTGGCAATCTCGATCACTGCGCCTTCCACAGACGCCACCACAACCTCGCAACTCGAGTGCCGTGAGCGATAATGCCGCTCGGCCCGAGCATCAAGGCGCCAGGCGAACAGCTGCGGCGGGTGAATGCCAATCCGATGGGCGATCGCCGATACGCTCGCGCCGGGCTCCAGCGCTTCTGTCACAACTTGTGCCTCGAACTCGTCCGACCAGCGTCGGCGAAGCTGACGCGGCGCTCCCTCAAGACTGTCGGCGACCGCTTCGATCATATGGAAGGTTCTAGTTCCAGAATTAGGCGCAGACATAGAAGCCTTATCGGCTCACAAACTCAGCAGCCGATAGCCGATCGCTCACACCCTCCGCCAGATGGGGTCTCTTAGGCGCTTACGCGAGACGCTTGATGCGAACCATTCATGGATAAAGATGACCGAGGTTTAGCTCATGCGCGGTGACATCGTCATGGCGCGTACGCGTCACTCAAACGATCGCTCAACCTCGGCACGATGAGCGACCCGCATCACATGGAGCAACGTTTGCGTCATGCCGGGCCGTGTCCAATTGACCACCGCGATGTCGGAAATGCGACACCGCGCAACGCTGATTTGCGGAGTAGCCTGCTTGCTGCTCGCTTTTACGCCGGATCTGCTCAGGTAAACCCGTAAGTGGCACGTCGATTGCCGAGGCGAGGACTGGTGTAGCCAGAGCACTCGCAGCGGGTCTGGTGCTCGGGAGCTCCCATGAATTTCGTGCCTTGACTTGGTCAAAGCGGTGGCATCACGATTCCTTGGGAATGCACAGTCGTAAACATCACAAGCTGAAAGTTGTCGCAGAACTGAGGTGCGGATTTAAGCTTCAGTGAAGGAAGGCAGGATGATTAAGAGGTTTCGTTACCTTGGCGGTCAAAGGAGGGGGCAACGTGGACCGTAGCTCTTATCTGCCGATGACCTCCGGCGAAAATAGCTGACTTGCCGATTGAGCCGATGCGACGGGGCGCCATTCTTATCCACGCATGTGATGCCAGAACATTGCAGTGTTCGCGAGAACAGCATCATATCGAAACATAATGCGGCACTTTTGGCGCCGGAGGTGAGTCCGATGACTGACTACAGGGAATGCAGTGGGCTTGGTGCTTTGCTGTGGCGTTCCATCGGCTTCCTGACAGGATCGGTATGGCCGGCGCGCTGGAGCGATTGGCACAAGTGGAAAGTCAATGCCGAGAATGGAAAGTCTGACAGCGAGCACAATATGGTAAATAACGCCGGGATGCTACGCGCCATGGCAAGGGACGTACAAGTATTCGCTGTGCGTTCTGAGCTCGAGGCGACAACGGCCAAGCCCCTCGGGCATTGCCGTTTCGCCTCGGATCGTCGAGCACTGGGTATATCGCGTCCGCATCGAAAGGCGCGAGCATCACAATCGCGAGTGCCATGATCGTTCGAGATAAGAAGCGAGCCGCCGTGATCAGCGTGGTGCTCCCGTTCGTGTTGGAGCATTGGGTAAGGCAGCCCCTCCGTGTCACGATTATCCTTGTCGGTTTTCTCGGCGCAACGGTGGCCGACCTGTTCATGCCCGTGTACTCCGGGCACCTAGTCGATACGCTGACATTGGGCCCCTCCGACCCTGCGGCGCAACGCGCGGCGACGGTTTCGTTCGGCTGCATCGTCTTGCTCGGCCTGCTATCGGTTATACTGCGACTTGCAGGCTTGCAGGCGATCGTGCCGTTCACGCTTAAGACGATGTCAGATTTTGCGCGCGAGGGCTTCATGCGGACGCAGCGACTCTCGACTGACTGGCACGCCAACTCGTTCGCGGGTTCCACTGTGCGCAAGATCACGCGGGGCATGTGGGCGCTTGATCTGCTCAACAATACGGTGCTGGCCGCATTGTTGCCGTCGCTGGTGGTGCTCGTCGGCTCGATGATCCTGCTGGGGGTGCATTGGTCCGTGCTCGGCGGGGTTGTCGGCTTGGGGGCGTTATTCTATGTGGCTGTCACCATTGGCTTCACGATGATATGCATCGCGCCAGCCGCACGTCTCTCCAATGCGTGGGACACCAAGGTCGGCGGCACGCTGGCCGACGCCGTGGCCTGCAACGCGGTGGTGAAGTCGTTCGGCGCCGAGACGCGCGAGGACATCCGGCTCGACGGCGTCATCAGCCGCTGGCGCCGCCGGGTGCGGCGGACCTGGCTCCGCTACAACCACACCTCGATACGGCGCAGCTCCTGGTGCTGCTGTGCTTCCGCGCCTCGGTGATCGGCGGTGCCATCCTGCTGTGGGCGCATGGCGCCGCCACGCCGGGCGACGTCACCTATGTCTTGACCAGCTACTACATCATTCACGCCTACTTGCGGGATGTCGGCATGCACATCAACGACTTGCAGCGTTCGGTGAACGACATGGAGGAACTGGTGCAGATCCATGGCGAGCCGCTCGGCATTGTCGATGCCGATGATGCGAGGCCGATCGGCATCCAGGGCGGCCGCATCGTGCTCGACGACGTTACCTTCCACTCTGTCGGTCGACATAGATGCGAGCGAGCGTGTCGGCCTGGTCGGACGCTCCGGCTCCGGCAAGACGCCCTTCGTCAGTAAGCGGCAAAGAAACCCCGTCTGGCGGAGTGGTAAGCGATCGGCTATCGGCTGCTGAGTTTGTGAGCCGATGTGAGCTTCTATGTCTGCGCCTAGTTCTGGAACTAGAACCTTCCATATGATCGAAGCGGTCGCCGACCGTCTTGAGGGAGCGCCGCGGCAGCTTCGCCGACGCTGGTCGGACGAGTTCAAGGCGCAAATTGTGACAGAGGCGCTGGAGCCTGGCGCGAGCGTCTCGGCGATCGCCCGCCGGATCGGCATTCACCCGTCGCAGCTGTTCGCTTGGCGCCGTGATGCTCGGGCCGAGCGGCATTATCGCTCGCGGCACTCGAGTTGCGAGGGCGTGGTGGCGTCTGTGGCAGGCACAGTGATTGAGATTGCCATTGGCGAGGTCGTCGTGCGTGCCGGCGTGGACGTCGACGAGGCGCACTTGCAGCGAGTGATCCGGGCGGTGCGTTCGGCATGATTCCCTCGGGCGTGAAGGTGTTCCTCGCCAGCCATCCAGTCGACTTCCGCAAGGGTATCGATGGCCTGGTTGCGCTTGTGCGCGATGCGGGCTCAGATCCGTTCGACGGTGCGCTTTATGTCTTCCGGGCCAAAAGAGCCGACAGAATAAAGATCGTATGGTGGGATGGCTCCGGCGTGTGCCTCTATTTAAAACGTCTCGAAAAGGCGAAGTTCTGCTGGCCGCGGATCGGGCATCATCGGGTGCAGATGAATCCTGCGCAGTTGATGGCACTGGTGGATGGAATGGACTGGAAGCGGGTCCGGACCGTGGCGGTCAAGCCGCCGGAGATTGTTGGGTAAAAGCGCTGCGGCGAAGTGAATCAGTGAGCTGAAAAGGCAAGAGAACCGGGGCAAAATGTGCTTGGTCGGGCCAATGACGCCGCCCGATCTCAACCTCCCGAATGACGTAGAGACGCTGAGAGCCATGGTGCTTGCCCTGGCCGAGAGGGCGGCCCGCGCCGATGCTCTGGAGAGCGAAGTCGCCGATCTCAGGGTGCGCAACGCCGATGCCGATGCGCGTATCGAGCGGCTGACGCAGATCCTGAAGGCCTTCGACCGCGCCCGGTTCGGCCGACGATCGGAAAAGCTCGGCTCTGCGAACGGCGACGATGAACAGCAGGCCTTTGTCTTCGAGGAAATTGAGACCGGCATCGCTGCAATCAAGGCCCAGGTCAGCAAGGGCCGTGAGCAAGCGGATGGCAAGCGTGCACCGCGTCGGCGCAAGGGCTTTGCGCCCCATCTGGAACGGATCGAAACCGTCATTGAGCCGGAAGACCTTGCTGAGCATGCCGGCAAGCAGAAGGTGGTGATCGGCGAGGACGTGTCGGAGCGTCTGGATGTGGAGCCAGCGAAGTTCCGTGTGATCGTCACGCGCCGTCCCAAGTATGCCTTCAAGAACGCGGACGGCGTAATCCAGGCGCCGGCTCCGGCCCATATCATTGAAGGAGGCATTCCGACGGAAGCGCTTCTGGCCCAGATCGCGGTCGCCAAATACGCCGATGGCAGCCGCTCTACCGGCAGGAGGCGATCTACGCGCGCGATCATGTCGAGCTCGACCGCCAGCTGATGGCGCAATGGATGGGCAAGCTCGGCTTCGAGCTCGAGATCATGGCCGACTACATCTTCAGCGAGGTCAAGAAGGCCGAACGGGTCTTTGCCGACGAAACCACCCTGCCGACGCTCGCTCCCGGCTCCGGATCGACGAAAACGGCCTACTTATGGGCCTATGCCAGAGATGACCGCACCTTTGGCCGCAGCGGTCCCCCGATGGTGGCTTATCGCTTCGAAGACAGCCGCTCCGGCGAATGCGCGGTCCGCCATCTCAATGGTTATCGGGGCATCCTGCAAGTGGATGGCTATGCCGCCTATAACAAGTTGGCGCGCGCCGATCGCGGCAATGATGGCATCACATTGGCTGGCTGCTGGTCACACAGCAGACGCAAGTTCTACGAGCTGCATGTTGCAGGAAGCTCGAAAGTGGCAACGACGACGGTCGAGCGGATGGCAAAGCTCTGGCAGGTCGAGAAGACCGTGCGCGGTCAAAGTCCCCACGCACGCGTTGCCGCGCGTCAGCAAGCCTCCGCGGCGGTCGTCGCAGATCTCTTTGATCTCTGGCAGCAGACCTTGCGGCGGATCTCCGGCAAATCAAAACTGGCCGAGGCAATCCGCTATGCCGTCTCGCGCCGTGCCATCTTCGAGCGCTTCCTGACCGACGGCCGCATTGAGCTCGACTCCAACATCGTCGAACGCGCCATCAGGCCACAAACAATTACGAGAAAGAATAGCCTCTTCGCTGGCAGCGACGGCGGCGGACGAACCTGGGCGACCATCGCGACACTGCTGCAGACAGCGAAGATGAACAACGTCGATCCGTTCGCCTGGCTCACCCTCACGCTTCAGCGCATCGCCAACGGCTGGCCGAGCAGCCAGATCGAGGCGCTTATGCCATGGAACCACGCCGCGTGAACGGCCTCAGCTTGCCGCTTACCTTCGTCAAGCTGGTCCAGCGGCTCTACGACGTCTCCGGCGGCAAAATCCTGATCGATGGTCAGGACATCGCCAAGGCGACGCAGCAATCGCTGCGCAGCCAGATCGCGATCGTGCAGCAGGAGCCGATCCTGTTTCACCGCACGCTGGCGGAGAACATCGCCTATGGCCGGCCGGGCGCCGGCTTGGAGGCGATCGAGCAGGCGGCGCGGCTTGCCAATGCGCACGGCTTCATCATGCGGCTGCCGAAGGGGTACGGCACGCTGGTGGGCGAGCGCGGCGTCGAGCTGTCGGGCGGCGAGCGGCAGCGCGTGGCACTGGCGCGCGCCTTCCTGGCGGATGCGCCGATCCTGATTCTGGACGAGGCGACCTCCAGCCTCGATTCGGAGTCTGAGGCGATGATCCAGCCGGCGATGGAGCGGCTGATGAAGGGCCGCACCTCGATCGTGATCGCGCACCGGCTGTCGACCGTGCGCAGCATGGATCGCATCCTGGTGTTCGATCGCGGCGAGCTCGTCGAGCAGGGCACGCATGAGATGCTTACCGCGCGCCCGGGCGGCATCTACCGTGGCCTGTTCGAACGTCAGGCGCCCGAGTTCGTTCGGAGGCCCGCGCGCGCCAAGTCCCAATCCAAAGTTACGCAATCTGAAGAGGTCGGTCTAACGGGAGGGCGGGCCGGCTGATGGTTCGACATGCAGGCTGCCCTGTGAACGACAGTGAATGAAGTCAGACTGGCCGATCATTGGCTCACTGAGCTTGCGTTTCGAAGACGCGAGCATGGGTACTCGCGTAGGGACGTTTGGATGAAGCGATCGGCTTTGCCGATGTTGTTGATCTTTATGCGCAGCCTTGGATTCAGCGACGACGTCGCCGAGGAAGCCGATGGCGCTCTCTCCTTCTCGCCGGGTCGGATCTGAGAGAAGAAGGCCGGGCGCGATGCTTCGTTGATCAGGACGCGGACGAACTTGTGATCCGCGCTGCGGCTTCCAGCTTCCAGCGATCGCCGGTGATATGGTGGCCAGGCCCGGCGATTCTATTGCGTTTGTTGATATCGGATCGCCCGGGTGCTCGCGAAGCAGGTCCAAATTAGGATGAATGGCTGGTTTAGGAGATGCCGTTGTAATCTCGATCAAACATCGTCAATAAGTGGTGCTGCAGATTGTGGACCGTGGGCCTATCGCGTGCAATCACGATGCATTCCACCGTGCCTGCCTCTTGATCGGCAGCGAGCGGGATCACGCCTTGTTTGCTTGTGCCGTCGAACAGAACTCCGTCCTTGAGAAACGATCACACGCCGCCTGGAGAGAACTTGATCGCACGTTTCTCACGGATAGAATGACGTAGCACTTCAAATACTCGGCGCCCAGCAACCGGACCGCAATGCTGTGTAACACCGAGCCTCCGCCCCAGCGGCCGTTCGTCTCATTGAACAGCAACCGCCCGCCACTCGCGAGAATGGCGTCGATATTGATCATCCCGCGGTACCCCAGAGTGCGCGCAAGATCCACAAATCGATAAGAGTGTGCTTGGGCGGCCAAACATTGCTCAGCTCAGGTCGCTTGGAAGCTCCAGCCCTGTCCAGATGAGAGCCCGCTCAGACGGATCTTTGCTTCGGCGTAGACGTATATTCCCGCTGTTGACGAAAACGATTGAACCATCCTCCGCGATCTCGTACTCGAGAAAGAACAGAGACTGAGCTGGGTGGTAAGATTCCACGACCAGAGTCTTACATGACGCTGTTGTGATCTCGGACCAGAGTGCGTCGGGATCAAACGACGCCAAGAAATCCGCTGCGTATCTCTTGCCCCAGGTAGTGGACTGCTCTCCTCGCCGGTCAAGATGACATTTCCAACCCCACCGGCTCCATTGTCCAACTTAACAATTACGCTGCCGGTCTCAGAGCTCAGGGAGGTGACCGCTCTGAATAGTTCGTCTGGGTTCGTCGTGACGCGTCCGTTAGGCAACAGAAGGCCAACACTCGTCGCCAATTGTCGGAAGTGACTCTTGCGATTCAATAGATCAGGACCGCGCTGCAGAGCGAAGTCATCTCCCGGTTGCGCGACACAGAGCACATCCGCCAAGCGTGCAACACCTTCACTGAAGTAGCAGGGATAGATTCTCCAAGACGATTTCTGACGAATATGGAGTTGCTGATTCGCTTTACGAGCGCTTCGGACAGCAGAGTGCAATCATCAAGGACCGGTGCTTTGCGAGCGCCTCCAGGCACAAGCTGCGACAGGCTCGAGGCGTCGATATTGAGCGTCGCGCCGATGAAGGATAGCAGATCGGCTGGGATAGCTACCGGGGAAACTATGAGGTCTCCCTCCTGAGTAAACCACGCTGAACGGCAAGCCGAGTTGGCGGCGAGCGAAAGTTGAGCTGCTGTCAGATCAGCGCCCGACATTTGAGCCGTACCGGCATTCATGATTAGGATCCGAGGCACCAACGTTCTTCCGGCCGGAGATGGTCAGTTCTTCTTGCGGTCATGGACTTAAAAACCATCTAATCTGCCTCGCGGCGTCTAATGTCACCGGTGCGATCAAACAACTGGATAGAGCCACGCACGTCGCTTGTTGATCGTAACCGGTATGAGCTCCCACGTCTGCGGAGATCAGCGGGCGCGTGGGTAGCGGATCGGCATCCAATATTGGCGCATGGCCTCGACGACCGCTGGAATATCGGCGTAGGCGTTACGCAGAAAGTCGGCAGTCTCGCGGCCGCTTCGGGGGGATCCGAGCATCGGCTGCCCCTGATCGTCGCGACAGTGCAACAGAATGGGCAGAAGCAGGCCGTGATTGACATTGCTGGTGTCCAGCATCGGCGCCCACGCCGACAGCCTGAGCCGCATCGCGGCATGGAAACCCTGGCACCAGGGACGCGGATCGACGTCGCCATTGGGGTTGCGCCGGTGTATCGGCTCGAACCGATCGGGGGCAGTCGAGAGGGTGTTGCTGATGTCGTTGTGGCGCAGCGCAACGGCGGAGATCGCGGCGAACTCCGGCGTGCCGCCATGGTTGAACGCGTCGGCATCGATCGCGAGCAGCGGGCAGATCCAATCGAGCGGGCTCATCGAGACCGGTCCGGCTACGATCGCGGCAGCATAGCCGTCGAGCATGGGAATGCTAGTGGCGGCAGGATGGCGATCGATGCGAGCCTGGAGCCATCGCTCGAGGTCCGCAAGCGGCATCGCGGCTGACGGCATCGACGATGCTGCTTTATGGCGACGTGGGCTCATGCCGCTGCCTGCGGTGTGCGCCGGCGCGCCGCCTTCCAGTTCCAGGCGAGCAGCTCGTGCAGCTGATGGCTCTTGGTTCGCCCGGACACGATGCGCTCCAGCACATCGGCCAGGTAGGCCTGCGGGTCGAGCTCATGGAGTTTTGCCGTGTTCACGAGCGACGCCAGGATCGCCCGGCTCTCGGCGCCGCCTTCGCTGCCGCTGAACAATGAGTTGCGTCTTCCCATCGCAATCGGGCGCATGGAACGCTCGACTGTGTTGCTGTCAACCTCGACACGGCCGTCGCGGAGAAACAGCGTCAACCCGTCCCAGTGATTGAGTGCGTAGTTGATGGCCTCCGCCAGCTTCGATTGGGAGAAGAGCTGGCCGACCATTGTGGTCAGGCGCGTCCTGAGCGCCTCCATCAATGGAGCGGACCTGGTGCGGCGGGTGGCCAGCCGCTGCTCGGCATTGCTGCCGCGGATCTCTGCTTCGATGGCATAGACCGCCTGCAGGCGCTCGATCACTTCGCGAGCGAACGGCGACTGGGTCGTCTTATACACGTCGACGAATTTGCGTCGGGCGTGGGCGAGACAAAAGGCGAGCTGGATCGCGTCGCCATGATCGCGGGCGAGCGCTTTGTAGGCCGCATAACCGTCGACCTGCAGAATGCCGGAAAAGCCCGTCAACTGTCTGGCGATCTCCGCCGTGCCGCGGCCGTCGGCGAACACGTAGGCCACCGCCGGCGGCGAGGGGCCGCCCCATGGCCGGTCATCCATCGCATGCGCCAAGAACTGGCAGATGCGCGGGCGATGTCGTCCGGGATCGAGCACCGGCATCGGCGTCTCGTCGCAGAACAGGCGCGGCGCAGCCTGGATGGTGCGCAGCTGGAGCTCATAGAGGCTCCTGAGCCACCAGGCCGCTCGCTTCACCCAGCCGGCGAGCGTCGCCCGGTCGAGATGGACACCCTGGCCGGCCAGAATTTGCACCTGTCGGTAAAGCGGCAGATACCAGGCGAACTTCGAGACTACCACGTGGCTCACGAGTGCCGTCGAGGCCATGCCGCTCTCGATTAGGCGCGGCAGCACCTTCGCCTGGATCACACCATCGGTGCAGCGGCGGCAGCCGTACTTGGGACGGACCGTCCGCAACACCCGCAGGATCGCCGGGATGATGTCCAGCACCTCGCTGACGTCCTCGCCGATCTTGTGAAGCTGGCCCTGACAACACGGGCATGCGGTCGCCTCCGGCTCCAGCACCTGCTCGCAGCGCGGCAGGTGCTTGGGCAGCGCGCCGATGTTGCGGCGCGCCTTCTTCCGCAGTGGTTTGCCGGGCGGCTTTGCCGCGGCTGCATCGTCGTTGGCAGCTGCAGGCGGCGTGACGCCGGTCTCAAGGTCGCCAAGCTCAAGTGCGAGCTGCTCGGCCACGAGCGCGGCAAGCCGCTCCGAGCGCTTCCCGAAGATCATGTCCTTGAACGTCTGCATTGCTACGCGCAGCTTCTCGTTCTCAGCGTCAAGCGCGAGCACCATCTCGGTCAGAGCTGCTGGATCGGCCGGAAGAGCGTCGGGGCGAATCGCCATGATCAGACGATACATCCGTGTGACCCACGCTCCAGCGAAATCCTCACTTCTCAGCCGACAATGACCGGCTGCTTCACAGGCTTGGGCGACACACGCGTCCACTCGAGGCCGTCGAGTAGCATCGCAAGCTGCGTCGCACTGAGATGCACAACGCCGTCGCGGATCGGTGGCCAGGTGAAACGCCCCTGGTGCAACCACTTCGTTACCAACACCATGCCGCTGCCGTCCCACGCCAGAAGCTTCACTCTGTCCATGCGCTTGCTGCGGAACACGAAGACGTCGCCGCAATATGGGTTCGCGCGCAGTGCTTCGCTCACCAGCGCCGACAGCGTATGCACCGACTTACGAAAGTCGACCGGCTGGGCCGCCAGCACCACCTTGAGGTCTGACCGTAGCGCAATCACCGGATCCCTCGAAGCGCCGATAGCACCATCGAAAGCGTCGCCAGCTCCACGCCCGGCTCGACGCGGATGCGCGCCCCGTTCACCTCGATCTCGACCGCTCCACAGACCTTGGCCGGCGGCGCGGCAATCTCCAAGGGCTTCATCTTACCCGGCGAAATACACTCGGACTCGCCAGCCCTCCCGCCATCGCTCTCGGCGCCAATTTGGATAGGCACGAAGTTCTGGGCTTTGCCGGCCATCGCCGCCGCTACCTGGCGTCGCCACACCGTGAGCAGTCCGCGGGAAACACCATTGCGCCGCGCCACCTCGGAGATGTTCGTCCCCTCCTCAAAGCTCTCCGCCGCGATCCGGGCCTTCTCCTCGCGCGTCCACCGTCGCCGCCGGCGCTCCCCAGTGATCACCTCAACGCGGCGATAAGAGTCACCTTCCTGCCTGGCATCAAGCATGGCATTTGCCATCGCTTCACCTCCACCCATCAGCTCATCCCAGGCTGTATCCCAAGCGAACCGCGCCATGACGAGGTGGAGGCCTCATGCCGGTTACTGTTGATCGGCTCATTAATTTGCAGACGAGGTGCATCTCTGTGTGGTTCGGTCAGCGCATGCGCGTGTCCCGATGCAGTTCAGTGGGAGGTCGGAAACGTCTAACCCTCGATGACATGCTTCGCGTGGCCTTTGCGGGTATGATCATACGGACTCAGCAGGACAACGCTATTCTCGATGGTTGTCATGGAGTGGGAACAATGGATATTGCCTGAGAGATCTCAGGCACGCGATCACCTGCTCGGTTCTGCTCGACAGCGCTCGCGTGCATCTGGCGGTGGTGATAGGCGCACCACGATGACGGTTTCCTGCCCGGTCTTTGGTATACGGGCTCGCCGCACATAAAGGCCGCTCTAGGGTCTTCATCTTTGAAGCCGATAATGGCCCGGCATTGGCCTTCAATGTGGTCGACTAACAGAACCTTTTTTACGTCATCGGGCTCGTTCAACTTGCTGCTCCTGAATGCCAGGCTATCTCTTCTGATGTCGCGCCGGTTACGCCGAGCGAGGCGTTGCAACGCAAGAGCTTTGCAGGTCGCCGTAGTCGCGCGCTTGCGCGCTGGGACCGCCCAAAAGCGCTGTAAGCGGTCGAGAAGCTGGCTCGCCGCTTTGATTGTCTTTGAAGCGAGGTCTAAGTTGATCTTCTCTGACCTCGGCCACTCTGCGGTGATGCGGCTTAGGACAGCTGAACGGTATCGCTGTGGGATGGCAGCCCCTTCACAACCGCCTGCTCGCCGCGGCGCCGCGATCAACACGCAACGCATAGACATCTCGAGCGGTCGGCTGTCGCGGACCAGGATCTCGCCCAAGCATTGCGGCGTGGCTATGCCCATGTGAGACATTCGAAATCCTTCACAGTCCGGACGGCAGCTGAAGACTCGTGCCTTCCTAAGATTGTACAATTTAACGCTACGTCCGGTTCAAGTCCTCTTGGCAGCCTGTATGCACGTGCCTAAGCGCCAAGGTCTGCTCGCAAAACGCCGCGTACAGTGTTGTTGCTGACTCATTCTGTGTCTCGATGTGCGTCACAATGCCACCCCAGTTGACAACAAGGTTCGGGCGGACGAGCCCCGGCCGGAAAGGTTCGTGCCTGCGCGGCAGCTACCCGCTCTAGTCGCAGTCAATTTCGCGGCCGGACATCCGGCCGTGCGGTAGTCATGAAAATTCAGTCGGATGGGCACCGAAGCCTCAGTGCCCAATGCGAGATCCGGATGGTGTTCGATCAGGTCGGCCTGACAGGAAGGGATTTATGTGACCCATTGCGCCATTTCGAGGCGTGCGGCGCGAATATCGGAGCGCGTCCCCGATCCGGCGTACGCCGCGGTCGCGGCCGGCGGCTGGTCGAAATTATTGCAGTGTCTGATAGAGGCGATAGAGGAGTCGGGCGCGCGGCTCAATCGAGGAGATGTAGAGTTGCTCGCAATGGGTATGCGCGCCCTTGCCGTCGACGCCGAGGCCGTCGAGAGTCGCGGTATGCGGCGCTGTGAAATTGCCGTCGGAGCCGCCGCCGGTGAAGACATCGAGCAGCTCGAAGCCGAGTTCGGCGGCAAGCTCCCTGGCGTGTTCGTAAAGTGCTGCGCCGGCGTTGCTCTTCTCGTAGGGCGGACGGTTCAGTTCGCCGGTCACCTTCACGGTGACGCCCTCGGTGCGCGCGGTGATTCCGAGGATCTTCGGCACCAGCTCGTCGGCGTCGGCGATGGTCGGCACGCGCAGATCGACTTCCGCATAGGCCTCCTCGGCGATCACGTTCGGCTTGGTGCCGCCGCGGACGACGCCGACATTGACGGTGATGCCGCGCTTGAGATCGTTCATCGCCTCCAGCGCCAGGATCACATGGCCGAGTTCCCGGATCGCGCTGCGGCCGTGCTCGGGGCGCGTGCCGGCATGCGCCGGTGCGCCCTTGATATGCAAGTCGAAGCGCGCGACGCCCTTGCGTCCGGTGACGATCTTGCCGCCGTCGCGCGCGGGCTCGGTCACCAGCACATATTTGGCCTTGCGGCCCTCGGCCTCGATCAGCGCCCGCGAGGTCGGGCTGCCGATCTCCTCGTCCGATGAGTAGAGATGGGTGATGCCGAGCGGCGGGCGCGCATCATCGGCGCAGATCCGCCGGAAGGCATCATACGCAAGATACGCGCCGCCCTTCATGTCGTAGATGCCGGGACCGAACGCGCTGTCGCCGTCGATCCGGAACGGCAGGCGCTCGATGAAGCCCATCGGGTGTACGGTATCGAGATGGCTCAGCACCAGGACGCCCGGTGCCTCCTGGCCCCAGGACGAGCGTGCGATCAGGTGATCCCCTCGGCCGTCGCGTCCCGCGACACGTTCCACAGTTGCCGGCAAGTCGCCATAGCCTGCGGCGACGAGGTCGACGAGCATGTTGACCTGATCCGGCCGCTCCGTTGGAGACTCGATCTCAACCCAACGTCGGATACCCTCGAGGATTGTCGTTGCTCCAAACGGATTGCTGGACATCGCCTGACGCCTGTGAACTCGCCTCTCATCGCTCATACAAGATCAGGATAAGATCCACGGTAATCCTATCATGATCTCGCGCGAAGATCTTAAGATGCGCAATTGTTGTGCGGCACCTGTGCCTTCTGAAGCCTGGTCTTGCCGCGGCAATGATGCTACGCGGCTATCGACAGTAACTGAGCTACCAGGGCTGGTAGGTGTCGGCGCAATTGTAGAGCTCAGGAGCGCGCCCTGGTATGGGCCGTCCTCGCATTGCTGACCTGCCTTCTGTTGCGCAAAATGCCTGACCACGACATCAATCCAGGAACGTTGCCGTGCCGCTCCCTGGCACGGCTTGGCTTCGGCGGGAGCGCAGAATGCACCTGTGGAGCCGGCCGCCCGCCTTCCTCTTTCAAGTGCACGTATTCGATGCGCTGCTCGTGATCTTATTCCGGCAGGATGTGCTTGCCGGTGACCGGAGAAGCCGTGAGTGCCGGCTCGCACGCGCGCGTGCCGTGATAGCGCAGCGCTCTACAACACCCTGAGAGACAATCTTGTCGATCTTTGCTCGTTCCACGAGGTAGCTGCACGTGCTTTGGTGTCTGGGCCGCACGCATTCCTGCGTATGGCCGCGCGCATCGAAGAGGCGGAGGCACCCTCCCGCTCCGGCCGGGAGGGTTTGCCCGAGGCCTCGCTGTTCCCCGGCTGCTCGGTTCAGCACATCGGGCTTTGTGAAGGCAAATGTCCCGAAAATGCGCGGGTTCGCTTTTTGTCTGTTGACAGCTCTTGTTTGCAGCAGCGTTCGGTCGACGGCCGTGTTGGTGATGTCGGGCGTGCCGGCTTCGTCAATTCGCAGCGATTTGGCAAAGACCGAGCAGTGGAGGAGATGTCCGGCAATGCGTGACGGCAACTCACTTCCGAACGAGGGAGCCGGTGCGTCATGGAACGCGTGATCCACAATGCGCAGGTGACAAGGCATCGGCGGCATCGACTTCACCTAGTCGGCCGGCGGCAGCAACCGTGGTTGTCCGGTATTGCACTCTCAATGAACCCAGGCGCTGCATGACGGGCAGCTTTTACCGACGTATGAATCGATCCGAGAAATCCCGTGTGCAGCTTGCTTTCGATCTTGTCGAGAGCAGCTTTGGCGTATCCGTCCGAGGGCGGCCGTCTTGCGAGTTTTTCCGATCTGTAGCTGACTGTCCTTATGGACGGACATAAGGACAGTGCGGTGCTGAGCCGCATGGATTTGGTGGAGACCGGTCGGCGGCGACGCTGGACGCGTGCGGAGAAGCTCAGAATCGTAGAGGAGAGCTTCTCGGGGCCACGACTGGTGTCGGCGACGGCTCGCCGGTATGGGATATCACGTCAGCTTCTGCTGAGCTGGCGCAAGGCTTGGACCTGTCATGATCCGGCCGAAGAGGATTCGATCGGCCCGACATTCGTCCCTGCGATAGTTGCGGCAAGTACGCCGCCAACGACGGAAGCTGTCGAGACAGGTCAGATCGAAATCGTGAGCCCTCAGGGGCTGCGCGTGGTCTTCGGCCCCGGTGCGGATATCGAGGCGGTCGTTCGAATTGCTCGGGGCCTGGCGCGCCGATGATCCCGATCCCGACGGGCGTGCGGGTGTGGCTGG
Source organism: Bradyrhizobium septentrionale (assembly GCF_011516645.4). NCBI lineage: Bacteria > Pseudomonadati > Pseudomonadota > Alphaproteobacteria > Hyphomicrobiales > Nitrobacteraceae > Bradyrhizobium > Bradyrhizobium septentrionale. The sequence continues at coordinate 865,016 of NZ_CP088285.1, read as the reverse complement.
CGACGGGCCATACCGACATGCGGTGCGGCTTTCCGAGCCTGGCTCTGCGCGTGCAGGAAGTGCTCAAGCGCGACGCCATGGGCGGCGGTCTTTTCTGCTTCCGGGGCAAACGCGGTGATCTATTGAAGGTCATTTGGCACGATGGCCAGGGCGCCTGCTTGTTCACCAAAAGACTCGAGAGAGGCAGGTTCATCTGGCCATCGGTTGCTGGTGAATCGGTAACGATCTCTCCGGCGCAGTTGAGCTATCTGTTGTCCGGGATCGATTGGCGCAACCCTCAAGAAACCCAGCGTCCGACGCGGGTCGGATAGTCGTTTTACGGTTTGAATCTGCTGCTCGATCTGATTCAATGGCTCCATGATATCGAAGCCGGATGATCTTCCATCGGACCTTGTCAGTGCCCTGGCGGCGCTGCAGGCCGAGCGTGAGGCGCGACAGAAAGCCGAGGCGAAGGCCGCCAACTGGCAGGCGCAAGCCGCGAATGCGCAGGCGAAACTGTCGGATACCGAGGCGCTGATCGCTCATCTCGAGTTGCGCATCGAGAAGCTGAAACGCGAACTGCACGGGCAGCGATCCGAGCGCTCGGCACGGCTGCTCGAGCAGTTGGAGTTGGAGCTCGAAGAACTCGTCACCACGGCGAGCGAGGATGAGCTTGCCGCACAGGCCGCAGCGGCGAAGACGCAGAACGTCCGCCCCTTCATGCGCAAGCGGCCGGTGCGCAAGCCATGGCCTGACGATATCGAACGCGAGCGCGTCGTCATTGAGACTCCAACGACCTGCGCCTGCTGCGGTGGATCGCGGCTGGCGAAGATCGGTGAGGATGTGACCAAGACGCTGGAGGAGATCCCGCGCCGCTTCAAGCTGATCGAGACGGTACGCGAGAAGTTCACCTGCCGCGATTGCGAGAAGATCAGCCAGCCGCCCGCGCCGTTCCATGCCACGCCGCGCGGCTTCATCGGCCCACAATTGCTGGCGACGATCCTGTTCGACAAGTTCGGCATGCATATCCCGCTCAACCGCCAGAGTGCGCGCTTTAAGGCCGAGGGGATCGACCTGCCGTTGTCGACGCTGGCCGACCAGGTCGGCCACGGGACCTTCGCCGTCATGCCGCTCTTCCACTTGATCGAACGCCACGTGCTCGCTGCCGAGCGCCTTCATGGCGACGACACCACCATCCGTATTCTGGCGAAGGGCAAGTGCACGACCGGGCGGATCTGGACTTATGTGCGGGATGACCGGCCGTTCGCCGGGCCTGCGCCGCCGGCAGCGGTCTATTACGCCTCGAGCGACCGACGAGGCGAGCATCCACAGAGACATCTGGCCGCCTTCGCCGGCATCTTGCAGGCGGATTGCTACAGCGGCTTCGAGCCGCTGTTCGACCCGCAGAAGAAGGCGCTGCCGATTACGCCGGCGTTTTGCGTGGCCCATGCGCGGCGGGGCTTCTTCGAGCTGGCTGATATCGAGAAAAATGCTCGGGAAGGCAAGAAAGGCAAACCGGTCTCCCCGATCGCGCTGGAGGCTGTCAGACGCCTCGATACGTTGTTCGAGATCGAGCGCGCCATCAACGGCCGCGGTGCCGGCGAGCGGCGTGCCGCTCGCCAGGAACAGAGTAAGTCACTTCTCGAGGACATGCATGCCTGGCTGCTCCGCGAGCGCGAAACCCTCTCGCGTTCCTCCGAGGTCCTGAAGCCGATTAACTACATGCTCAGGCGCTGGGACGGCTTCGCCCGCTTCCTCGACGACGGCAGGATCTGCTTGACCAACAATTGCGCTGAGCGCGCATTGAGAGGCATCGCCTTGGGAAGGCGCAACTGGACCTTCGCCGGCAGCCAACGCGGCGCCGACCGTGCCGCCATCATGCTGACGATGATCACGACCTGTCGCCTCAACGACGTCGATCCCAAGGCCTGGCTCGCCGACGTCCTGGCCCGTATCGCCGATCATCCCGCATCGCGTCTGCACGAGCTCTTGCCCTGGGAATGGAAGCTCCTGCGCCAGGCCGACAAGCCAGCCAATCAGCAGGCCGCCTGACCTTCACCCTTCACCCAATGCCATCATAGACCTCGCCGTGCCCGCGCGCATGCGTCAATCAGGCGGCCTCCGTCGTATGCGTACGCTTTGGCGGTAGTTGCCATAGCTTCAATAGAATCCCGAACGAGCCTTTTCGCTACGCCCGCCGTTTCGCGGGTCTGCACGAAATGCCGCCCCTGTACGCCGGCAATCCTGTAGGAGTTGTATGTCCCTACCGACGTCACAAGCTTCTTCTGCATGCGTTACGCCGATCGGCCAAAAGAGAATCTGCGCCCTCAGCAGAATCGCCTGGTCCTCGGAAGGGACATCGCTGCCTTTTTGGCAGATCAAGAAGCTCCACCCTGCCGGCCGCCGCGCCCGGATACTTGCGTAGCGGCAAGCAGACAGCGCCTGACAGCAGTCCTCCTGCGGCAGCCGGAGCAAGCGGCCATCCTTCGTCCACCGCCAGGCGCTCGATCACCAGCGCCGTGGTTCCGCCGAAAGTGGCAATCTCGGCATGGCTCACCGGCAGGCCGAACGCGGCAGTCAGCCTAAGGCAATCGCGACGGTTTGGCCGACGGCCGTGCGTGAGAACGGGCCTGAAGCTGGACCATCTCGATGTATATAATGTGCTTGGCTTTCTCTGTAGACCAATGAGCAATTGCTCGATCTCGTCGAGCTCAATCCTATCCCCGCTAGGCAGAAAGGGGCGGCCATGCTGCTGGATTCCGTCGGCGCGATCGGTGCATGGCTGGAACGTCGCCGACTGGCCGTGCGGACAGGATCATGCCGATTGCGGTACTGGCGGGCGCCGGCCAGGGCAAATTGTTTCTCCTTATGCAGGGCATTGGCGCGCTTAATGTCCCCGTAAGAGAACACGCTTTTTTGCATCGATAAGATGCTCATCGAGTGTTGCGTGCAGCGCGCCCCGCAGCTCCGGGGGGATCGAGCTGTCCGTATCAATCAATTCCCTAAACTTGCGAATGATGTGTTCTATCGTTGCGATGGATCCGAGTGCTTCCGTTTTCTGTGCGGACGTCATCGATCATCTCCTTTGGCCGGCAGCGTTAGCACCACGTAGCGGGCTCTGAAACCTCGGCAACGGTGCGCCGCAACAGGCTCTCGCCGACGACGAAGGCCGGCTCTTGCGCCACCTATTCGATGCCAACTGCGTTGATGCATGGGCAAGCGGCGCAAGCTCGCAAGCCTCGCAGGAGCAGCGCGCATTCGCGCTTGTGAACGTTGGCCTTGGCGGCCACAACTGAACAGGGCTCAACTCAGTTGTCATTAGTTGGAAGCCGCGATCAGGCGCTCCAGTCGCGTGGCTGCGGCGCCGCGATCAAGCGCTTCCTGGCCAAGTGCGACGCCTTCCTGGAGCGTGGAGGCACGGCCGGCCACGATCAATGCCGCCGCCGCGTTCAAAAGGGCGGCATCGCGATATCGACTTGCTGCGCCACCGAGCACGCTTTGCAGCGCGACGGCATTGCCATCCACATCGCCGCTTTCCAGCGCCTCGGTGTGGCGGGGGAGCCCAGCATCTTCTGGCGTCACCTCGAAGGTGCGGACTGCACCCGCCTCGAGCGCGGCAACAAAGGTCGGGCCGGCAAGGGTTATCTTATCGAGCCCGTCCGAGCCGTGCACCACCCACACCGATTCGGCGCCAAGGTTCTTCAACACTAGGGCCAGTGGCTGCACCCATTCACGAGAGAACACTCCGACCATCTGCCGCTTAACCCCCACGGGGTTGGACAGAAGCGTGATTAGATTAAAAATCGTGCGAGTCCCAAGTGCAGTCCGGATCTGGCGAATACGCTGCATGGCCGGATACTGGGCCGACGCAAACAGAAAGCCGATGCCGGCTTCCTGTAGACAACGAGCAACGGCTTCAGGCGTGAGATCGGTCTTCACGCCTAGGTGCGCCAAAATTTTCGCGGCGCTCGAGCTTGATGACGCTGCGCAGTCGGTGTGCTTGGCGACAGGAACGCCGGCCCCGGCGACGATAAAGGAGGCGCACGTCTCCACGTTGACTGAGCAAAACGGGGTATCGCTCGTGCTAGCAATACCGATGGGTTCGCATGGCGCATCGACCCGTGGCATTCTATTGCGGATCGCGGAGGCCGCGCCGGTGACCTCTTCGACGGTCTCGCCGCGGACCCGCATTCCCAGCAACAAGCCACCGATCTGCGAAGGGCTCGCTTGACCCGACATCATGCTGTCGAAGGCGAACTCACTTTCCTCACATGTCAGAGTGGTGCCGCTGGCAACTTTGCCAATGATCGATCTAAGCGCTTCCATCGAACTTTACACGTTACCTGTCTATCCTCGGGCTCCTCGTTCAATAGGGGACTTTTCGTCGACGAGGCGTGGCGTCAATTGCATTGATATTGTTGTGCGAGCACCCGCTCGCGGCAGACCGTCCTCGATGCTTGCGTATCTGCCGCTTAAATGCGATTCCTTCGTGAGGCTACAACCTGACGCTACGTGAGGGTCAAGCGCTCCAGGCTGAGCTGTCCGATAGAAGTAATCGGCGACCGTGTCCGTCAGTTCTAAGTTATCGACGTCGTTCTCGATCGCCCGTGCCTGTTGTCCTGCCATCGCGTGACGGCCTGCTGGTCACGGTCGGCAATCTCTGAGCCTGAGGCGAAGGCGCAGCCACCTGGTTCGCCATCCCCTCATTTCGGTTCGTTACTCTTCTTGCCAGCGTCGCCAGCGGAAATCATGTAGCGACATTTCAGACTGAGCCTCGATTGCTTGGATCTGAGACAAGCGATGATGGCGACGCGATCCGGAATATGGCTGCTGCACAGGCGGAACACGTCCTCCATGCAGGCTTCTTTCTCCTCTACGGTCGGCGCTTGATCGCGCGCGTCTACTCGCTCTGGGATGAGGGCGGTCATTGCAAAAGCAAGGGTGATGGCAGCCTTCAGGGGCGAAGCCAAACGAAGCCGCTGGTTTTGAATCATGGTGTTTCTTCGCGTCGGTTGGTTTGCGGCATGTTCTTCAGGCCTTCCGACCGAAGACATGCCGGATTGTTAGGTAAGCGCCTGCGAGACCGTTCTTTTCTCTTGCGAAACCATCCGGGCCGGGAGTCGGTATTTTCGCAGCGACTTGTCAGCATCTGTCGTTGCCGGCGCCGAGCGCCGGGCTGCACTCGCAGCTGCACTGACCGAACAATTTGATCACGGTTAAGCTTTCGGTGATCGTGCGGTGGCCGCGGTCACGCCCCGATCTCGTGAGGCATTGGGAGGCTTTTGCATGAGTCTAAAGTGCGGCCGCAGCCTAATGACGAGTCAACCGACGGAGGAGGCCATCGTCGTCCCGACGCAGGATCGAACAGGACTTGTGACCGCGGGCCAGGAAAGGCGGCGAGGAGCGCCCAAGGCAGGGCTGCTCAATCCATTGACAAACGATGCACTCGACTGCGCAGGCAAAGCTGTCATCGCGCGTGCCCCTGTCACGCTCGGCGCGGTCCCGCAACGTGCGTGCCACTTCATTTGACGCAAGAGCGGGGGCAATCGAGTTGGCGTCAGTACCGGGCGTCCGTTCCCCTGCGCATGCCACGATCGAAAGGGGCCGTCCATGTCTCGAAGAGCGCAATTGTTTCTACCTCTCATTGGACCAGCCACCAATAAGGTGCAGACAAGTGTGCTTTGAATCTCGCGGGTTGAGCTTGGGTGTTTGAAACATTCGCAGTTCTTGGGATTTGGCGGGAAACGCCTGGATTGTTCGAAGTAGTCCCCACTTGTCCAGGATCGTACAATCTGACGCTACGTGCGATTCAAGCCCTATCGTCTGAATACGTCTTGGGATCTACAGGGTCCGTCAGCAGGACGAGTGTGCTCCGGCGAAACCTCGCGCTGAGTGTTTGTAAACCGCGGCGTCTCTATGGCCACGCTCAGGGCAAGTGTGAGTTTGCGCGCACCGTTGGTGTCTACTCGCTGGTAACCCCGGGCCACAAGCGTCACTGCTAGGTAATTGTACGGAGCGCCACTGTCACATTTGTTTGATCTGCAAATTGCATGTTCATCGCTATGAATCCGAAGAGTAAACTCTACGATCCCGACCTTTGGCGCGGCCGTGCGGAAGCAACGCGAGAGAAAGCGGAAACGCTGGCGTACGGCAAAGCCAGAGATAGGCTTCTCAAGATAGCCAAGGAATACGACAAGCTCGCTCGGCGCGCCCTAGAGTGGCAGACGCACAAGAACGAGCGGGGCACTTGGCCCGGCCAAGAGTCGTAGCGTCTCGCGTGTCGATGGAACCTCCATCGGCAGATCGCCACGAATGCCAACGGTGAGCAACAATCTCGCTCGGTATTCGGGCGGGCGATTCATTGCAGAGGCTGCCGTGCCGAGAATCTCCAGACGGTCCTCTCTCGCACAAATCGTTCCAATCGAATCCCAGTCAGCGTGCCGCCTCAGCGCAGCGAGCCGCTTTAACGACCTACAGGGGATTGTATAGGCGCAGGCGTATTCTTTTCGTCAGCTTCTCGAAAGCTAATCCGCCTACTATCGAGCCGGCGCGCCGATCTTAGTCCTGTTCTTGCGCGAGAACCGTAAAGCACTTGTCGGGCGTAGTACCGAATACCGGATGGGACAATAGCTGCCGTCAGGTCAAGTCAAGCTTGCAGGCATATAAGTCCGATAATCCGCGATATCCAACACTTCTGCACCTGCCTGTCTGACCTCGGAGGTTTTCATATCTAGCCACTCAACAATTGCAAGACCGCGGCCGCGGTACACGAGGGCATCGAAAGGCCCTCCTATACCAGCACCCATCCACTGAGATCTCCTCTGGTTCATCGTTTCGCTCATAAGGACGCTGCGATGATCCAACATATACTGGCCCAAAGCAGCGCATGAAGGAGAAGCCCGGCCAGCGGCAACAGGTTCCATCTCCTCTGCGTCTGCCAAGAGCGGCGGTCAGCAGCGTAATGCTTCATCATGGACTGCTTTGGTGCGCGCCAGTGCGTCATTCCTCGCATGCTCCACTGGTCCAGGGAAAAAGGTTAGCGTCCGGACGCCTCGTGTTATCCATCAGTTCGTCTTCCAAAGCTCGGAGTGTCAGAATTCGGCTTGTTGCGCGTGAGGTATGCGGCCTGTCGATTTGGTCGCGTATCATCGATCAGGGGATACCGTGCAAGTTCGAAACGTGCTTTGGCAATGCATAAAGCAAAAACAAACAACGAGTCCATTGCAAATTGATGTCGGGATAGCGTGTCCTTCCTGTTTCGACACTACAGCAATCAGCATGCCAGTAACCGAGAAGTGCCCGCACCGCTCGACAAGGGTTAGATGCGTGCCTCTAGAGTGCGGCGCTGTGGACCAATCGACGATTGTCGGAGCTGCGACATCGATGTCTGAAAGCCGACACCAGCAATGGGAGGCAAGCGTGAATGTTTGCTGACGTCATACCCGCAACGATGCGCCAGCTGTTGCATTGTATCGACGCGCCTGAAGATCCGCGGATGGTCGCAGTGATGGTCTGTCCAAAGGACTAACTCGTCATGTCTGATCATCCTCGCGAGGAGCCGTAGGATGCTATCAACTCGATCCGAAACACATTGTGCCAAGCATTCACGAGCCAGACGCGCCCGTTCGAATTTTTGGTCCGACAAGCTCTTCATGGTCACATAGATGACGTATTGGCATTGTTTCAGGCTCCGCTAGCGGCGAGAGCTGCGAATGATTCAAGTGCTGCCACGTCACAAGGCCGCATCGGGCCAAAGCCGATATTGCTCTTGCGTCGCGTCAGTCCGTGCGGCGTGACGTCGTTTCGGCGAGCCATAATCGAGTGCACAAACGGATATCGGATGCGACATCAGAACGGGAGGGATGAAGTGATACGCGTCGATTGACGGATTTCATATTGCCGAGATGCATCCTCGAGACCTGAACGGAAAGGCTAATGAACACTCGTTTTGCAAGTGCGGGAGATCGAGCGCGGATCTTACCTTGCTGAAGCGCACTCTGTCCGGCGCCGGCTGATCAGCGCCCGCGGGCATGGGTAAGTAAGATGTGTCGCCAAAAGCGCGCTTCGTGACCGAGTTGTCTGGCGGGGCTGGTTACCCCATCGGGTGTTCGTGAGTGTGGAGGTCAATTCCGCGGGTGAATCGGATCGAGCACTTCGTGCATCGCCGGCCTTCATGCAATCGGGGAGTGCAGTAAAGGCGTTCGTCGGGTGCTTGAAGAGGATGTGAGCTTCCGAGAACTAAGTAATGGGAGAACAAGTGATGATGGACATCTGCGGCTTTCTCAGCAGATGGTTCGCTGGAGAGTGGTGCTCGAACGCTACGCTGCTGACGGAGCTTGCGCCGGCTCATGAGTTGCCAAACAACGTCATCTACGTCGACTTCAAAGCGATCCGTAAAGCAAAGGAGGGTGCGTGCGAGCGCAGATCATAGAGAAGCTGGAAGCCGGCCGCGTACGATCCGGCAAGTTCGCCAGCGTACCAGGATCAGGCCCCGGTGGGCTGTTCTTGGTGCAGGGCCCTTGCGGGAGTGAACTGAAAATCAGTGGCTTCGTCCGTCCGGGCTGGGAGCAGGTCGCCGTTTCGACGCCGCGGCGTTGTCCGAACTGGCAAGAGATGTGCTTTGTCAAAGACTTGTTCTGGGATGAGGAGGAATGCGTCATGCAATTGCATCCGCCGCATTCGCAGTATGTCAATAACAGCCGGTACTGCCTTCACCTCTGGAGACCCACTGATCGGCACATCCCAAGGCCGCCGCCGAGCTTTGTAGGTATTGTTGGGCTAGGACCATCCGAAGCGGCAATGTTATTTGCTAAGATTCGCGCGACGGCATGATGGTTTAGGGGACGAGGCAGAGCGGGTGCAGAAACATAGTTCGGCGTCGCCGGAAGGCCATGCAACCAGCTCACGTCGCAAGTGTTCTTCTGTGTGCGACGGACGGGAGGCCAACCCGGGATCACTGCCGCCAAGCGAGAGGCGGCAGTGGAGAGGATGTCTCACGCGGCTGGCCTCAGGGGGAGCTTCGACGACTTCTTGGCGATAGTTCGCGCCGTCGGAGTGATTATCAGGTCCGCAAGTCGGTCATCGCGCATCTTTCGTAGTCAGCCTGACCACCCGCCTTCGCGGGGCAAGCGCGTCATGATCTATTCGCAAACGATATCGCGCGGTGAGCGGCCGCATTAGCTGTTTAGTCCCGGCATTTGCTGGAGCGGATTGAGGGTGAATCGTTCGTTCTCTTTTGTCCAGGCTTTGCAGATGTATTCGTAGGGCGTGAGGCCCTTCAGGGTCTTCAGCCGCCGAGCGTAGTTGTAAGCGTTAATGAAGTCGGCAAGGTGTGCTTCGAGCTGATTGTGTCGGTCGTAATGATAGCGTTGGACGGTCGCTTCCTTGATCGTGCGGTTCATGCGCTCGACCCTCTTGGCAGCGCATATCGAACATATGTGTCACGTATCTTGCCGTCGGGCCGTCCGCGTAGCGCGGCAAGAAGGTGAACTGGATCCCATTGTCGGTGAGAACCGTATGGATCTTGTAGGGCACAGCCGCGATCAGAGCTTCGAGGAAGGCGGAGGCGGAGGTCCTTCCCGTCTTCCTGACCAGTTGCACGAAGGTGAACTTGCTGGTGCGATCGATGGCGACGTAGAGATAGAGCTTGCCTTCAGCGGTCTGGAGCTCAGCAATGTCGATGTGGAAATAGCCGATCGGATAAGCCTTGAACTTTTTCTTCGGAGGCTTACTGCCTTCGACCTCCGGCAATCGACTGATGCCGTGGCGCTGGAGACAGCGATGCAGGGATGATCGCGTCAGATGTGGGATGGTCGGCTGAAGCGCATAGAGGCAATCGTCGAGCGGCAATAGCGTATGCCGCCGGAAAGCAACAATGATCGCCTCCTCCTCGATGGAAAGCACGGTCCATTTGGCTTCCGTTGGGCCTGTCGGGAGATCGGCGACTGCCTCGCGACCCTTCCACTTCGCGACGGTCTTTTGGTTGATCCCGTAGCGCCTGGCGAGCGCTCTCAGGCTCTCTTGACTATTTGTATTGCTCGACGGATTGCCTCCCGGTGGCGCAGCCGTGTAAAACCTGTCCCATAGCGCATCCTTCGAATCGTGCGATAAGAATGCACCATCAAAGCTTGGGACTAAACACCTAGTGCTTCAGCCCTTGGTTCAGCACTTTGAGACCGATTCTGTGCCCGCGGCAGCCGACTTCAGCTTCCCAAGCGGAAGTTGAGAGCGGAGCTTTGGCTAACCCGTCCTATTCGTGAGAGTGCTTTTTTAGTCCGCTTGATGTGGCCGCACATCTGCTCTGACGAGGCGCGCGGGATTGCCTTCGGCTTTTCACCGCCTGACGACCGGTACTTTGCAACGCGCTTGAGGTGTAGGTTGGGCGAACGGGGGGCGGACGCCCCGCCGGTCAAGGACCGAGCGGCAGCAGCGCGCCTGGCAAGCCGCGGATCAGGTCGGCTTCGGGACATGCCGCGGCAAACGCAAGGCGAATGCGGCTCGTGGTCTCAACGACACGGGCAGCGAGTTTCAAGAGCCGAAGACGCAGCGTCGCGAACTCGGCTGTGGCCAATTCCCGGGCTTTGGGAATCGCGTCGCGCACGGTCAGCATCAGCCAATAAGCGGCGGTGTGGAGAACGAGGCGGACTTGATTGGCGAGCGCCGAACGGCAGCTGGTGCGGTCGGAGGCGAGCTGTGTCTTATGCAGCTTGATCAGATTCTCGGCTTGGCCGCGCGCGCAATACAGGCTGTCGTAGATCCACTCGGCCGAGCCGACATCGAGGCTGGTGACGACGAAACGGATGTCGAGGCCGAGCATCGTCGCCTCAATACGGGCGACGGTCGTCGTTCGCGATCCCAGGACTTTGCCTTGTGGCGCGTCTCGGTATAGCCACGCAGAACCGGCAGGTTCTCGATGGCGCGTCGCGTGCGGATGTCGTCGGCGGCCTCGTCGACTTTTCTGGCGAGCGGCTTGGTGCCGGACAGACCGAAGATGTAGTCGATGCCGTTGGTCTCGCACCACGCCATTGCCTCCGGCCGAGCATAGCGCCCGTCGCCACGGAACGTAATTCGCGTGTTGTGCCACCGCGTCCGGATATGCCGTATCAGGCGGCGCAGATGGGCACGCACCTCGACGCCGCCCGGCGTCTTGCCGGGCCGCAGCACGACCGCCACGGGCCGGCTCTTCTCCGTGTCGTAGACGTGGATCGGCAGGAAGCAGCGTTCGTCATAATGAGCGTTGAACAGCGAGAGCTGCTGATGGCCGTGGACGACATCGCTGGTATCATCGATGTCAAGCGTGACGGATGCCGGCTCGCGCGGGTAGCTATCCATCCATGCGTCGACCAAAGTGTAGGTCAGTCGGATCACGTCGCGCAGGCGCGGAGCATTCTCCAGCCGCGACAGCGTCGGTTGGGAACACAGATCGCGACCCGTGTCCGGCAGCCGTCCGCAGGCCAGCTTGAATGCGGGATCGGACCGCAGATGATCGGAGGTCGTCGGCGTCCTCGTAGCCGCAGCAGATCGCGAACATGCGCGCGCGGAACATATCGACAAGGCTGTGCACGACCCGCGTCGGATCGCGCCGATCCGGGAACACCCGGGCCAAATTGTCGGCCAAGCCGAGACGCCGCTCGGCCATCGCCAGAAGCATCACGCCCCCGTTCGAGGTCAGCCGACCGCCATCGAAGGCAGCTGTGACTTTCCTGGCGTGAACGGCTGGAAACGAGAAGGGCAGAATCGTATCGTCGGTCATGGCGGGCGTGGTGTTCGCGGCTGAGTGTGATGGGGTTGGCTTTGCAACCGAATCCTACGCCGCATCAGCGCTTTACACCACGCTCGCCAGCCTCTCAGGCGCCCTCTGACGAATAAGACGGGCTAAGCGGCTTAGGTTTGCTAATGGCTAATTTGGTTTCCTCGGTATTGTGGTTGTGGTGTCTAGTCTAGCTCGGCACCTGGCGATGACGTGGTCGCTGATGGCATGGTGGTTAACTGGGCTGCGTCCCCTGGGGAGCGGCCGACGAGAATGGTGAGAAGACCTTAGCCCCACAGCCGCTGCGCGACTCTCTTGGCATCCTCCAACGTGACCGCATCGACGACGGCTTCATGCTTTTCGAAATAGTCGATCGGCAGCTTGTCAAGCTGATACTGCAACAGCGTTTGCGCCAGCTTTGATGATGTGTTGAGGGCCAGCATCTGCGAGCCCTTCAGGTAGGACTTTGCATTGTCGAGTTCCTGCTGGGTCGGGCCTTGCTCGGCGATGTGGCGGACTTGCTTCTCGATTTCTTCGACAGTCTCACGGGCGCGATCGGCGCTGGTCCCGCTATTGCCGACAAACATGGCCGAACGATCCATCCAGACGAGGTGCTCACGGACGAAATAGGCCAGCCCGCGCTTCTCTCGGACTTCGCGGAACAACCGCGACGTCAGACCGGCATCGCCGAGGATGTGGTTGACAATATAGGCGGCCATGAAATCGGGCTCGCTGCGGCGGACCGCTGGACCGCCGAAACTCACAACTGTCTGTGGCACATCGAACGGAATATTGACGCGCTGCGGTGGTCTTGCCGCGACCACGTCGGGGACCGACGCCAACTCCGCCCTGGCGGGAAGGCCTCCAAAGGTCTTGTCGAGTAGTATACAGAGAACCTCTGGATCGACATTGCCGACCACCGCGATCTTGAGCGTGTCTTTTGCCATCACGTGTCGGACATCGCGCTTGAGATCCGGGACCTCGATCTTCGACACGCTTTCGATCGAGCCTGCAGCCGGGCGAGCATAAGGATGATCGCCAAAGGCGACTTCGAGTAACTTGCGATTGGCGAGCGATGAAGGATCGGTCGATTGATGCCGAAGGCGACAGAGCACGCCGGCACGGATCCGCTCGACGTCGGCCGCGTCGAAACGGGGCGAGGTTAGCGCCATCCGTAAAAGGTCGAAGGCCTCGTCCCTGTGGTCCTCGAGCGTGCGCAGGGCACCGCGGAAGTGATCGTGGGTCGCTCCAAGCTCAGCTTAATGGCTCGACGGTCGAGCCGTTCATGAAAGGTCTTAAAGCCGAGATCGCCGGAGCCTTCATCGAGCAAGCCAGCAACCATGTTGCCGACGCCGGGCTTGCCGCTTGGGTCCTGGGTCGCGCCACCGCCGAAGGCATATTCCATCGCAATCAACGGGACAGTGGGGTCTTGCAAGAACCAGGCTTCGATACCACAAGACGAGACCAGGCGCTTGATCTTGGTCGCGGCAAGCGTCCTGGTGGTGGCAAGCGAATTTAGCGAGGCGAGCATCGCGATTGAGAGCGACGCGCCGCCGAGGAGGACCCCCCGCCGTGTGCAAAAACAGGTCACTATCGCTTCTCCTCGTGGTTTGGCGTTGGCTCTTTGATGAGATAGCCGGTCACCGAGCGTCTTTTGTCGAGCCATTTCCGCGCGGCCTCGCGCACCTGCTGGGCACCGACGGCGCGGATGCCGTCCGACCAGCCTCGAATATCGTCGATGCACAGGCCCGTGCTGAGCCCGCGGCCATACCGGTTCGCGAGCGCTTCCTGATTGTCCTGAGCGTAGATTGCTCGCGCGATCAGCCGCGTCTTGACCCGCTCGATATCCTCGATGCGCGCGGGATTGTGCGCAATGTTGGCGATCACCTCGTCGATGGCGCGCTCAATCTGGCCGAACTTCACGCAGGGGTTTGGTATGGCAGAAATCACGAACCGCGAGGAATCGAGCGCGGTAGGCTGGTAGCTCGCCGTGGCACCGATCGTAAGCTGCTTGTCGATTACCAGCGCGCGATAGAGATATGAGTTGACGCCACCTCCAATCAATTGCTCGAGCACTTCAAGCACTGGACTCTCGCCGGCGGCCGCGGTGCGAGCGGAGGGCACGAGATAATAGCGGTGCAAGGCTGACTGCTCGACGCGGGGATCGGCCAGCGTCACGGTCCGCGGCGCGGCCGGCGTCGGTTCCTGCGGCCGCAGGCGTTCCTCTGGGATCGATGGCTGCGCAGAGATGCCGCCAAATTCGTCTCGACCAGCGGGCGGATCTCATTGGCCTCCGCACTCCGGTTGGAGTGTCTGAGGTGCACTTCATTCTGGCCCGACGCTGTTCCTATTGTTCGGTGTGGGACCTGCGGCGTTTGGCCCGACGCTCGGCCTGCTGGTGCAAGGCTTATTCTTTACCCCTGCCGACCCGCCGCAATATGGCATGAACGTCATCTAATCTGGTGAAGCCTTCAAGCTCACCGAATTCGACCCGCACTTGGCACAATGGATACATCGCGCATCCGGAATTGAAGTTTGTTCTTGAGCGAACGCCAGCTCCGTTGGCAAATGCCAACTGCGAGGACGTCAAGAAGGCGCTTTTGCAATCGCTGCTGTCTCGAATGAGTTGGCGCCTACTCCACCGACAGGCAAACTGCCATTGAGCGGGGGGCCGTCCTCCCGGTGGCCAAACCAGATGAAGCGTTCCGAGCGCCAGATCTGTGATCTCGTTCCACGACAATGGGATTTCGAAAGCGCCCCCTTGGTCTCCTTGTTCAAGCGTCCTAGCCGAGCATCCAGTTTTCGTTGCTGATCAGCTGAATCAGCTTGGAGCATTCGCGGCCGACGTTGGCTGGGGTCATAACGAAGAGGAGGCGGCCCCGCATACCTGAAGCTATCTGGGAACAGCTCCCACGCGCCTCGGTCAGTACGGCAAACAAACTCTCACTTCGCTCTACTGAGCCGGTCGTCGGCTTCGCGACCAATGTTCGAAAGTTGACGGTACGCAGGTTCAGACAAGGAGAAAAATCAGCAGTCGCAGTTGGCCCGCTGCTTGCTTGTTTACGGCTTGGTCAGCGGCCGCTTGCGGGCATGTCGTTGGCTCATCGAGTCGAGCCGGGGGGAGTTCAACTATGTCGGAAGCCGAAGCCGCGCGAACAATGGAGGCGGCGAAGTCGTCCTATCGAAGAGCTCAGACCGGATGCGGCAAGTCACCTTTGACTGATTGTAGAATCCGCCTTGAAGCAACCAATCGGCCTGTATCCGTATCTGCGTCGAGCTATCGCGATCGCCATTGCCGGAGAGATGTCAGCGCACCTGGCATGCTGGCGGCGATGTATCCACGGAAGTCATTTGTGCCGACATGAAGAAAAGCCCAACTATCGCGCGGATAAATGCAGCAAACACGCATCCGATCGATGTGTATGTCTCCCCAGTGAATTTGACTGCCAATGGCAGGGCACATCTGGGGCACGCCGCTGGGCCTTATCTTCGGATGGATGTCGTGCAGAGGCACCTGAAGAGGGCGGGGCATCGAGTTCGCTCTGGGCTGACCACCGACGGCTTCGAGAATCATGTTTTGGTCCGGGCGGCTCGCGAGAACACTGATCCATCGGAACTCGCGCATGGCTTCCACGTCAAGATCGTTGAGGATCTCGCCTCGCTAGGCATTGTTTTCGACCATTTCGATGATCCTGCGCATGGCCGAAATCTGCAGCGCTTCTCGAATGTGAGTGGCGCGCTCATGGGGGCATTGTTTGCAGCCGGAAGTCTGCAATTCCGCACAATGCGTTTACCAATTGACGATACGCCCTCAGCTGTCACGCGGCCAGAACAACGTTTTTGCATTGGGGGCTGGTTTGGTGCGACCTGTCCGGTTTGTGCGGCTTCTGCCGGCAGCTTCTTCTGCGAGCAATGTGGATATCATTTCGAGCCCGAAGAGGCGCGGGATCCGATATCAAGGCGAGGGCGGATCGTGCAATGGGCGGATGACATTTCCGCCTTCCTTTCAATTTCGGAAAAAGACCGGCTTCTACGGGCGTGGGACGACACGGCTATAGAGCCAAGTTTTCGGGACATAGCGAAGCGGTATGTCGCGCGCAAAGGACAGCAGATGCGGCTGACCGTGCCGGGATTGCACGGGTTGGGTTGGAGTTCGCCGCATTTCAAGACCCGGCAAATATTGTTCAGCTACTCCTCGCTACTCTACGCTCATTCTCTCTATTGCGGCCAGAGAGACACAGAAAGCAGCGGCAGGCCTAGTCCTTTTGTTCTCGACTCCGATGCGTTCCTCATTAGTGCTACCGGTGTCGATAACACAATTCCGATGCTCGTGGGTACTACAGGGTGCGCGCTGGGCCAGGACTCGTTTCGGCCGTTCGATCGTATCTTCTTCAACTACTTTTTGCGATTGAACGGATCGAAGTTCTCCACCAGCCGAGGTCACGTGATCTGGGCGGGCGAGATCGCTCGAACTCCAAATGTATCAATCGATGTTCTTAGAGTGTACCTGTCGGAAATTTGTCCGGAGGAGGCCGAGGCCGATTTGATATCAGAGCAGCTGGTCGATCGTTACAACGTACTTTTCGATCAGATGTCTGCAGCTATCGACCGCTGCACAGGCATCGTAAACGCAGCACCGGCTCCAACCTGCTGCTACGTAGATGGCGCGATGATGACCGCGCTCGACAGGCTCTACGAGAAGCAGTGCGCGGCACTTTCGCTGGATCATCTGCTGGTATCACAAGCGTCAAAGCCAGTCATCGAATGGGTCGACTGTGTGAATGCGGCGACGAGCCATGAGACCGCTTACACTTGGCTGATGGGCTTTAGCGTACTGGGTTGGCCGCTGATGCCGAAGATCACCGAAGCGTTATGGCGCTGGCTGGGGCATAGCGGACATCCGCTTGCCGGATGCGCGTCAAGGCCATCATCTGCGCGAAACGGATCAGTACCGAAGATCGATGGGCGCAGGTTAGCGGCTAAAGACATTGATTGGTGCCTGCCCGGAAAGAGCGCAGCATGACACCGGCCAAGCATATCGTTCCTGCTGAGGACTTGCCCAATGCAATCGCGTTGCAGGTCTCAATCCCCTTCATGTTTGGCAGTATCAGCTTGGCCGCTTGCTACGGCTCGAGTTTCGTTCTTGTGGACGCGTTAACCGCCGTTCGACAAAACGACACGACCGCCGGAGCCGTTGTTTCGATCGGTACGATCGCAACAATATTGTGCTCGCTCTTGGCCGGCCGGATTGCCGACGTGCTCGGCGTGATGCGAACGATCACACTCGCTGCAGCGATCATGGCCCTGGCCATGGTATGTTTCGCATCAGCATCGCTTGCGACGCTGATAGCTTACATCGGTGGACTTCTGCTGGGCATTGGATGGTCGGTCTTTTATATACTAGCGCCGCTTCAAATCTTCTGCCACGTGCGAGCTGAGGCTCGTATCAAGTATCTTACGTTGCTTTCCGCATCTCAAATGCTTGGCATCGGGCTTGCGGCGCCCCTCGCACGTGCGCTCGCGGAAGCCGCTGGATCCTACATTGCAGTTTACTGCCTATTTGCAGCTGCCTGTCTTGCGGGCGCGGCGCTCTTGGAGTCCGCAGGCAGGGTCCTGGCGCAAGCTCCACAGATCGAAATGCCGGCTGTGCGGCTGACCTTTGGAAGTCTGGTGCGAACCTTCAAGGCGAACACGCGCTATCCAGTCATCATGATCGGCATCGCAGCCTGCGTTTTCGCCGGTCTGTCCACGTTCCAAACGCTCTACGCGACATCGCGAGCACAGTCTGCGGATACGTTCTTTCTGGTCTTCACGCTGACAGCGGTCTTCTCGCGTTTTGCGGTGGCACCGATCATTGGGCTCTGGCGGCTTGAACGCGTAGCTGCATTTCTGATCCTTTGCACTATTGCGGGGCTATTCGTCCTGTTGATGAACGTAGGTAGTCCAGCAATCTACATTCTCGGGACGATGATGTTTGCGCTCGGATACGGTCTCAGCTATTCGACTTTGAACAGCATGGTCGTTCACATTGCCGCTATTGATGGGTCATCGTTGGCCGTTGCGTCTCAGGTGTTCACTCTCTCCTACTTCATTGGCCTATTTGGATTTCCGTACATCGCTGGGCAAATCATAGGGGTCGGCAGTTTCGATTATCTATTGATGAGCATGATGTTGCTGGTCGGCGCCAATGGCGCTCTTCTTACAATTCAAGTATTCGTGAGCGGCGGGAGGCATTGAGTGGCGCCCCTCAGGGATCATGGGATGATCAAGGACGGCGTTGGCCGCGACGTAGTCGCGATCGGTGCTGGGCCTGCAAATCTAAGTCTGGCGGCGCTCGCGGTCCCGGTTTCGGAAATTTCTGTGCACATCCTGGAAAGATCGGACTCGGTTGAGTGGCATCCCGGACTGCTTCTAGGAGGTGCCCTTATGCAAACCAGCCCGCTAAAGGACCTTGTTACGCCGGCGGATCCAACCAGTGCCTACAGCTTCATCGCCTACTTGCATGATCAAGGACGGCTTTATCAAGCCATCGTCCGTGGACTTGACCACGTCAGCCGTGCTGAATTTGAAGACTATTTGCGATGGGCAGCAAAAAAGCTGGCGAACGTTCGGTTTGGCGAACGTGTCGTCGCACTCGAGCTGCGAGGCAGCTCCTTTGACGTCATAACCACTCACCGCAAATACCAAACCTGTACAGCTGTGGTAGGTGTGGGTCGCGTTCCATCTATTCCTGATTGGAGCAGGAATGCACCGCCAGACGAGGTGTTCCACGGGAGTGCCCTTCTGCTGCGACGGCGCGAGCTGTCGAGCAAGCGTGTTATGGTGGTGGGTGGCGGCCAGAGCGGGGCGGAGGTATTCCTTCATCTCCTGCGTGGTGGTTGCGGCGCGCTCAGAGCCCTGACCTGGGTGACGCGCCGCGCGAATATCTTTGCGCTCGAAAATAGCCCGTTCGTGAACGAATGGTTCTTTCCGCGGTATGGTGGGTGGTTCTTCGAGCAGAGCGAATCGGCGCGCAAAAGAATTCTGGCGCGGCAAGCATTGGCCAGCGACGGGGTGAACTGCGTGACGCTCCGCGCCATCTACGACGCCCTCTACGATCGAGAGCTTCGCCGAGGAACATACCCCGCTCAGGTCGAAATATGCGTCGACACCACAGCCGACGAGTTGCAAGGCGCGTCCCCCTTTCGCGTGGGTTTGCGTCAGCAGACGACAGGCATTTGTTCTGAACATGCCGCCGACATTATCATCTTAGCCACGGGTTATCGGACCGAGATCCCTTCGTTCCTAGATCCGATCGCGGGCCGACTGACGGTCGCGAGTGCCCCCGGTGGCTCTCGGGAAATCGTCGTCAAGAAGGACTTTTCGGCTCATTTCGATGGTCCCGAGACATGCCGTTTGTATGTGCAGAACGGCGCGCGCCTTCAACATGGTATCGCTGATACCAACCTCAGCTTGGTACCCTGGCGCGCTTCAATAATCCTCAATTCGATCATCGGCCGCGTAGCCTACGAATGCGGCGAGGAAACTGGCGCCGTCAAGTGGAGCAGCACATGCTTGGACGATCCCAGTTAAGGGACGAACAGTTGCCAGCAGCCTTGAACCAGCCTTTCCTTAATCGGGGTATACTATGAAAGATGCAGAGCTGATTACGTTAGGCGACATCACCGCTTATAGCCCCGGCGTCGTGCTGCAGGAGGTCAAAGGCATAGGCAATCAACAGACGACTTGTTGTCCCGTCGAACTCATCGAATTCCGGCTTGATCCGTTCGCGGTGTCGACGCCGCATTCCCATCCGTCCAGCGAGATCTGGCGCATTACCGGCGGCAGCGGTCGGGTGGTGACCAATGATGGTGAGTTGGCTGTGAAAGCAGGAGACCTTGTGTTTCTGCGACCTGATCGAACTCATCACCTGGAAAATAGCGGCTGCGAAGCTCTGAGCGCCCTGTCTATCTCCTGGAGGGAAACCCGATGACCGGCGGGATTTATGACCTGGCGGTTATCGGCGCGGGCGTCATGGGTCTTAGTGCCGCCTTCATCGCGGCGCGCAATGATCCGAAGCAAAGGATCGTTATCTTCGAACGAGATATCGTTGGAGCAGGTGCCAGCGGGTTTGCTCCCGGAATCCAAATCAACATTTGTCGGAATGATGGGGAAAGGAGCCTCATTGATCGCGGTTCGAAATTCTGGCGTGGGATCTATCCCCGTGGTGGCTGGCACAATGGCCGAGACTGTGACGTGTTCTGGCTGACCCGCAATCCGGACGAACTCGCGCGACTGGCTGGCATGGGCGGCACTACCCCCTCAACGTCGGTCGAGCTGACCGAGAGGCTTTCCTCGCTGCCAAATTTTCAGATTGCCGACGATATAGCTGTAGCGCTCGATCGGGGCTCGTATAGCCCGGTCGATTTAATTGTCCAGGATTTGGCCGAACGGCTCAGGGCCCTCGGTATTTCGATATTCGAGCAAACGTCTATTGAAAGGATAAGGCAGGGCCCACGTAATCTTCTTCTTCGGACCTCGGACGATAGCGAAATCTCGGCGCGGCGAGCTATCCTGGCAATTGGTCCATGGCTTCCAGAATCACCATTACGCGAGCACCTGGCAGACGAACCGCGGTTGCGGGTTAAAAAGGTCGTCGCCCTTCATCTCGCAGCGCGTCCCTCCTCGAACTGTCCGATGATCGGCCTGTTGGATGACTACGCTTTCCTCATTCCCATGATCGCGGACGGCTATTGGTTGTTCAGCTTTACCTCGCAGGAATGGGATGTCAGGCCCGACAGCGACGCGTTGCATGTCAGTTCAGACGATTTGGCGCGCGCAACAGCAATATTGGCGAAATGGTTCTCCGTGGACGTGCCGGCGATTGCGTCAGTACGGGTGTTCTGCGACTGCTATTCGGACGATGCCGTCCCGTTCGCGCGTCCAGCTCGAGCCATCGCCGGGCTTCAGGTCATTGGTGGCGGCGCAGGTAACGGGTTTCGGTTTGGGCCCGCCTGTGCGGAAGAAGCAATACGATCCTTGTATTCTCCGTAGTCGCGATGTCAGCGCCGGGACACGAGGAAGGGCATATGCCTGAATCGATTCATACCGAAGCGAAGCTTTCTATCCAAGAAGCAGACAACGGTTATTTCAATATGTCGAGATCCACCATGATTGTGGATCTCGGCGCGATCCAATCGAACTATCGGAGAGTTCAGGCGCTTGCCCCGCATAGCGCATGCGGCGCGGTTGTCAAAGCGGACGCCTATGGCCTCGGCGCGAAGCATATAGCGCCCTTCCTTGCTCAACTTGGCTGTAGGGACTTTTTCGTAGCCGATGTGGAGGAGGGGATCGCCCTGCGCGATGTGCTACCATCATCTTCGAAGATCTACATCCTCCACGGCGCTATGCCAGGTATGGAGCTGGCAGCCGAGCAGCATGATCTATTGCCAATCCTCAACAGCAGGGAACAATTGGATGCATGGCTTCAGCATTGCCGACAGCGTAATCGGGCACTACCAGCGGGTATCCATGTCGACACCGGACTGGCTCGATTGGGTTTTGCCGTTGATGAATTGCGAGCAATCGCCGAGTACGACAGTGGACTGTCGGAATTACCCGTAGCGCTATTCATGAGTCAGCTCGCCTGTGCAGAATGGCGCAACGGGGACAGTTTTCAACAATTGAGAAGGTTTCGCGAACTCACACAGTTGTTTCCGGAAGCGATCCTCTCATTGTCGAACTCGGCTGCCCTATTTGCCGGATGCGAGTTTCATTTCGACCTCATAAGAGCAGGTGGAGGAATTTTTGGCTTTTTGACGTCTGATGATCCCTGCTTCAAGCCATCGCAAGTCGTCCATCTGCGAACTCAGATCGTTCAATCTCGCAAAGTAGAGCCTGGTGAGACGATCGGATACTGCAGGTCGTACCGAGCGAGCAGGCAGATGCGTGTTGCTACCGCCTCTATCGGTTATGCGGATGGCTTTCCACGTAGTCTTGGCAATCGAGGGAATGTCTTCATATGTGGTATTCGTGTGCCTATCGTCGGCTTTGTTTCGATGGACCTTATTACAATTGATGTAACGGATCTGCCTGAGAGTTGGACGACTCCGGGCGCAATGGTTGACGTGATCTGCCCTGAACAGACTGTGACGGATCTAGCATCTGCGGCCAGGATGCTGAGCGATGAGGTGACCACAGCGATGGGGCGGCGGTGCCGTAGGCTCTATGTCTCGGCGAAATGACATGAGGCGCCGATGAACTCCTCTGCTCCTGAATTCGAGCAATTCAATCGATCGATCTATCTACATGGCGAAGCTGGGCGTCTCATGCGCCCGAATTACTTCACCGCCAAGGTGCGTCAGTTCCACGAACTTGAGCGACGCTTTTATGCCGATCTGCTGCGCGCAGCCCGATATGATTTGGTCATTGAGGTAGGTTGCAGCTGCTATCGCCTCATTGGAGTCAAGAGCGATGCGAGTGATTACCTTGGGATCGATATAAACCCGGCTCGCACGCGAAGGCTAAAAAGCGGGAAAGGAGCAGTTATTCGCTGTGAGGCTGATAAATTCTTTAAAAGAACGCGGCTGATCAGTAAAATCAGGAGCCGATATGATGGAAAGGTACTCTGCATCCTGCCATTCAATTTTCTAGGTACGATGGATGCGCCAATGGAATTTCTAACACGCGTGTGTCAAGCGCCCTTTGATCTCGCTTTGTCGCTCTTTGCAACGAACGAGGCGGCAACGCTGGCGCGCTGCGAATATTATGATCTTTGTGGCATCGGGATTGAAAGTGTGGAGCGGACCGACGATTACGTCCGCCTGAACTGCTCCAACGGCTTCCGAGCATTTGCTTTCGAGCCGTTATTTCTTCAGAACCGCATAGCGGCTTGTGGCTTCCGCTTGAGCGGCGCGCAGTATTCTCACGTCTGCAACTTCCTGCATTTCAGGAAAAGCAATATTGGTTAGTCGCCCGTTAAGAAGCTTCCAGGCGACTGATCTGGAATCGTAATTTGGCTGGAATGACGTTCTGAGATTGCAAGGTTTTGGTGTTTTGCGCATCGGAAGCTTGCAATTTCGTTTTCGAGATTCCCTCGATGGGCGAAGCATGATTCCCTGTCCGCATCGGAGGGCACGATGCGGCCGAAGAAGCACAAAACGACGGGAGCGAACGATTTTTTCCGGGCGCGGCTCGACCAGATCATCAATCTGAAGCACGAGCTGGTCCGGCTCACCGGCAAGATCGATTGGGACTGGATCGACGGCGAGATCGCGCCGCTCTACAGCGAGAACGGCCGGCCGGGGACTGAGACCCGCTTCGTGATCGGGCTGTTGTTGCTCAAGCACATTTACGGGCTGTCCGATGAGGGGGTATGCGAACGCTGGGTCCACGACCCGTATTTCCAGTACTTCACTGGCGAAGAGTTCTTCCAGCACGCATTCCCGCACGAGCGCTCGGACCTGAGCCATTGGCGCAAGCGGCTCGGCGACAGACTGGAACTGCTATTGGCCGAGAGCCTGCGGGTGGCGCACGACGTCGGCGCGTTACGCGGCAAGGACCTTGAGCGGGTCACGGTCGACACCACGGTGCAGCCGAAGGCCATCACCTTTCCGACCGATGCCAAGCTGCTGCATGCGGCGATCCAGGGGCTCAACCGCCTAGCGAGGAAGCACGGAGTGCGGCTGCGGCAATCCTATTCTCGGATCGCCAAGGCCACCGCGATGATGGCGGGACGCTACGCCCATGCCAAACAGTTCAAGCGGCACCAGCGGCAGTTGCGCATCCTGCGCAGCCGCCTGGGCCGGATCATCCGCGACATCCGCCGCAAGATCGAAGGCCAGGATGCGCTCGAAGAGGCGTTCGCACTCCCGTTGAGCCGGGCCACGCAGATCCGCTCGCAGCAGCAGCGCCAGCGCGGCTGGAAGCTGTATTCCTTCCATGCCCCCGAGGTGGAGTGCATCGGCAAGGGCAAGGCCAGCGCGCCTTACGAGTTCGGCGTGAAGGCTTCCATCGTCACCAACAACCGGCCTGCTCCCGGCGGCCAGTTCGTGCTGCACGCCAAGGCGCTGCCCGATAACCCTTACGACGGTCACACCCTGCGGGACGTCATCGACCGAACCGAGACACTCAACGGCTGCGCGATCGAGTGCGCCGTTGTCGACAAGGGATACCGCGGCCATGACGCACAGAACCCGCGCCGCGTCTTCATCTCCGGCCAGAAGCGCGGCGTCTTCGGCACTATCAAGCGCCAGCTGCGGCGCCGCTCCGCTATCGAGCCCGTGATCGGCCATTTGAAGGCTGACGGACACCTCGGCCGCTGCTACCTCAAAGGCCGCGCCGGCGATGCCGCCAACGTCATCCTCTCCGCCGTCGGTTACAACTTCCGCCGCATCCTCGCCTGGCTAAGGGCTCTTTGGTACCTCTTCCTGGCTGCCTTCTTCTCAGTCACCAGCCACCGCACACCACTCAAATCGGCTTCTTAACCGACGACTGGTTAGCCCGTCTTATTCGTCAGAGGGCGCCTGAGAGGCTGGCGAGCGTGGTGTAAAGCGCTGATGCGGCGTAGGATTCGGTTGCAAAGCCAACCCCATCACCTTCAGCCGCGAACACCACGCCCGCCATGACCGACGATACGATTCCGCCCTTCTCGTTTCCAGCCGTTCACGCCAAGAAAGTCACAGCTGCCTTCGATGGCGGTCGGCTGACCTCGAACGGGGGCGTGATGCTTCTGGCGATGGCCGAGCGGCGTCTCGGCTTGGCCGACAATTTGGCCCGGGTGTTCCCGGATCGGCGCGATCCGACGCGGGTCGTGCACAGCCTTGTCGATATGTTCCGCGCGCGCATGTTCGCGATCTGCTGCGGCTACGAGGACGCCGACGACCTCGATCATCTGCGGTCCGATCCCGCATTCAAGCTGGCCTGCGGACGGCTGCCGGAGACGGGTCGCGATCTGTGTTCCCAACCGACGCTGTCGCGGCTGGAGAATGCTCCGCGCCTGCGCGACGTGATCCGACTGACCTACACTTTGGTCGACGCATGGATGGATAGCTACCCGCGCGAGCCGGCATCCGTCACGCTTGACATCGATGATACCTGCGATGTCGTCCACGGCCATCAGCAGCTCTCGCTGTTCAACGCTCATTATGACGAACGCTGCTTCCTGCCGATCCACGTCTACGACACGGAGAAGAGCCGGCCCGTGGCGGTCGTGCTGCGGCCCGGCAAGACGCCGGGCGGCGTCGAGGTGCGTGCCCATCTGCGCCGCCTGATACGGCATATCCGGACGCGGTGGCACAACACGCGAATTACGTTCCGTGGCGACGGGCGCACTATGCTCGGCCGGAGGCAATGGCGTGGTGCGAGACCAACGGCATCGACTACATCTTCGGTCTGTCCGGCACCAAGCCGCTCGCCAGAAAAGTCGACGAGGCCGCCGACGACATCCGCACGCGACGCGCCATCGAGAACCTGCCGGTTCTGCGTGGCTATACCGAGACGCGCCACAAGGCAAAGTCCTGGGATCGCGAACGGCGTACCGTCGCCCGTATTGAGGCGACGATGCTCGGCCTCGACATCCGTTTCGTCGTCACCAGCCTCGATGTCGGCTCGGCCGAGTGGATCTACGACAGCCTGTATTGCGCGCGCGGCCAAGCCGAGAATCTGATCAAGCTGCATAAGACACAGCTCGCCTCCGACCGCACCAGCTGCCGCTCGGCGCTCGCCAATCAAGTCCGCCTCGTTCTCCACACCGCCGCTTATTGGCTGATGCTGACCGTGCGCGACGCGATTCCCAAAGCCCGGGAATTGGCCACAGCCGAGTTCGCGACGCTGCGTCTTCGTCTCTTGAAAATCGCCGCCCGTGTCGTCGAGACCACGAGCCGCATTCGCCTTGCGTTTGCCGCGGCATGTCCCGAAGCCGACCTGATCCGCGGCTTGCCAGGCGCGCTGCTGCCGCTCGGTCCTTGACCGGCGGGGCGTCCGCCCCCCGTTCGCCCAACCTACACCTCAAGCGCGTTGCAAAGTACGGGTCGTCAGGCGGTGAAAAGCCGAAGGCAATCCCGCGCGCCTTGTCAGAGCAGATGTGCGGCCACATCAAGCGGACTACAAAAAGCACTCTCACGAATAGGACGGGTTAGGACATGCAAACACGCACTGCAGATCACAGCTGATGGAGAAGTGCGATCGCCAGCACTGGCCTGTCCCAGCCAAATCGATCTTTCAATCTCCGCCATCTGCCGGCCCCTGCCGGAGCAGGAGTGATAAGAATAAGGCAGGATATTCCCATCGTGCCTTAGGCTGATGATCCAAGGAGATCGTTTGCTGCATTGCAGCTCATCTTTGTTTGCGGACACCACCGCGTCGCCCTTTTCGAGTGCGGTCTCGAAGACCTCTTTAAGCCTGGGATCCAGCAAAATCTCCTCCGCCGCGCTGAAATCCGTAACGGGATGCCAAGTCATGCCTCCGCGAGGCGGTGGCAGGGTGGCGGATTCGAAAGCGTACGCGCATCGCCCCTCGCCAGATTGGCCTTGCTCAATGAATTTTCGTAAGCGACTCAAAAGCGTCCCCAATTGATCTTGAGTATCTCGGCGCAAGCTGCCGATCCAGTTCGAAGCTCGCAAGGGCTGAGGATCATTGCAAGCCCGA
Organism: Bradyrhizobium septentrionale; assembly: GCF_011516645.4. Taxonomy (NCBI): domain Bacteria; kingdom Pseudomonadati; phylum Pseudomonadota; class Alphaproteobacteria; order Hyphomicrobiales; family Nitrobacteraceae; genus Bradyrhizobium; species Bradyrhizobium septentrionale. The sequence continues at coordinate 838,663 of NZ_CP088285.1, read as the reverse complement.
CCGAAGCCGCAAGAACCCCGGCATTGCTGCCAGGGTTCTGCCAGTCATGGCTGCCGAGAGAGGCTGGATCAGAAGTCCATGCCGCCCATGCCCCCGCCCGGGGGCATTGCGGGCCCGGCCGCAGCCTTCTTCGGCAGCTCGGCGACCATCGCTTCCGTGGTAATCAGGAGTGCAGCAACCGAGGCGGCGTTCTGAACTGCGATGCGCACGACCTTGGTCGGGTCGATGATGCCCTTGGAGACAAGATTGCTGTATTCGCCGGTCTGCGCATCGAAGCCGAAAGAATATTGATCCTTCTCGAGCACTTTGCCGACCACGACCGAGCCGTCTTCGCCAGCATTGATCGCGATCAGGCGGGCAGGCCAGGACAGCGCCTTGCGCACGATCTCGACGCCGGTCTTCTGGTCGTCGTTCTTGGTGCTCAGGCCCTTGAGTTGCCCGGACGCTCGGAGCAGGGCGACGCCCCCGCCAGGCAAAATACCTTCCTCGACGGCCGCGCGTGTGGCGTGCATCGCGTCATCAACGCGATCCTTGCGCTCCTTCACTTCGACTTCGGTCGCGCCGCCGACGCGGATTACTGCTACGCCGCCCGCAAGCTTGGCCAGACGCTCCTGCAGCCTCTCACGGTCATAGTCCGAGGTGGTCTCCTCGATCTGCGCTTTGATCTGGGCAATGCGGGCGTCGATGTCGGCCTTCTTGCCGGCGCCGTTGACGATCGTGGTGTTCTCCTTCTCGATCATCACCTTCTTGGCGCGGCCGAGCATCTGCAGCGTGACATTCTCGAGCTTGATGCCGAGGTCTTCCGAGATGGCCTGGCCGCCGGTCAGGATCGCGATGTCCTGCAGCATGGCCTTGCGGCGATCGCCGAAGCCCGGAGCCTTGACGGCCGCGACCTTCAGGCCGCCGCGCAGGCGGTTGACGACGAGGGTGGCGAGGGCTTCGCCTTCGACGTCTTCAGCGACGATGACCAGCGGCTTTCCGGTCTGCACCACGGCCTCGAGCAGCGGCAGCAGCTCGTTCAGCGAGGAGAGCTTCTTCTCGTTAATCAGGATGTAGGCGTCGTCCATTTCCACGCGCATCTTGTCGGCGTTGGTGACGAAGTAGGGCGAGATGTAGCCGCGATCGAACTGCATGCCCTCGACGACGTCGAGCTCGGTCTCGAGCGACTTGGCTTCCTCGACCGTGATCACGCCCTCGTTGCCGACCTTCTTCATGGCGTCGGCGAGGAACTTGCCGATCTCGGCATCGCCGTTGGCCGAGATGGTGCCGACCTGGGCGATCTCCTCGTTCGAGGTGACCTTCTTCGAGTTTTTCTGGAGGTCCGCAACGACGGCTTCGACCGCGAGGTCGATACCGCGCTTCAGGTCCATCGGGTTCATGCCGGCGGCAACCGACTTGGCGCCTTCGCGAACGATGGCAGCCGCAAGCACGGTCGCGGTCGTGGTGCCATCTCCGGCCGCGTCAGCGGCTTTGGCGGCGACCTCGCGCACCATCTGCGCGCCCATATTCTCGAACTTTTCCTCCAGCTCCACCTCCTTGGCGACCGCGACCCCATCCTTGGTGATGCGCGGAGCGCCGAACGACTTCTCGAGCACCACGTTGCGGCCCTTCGGACCGAGCGTGACCTGAACGGCGTTGGCGAGGATATCGACACCCCGAAGCATGCGATCGCGCGCTTCTACGCCGAATTTGACCTCTTTGGCTGACATAATGATTCCTTCAGTTGTATTTCGACCTTCGGGGCGCCCGGCCGGCACTCTTCGGGGATAAGCAGTGTGAACGATGAACTAGGCGGCCTTCTTTCTTGAGAACACGTCGGTAAGAACGCCCATGACATCGCTTTCCTTCATGATCAATAGCTCTTGGCTGTCGATCTTGACCTCGGTGCCCGACCACTTGCCGAACAGCACGCGGTCGCCGACCTGCACGTCGATCGGGATCAGCTTGCCGGTCTCGTCACGGCCACCCGGGCCAACGGCGATAACTTCGCCTTGCGAGGGCTTTTCCTTGGCTGTGTCGGGAAGGATGATACCGCCAGCGGTCTTCTCTTCTGCGTCGATGCGTTTGACCACGACGCGATCGTGAAGCGGACGGAAATTCATGCAGGCCTCCTGAGCATTTGAACGGGTTGGAGATAGGCACATTGCGAACAGCGCCTTTATAGCAAGAGGCAGGCCAAAGATGAGCTGATTGATCCTGCCTGCAGTTCTGCTAAATCGTACACTTGGCCTGCGCGTATGTTCGTCCGGAAGCAAACGCGCTGGCGTACCCAGCCCGTCAAGCTGTCGTGAAAGTGACATTGCATCTCGTCAAAGCACCAGCATCGATCGTCACGCCTTGGCCTAAATCATGCAGGCTTGGGTCAGCGGCAAGTCAGGCTGGTCAGAGGAGTCCGATGCATGCAGGCTCACGATTGGCAGGGCACTCGAGTGCCAACCCTCGTGATCCGCGGCTCTGCGCTGTTGGGCTTTGGCATCGAAACCGCTTGGACGGATTTGGAAGGAGCAATCATGCAGTCCGCGTCAAAAGAGAACGGGTCTATCAAGATCGTCGGCCCTGCCGACCGTCCGAAGGTCATTGCCGTTCTGACGACAGCCTTTACGACCTGCCTGCTGCTGAGATGGCTATATCCAGAACGGGAGCGCTACTTTCGCCATTTCGCCGGCTTCCTGGAATACTACGCCGGCGATCCCTACATCGATGGAAGTGGCGCGTATCTCGAAGACGGCCAGAAAGGTGCTATTCGAGGAGTTCGGCAAGTATCACCCCGCGGAGCCACACTGGTATTTCACCATGCTGGGCATCGATCCCATGCATCAAGGATCGGGCCGGGGCGGCCGTCTTTTCCAATACGGCCTTGCAATCCTGGACGAGGCGAAAGGCTTGGCATTCAACGAGGCCACCAGTCTCGGGTCGGCACGTCTGTATGAGCGGCTGGGATGGAAGATCGTGGGTGAGGTTCAGGTCGGCAGTTCGCCGCCCATTTTCCCGATGGTGCGCCGTCAGTCTTGATGGACCGTACGCGCGGGCCGGGCCGGGCAGAAGCTTTGTTCTACCCATGAATCAGGATCCGAATAGATCGCAGGGCCGCCGAGTTCGGCCCCTGCAAGACGCGCTCGTCATGTTGCAATCCCAGTATATCAAAAAAGTGGACGAACTGTTCTCCACGATGCAGGAGGCAAATGAATGCTTTCTGGGATACCCGTTCGCGAGGGGATCGACTATGAACCCTTATGGCGCTTCTTGAAGTTCACAGACAACAACCTTGGAGACCCGTTCGAACCAGGAACCTATCGCGTCAACCCGCATACCCTGGAACGGGAAGTTATCGAATTCTTCGCCGAGCTGTTTCGAGCACCGCGGGAATTTCGGGGCTACATCACCAACGGAGGGACGGAAGGTAACATCCACGGTCTTTATCTCGCCCTGTTTGCCGTCAGGGCGTGTGAGACAAATTGAAGGATTTTGCGGAGGGAGGATTTCTGGTTCATCGTAGCCACCAGGAGCGAAGATGAAGCAGAAATCCGGACCGGGCAAAGCGCCGGCAGAACAGGTACTAAGGGACATTCGGCGCCAGACCCGCCGGCAGTATTCGGCGGAAGAGAAGATCCGCATCGTGCTGGAAGGACTGCGGGGCGAGGAGAACATCTCCGAGCTCTGCCGGCGTGAGGGCATTGCCGCCTCAATGTATTACGGCTGGTCGAAGGAGTTCCTCGAAGCCGGTAAGCGCCGCCTGGCGGGCGATACGGCGCGTGCGGCGACCTCCGGCGAGGTGACGGATCTCCGTCGTGAGACGGCCGCATTGAAGGAAGTCGTGGCCGACCTCACCCTTGAGAACCGCCTACTCAAAAAAAGCATGAACGGGGATGGGGAGGACGAGGCATGAGATATCCTGCGTCCGAGAAGGCCGAGATCATCCAGTTGGTCGAGCAGTCGCACCTGCCGGCCAAGCGCACGCTGGACAAGCTCGGGATCCCACGCGCCACGTTTTATAGATGGTATGATCGCTATCGTGATGGCGGCGTCGAGGCGCTGGCTGACCACCGGTCTCGACCTGACCGGATATGGAATCGCATCCCCGACGATGTGCGGGGCCAGATCATCGACCTGGCGCTGGAGCTGCCCGAGCTGTCGCCGCGCGAGCTGGCCGTGCGGTTCACCGACGAACGGAAGTATTTTGTCTCCGAGGCATCGGTCTATCGGCTGCTGAAGGCGCATGACCTCATCACCAGCCCCGCCTATGTGGTGATCAAGGCGGCGAACGAGTTCAAGGACAAGACCACCGCCATCAACCAGCTCTGGCAGACCGACTTTACCTACCTCAAGATCACCGGCTGGGGCTGGTACTACCTGTCGACCGTGCTCGATGACTTCTCGCGTTACATCGTCGCCTGGAGGCTTGGTCCCACGATGTGTGCCTCCGACGTCACGGCCACACTCGACCAGGCACTCGCGGCCTCCGGCCTTGACCACATCACCGTCGCGCACCGGCCGAGGCTTCTCAGCGACAATGGTTCGAGTTACGTCGCGGACGATCTGGCCAGGTGGCTCGAACACAAGGGCATGCAGCACGTGCGCGGCGCTCCGTATCATCCCCAAACCCAGGGAAAGATCGAGCGCTGGCATCAGACCCTGAAGAACCGCATTCTGCTCGAGAACTATTATCTACCTCACCACCTCGAACGGCAGATCGGCGCCTTCGTCGAGCATTACAACCACGTCCGCTATCATGAGAGCATCAAAAACCTGACCCCGGCTGACGTCTACTTCGGCAGAGCCGAGACCATCCTAACCGAACGACAGCGCATCAAGCGTGAGACCATCGCAAACCGCCGCTTGCAGCACCAACTGCAGGCCGCTTAAACTCCAACAACAGATGAGCCAGAGCCTCCCTTCTCGAAAAGCCTGATTAGTCTCAAATTATCTGACGACGGACAATCTCGCCCGTGAGCTCTATCCGGATGCTGTGACGTATTTCTCGTCTGATACCCATTACAGCGTGAGCTCTGCTCGGGGTTGAGCACCGCGTGGTTCGTTCGCAGCCAAATGGAGAGATCAGCTATGACCATCTGGCGCAGGAAGCGGCTCGTGAAAGGCCCGCCGTCGTGGTGGCAAACATAGGCACCACCATGAAGGAAGGCAGGGACGATACGCTCAAGATACGCGCCGTGCTTCGCGATGTCGGTATTGACGCTATCTACGTTCACTCCGACGCGGCACTATGCGGGGCATACGCGGCTCTCTTGAGCCCGAGGCCGCATGTCGATTTCGCGGATGGAGCGGACTCGGTTACGGTCAGCGGACATGAGTTCCTTGGCGCGCCAAGGCCCTGCGGTATCGTTCTCTAGCGTAAAATTCATGCTCAGCGTATCGAGCGTTCTATCGATTACATCGGGAGCTTCGACGCGACCTTGAGTGGCTCGCGTAATGCCTATACACCGATCATCCTTTGGTATGCGATCCGTCGTCTGGGTGTCGAGGGCATCAAACAAATGTTTGTTGAATGCGAACAGCTTGCCGCCTATGCAGCCAGGGAACTCAATGCCCGAGGCGTCAGCGCCTGGCGTAATCCTAATGCGCTTACGGTCGTCTTTCCTGCTGTCGATGAGTGTATCAAGGCTAAATGGCAAATTGCGACTCAGGACGTAAGCCATTTAGTCGTTGCGCCAGGGACGACCAAGAGTCAAATCGACGCGCTGAGGCAGTGAGCAACAGCGGCTGATGATCGTCCTCGAGCTGACACCGCTGTGCTGCTTTGCACGCGGGATTTTGGTGCTCTCGGGCGAATGCGTGTTCTGCGTTGCACGGCTGCAATCTGCGGCGATGCCAAGCGGAGCTGATGGTCGGCCCGCATTGGCCCGATCCGTCGTCGACGCTCGCTCCACCCACGCCGATTCAACTGTGCTGCGGGAGTTCCTCCCTCGTGTATGGTGAAAGATGGCAACGCCTTGGCAATACGCGCCCTGGAGCAGCGTGTTCTCGCGTGTTTTGTGGGCTGAGAGAGCCATAAGCAACTTCAGCCGGCCCCCTATTTGCAAGCGGGGCGATGCAGTCGGCAAAATGCGTTTCAGGCGCGCTCGATCTGACGATCGGTCCGTGCGCGGCGAGACGAACATCTGCTGTGCGATTTGCGGATTTGACGCGCCGGTTGCAACCAGATGCAACACTTGGATCTCTCTGAGCGAGAGATCGTATGGCCACGAAATCTGCTCCTCGGTGACCACGACCATGGTATGCTGGCAGGGTATAATTGAGACGTGATGGCATTGGCCGCTGTCATCGCTCCACAGGAAGCGTCGCGGGGCCCAGTGCCTAAGCATTTCCGCGAGCAGTTTGCACCCCCTTCGCCCAGATGTCGACCCGCTGCACGTGCCAGCAAGTTGAAAGCGGCGCCACTTGAAGAAATCACCAACGCAAACGAGTTAGGAGCCACGCCTCCTGCGAGTAGAGGGGGCGTTCTCAGCCGGTCGCAGAGCTCGGCCAGAATGGGACGAAATCGCTGAGTGATGTCCTTGGGCTCATCCGTTGCCTCCGCTGATGTAGTCCACTTCATTGGAAAGCACCGACGTAGCGGCAGTCCGACAACCGCAAGCACATCGTCGAGCCCTCGTACCGATGGAATGAGAAATTCGCGCGCCGTCAGAGTCTCGGGAAACCAAAGGTTCCAGTCTCGCTCACAATCGCGCCACCTGAGCGAGCGCGGATCATCCTGATGCGCAATGGTGAAGGCAGGATTGTCTTTGACGAAATCATCATTGATGTGATCGAGCAGCTTCTCGGAGTAACCGTCACTTGCGAGTGTCTGATGCAGATGAGTCTGCGATAGCGGATCCCAAGTACTCAAAGTAAAAGCGGAACACTGCACCAAGGTCCTATCAATCAGTTGCGCGCGTGGATCGACGGATGCCGCATCCCACGGAACGATCACCGAGCTCTCTAAATGTGCTCTCACCGAGTCCCCCTTAAGATATCATTGCGGAAGGAGCCAGCCGGTCACGCTCGGTCGATGTTACGTTGCGTTTTGGGCGGCTGTCGCGCCGCCTTGTTGCTCTCAGCGCTCCTAGCGGCTCGTTGTTTTAGCCAGCTTACGACAGTTAATATTCGTTCGCACCGGCTATTGGACTGCCCGGGGCCGTCGAAGGTTAGGTCGGTTGTCCGAGATGGGCTTTCCCACTAGCTCACCAGCTGTTCGACGACGTCCTCGCCAGGCGAATAGAGCGGGCGTTACACGCGCGCATTGGGCGAGACAAGCTGTTCGCCAGCGCAGTCCGTCCTGTGCGGCGCTGCTACTGGCTTCGCAAAATCGGTCAACTGATGTATTGAAGCAAGGTGCGGCGCGTCCGAAGCTTGGTCATCGCAGCATCTTGGTCTCGCGATGTCTAAACCGGCGCTGCGGTGAAAAGGTCTGCGATAGAGCGCATCATGTACGCAATGGGTGTGAAGGGAGATCAGTCGGGCAAGGCACGAAGAGACAACAATGCGCTACTGCTCTGAAACTCTCGGAATTAGCATCGTCAAACGATGCGCCGTCTGTAATGGTCAGTTCGGACTGGTCCGGTACTACTCATGGCGGACCTCTCTTTGTTCAAGGAAGTGCCTCGATCGCCTGCGCGCCCGCCGGCAAGCCGACCGCAGCTGGCTGAGCAAGCTCGTCGCTCGAAAATCAACAAAGCGAGCGGGCGTGCGAGCCGAGCTGGTCTGACGCCCTACCGCTCCCCGCTTGAACGATCTGATCACGTATTGGAAGGGCAGGGCTCAAGCGAGGGGCCGGGTTTGGTCGTGGAAAAACCTGCTCGCCCGTTGATCCCGCCAGAACCATGAAACTTGACAGAACTGATGCCCGCCTTCTTGACTTACTGCAAAGAAACAACCGTCTGAGCAGTGAAATACTCGGCGCGAAGGTCGGGTTGTCGGCCTCTGGCGTTCAGCGCCGACTGAAGCGCCTGCGAGCACTGCGCGTAATCGAAGCGGACGTCTCAATCATTTCTCCGAAAGCAATCGGACCAAACGTGACCCTGCTGGTCCTCGTCTCACTTCACCGGAATCGAGCCGACATCGTTGATCGCTTCAAGCGCACAATCTGCAAAATGACTGAGGTGATGAGCGGATTCTATGTCACCGGTCAGGCCCACTTCGTCCTGCTCGTTACCGCAGATAATCTGGAGGAGTACGAGCAATTTACCCGCCGCCTCTCTCATGAAAATCCGGACATAGAGCGCTTCGAAACCATGGTGGTTATGGATAGGGTCAAGGCAGGCTTTACCTTGCCAATTTCTTCGATCGCATGCTGGTGATCGCCCGATACCGTTCGAACGGAGGCCGACGCTCGTTCAGTTCATCACAATTATCATCTATGCGGAGTGAACGTCGATCAGTAGCCTTTCCTGGAGCGGCCGCAGTCGCCCGTGGCCGCTCCCGGTACCTGGTGCCCGAAGGTGGTATCAAGACTGGTGACAATCAGACCACAATCCGTTCGGCGCGGGTCTTTATCGCCTTGCGAAGCCAGATCGCGATGCAGTGGTCAAAGGGCCACTCGCAAATCGCCTATGCCACCGCGAAGATCGCGTTCCAGATGGCGCCCTCGAGAGCACGCCGCGGCCCGCTTCGCAAGACAAGCCGGCAGTGGCGGCAGCATCATCCCTCGCCACGCTCGAGCGAAAGAGAGCGGCATCCGCGACTGCTCGCGCGCCGGCATATGAATTATATACGTTGATATACGTTGTGCTGGGATGTCTGACGTGTGATTGCGCGTCTAGGACAAAGTGTCAACGGAGTTCCAATGGAAAAACAACCCGTGTCTTCTGTGGACGTACATCAGCATATTCTATCACTTCTTGGGATGTCCAATCCAGTGATCTTGGATATCGGCTGCAATGACGGAACCGATACGGCACATTTTCTCACCCTGTGCCCACAAGCTCAGCTTTACTGCTTTGAGCCGGACCCCCGAGCGATCGCGCGTTTCAAGAAGAAGCTCGGTCCACATCTCGATAAGGTGAAGCTGCTTGAAATTGCGATCAGCGAACGAAACGGGACGATCGACTTCCATCCAAGCAATGCAGATGGAGATGCAAAGGAATGGGACCTCTCTGGCTCAATACGCCGCCCGAAGAACCATCTTACCGAGTATGATTGGGTTCGCTTCGACCGTCCCTTCTCGGTTGAAACTCGACGGCTCGACGATTGGTGCAGCGAAGCTGGACTGAACACGGTCGATTTCATCTGGATGGACGTTCAAGGAGCCGAGGCCGATGTCATCGCCGGTGGCGTGCAGACGTTAAGCAACACGCGCTTCATCTACACGGAATATAGCGATCGCGAGCTCTACGAGGGGCAGCTGTCCCTGCAAGCCATTCTCGACCTATTACCATCATTCGAAGTGGCGGCTCATTATCCCCGCGAAGTGGAGGGTGACGTATTGCTGAAAAATACGCAATTCTAGCTGCCATATCCGGCAGCCCCGTTCGTCGGTGAAAGAGCTTGCCCCAGATTTATGTAGCACATTGTTGTGTAACAGCGATCGATCGGGCAAGCGGGCTCGTTGCCTCGTGGCTTCGCTCGCTACATGTCCTTTGACGTTCTCGGTTGTTGCCGTTGCACGGGCTTACGGACGGGAGATGCATGAGACTCCCGTGAGAATTGCTGAGTTGCTGATAATCGCTATTTTGATATATCGGCGCTGGGAGTGACGTCGCGGATAGCCGCGCGAGCCGTTTCAGATGCTTGAATCAGCTCCATCAGCCGGCGCTCATACTGTTTAAGCGTCTGAACGGCTGCTGTATGCTCTGGGCCTCTAGGAAGCTGCTGCACGGATTCGAACAACTGCCAAAGCAGCTGCATCATGTCTCGTAGTTCCTTGAGCCGCGCCAGTGTTGTCACCCGGTCAACCTTGCTCTAATTGCTCCAATGCGAAGACGGGCTGAAGCATCGGCGTTCGATCCGGTCAACACCGCAGATAGGAAGACGTGAGATCGGTAAAAAGGGTCGTTGTTCCCCGCCGGATGCAGTTTGTCGCACGATCGTCTCCGTTGGTTAGCTTCTTTCTCGCGGTTGTTTCAGTCCTGCCGTCTCGCTCATGATCCTGGCGGGAACCATTCAGTCTGCTGTACAGAGGCAAATGTTGAGCGAGGGTTTTGCAACGACCGTGCCATCAGCTCGATCCAAATAGCCTACGGATCTGAGAATGCTAGAGCATGATGAGATTAGGTTGAGCTGGAGCGGCGTCGAAAGTTCACCGCTCCCTTGGGAGAGGTCGATTTGCGTAGCAAATCGGGTGAGGGGTTGCGGTCTACCGAGAGAGCCAAGAGCCCTCACCCGGATTGCACCGGACGATGCTTCGCATCGCCGAGCGCAATCCGACCTCTCCCCGACGGGGAGAGGTGAACCGCAACCGCGGCGATCCGATTCAACCAATACTCATCCCGCTCTAGGTTCGTGGTTGTTGCGGATCCGACATCGCCTCGGCGCCCCGGCCTGTTAGTGTCCATACAGCATCAATGGATTCCAAAGCACCGGCTTTGGCTCTGAGCGTTGTGTTGCGACGCGTGCAATACGCGCTGGTCCTTGGCGCCGGAAAGCTCGCTCACAGCTGCTCTAGGTTAGTACATTGAGAGTCGTGGCGGCCGCCATCAGGGTCGCTGATCAGATGGACCTGCGCTGCCACTTCGGCGAGATAGCGATCCATCGCCGTTCGTGCCGTGGCGGTGCCGGGGTGGGCGGAAGTTCACGCAGCTTCTGTTAGTGACTGGTCCACAGGTATGTCTCGCGGGCATCAGAATCGCGGCCAATCAAAAACCGGCGCTCCAGCGCGGCAAGCAATCCGATCGGGCGCCCCCTCGGATTGTCCATACAGGACACCATGAAACGGTCGCGAAGTGCGAGGCCGAGCAGATCGAAGGCCTCTCCAGAACAAAAGACGGACGCGCGCGTCGGCCCGCTAGCTGACAGGGGCGGGAATGTTGATCCGCCACACCGTCAGCCGACCCGGTTGCCGATCAAGATCGCCAAATTCTTTGATGTGATGCGCCGGTCCGTCGTGTCGGTTACACACGCAAGCTGCGCGTGCGGCGCAGCGGGGAGCGCCAAATCCAAACTATCGAGGCGGCGCCAAGCAGGCTGCTCGCAAGCAACGTAATGCGTAAGCCTGTTGCCGCAGCGACTGCGCCACCGGCCAGCGCACCCAATGACGCCAGTCCCCACACCACGCTGCGGATGCTCGCATTGGCCCGGCCTTGCAAGCGTTGCGCGACCAACGCGTATCGAAGGGGAACCTGCTGCACATTGTAGATCCCCTGGCCGATCCACAGAATGAATTGGGAGAGCGAAACGCATGCCACCGCGGCCCACCGGGGTTCGGTGATCAGGGTGGCCAAACTCATGCCCACGGTGCTCACGGCCAAACCGACCATTAACACCGGGCCGATGCCGATTGCCCGGCCGGCCGAGGGCGAGCTAGCCGCGCCGACCACACCACCAAGCGCGCCGGTTCCGAGCACCACGCCGACGATCCGGCTGTCGAATCCGAGATCCTTGGTCAGATGCAACAGAAAGGCTGCAGAATATGCGGTATGGCAAAAGATTAACGTGGCGGTGGCTAAAGTGACCGCCCTCAAGATCGGATTGCCGAACACGCCCGCCAGCCCCTCAGCCACTTGGCAGAGTACCGCGCACGAGGCGGCTGTTGAGCGCCCAGCGGACCGCATCGGCACCAGCAACAGCAACGCGGCGGCAAGCAGAAACGAGACAGAGTCTGCCAGGATCGCGGTCGGTGCGGAGAGCGCGTTGACGAGCCAGCCGGCCAGGAATGGACCTGCCGCCATCGCGATCGCCTGGCTGAGCTCCAATGAACTCTGCGCCCGCACCAGCCGGGAGCGGTCTACCACTATCGGTATGCACGCCAGATATGCCAGGTCGGCGATCACCGCGACACCCCCAACCAGCAGGCTGGTCGCGTACAGCTGGACCATTCCAAGATGTCCAAGGCCCACGGACAACGGAATCGTCGCCAGTGTTGCCGCCATCACGACGTTGGCGGTCAAAAGGATTCGTCGGTGCGGGAGACGGTCCACGATGACTCCGGCGAACAGGCTCAGCATCAGACACGGCGCCCGACTGCAGGCCAGCAGCACCCCCGTCTGCGCCGGTCCCGCGTCCAGGGGGGTGATTGCGGTCAGCGGTAGCGCCAGCATGGTGACGTTGGAGCCCAGCAGCGAAATGGTCTGGCCGACCAGCAGCGCAAGATAGCTGCGCGGCAACCCGCCAATCACGGCGGAACAGTTCCGGCGACTCACGCGTCGCCAGACGGGCTTGCAAGCGGCAAATAGCCGAGGCGGACCAGCTCACTTCCGGCGATCTGCTCGAACTTCGCAATCTGGGCTCGCGTCAGATCCTTGGTGTAACGACCCACCCGGCCTTGGTGCAGCGGCTTTCCCGCAGCCTCGGCCGCCGGGTGGCCGTGCGGTTGTTCGAACAATGCGTGCTCGTATTCGGCGTGACGCAGCACGGCCTCGTCCCAAGGCAAGCCGAGATGGTCCAGGATTCGGGTCAGCGTGGGCCGAGGACTGCCCACAAGATCCTCGTAACGCACCTCCAGATAGCGACCGGGCGGCACGATCTGATGCGGCCGGGATACCACGTCAAACCAGCCGCACGCGGCCTCGGCCACAGTCCGGTACCCCCAATCAGGAACGGTTTTCAGATGCGAGGCAGCAACGTCGCGCCCGTCGCGCACGATATGCACGAAATGCGCGTGCGGCCATAGCCTGGCGAAGTCGTCGATCTGGGCGATCTTGCGCTGCGGTTTTCAATCCCCAGCGCCGAGCGCCGCTGCGCGTCCTGCGCAACTCGCCCATCTCGTTGATTAGCTTGCATCGGTCGGTGAGTGAAACAATGTCGCTGCCCAAATCGAGCATGACCTTGCTGACGAGCTCGCGCAGGTCATTGACGTCCAGACCGAACCGGCGGCATTGCACCACAAAATGCACGCCGTCGTACCAGAACGGATCGATCGCGCTCTTGGTCGTGCCCGTGACCCGCGGATCTCCAGCGGCAAGCAGGTCCGTCGCATGTAGAATGTGCGGGCCGAGATTGGGCGGCTCAAGGAAGTCGATCTCCGGCCCGGCTACCAGATCAAGATGCGAGTCAAGCACCACGCTCAACAAGGTCGTGCCCGACCGGTTCTCGCCGCCGAGCAGCACGGGGGATGTGGAAAATGGATCGGGCTGCGGCATGTGAGTATCCTCTGTTGGAAATCCGTTCTCATTCATGGGCTGGTGCAGTGAACCAGCGCCGAACTGCCTCAGGGCTCGCAACGAAGTGATCACCGGCAAACCGTATGGCGGCTGCAAGTCGATCCCGCTCGCCATTGCTGCTGTCCACCCGCGACTGCGCAGCCGGCAAGGCCTCTGCAGCTGCTTCAATAGCCGCCTGCACGTCGGCGTTCGACACCGCCGCGGACGGCATGAAGCGGCCGCCATATTGCATGAGGAAGCCTCGCGCCCACATCTGCTGGAAGAACGCCTGACCAAGCTCCGCGTCGGCAAAAACGACGTCGAACATGGTCGGCCATGCGAACGACCATGCTGCGACTTGCCGGCTCGCGAAGACCGCATTGAGTCCCTTGATCAGTTGCTCGCCAACCTCGCGCATCCGGGCCAGCGCGGTCCCGTCGCGTAGCGCGTCCAACGTACTCAGCGCGGCCGCGAATGGAGTGACCTCGCGCTGATAGGTGTTGCCCATGTAGGTCTTTTCGCCGGAACTGAGGACATCCGCCCGACCCGCGACCGCGGACAATGCCATTCCGTTCGCCAGTCCTTTGCTCAGCGTAATCAGATCAGGCGTGAGGCCGACCGCCATGTGGTAGCCTCCGAAGGCGTAGCGGAATCCGGTCATCACTTCATCGACAATGAGCAAGGCGCCATGCCGATGCACCTGCCTCTGCAGCTCCTTATGGTATTCGGGCGGGAAGAAGTTGACCTCCGGCGTGATGATCACTGCCGCAACGCGCTCGACGCTGGCGAGCTCGTCGAGCAAGTCGAGGTCATAGCGGAAGTCCACGCTGTCCCGGTCGCGGTTAGGCAGCCCCATATCCGGTCGGTCCTGCAACTGCCAGTCGTGCCAGCCGTGATATCCGCTGGTGAGCACACGGTTCACGCCCGTGAACGCGCGGGCAAGGCGAACCGCAGCACTGGTAGCGCATGAGCCGGTGCGGAAGAACACCGCGCGTTCCGCGATCGGGAATATCTCAGCCAGCCGTTCGGCCAGTTCGATCCGGTGCACAGATAGCGGCCCGGGGAGGATGCCGCCGGTCCGGCGCATCTCAGCGGCGGCGTGCGCAACGACCGGCTCGTATCCGGCTCCTAGCGGCGCGGCCCCGCTACAGGACGTGAAATCGACATATTGCTTTTCATTGATATCCCACGCATGCGCGCCGGACGCGCGGGCCATCACGACCGGAAAGCGCCTGTTGAGATCCCATCTTTCCGAGGCGGTGACGCGGAGGGCGCGGCGCAGTGCGGATTTCGGCCCGTCGGTCGCGGCCACGGTACGACTAGGTATGTTGGTCGACAAGACCGGTCTCCGTTTGATGATCCACGCTCGTTAGATCAGCTGCGTGACTATTCTTCGAGCGATCCGCAGCGCGTTCGCCTGGATCGTGAAGGTCGGGTTGACGCCTCCCGCATAGGGGAAGAAGCCCCCATCCGCGACGTAGAGGTTGTCAATGTCGTGTACCCGGCCCCAGCGGTCGACCACCGATTGTGCCGGGTCGATCCCGGCCCGACAGCCGCCATGCAGATGCCCGCTGCCGAACTGATAGCCGGAATCTTGGTAATCGACCTTTTCCACGCCGGCCTCGGCCAGCAAGCTCGACGCGCGTCGTGACAGATAGCCTAATCGGCGTTTGTCCAGCGGATGGGTCGAGTAATCGAGAATGATCTTCTCTAAACCCAGCCGGTCCCGACTGGCGGCCAATCGGACGGCATTGTTGCGCATGGGCTGGTCGGCCGCCAGGAAATGCAGCCGTACGTTTGTCTCTCCGTGGTGGCCCGTGTGCTGAGCTCCACTGGCTTCGTAGATCATTCCGCCCAGTCCCGACGGCACCTCGTCGTCCAGGTAGTGATCGGATATCGCGACGGTGGAAAATGGGCCGCCAGAGGGGGGCGTGGAGAGCTGATCTATCCTGGTGCTGCCCGACACGTAGCCGCTGATCTTAAACGAGATGCCACCGCCGACCATACCAGAGGCATTGCCGATGCCGTTCGGCGCTGCCCGCTGCCTCGAACGGAGCAGCAGGGCCGCGGACTGCACTGCGTTGCCGGCGAGCACCACGCAGCGGGCGCGAACCCGGGCGCGTCGTCTGCTTAGCGTGTCGAGCCATTCTACCGAGTCCGCGCGGCTGACACTGGCCAGATCGATACTTACTGCCCTGCTGCCCGGAGCGACCGTCAGTGCGCCAGGCGGCAGGGTGACATCTGTGAATGGCGAGCGCGCATCGGCTCGCGCGCCGGTTGGGCACAGATGTTCGTTACAGGGACGGTCGCAATGACAGGCTGGCCGGTTGCGATATGGCAGTGAGTTGATTGCCAATGGGGTGGGGAACGGCAGCCGGCCCAGGCGCTTGGCCGCATCGGCAATCAACCGCCCCTGCGTGCTGTACTCATGGGGCGGCAGAATGGGAGGATCGCTCGGCGGCTCGAGCCGGTCCGCGCCGGCCAGACGGGCCACTCCCATCCGCCGTTCGAGTTCCTCATAGAAGGGGCGCAGTTCGGCGTAGTCGATCGGCCAGGCCGGGTCGAGTGCATCTCCAGCGGTATGCGCTCGTGCGTCAAAATCGATGATGCGATAACGGAAGGCTATTCCGGCATACAAAGTCATTCCACCGCCGAGCGCACAGACGGTCCACGGACGACCGAACGGAGTCAACGTACCTGCCGCAGACCGAACCAAGGCGGTATCCATGCGACTTTGGACGCTCGCCAGCGAGGCGTCGGGAGGAAGCGCCTGACCTGCCTCAAGGAGGAGCACTCGCAAACCGCTTTGGGCGATCTCGTAGGCGACCATCGAGCCGCTGGCGCCGCTCCCGATCACGCATACATCAACGGCATCGGCCGTCATTGTCTCACCCTCTGCCAATAGGCCGGCGATACGCAATCCCGACCTATTCAATATTCGGCAACTGCCGTGACAGCTGCCATCGTCAGCGTTGAACGTACGCTAGGTCTCCGCGACCGCCACAGACTACCGGTGTGGCTTCGCCCGTTTGCCAAAGGATCGTCGCGAACACCTCGGCATCGTACAATGTGACGCTACGTTCGATTCAAGCCTCTTCGCTGGTAAACGCATGAATATGATCACGAGGCCCTTCCAGGAGCTACGAGAATATCGAAGAGAACGAGCATGCTTGAAGTCGTGATCCACCAGCAACCTGTACGCCTGGTGCGGGCGAGCGCACGCGCTTTGCGCGAGCGAACGAAAAGTGGCCAGGATTGGTCAAAGGTAAGCGCTGTTTTCAGGCCACAGCTTTGAGGTCGTGACGGCAATAGGCCCACGGCAGCAGGTGATCGATCTCGTTATTCGGATGACCGTTGACGATCCTGGTGAGCGCGTCGGTCAAGTAGGCAAGCGGATCGACATCGTTCAGCTTACAGGTTTCGACCAGGGAGGCGATGATAGCCCAGTGCTCGGCACCACCGTCGGAGCCTGCGAACAGCGCATTTTTCCGGTTGAGCGTGATCGGACGGATCGAGCGCTCTACGGCGTTGTTGTCGAGCTCGATACGGCCATCATCGATAAAGCGCGTCAGGCCCTCCCAGCGTGAGAGCGCATAGCGGATGGCGTCGGCCAGCTTGCCCTTTTGGCTGATCAACGCGAGCTTTGCGCGGAGCCACTGCTCGAAGGCTTCCGCCAGCGGTCGGCTTTTCTGTTGCCGAACGAGACAGCGCTCCTCGGCGCTACGGCCACGGATGTCCTTCTCGATGGCATAGAACTCGGCGATATGCTTGAGCGCCTCGCCCGCAATGGGCGCGGGACCGGGGGCGGCGAGTTCGTAGAAGTTACGCCGCATGTGGGACCAGCTTGCGTCAGGATAAGTCCTGGAAAGGAGGAAGAATGTGACCTGAAACCTTTCAACGTGACCCAGAGGGTTCGACGCCCTCGCGGCAAAGGCGGAGCCCGCCAGCCGGAAGCGAGTCTTGCATGGGTGACGGCAACGTCATTCGTGAAGCGTAGACAGCGGGTACTGAAGCCCTGTGGCAGCCTCGAAATCATGGTCGTGCTGAAGCCTTCGCCGTGTTGGATCCGGGGGCAGCACTGGGAAAGCCGCTATGGTCAGGCTTACCGGTTCGGCCGGGGTCTCAGAGCAGGGCAAAGGTACGGGATGGGCCACCAGGAAACCTGAGAGGTCCCGTTTGTGTCCACATGAATCGGCCGGACAGGAGCACCGGCCTGAACAATGCTCCGGGCCCGATGACCGACTTGGCGAACATCGGGAGCGCAGACGCGAACACGAAACACCAAGGCATGTGGAATCCCGAGGCGAAGACATAAGCTGACGGACATGCGCGGCGGGAAGTCGTAGCGGCTTCGTAGTACCGAGGAAGGCGGGGAACTGGGCTCACCGGGACCCGCTGGAGGGAAGGGAGCCGTCACGCGTTAAGACCCATTGACGAGAAACACGGGAGGGAACCCTGAGTCCCGCAAACCTGTCCACGAAACGACAATGGATAGCCGATCTGGCGAGGCAACATCCCGAGCGGGTGCTGACCGCGCTGCATCACCTGATCGACCGTGAATGGATGCTCGAGGCTTATCGTCTGACGCGCAAGGATGGCGCGCCCGGCGTCGACGGCATGATGGCGACGGACTATGAGGCGAACTTGGAGGTCAATCTTGATGATCTCCTGGCGCGCATCAAATCCGGCCGTTACATCGCGCCGCCGGTGCGACGGCACTACATCCCCAAGGCGGATGGCACGGAACGGCCGCTGGGCATCCCGACACTGGAAGACAAGGTGGCGCAGCGGGCGATTCTCCTGCTGCTAGCCCGTCTTATTCGTCAGAGTGCGCCTGAGAGGCTGGCGAGCGTGGTGTAAAGCGCTGATGCGGCGTAGGATTCGGTTGCAAAGCCAACCCCATCACCTCAACCGCGAACGCCAGGCCCGCCATGACCGATGATACGATTCTGCCCTTCTCGTTTCCAGCCGTTCACGCCAAGAAAGTCACAGCTGCCTTCGATGGCGGTCGGCTGACCTCGAACGGGGGCGTGATGCTTCTGGCGATGGCCGAGCGGCGTCTCGGCTTGGCCGACAATTTGGCCCGGGTGTTCCCGGATCGGCGCGATCCGACGCGGGTCGTGCACAGCCTTGTCGATATGTTCCGCGCGCGCATGTTCGCGATCTGCTGCGGCTACGAGGACGCCGACGACCTCGATCATCTGCGGTCCGATCCCGCATTCAAGCTGGCCTGCGGACGGCTGCCGGACACGGGTCGCGATCTGTGTTCCCAACCGACGCTGTCGCGGCTGGAGAATGCTCCGCGCCTGCGCGACGTGATCCGACTGACCTACACTTTGGTCGACGCATGGATGGATAGCTACCCGCGCGAGCCGGCATCCGTCACGCTCGACATCGATGATACCTGCGATGTCGTCCACGGCCATCAGCAGCTCTCGCTGTTCAACGCTCATTATGACGAACGCTGCTTCCTGCCGATCCACGTCTACGACACGGAGAAGAGCCGGCCCGTGGCGGTCGTGCTGCGGCCCGGCAAGACGCCGGGCGGCGTCGAGGTGCGTGCCCACCTGCGCCGCCTGATCCGGCATATCCGGACGCGGTGGCACAACACGCGAATTACGTTCCGTGGCGACGGGCACTATGCCCGGCCGGAGGCAATGGCGTGGTGCGAGACCAACGGCATCGACTACATCTTCGGTCTGTCCGGCACCAAGCCGCTCGCCAGAAAACTCGACGAGGCCGCCGACGACATCCGCACGCGACGCGCCATCGAGAACCTGCCGGTTCTGCGTGGCTATACCGAGACGCGCCACAAGGCAAAGTCCTGGGATCGCGAACGGCGTACCGTCGCCCGTATTGAGGCGACGATGCTCGGCCTCGACATCCGTTTCGTCGTCACCAGCCTCGATGTCGGCTCGGCCGAGTGGATCTACGACAGCCTGTATTGCGCGCGCGGCCAAGCCGAGAATCTGATCAAGCTGCATAAGACACAGCTCGCCTCCGATCGCACCAGCTGCCGTTCGGCGCTCGCCAATCAAGTCCGCCTCGTTCTCCACACCGCCGCTTATTGGCTGATGCTGACCGTGCGCGACGCGATTCCCAAAGCCCGGGAATTGGCCACAGCCGAGTTCGCGACGCTGCGTCTTCGTCTCTTGAAACTCGCTGCCCGTGTGGTCGAGACCACGAGCCGCATTCGCCTTGCGTTTGCCGCGGCATGTCCCGAAGCCGACCTGATCCGCGGCTTGCCAGGCGCGCTGCTGCCTCTCGGTCCTTGACCGGCGGGGCGTCCGCCCCCCGTTCGCCCAACCTACACCTCAAGCGCGTTGCAAAGTACGGGTCGGTCAGGCGGTGAAAAGCCGAAGGCAATCCCGCGCGCCTCGTCAGAGCAGATGTGCGGCCACATCAATCGGACTAAAAAAAGCACTCTCACGAATAGGACGGGCTAGAGCCGATCTACGAGACGGACTTCTTGCCGTGCTCGTACGGGTTCCGATCGGGACGATCGGCCCATGACGCCCTGCACGCTCTACGTACCGGGTTCATGGAACAAGGGCTGCGCTGGGTGGTGGACGTCGATATCTCGAAATACTTCGACACCATCGACCACGCACACTTGCGCCGATTCCTCGACCAGCGAGTCACGGACGGTGTCGTCCGGAGGATGATTGATAAATGGCTGAAGGCGGGGGTGCTCGAAAAGGGCATCCTGCGCCGCACGACTGTTGGAACGCCCCAAGGCGGCGTGATCTCGCCACTGCTTGCAAACATCTACCTGCATTATGTGCTGGACGAATGGTTCGAGCAGGTGGCGCGACCGCGGCTCAAGGGGCGGTGCCAACTGGTTCGATACGCTGATGATGCGGTGATTGCCTTTGAGGACCACCTGTCCGGCAAGCGATTGCTGAACGTGTTGGCCAAGCGGCTTGATCGGTATGGGCTTCAACTCCATCCGACCAAGACTCGCTTCGTAGACTTCCGGTTCAAACGCCCAGGCGGGCGTCATCCTGCGACGGCGGGGACCACGTTCAACTTCCCTGGCTTCACCCACGTGTGGGGTCTGTCGAGGCAAGGCAAGAATGTCGTCCGTCAGATAACGGCAAAAGACCGTTACGCACGCGCGCTGGCTTCTGTGATGGAATGGTGTCGGCAAAACCTGCACTGTTCGTTCAGGGAGCAGCACGCCCATCTGTCACGGGTAATCCGGGGGCACTGCGCCTACTACGGCATCTCCGGAAACGGCCGACGCATCAGATGGTACCACCACCAAGTCACGCGGATATGGAGGAAATGGCTCGCACGGCGTGGCCGCCACAGCAATCTGCCGTGGACGCGCTTCCGGGCCATGCTCGCGCGATACCCACTGCCAACAGCCAAGATCGTCCACCAATATGCTGCCGTCTCGTGAGCGAAGCTTGCGCGTGAAGAACCGGATGCGGGTAATCCGCTCGTCCGGGTCTGTGAGGGGCGGGGATGGCAACACCCCCGCCTACTCGGCAGAATGCAAGCTGAACGTCGCCACGCTCGGCCAGCTTGCCATAGCCAGCATAGCCATCGACCTGCAGGATCCCCTTGAAGCCTGCCAGATGCGCGATTGGTCGGTCGGCTTTGCGATCGGGAGCATAGACATAGGCGACGCCCGGCGGATCGGCGCCGCCCCATGGCTGGTCGTCCGCTGCATAGGCCCAGAGCTGACCGGTCTTGGTGCGCCCTCGGCCGGGATCGAGCACCGGCATCGTCGTCTCGTCGGCGAACAGCTTTGGCCGTCGCCTGAGCTTGCCGAGGAGGCGCTCATGCAACGGACGCAGGTGGAAGGCTGCTTGTCCCACCCAGTCCGCCAGCGTCGAACGATCGAGCTCAATGCCCTGGCGGGCGTAAATCTGAGCCTGCCGATAGAGCGGCAGGTGATCGGCATATTTGGACACCAGAACCTGGGCGATGGTTGCTTCGGTCGGCAGTCCGCCCTCGATCAACCGGGCCGGGGCCGGCGCCTGCATGACACCGTCCTCGCAAGCGCGGCAGGCGTATTTGGGACGCCGGGTAACGAGGATCCGGAACTGCGCCGGGACCAGGTCCAGCCGCTCGCTTCTATCCTCGCCGATCCGATGTAACTCGCCCTGGCAGCAGGGACAGGTCTTGTCCTCGATGTCGACGACGACTTCGATCCGCGGCAGGTGCGCCGGCAAGGCGCCACGGTTGACGCGGCGCCTACCGGCTTGCACCTCACGGCCTTCAGGTGCGCTGACGTCCTGCGCCGTCTCGCCGTACGCTGCCACCTGCTCGACGTCTTCTAGGCCCAGCAGCATCTGATCTTCAGGCAGCGTCTCTGCCCGCCGGCCAAACCGATGCCGCTGCAATTCCTTGATGATCTGACGCAGCCGTTCGCTCTCGCACCGCTCCGCAAGCAGCATCGCTTTCAGCGTCTCGGGATCGTCAGGCAGGGCGTCGCTCACACCCAATTCAGAGCATATTCGCCGCCAACTGGCGACGCGTCCGACGCTCCTGATTCACTTCGCCGCAGCACCGCCAACAACTATCCCGCTTGTGTTGGCGCCGGCGTCGCCCGTGCTTCATGCACAAGCCGCCAGTCGAGCCCCTCCAGCAGCGCCGACAATTGCGCCGCCGACAGACGCATCACACCGTCCTCGATCTTCGGCCAGCGGAAGATTCCATCCTCCAGCCTCTTGGCGAACAGACACAAACCCGTTCCGTCCCAGAACACCAGCTTGATCCGATCCGCCCGCTTGGCCCTGAACACATAGACAGCTCCCGAGAATGGGTCAGCCCCCATGCTCTCGCGCACCAGGGTAGCAAGCCCCTCCATTCCCTTGCGGAAGTCTACCGGTTTAGTCGCCACCATCACCCGGACCGCACCCGACGGACCGATCACTGGCTCGCCTTCAGCGCCTGGACGATCGACGCAATCATTGTTGGGTCGGCACCACGACCGGCCCGGATCGTGATGCCGTCAACTTCGATCTCGATGATCCCGGAATCCGTCTTGGCCTTGCAGCGCACCGCTTTGCGCTCACGGCCAAGAGCGGGCGCCGGCACTACGGCATCCACCACCGCCGGCACAAACTGTACTTCTTCCACTTCGGAATGACCGCCCGCAGCTTCTCGCAACTGACGGCGCCAGCCAAACAACTGCTGCGGCGACAATCCATGCCGTCGCGCTACCGAACAGACCGAGTCGCCGCTCGCAACGATCTCCGCAACAATCCGCGCCTTGTCCTCGTCGCTCCACTTCCGCCGACGGCCGGCTCCAGTGAAGACCTCAAGCCGCCTCACCGGCTCCGTGATAGCACTATGCCCTGTGTCCATTCTAAGCCTAACGGTTCAAACAAACCGCAGACTCGCAGATCGCCCCGTCAACCGGTAGGTGGCCGCTGAACAGCGCTTACGGTCAAAGCACACCAGGCGATTTGCCTCCCGCGTGCCCGATCTGAGCATCTTCACGATGGGGCTTGTGGAACGTGATCCATTCGGCTGGCGCATTACACCGAAAGGCCGAGCCGTGCTGGCTCACATCGAGAGCCACTCCTTGTCCGAGAGCTCCTCAACACGTCATGCTGATGCTCTGGAGCTTGCTGGCGCTGTTCGCGAACCCTCACCGATGACGCCGAATGTGCCTCGGCGAACAAAAGCAAGATCACGTTTGCGTCGTGATCGGCGCGTTCGAATTGCCCAGCCTGTGTACCCTTAACCCCGGTGTGCAACGATGAGTGTGTCAGGGTCAATCGTGTCGATTGGCCGTGTCTCTGGCATGTCAGGTCTGGCGTTGACTGCTGACGCACCGGACACCATGCTGCCCTACAGGCCGCTAGCGGCGCTACGACGGGCTTGCCGCCAACTTACTTGTCTTCATTCAACTCGACGGTGTCGGCCCAGTCGGCATGTTGCATCGCTTTTGTCGATAGCTTGTTGCGAACAGCCCCTCCGAGCGTCATTAGAGCACGTCGCCTGACCTGCGTTTGTCCGTTTCGTACGGATTTGTGCGTCGATAGCTACATCGTCCGTCAATAGCCCTTGCGCGATCCTTTTCGCGCTTCAGAAAAACGGATCGTAAGGGTAGGTCTTCAATGAGCCTCCTCGGCCGCTCTCGGTTGCATCGCCCGGCCGGGGGTACGCATGCGAAGGCGCGCGTCTGTCTGGTTGCAGGCTGATCGGGGTAGCAGCTCGGCGCTCCCTTGGTTGGCCGTAGTGATGGGCGCGCACTGCTCACAATTCAATTGTGCTTGCTTCTCGAAGGACAGCTGGAGCACGCCGCCTGCCGGGCGACAAACATCACCGATCTGGAGCATTTCCGCGGCAGGCGGGAGTTCACCGCTGGTGGAGGTATAGTGAGTTAGATCTGCGGGGAACATCAGTCTCAGATCTCGGTATGAGATCGGCATCGGCAAACAGTCCGGGCAATCTGAGCGAGCATGATGCGCACTGGCCGCCTCTCGTCGACGCAACTTGGGTGCAGCAAATGATGCCGACAAGCTTGTTCGGTTCGATACCCTTCGTGCGATCCCGCTGCATTGCGCGAACGCAGATGCTTAGCAGATTGAGGACATGATCGATTCAAAAGGGCGCAGGATCCTTGGATAATTCGAGTGAAGGTAGCTGGAGCAAAGTGCATGGAAGAACGCATGCTATGTTTTTAGAGTTGAGAGCAGTTCAGGCGGCAGAGAGTACGAGGTCATGCAGTTCGAGAGGACGACAAAGTGCGCATGAGTTGTGAGTGGGAGGCTGGGCAGAGCGGGATGCATTGCAAGCACCGCATCAATCTTCTTGTAGGGACAAGCGCCGAAGGGCTCGGCAATGTCTTGCCGTGTGAACGGGACATGAAGGCGACCCTTGCCGACGAGGTCGACGCGCTCGAGCCGCGCGGCAGCGCCTCTCGCGAACCAAGGTTTTCGATCCGCTGCCGATAAATGGCAGAGCTGGACAGATCCAAGGAGGCTGCTCCGAAGTCGGCGGTTCGTTCGTTGCCTGATGCAGGAGAAACCCTCAAGATGCCGACGCGAGTAACGCTATTCCTCAGATCAGCTGCCTGGGTGACCGTCGTGGCCGCAGTCGTGCTCTATTTGATCTTCAGTCCTGCGTGAGCTAGATCCTCAACGGACGATTTGTATCGATGCCATGGCGGATCGCCAGCGGCGAGAAAATTCTGCTGGGCTCGCTGGTGCGGAGGCCGAGCTCAAATCCCAGCGCGATCTTCCGCTCGAGCCAACTCTGTGAGCCAGGACGAACTAACGAGACATCCAGGTTGTCGGCCGGGCCAAGAATCTCTCTTGGTGCTGGCCGCGTGTCGCCAGAATAAGTACAAGGATTACAACGAGAATTAAGAGCCCGCGCATGAGCTATCCGAAGCTGTACTAGAATTGTTGACGATATCCAGGGCACTTGCTGCGGCGGATGAATGAGCGAACGTCGTCCGAGGTCGCTGTTGAGCCAGTAAGGACGAGGCCGCCGCGCATGGCGGCCGCCATCCATTAGCTCAGCAGATCGACTCTGCCCGTATCAAGCCTGTAAAGGCCCCCGACAACCATCAGTCTGTTCTGCTCAACTGCCCGGTTTAGAACCGGTCCCGCCAATCTGAGTTTATTGACGTTATCGATTACATTTTGCCGGGTCGCATTGGCGAACGTGTCGCCGCCTTGCTGTCGAGATTCCTTAACCGCAGGTGCAAGTGCGGCGACGAGCGATGGAATATGTCCCAGCGGCGGCTTGTCGTCGTTGAGCGCCTTGATCGTGGCGTCTACTGCGCCGCAATGATCGTGACCAAGTACCACAATCAATGGCGTGTTCAGCACGGCCACGGCATACTCCATGCTGGCGAGCGTGTCCTCGTTGACGAAATTTCCGGCGAGTCGGCAGACGAACAGATCACCAAGTCCGCTGTCGAAGGCCAGTTCTGGCGCAATACGAGAATCAGCGCAGCCCAGAACCGCGGCATATGGATTTTGCCCACCGACCAAAACCCGGCGCTCGCGTTTGAAATCGTGGCCTTGGGAAGCGCCCTGGACGTAGCGATCATTACCTTCCATTAGCCGCTTCAGCGCAGCATCTGGAGAGAGCAGATTATCCGGCTTCGGCCGCGGTTTTGATTCCTTCGCCTCGACGATATGGTCGGCAAGCAGCATGCCGACAGCCGACATAGTGAACAGCAACAGAGAACGGCGCGAAGGTTCGATCGAATGGCTCATGCTCGAAGAATCTGCTTGCATGTGTGGTGGCACCCTATCGCGCGGCTTTACGCCATCCCAAGGCGGTCGCTTCCGATTCGCTGCAGAGCCAACGTTCACCTAAGTTCTTCGTCATATCGATTTGTTCGTAACCGTTTTGCCCGGGCAAGTGGTAAATGCGCTCGCCCTTACGGCCCACGGCGCCCTTTATCAGACACTCCTGTGAGGGCGGGTCGGTCAGCAAAGCGGATCCGAGCAAGAGTTCTTGAGCGTCTGAGGGCACCGAGCTTACGCCAATAATGATCGTCGACTGGTTGCGATGGCGCCAATCCCAAGGTGCGATGAACGCCCCGGACCAGATGCCCGCATAGGCATTGCTCGCAACAACCTCATAGATGGCATAGCTTGCTGCGGAGCGTGCCGATAATAGCGCCCATCCCGAGCGTACCATCCACGCGTTCACATCCTCGCCTGCGATGAAGCAGTTGCCAAGCGACCTCCTGTACACATCTACCCCTGTGGTATGGCAATCCCAGGTTCGCCCGTTCGAATGCTTGATGAGCTCATCGCGAGCAGCTATGCCACAAGCCCATTTCTGGCCATGAGCGTCGAGGCAGATCTGATCAGTCTCTGGCGCCTCGATGCCCGAGAGCCGGATTTTGGTCTGCTCGATTTCGATCGTGTTGCCGTCGAGAATGCGGGGAGCGCCGCTGAGTGTCGCCGCGCAAACCGGAGATGCGATGATAGCGAGCAATGCGGCCATCATCATGCGTTGTTTCATATCTGACAACCTTTCGCTCTTGGTCCATGGGCCCAGACACACGTGCAATCGGTCACCGCTACATTCGACCGCTTGATCACACATCTCTGCCATCTGGCCTGTGCATCGTACGAGGTTTGCTTTGTCGTTCGTGATTCTCACCCTGCGTCCTGACGCAACGTGAGGTTCAAGCAATTTCGTCTGGTGTGGGCGTTGCGATATGCTTGCGACCTGGCTTACCCCGTCCAGCCTCGGCCGTAACGGTGATGCTCGGGCTTCAAACGTCTCGTTGGATATTCAACAGCTGATCCAGCCTCTGTTCAGGCCGATCAGATCAGCTGCCAAAATTGCAGCGGGAACGGCGGCTTCCCGCCGTGCGGCATACTATTGATCGCGAATAGCGCCATTGCGGGGTCTGCGACTAGTCACAATTTGACCAGCGCGTTGGGAGGCCACTGGATAACCTCCAGTTCGAGCGGCGCGCTGCCTGGTTCATTCGAGCGCCGTTATCGATGCGAGCCAAAGGCGCTCGGTTGAGAGTCTGGAAAGCGCCCTGGAGTATTAATGCGATCTGGAGTTCGTTTTTTGGGAGCTACGGCAGCTGCGCGAGCTATCGCCAAATTTTGGTGACGGCGCGGCCGGTCAGGCGGCGGCGGTTATGGGCTGACGGTCAGTCGGTTGGGCGATGACCTCGATCCCGTCGTTGAATGTCACACCGAGAACGAGTTTTGGCAACTGGTTGTGGCCATCGAGACGACGCCAGCTTTTCTGCGCGGCCTCAAGCAGTTTGAAGACCATCGCGAGCGCCGTTCTGTTGGACAGGCAGCCCTTCGATCGGATCGTGCGGTGGCGCACGGTAGCGAAGGTGCTTTCAATGGGATTGGTGGTCCGCAGGTGTTTCCAGTGTTCGGCCGGGAAGTCGTAGAACGCCAGTAGCGTGTCCCGATCCTTGCTCAGGCAGTCGGCCGCCTTCTCGTATTTGGGCGTGTAGCTCTCGATGAAGGCGTCGAACGCCAGCTCGGCGGCGGCCTTGGTTTCGGCCATCCAGATCTCCTGCAACGCGCGTTTGGCTTTAGGCTGCTGGCTCTTCGGCAACTTGGCGATCACGTTGGCGGTCTTGTGTACCCAGCAGCGCTGCTCGCGCGTTTTCGGCCAGACCTCGCCGGCGGCCTTCCAGAACCCGAGCGCGCCGTCGGCGATGGTGAGCCGCGGCGGCACGCCGAGCCCGCGCCGCTTCAGGTCGAGCAGCAGATCGCGCCAGTCCTGCGCGCTCTCGCGGGCGCCATCGGTGAAGCCGACCAGTTCCTTGCGGCCCTCCGGCGTCGCGCCGATCAGCACCAGGATGCACTGCTTTTCGTCTTCGAGGCGTGCTTGGAGATGGATGCCATCGGCCCAGATGTAGACGTAGCGCTTCGCCGACAGATCGCGCCTCTGCCACGCGGTGTGTTCGTCAAGCCAACCGTCCTTCAGACGGCCGATGGCGGATGCCGACAACCCGGCAGCATTCTTGCCGAGCAGCGCCGCCAGAGCCTCGGAGAAGTCGCCGGTGGAGATACCCTTCAGGTAAAGGATCGGCAGCAGCGTCTCGATCGATTTCGAGCGGCGCATGTAGGGCGGCAGGATCGACGGAGAGAACCGGATGCGGTCGGGATCGGTAGCCTCCGCCTCGCGATCGCGGACACGCGGCTGGCGGACGCCGACCGGACCGATACCGGTCATCACCTCGCGTTCCGGCAGGTGACCGTGGCGCACGACGCGCTGGTGGCCGTCCGCAGTCTTCAAATCGGCATGCTTGCCGAGAAAGTCCGCGACCTCGGCCTCGACCGCCTGGGCCAACAGAGCACGCGCCCCATTGCGCAAGATTTCGGTGAGTTGATCGTCGACGTTTCCTGGCTGAATCAACTTGATGATGTTATCTTTGGACACGGCATATCGCTCCTTCGGTCGAGAAGTGGAGGCGTCAAGCACCCCCACGATATGCCGCCTTCCCGATTCCCGCCGTCACCAACTTTCAGCGATAGCTCCAGCTGCGCTTGTCCCAAGTGGTAAGACGATTCGGCAGAACTTGAGCCGGCGGTGCAGCGGTGCTGGTCCGGAGGGTGCATGGCGAACACGTCGGCGGTAATTGCTGCCGGACATGCTGAAATAATTCCTATAGTCCGTCGATCTACGGCGACGCCGTCGATATCCCTGTGTTCGCGGCGGTTCGCCACACCGGCTACTCATCACGGCAGGTCCGGCGTGTTGTCCTACTTTGTCACGGATGATTTCAGCGTCGGCGTACGCGGTCGCTATTGGCGATGCGGACCAAAAAGGACAGCGACTTGACACGCACAGGCCGTGGTGGCCGGGGAAGCAACGTTTTCGAAGTTCAGCATGAAACCCTGGCGGGCGGTTCTCTCAGGCCTGCTTTGGGTTCAAATAGAAAGGGGAACTGTGGTCAACCTCCAACCTTCAGAGCAGCGACCGTACGACTGACTTGCGCAGTATCGGGGATAGGGGCGCGGAGGCTCAAGACGACTGCGTTATTTCCACCACGCATCATTGCCACCACGCATCGCAATGTGTTTTCAACGAGAAGCCTTAAGCACCATGAGTGAGGCTACCGTGGCGCCGTCCTCTCCCCGCCGGGACGCAAGCTGAGGCGCTCAGCGTTTTCTTCGAACAGGCTTTCGGACGCCAAGCGTTCGCTGAGGAGCGAGCGTGAATCGGGGCGTTCGCAATGCCAGCAGTTATAAGACGGGCCTCCTCGCTCCCCTTGTTAGCTACGGGATCAGACATACTGCTCCAGCTTGAGGTAATCGCTCGTGAGGACAGGTGAGCGGATAGAAGAAGCTGCGTCTTGAAGGAAGGTATTCAGTGTCCGACTAGCGCGAACGCGGCCTTCGAAAGATAGCCGTGCCGGTGCGCGAGTACGGAGAGTTGCTAGTTCGGAACCAACAAGGTCAGCCGCGGCAGCGGCGCAATCTGCGGCGGAGAAGCAACCAGCAGACATGACAGCTTGTGCCAGTCCTAGTGTGGTGAGCCAACCTGCATAGATTAGCACGGCACCGTCTGTCTCATTGAGCCCAGAGAGTTTCTCAATTGCAGCAGCATGGACCGGCGCCGCACCAAGAGACAGAAAAAGATCGGCTATTTCGTCACGTGTGGCTCTAGAGAGAAGGCAGCGGCCGAGATGTGATAGGAGCGCCTCAGTCGGACCTTCGAAGATGCGGAGAATGCGAGCGTCTCGATAAATTTTAGCTACAGGCGTTCCCTCATCGTAACCACGGCCACCTAACAGTTGTAAGCATTGATCTGCGACGACGCCGCACCACTCCGACGACAAAACCTTCGTTGCCGACGCAAGGTGGACGTTGGGCGCGCTCTGCGCTGAGACAAGTCGGCAGGATGCAGCTAGCATTGCCTTCACTACTTCCCGCCGGAGTACCATCTGCTCAAATAACTGCTCGATATAGCTGTTCTCGATCATGCGCAGCTTACCCAGTCGACGATGGCTTGCATATGAGGCTGCGACCTGGATAGCGCGCTCAAGGGCTCCAAGACCCATAGCAGCCACACCGATGCGCCCGCGGTTCATACTAGATGCTGCTGCTCCCCAGCCGTCTTGATCGCGAGAGAGCACGTAAGCACTCGGCACCTCGACATTCTGGAACTCCAGAGTATTTTGAATGATGCCACGTAGACCGAGTGTGCGATGCTCGTGCGTGACCTTTAGGCCCGGAGCCTGCCTATCAACGAGCACACCAACGAGCCGACCTTTCGCATCGGGACCAGAGGCTCGCGCAAAGCAAACGATCCAACGAGCCCAGTCAGCGAGGCCGATCCAGATTTTGCGGCCAGAGATGCGAACTCTATCTTCGTGCATGAAAGCCGAAGCCTCTATATGCCGCGGAGCAGAGCCAGCGCCAGGCTCCGTCAAAGCGAAGGCGCAAAGGTCGCCGCGTGTTGCACCCCACATGACATGTCTTTGTTCAGGGATGTGCGGTGCCGCTTCGATGCAGGGCAACGCCAGGAAGTTATGGATCACGAGGGTCGAGGCAGCCGAGACATCGAAGGATGCAGTGGCGGAGATGAGGTCGATGGCCTCTTGCAAGGGAAGAGCTAATCCGCCGTGCTCTGCTGGTGTAGTGAGCCCGAACAGTCCATGCCTTGCCAATATGCTGTGTAGGGTCGGAGGGAATGCTCGGCGGTCATCCGCGTCTGCGAAATTCAACTGATTCAGGTCATCGATCAAGCTGGAATATAGGGCAGGTGCACCACCGTCAGCTGTGCGTTCCTGCGCCTCCCCGAATGGAGAGTAAACTTGAGAGTACATAGCCATTAGTGCAGAATGGATGAGCCCGCGCTTCGTGCCAATCATCCCCGGGGCTAGCTCGATCACACAATGGTATATGTGGATGGGAGCGTAGCATGAGCAGGCTGCCCTAGCAGGCTGTTGAAAAAGGTGCTCGCCGCCGACCAGCGACCGTGATTCATTGGCTCTGACGAGATTCGGAGATGGTGCGTGCGCGGCGGCGACAATCGAACGGGCGAGCTGTTCAGCTACGTCGATCTGGAGGCGCGGGTGCGGCGTGACCATCCGCTGCGAGCGATCCGGACGATCGTGAACGAGGCGCTGTCGACGCTGGAGCGCGAGTTTGCCGCGCTCTATTCGCCGATTGGGCGGCCGTCGATCCCGCCGGAGAAGCTGCTGCGGGCGATGCTGTTGCAAGCGTTTATTCGATCCGCTCGGAGCGGCTTTTGATCGAACGGCTGGAATACGACCTGCTGTTCCGCTGGTTCGTCGGAATTGGCGTCGACGACGGAGCCTGGGACCATTTGGTGTTCTCGAAAAACCGCGACCGGTTGCTGGAAGGCGACATCGCGGCCGAGTTCCTCGCGGCGGTGCTGGCGCAGCCCAAGGTGAAGAAGCTGCTGTCGAGCGATCACTTCTCGGTCGATGGTACGCTGATCGAGGCCTGGGCCTCGATGAAGAGCGTGAAGAGGCTCTGGCGCGCCGCCGGCGCAAGGCGGCGGGCGCAATGCCGAAGCGGACTTCCATGGCCAGAAGCGCTCGAACGACACCCATGCTTCGACCACCGATCGGGATGCCAGGCTTTACCGCAAGGGAAAGGACAAGGAAACGAAGCTGTGCTTCATCGGGCATGGGCTGATGGAGAACCGCCACGGCCTGCTGGTCGACGCCTGCCTGACGCGGGCCGACGGGCATGCCGAACGGGTGGCCGCGCTGCACCTGATCGAACCGCGTGCCGACCGGCCGACAGCGATCACGCTTGGCGCCGACAAAGCCTACGACGCAGAAGACTTCGTCAACGAGCTGCGCTCGATGAACGTGACGCCGCATGTTGCGCAGAACACCAGCGGCCGCAGCTCTGCGATCGACGGGCGAACGACCCGGCACGGCGGCTATGCCGCCAGCCAGCGCATCCGCAAGCGGATCGAGGAGGCATTCGGCTGGATCAAGACGGTCGCCGGGCAAGAGAAGACCCGCTTCCGTGGCCATGAACGCGTCGGATGGGCCTTTACCTTCGCTGCCGCCGCCTACAATCTGGTGCGGCTGCCAAAGCTGATCGCGGAGGCCGGCTGATGGCCAAGGTGCCCGGCTTCGCCAAGGCCTTTGCTGGCCGTTGGCGCATCGTCGAAATGGCCAACTGGGACGGCGACTTCCTCGACCTCGTCGAACAGGCGCATCTCACCTTCACGGGCAAGTCCGACGGTGAAATTGCCTTCGGTGCGCTGAAGGGCTTCCTCGATGTCCGCTACGGCGCGCGAGACGGTTCGGCCTGCGCGGAGTTCTCATGGGAAGGGCACGATGAGAATGACCCCGCCTGCGGTCGCGGATGGGCTATGATCGGCACTGCGGGCAGGCTCGCCGGTCACTTCATACACAATGGCGACGATTCAGCCTTCGTTTGCGAACGCGGCTGAGTTCTTCAACAGCCTGCTAGGTCTGGATTTGTCGCGAGTGCTGCGCGGGCGTCAGTGACCTCCATTCTCCCCGAGAGTCACGCATTGAGTGGTCATCCGTCCCAAAGAGAGAGCAGGGAGAGCTCCGTCATGCGGCTATGGCCAGCAGAGTGAGGCGATGCTCGCTTGAGAGGAGAGTCGCGCGTCCCTAGACTCATATCCACTACTCTCTCAATCAATCCAACATTCACCGTTCCAAAGACCGCAAACAGCCTTTTGCCGATCGATCCCTTAACGTCAGCCCCATAGAGCACCTCCGCGCGAATTAGGTGCTCAGAAAGGAATCACAAGCGATTCGTTCGATTCAAGATTCTGGCCGATCAGCGGATCAGCCCGTGTGGTCAAAGTTATGGGTAATTGAAAGCAAAGAGACCCGTTTGGCGGAGTGGGTGAGCGATCGGCTATCGGATGTTGAGTTTGGAAGCCGATGTGAGCTTCTATGTCTGCGCCTAGTTCTGGAACTAGAACCTTGCATATGATCGAAGTGGTCGCCGACCGTCTTGAGGGAGCGCCGCGTCAGCTTCGCCGACGCTGGTCGGACGAGTTCAAGGAGCAAGTTGTGACAGAGGCGCTGGAGCCTGGCGCGAGCGTCTCGACGATCGCCCGCCGGATCGTCATTCACCCGTCGCAGTTGTTCGCCTGGCGCCGTGATGCTCGGGCCGAGCGGCATTGTCGCTCGCGGCACTCGGGTTGCGAGGGTGTGGTGGCGTCTGTGACAGGTGCATCGAAATTGCGATGGGCGAGGTAGTCGTGCGCGCCGGCGTCGATGTTGACGAGGCGCACTTGCAGCGGGTGATCCGGGCGGTCCGTTCGGCATGATCCCCTCTCGTGTGAAGGTGTTCCTCGCCAGCCATCCAGTTGACTTCCGCAAGGGTATCGACGGTCTTGTTGCGCTTGTGCGGGGATGCCGGTTCAGATCCGTTCGACGGTGCGCTTTATGTATTCCGGGCCAAAAGAGCCGATAGAATCAAGATCGTATGGTGGGATGGCTCCGGCGTGTGCCTCTAAAACGTCTTGAAAAGGCGACGTTCTGTTGGCCGCAGATCGGGCATCATCGGGTGCAGATGAATCCTGCGCAGTTGATGGCACTGGTGGATTGAATGGACTGGAGAGCTATCGCCAAATTTTGGTGACGGCGCGGCCGGTCAGGCGGCGGCGGTTATGGGCTGACGGTCAGTCGGTTTGGCGATGACCTCGATCCCATCGTTGAATGTCACACCGAGAACGAGTTTTGGCAACTGGTTGTGGCCATCGAGACGACGCCAGCTTTTCTGCGCGGCCTCAAGCAGTTTGAAGACCATCGCGAGCGCCGTTCTGTTGGACAGGCAGCCCTTCGATCGGATCGTGCGGTGGCGCACGGTAGCGAAGGTGCTTTCAATGGGATTGGTAACCGGTATGAGATTTCTCGGTGCCGATGTTCCGCTGCGATATTCAAGATCGTAGCGTATGGTGCGACCATCGGGACAGAGGCACCGGGAGCACGAAGGTGCGGGCAGGCCGATGCATACGATGAGCCGCGAGCTCGAGTTAGTAGCTGGCCGCCTCTGCGACTCGCCCGGTTGCGCTGAGAGCGCGAATCCGTAGTTGTCGTGTCGCCCGTAGCTCCCGTCATGTATTCTGATTGGCAGGAGGTGCGAATGCGACGGGTGATTGGCATCGACGTCCACCGAACTTTCGGGGAGGTGGTGGTTTGGGAGGACGGCAGGCTCAGACATGCGGGCCGCATTGATATGACGCGGACTGCGTTGGAGGGATTTGGCAAGACCCTGCTGGCCAGTGATGAGGTGGTGGTCGAAGCGACCGCCAACAGCATGGCGGTGTCGCGGGTTCTGGCGCCGTTCGTGGCACGGGTGATTATCGCCAATCCGCTGCAGGTGAAGGCGATCGCCCAGGCTCACGTCAAGACCGACAAGATCGATGCCGGCACGCTCGCCAGTCTGCAGGCGGCCGGGTACCTGCCGCAGATCTGGACGCCTGACGCGGAGACCGAACGCAAGCGTCGGCTGGTGGCGCGGCGCTACCAGCTCGTGCGGCATCGCACGCGGCTCAAGAACGAGGTGCATTCGATCCTGCACGCGCACCTGATCCCGAAGTGCCCGCATGCCGATCTTTTCAACGGCCGCGGCCGGGCGTGGTTGGCCGCTCAACCGTTGCCAGACGATGAGCGCGCGGCGATCGATCGGCACGTCCGCGAGCTTGACCGGCTGGCGGAAGATCTGGCCCTGCTCGACCGCGAGATCGCGCAGGACGCCATCGACGATTCCGCGGTCAACAGATTGATGACGATCACCGGCGTCAACTTGGCGGTCGCCGCCGGCATCGTGGCGGCGATCGGCGACATCAGCCGGTTCAACAGCCCGCAGAAGCTGGTGAGCTATTTCGGGCTGAACCCGCGGGTGCGGCAGTCCGGACTGGGCGCCGCCCATCACGGCCGCATCAGCAAGATCGGCCGCAGTCACGCGCGCGCCATGCTGGTCGAGGCGGCCTGGGCAGCGGCCAAGGCGCCCGGTCCACTGCATGCGTTTTTCCTGCGCATCCGCGCCCGGCGCGGCCATCAGATCGCCGCGGTGGCCGTGGCCCGGAAGCTCACCGTGCTTTGCTGGCATTTGTTGACGAAGGGCGAGGATTACCTGTGGGCGCGCCCGGCACTGGTCGCCATCAAGACCCGCGCGATGCAGCTTCAAGCCGGACATCCGCAACAGAAAGGCAGCCGGCGTGGGCCAGCGTATGCCTACAACATCAAGGCATTGCGCGACCGCGAGATGTTGATTGCCGCCCAGGCAGAGCAAAGCTACGAGCGCTTGGTGACGCAATGGAAACCACGGCGGCCAAAAACCGGCGCGCGGGCGCCTCAGCTCGGCAGGACAAAATAGGGCAGCCCGGTGACGCTTGCAGCCGATGCGCCACGCTTCGCCACGAGGTCGCCCGCGCCCACCAAGGATAATCCCGCCTGACGGCAAGGGCCAGCCAGGAATGCAGTCCCGTTCCACGCCAGCATGCCGCCGTGCTCGGGCCGGTCAAGGCCAAGCCTTGCGGTGGCCGCAAACGCGGCCAGCCTTGACCGCCCCTGCGCGCGGCGGCTGCGAGATCGGTGGCCGGGACGGAAGAATGGCCCGCGGCGCAGCCGAACAAAAGAATGGACGTACGCGATTTCTGCAATCGTCATCTCGGTCATGAAAAAATCGCTTGTCCATCTCATCCGTGGTCCGCAGGTGTTTCCAGTGTTCGGCCGGGAAGTCGTAGAACGCCAGTAGCGTGTCCCGATCCTTGCTCAGGCAGTCGGCCGCCTTCTCGTATTTGGGCGTGTAGCTCTCGATGAAGGCGTCGAACGCCAGCTCGGCGGCGGCCTTGGTTTCGGCCATCCAGATCTCCTGCAACGCGCGTTTGGCTTTAGGCTGCTGGCTCTTCGGCAACTTGGCGATCACGTTGGCGGTCTTGTGTACCCAGCAGCGCTGCTCGCGCGTTTTCGGCCAGACCTCGCCGGCGGCCTTCCAGAACCCGAGCGCGCCGTCGGCGATGGTGAGCCGCGGCGGCACGCCGAGCCCGCGCCGCTTCAGGTCGAGCAGCAGATCGCGCCAGTCCTGCGCGCTCTCGCGGGCGCCATCGGTGAAGCCGACCAGTTCCTTGCGGCCTTCCGGCGTCGCGCCGATCAGCACCAGGATGCACTGCTTTTCGTCTTCGAGGCGTGCTTGGAGATGGATGCCATCGGCCCAGATGTAGACGTAGCGCTTCGCCGACAGATCGCGCCTCTGCCACGCGGTGTGTTCGTCAAGCCAACCGTCCTTCAGACGGCCGATGGCGGATGCCGACAACCCGGCAGCATCCTTGCCGAGCAGCGCCGCCAGAGCCTCGGAGAAGTCGCCGGTGGAGATACCCTTCAGGTAAAGGATCGGCAGCAGCGTCTCGATCGATTTCGAGCGGCGCATGTAGGGCGGCAGGATCGACGGAGAGAACCGGATGCGGTCGGGGCAGGTCACCTCCGCCTCGCGATCGCGTACACGCGGCTGGCGGACGCCGACCGGACCGATACCGGTCATAACCTCGCGTTCCGGCAGGTGACCGTGGCGCACGACGCGCTGGTGGCCGTCCGCAGTCTTCAAATCGGCATGCTTGCCGAGAAAGTCCGCGACCTCGGCCTCGACCGCCTGGGCCAACAGAGCACGCGCCCCATTGCGCAAGATTTCGGTGAGTTGATCGTCGACGTTTCCTGGCTGAATCAACTTGATGATGTTATCTTTGGCCACGGCATATCGCTCCTTCGGTGGAGAAGTGGAGGCGTCAAGCACCCCCACGATATGCCGCCTTCCCGATTCCCGCCGTCACCAACTTTCAGCGATAGCTCTGGACTGGAAGCGGGTCCAGACCGTGGCGGTCAAGCCGCCGGAAACTGTTGGGTATAGCGCTGCGGCGAAGTGAATCAGTGGGCTGAAAAGGCAAGAGAACCGGGGCAAAATGTGCTCTGGTCGGGTCAATGACGCCGCCCGATCACAACCTCCCGAATGACGTAAAGATGCTGAGAGCCATGGTGCTTGCGATGGCCGAGAGGCGGCCCGCGCCGATGCTCTGGAGAGCGAAGTCGCCGATCAGGGCGCGCAACGCCGATGCCGATGCGCGTATCGAGCGGCTGACGCAGATCCTGAAGGTCCTTCGACCGCGCCCGGTTCGGCCGACGAACCGGAAAAGCTCGGCTCTGCGAACGGTGACGATGAACAGCAGACCTTTGTCTTCGAGGAAATCGAGACCGGCATCGCTGCGATCAAGGCCCAGGTCAACGAGGGCCGTGAGCAAGCGGATGGCAAGCGTACCGCGTCGGCGCCAGGGCTTTGCGCCCCATCTGGAACGGATCGAAACGGTCATTGAGCCGGAAGAGCTGGCTGAGCATGCCGTCAAGCAGAAGGTGGTGATCGGCGAGGACGTGTCAGAGCGTCTGGATGTGGTGCCGGTGAAGTTCCGTGTGATCGTTACGCGCCGTCAAGAAGGAGGACGGCGTGATCCAGGCCCGGCCCCGGTCCATATTATTGAAGGAGGCATTCCGACGGAAGCGCTTTTAGCCCAGATCGCCGTCGCCAAATATGCCGATGGCCAACCGCTCTACCGGCAGGAGGCCATCTACGTCCGCGTGAGTAACAGAATGCGCTAAGTGCAGACCGCATGGCTGCTCCGTGACGCTCAGTCTCAAGGAGTTATGCTGGGATCATGATCTGTGGGGCCATTTGCCGAGGCCTTTCGCGCCTTCTCCAATGCGTCATGTTCATCTGGCTCTATGCGATCGAACCAAGAGCCCGGAGGAAATGCCGCGATGCGCTTGGCAAAGAAGGATTGCGGCTCCCAATCTCGTCGCGCCCGCTTCTCGAAGGTGATGACCCCGTTGCGGGTAAAATAGCGCGGCCCTGGAATGTTACAGTTCACCAAAAGCAGGACACGCCACATGTCACCCTTATCGGTCGCATTCTCATTCGGCTTCGGCACGTAATCCACTACAACGGGTTCCATGATATTGCAGCGGCCGCGCCGCAGAAGATTGCCGAGCTTTCCTTGCGCCGTCGTCACGAAGTTGAAGTTGGCCGGATCATGCAGAAAGTGAAGATTAGCGGTCCTTTCGCCATCTGCGATTTCACCGGCGATCAGCGAGAGCGCAAAGGCGCGCCAGCCCAGTTCAATGGGCTTTGCATATGTCGACGCCACTTCAATGCCTCCGTCAGATGCGACCTTCCAGGTGATAACGTACACTTCGTCTGATGCACGCTCGTGGTGCCTTGTCCACGACAGATACACGTATTCAGTTCGGTCAACTCCTTCAGCGACCCCCCACGTTTGAGTGACGAACTGCGCCACCTTCGAGACTTTGGAGGTAATTTGTTCTATGGTCTCGCCGTCCTGCGCTCGCCATGTTGACCTGACCCGTTCGACAAGGGCGTTGTCGTTGGCGCGAACACTGTTGCTCGTCGTGGCCAGCTCGGCGTGGCAGATCAGCGATCGAATGAGCCAGAACCAAAGCACATGTCTTCCAACCGTTTTACGCTTCATAGTTGTCGGCTCGTCTGGCTTTCATCCACACACATCAATTCCGAGGCGGGTAACTTCAACGCGCTATGCGCGATCGCATGAAGTTAGCGGCGACGTGACGGGGGCGCCCGCTGGTGTCCCGCGCGAGCAGGCGTAGTCCCCTTTGTGTCACGCGCCGCTAACTTCGGTGGCTAGCCACAGCCTCAACTTGCAATGCTGGACCTACCCAGGAGGAGAAGCCTGGGCTACCGAGAGCCTGCATTCTTCGTGCCAGCTAATAGGCGGCCGTTTGCACTATAATTGTGTCGCCTTTGTCGACTTTCCGACCTGCGTACGTTGCAATGCGTCCCTTCAGTCC
Source organism: Bradyrhizobium septentrionale (assembly GCF_011516645.4). Classification (NCBI taxonomy): domain Bacteria; kingdom Pseudomonadati; phylum Pseudomonadota; class Alphaproteobacteria; order Hyphomicrobiales; family Nitrobacteraceae; genus Bradyrhizobium; species Bradyrhizobium septentrionale. Next base: position 800,167 of record NZ_CP088285.1, on the reverse strand, counting down.
GCCTCGACCTGCAGAATTCATGGCACGCGCTTGATCACGCGCTTAATCTCCGGTGGCGCAGGTGATCGACTTGCGGCGAGGTGTCTCACGACAGTCTAGCCCGTCCTATTCGTGAGAGTGCGGTTTTTTGGTCCGATTGATGTGGCCGCACATCTGCTCTGACGAGGCGCGCGGGATTGCCTTCGGCTTTTCACCGCCTGACGACCCGTACTTTGCAACGCGCTTAAGGTGTAGGTTGGGCGAACGGGGGGCGGACGCCCCGCCGGTCAAGGACCGAGCGGCAGCAGCGCGCCTGGCAAGCCGCGGATCAGGTCGGCTTCGGGACATGCCGCGGCAAACGCAAGGCGAATGCGGCTCGTGGTCTCGACGACACGGGCAGCGAGTTTCAAGAGCCGAAGACGCAGCGTCGCGAACTCGGCAGTGGCCAATTCCCGGACTTTGGGAATCGCGTCGCGCACGGTCAGCATCAGCCAATAAGCGGCGGTGTGGAGAACGAGGCGGACTTGATTGGCGAGCGCCGAACGACAGCTGGTGCGATCGGAGGCGAGCTGTGTCTTATGCAGCTTGATCAGATTCTCGGCTTGGCCGCGCGCGCAATACAGGCTGTCGTAGATCCACTCGGCCGAACCGACATCGAGGCTGGTGACGACCGAAGCGGATGTCGAGGCCAAGCATCGTCGCCTCAATACGGGCGACGGTGCGCCGTTCGCGATCCCAGGACTTTGCCTTGTGGCGCGTCTCGGTATAGCCACGCAGAACCGGCAGGTTCTCGATGGCGCGTCGCGTGCGGATGTCGTCGGCGGCCTCGTCGACTTTTCTGGCGAGCGGCTTGGTGCCGGACAGACCGAAGATGTAGTCGATGCCGTTGGTCTCGCACCACGCCATTGCCTCCGGCCGAGCATAGCGCCCGTCGCCACGGAACGTAATTCGCGTGTTGTGCCACCGCGTCCGGATATGCCGGATCAGGCGGCGCAGATGGGCACGCACCTCGACGCCGCCCGGCGTCTTGCCGGGCCGCAGCACGACCGCCACGGGCCGGCTCTTCTCCGTGTCGTAGACGTGGATCGGCAGGAAGCAGCGTTCGTCATAATGAGCGTTGAACAGCGAGAGCTGCTGATGGCCGTGGACGACATCGCAGGTATCATCGATGTCGAGCGTGACGGATGCCGGCTCGCGCGGGTAGCTATCCATCCATGCGTCGACCAAAGTGTAGGTCAGTCGGATCACGTCGCGCAGGCGCGGAGCATTCTCCAGCCGCGACAGCGTCGGTTGGGAACACAGATCGCGACCCGTGTCCGGCAGCCGTCCGCAGGCCAGCTTGAATGCGGGATCGGACCGCAGATGATCGAGGTCGTCGGCGTCCTCGTAGCCGCAGCAGATCGCGAACATGCGCGCGCGGAACATATCGACAAGGCTGTGCACGACCCGCGTCGGATCGCGCCGATCCGGGAACACCCGGGCCAAATTGTCGGCCAAGCCGAGACGCCGCTCGGCCATCGCCAGAAGCATCACGCCCCCGTTCGAGGTCAGCCGACCGCCATCGAAGGCAGCTGTGACTTTCCTGGCGTGAACGGCTGGAAACGAGAAGGGCAGAATCGTATCATCGGTCATGGCGGGCGTGGTGTTCGCGGCTGAAGGTGATGGGGTGGCTTTGCAACCGAATCCTACGCCGCATCAGCGCTTTACACCACGCTCGCCAGCCTCTCAGGCGCCCTCTGACGAATAAGACGGGCTAGAGCAGATTGTCTACCATCGAACCCGTCGTTCGGTTTTGAACGTCGTGGCTCTATCCACACGCGATTGGCGCTCCTTCGCGACTATGCGACAGTCCTGAAGTGCTAGTTGCAGCGCCAGGCAGATGTGCTTGGCACTCAAGGGCCCACAACGATACGAAACCGCCCATCAGCGCCGGGCGTTTAGAACAGACGCCGCCGAAGTGCACGCTTTAAGCAGGCGGGCGAGATGATAGCATTCACTGGCATGCGCGATCGCTCGTGTCGGCCGGCGCATATCGTGCTCTTCAATCGACCGGAAGATGCGGCTTCGACGCAAGTCCTGTCCTCCGCAAGCAGGTAGAGGCGCTGAGCCGTGCTAGCCTCGGCTTGAGCCGATCAATAGTTTCGAGAGAATCTGTCGAGCGGCGTTACTCAAGAGCGGTCTTACCATCAATCCGAACAAGCCGACCGCCGAGACGGCAACAGCAAAGACACCGAGGGCACTCCAAACAGCCATTTTCATTGCGAGCCGGTCTCCTTGGTTTGGTTGATATGCTTGCCTGGGCAGTATCGCCAAAAAGTGTCCGAGAGAGCTGGCGCCGGTTGTTTGGACAGCGCCCCGCGGGATTTAAGTGGATTCCTGCCGGGTTATGCTGAACGCGGGGCCTTACGATTTTGTCGTTGCGTCGGGAGGGCGTAGCCCGACCAGAGCGACGACAAAATCGTCGGCGACGGTCATGCGGCGATCACCATAGCTTGCGTGCCGAAGTAAGCCTCGTCGGGCGTGCGCCCGTCAAGGCTCGAGTGAGGGCGTCCCTGATTGTAGAAGGCCAGATACTTGGCAATTGACGCTCGCGCCTCGGACACGCTGTCGTAGGCGCGGAGATAAACTTCTTCGTATTTGACCGTGCGCCAGAGCCGCTCGACAAACACGTTGTCGCGCCAGGCGCCCTTGCCGTCCATGCTGATGGCGATCTTCGCGTCCAGCAGCACATCGGTGAACTCGAGGCTGGTGAACTGGCTGCCCTGGTCCGTGTTGAAAATCTCGGGCCTGCCGTGCTTCGCCAACGCCTCCTGGACCGCTTCGACGCAGAAGGCCGCCTCCATTGTGATCGAGACGCGATGGGCCAGGACCCGTCGGCTGAACACATCGACGACCGCCGCGAGATAGACGAAGCCACGCCGCATCGGAATGTAGGTGATGTCCATTGCCCACGCCTGGTCGGGCCGCTCGATCTTCAATCCGCGCAACAGGTACGGGTAGATCTTGTGACCCGGTGCCGGCTTACTCGTGTTCGGGCGACGATAGACCGCCTCGATCCCCATGCGCTTCATCAGCGTCGCGATGTGGCGGCGACCGGCGTATACGCCCTCCCGCCGCAGCAACGATCGCTGCATACGCGCTCCCGCGAAGGGATAATCGAGATGCAGCTCATCGAGCCGACGCATCAAGGCAAGGTCCTCGGCCGAAACTGGCCGAGGTTCATAGTAGACCGTGCTGCGAGCCAGCTTCAGGACCTTCGCCTGGCGCACGATAGAAAGATCATGACCGCGGTCGATCATCGCTTTGCGCTCAGCAGGCCCGCCTTGGTGAGCGCGCCGGACAAAAAATCGTTTTCCAACGCCAGCTCGCCGATCTTGGCATGTAACGCCTTCAAATCGACCGGCGTCTCGGCCGACGCCTTGTCATGCCCAAACACGCCGGCGGCGCCTTCCAGGAGCTGGTTTTTCCAGATCGTGATCTGGTTCGGATGAACATCAAACAGTTGCGCCAGCTCCGCCAGCGTCTTGTCGCCTTTGACCGCAGCCAAAGCAACCTTCGCCTTGAATGCCGGAGAATGCATCCGGCGGCTCTTCTTCGTCATCTTCGCTCCTGATTCGCGGCAAGAATCCTCGCCGCTGTCAGGCAGAAAATCCACTCAAGCTACTGTCCGAATTTGCGGAGCCAGCTCTGAGTGACGCCTACCAGAAATGGCTGGCATCACAGAAACACCTCGCGCCGCGTATGCTATCTTATTCGGTGGATCGTTGATTGCTTGGAGAAGGCAGCGCGCCGTGCTTGATGAACCGGGGCCAGCTTGCATGAAAGCCGTCTGTTCGACCAAGTGGTCCTCGGCGCAAAGGCGGCGTATTCGGATTTGTCGCTGCCCACGCGGAGGGACTTTCGGGATGTCATCCGATGTCCGTGATTGCAGAGCGACTTCTGCATCGAGGATGAACGGTGGGCATGCCGCTAGGCACATTAGCAGATCGCAACATGAATTCGCGAGGTTGACGGAACATCCCTTTTGCCGATAATTGAAGGTGTCGAGGTTCTCCAGTCTCATTAGGCCGGAGCTAAGAGGGAAGCCGGTGTCAATGCCGGCGCTGTCCCCGCAACTGTGAGCGGCGAGCCGCTGTCCAACGAAGTCACTGAAGCCTGACGGTTTCGGGAAGGCCGGACAGCAGCGCTGAGCCGCGAGCCAGGAGACCTGCCCCGACACTATCTTCGTCCACGGGCGGGGTGTCCCGGTGGTGCGCCAAGCAGCGGTCGCTCGCGCGACTTCTTCTGCCTGCGTCCGCCATGGCCTTTGCCCCCAATATGGGGTTAACGCTATGTCTCTTCTCTCTCTTCCGGTTGCCACACTCGGAACGCCACGCATCGGTCCAAGGCGAGAGCTCAAGGTTGCGCTCGAAAGTTACTGGGCCGGAAAAATCGCCGAACAGCAGTTGCTCGAGGATGCAGCTGGCCTACGTGCCGCAAATTGGGCTCGCCAGAGGTCTCTCGGTATCACCGTGATCCCATCGAACGATTTCTCGCTGTACGACCAGGTGCTCGACACCAGTGTCATGGTTGGTGCCATCCCAGAAGTCTACGAGACGAATGCCGGATCCATTTCGCTCAAGACATACTTCGCCATGGCACGCGGGTCACAATGCGACGGTCAGGATGGGAGTTGCGGTCACCCGTCGCGTGGATATGGCGCACCCGCGCAGGAGATGACCAAATGGTTCGACACCAACTACCATTACATGGTCCCGGAATTTCACCCGGGGCAGACTTTCAGACTATCCTCTCGCAAACCAATCGAGGAGTACGAGGAAGCCAAGGCCCTTGGCTTTCAGACGCGCCCTGTCCTGATCGGGCCGGTTACATTCTTGAAGCTTGGCAAGAGTGCCGATCGTGCGTTCCAGCCACTGTCACTGCTGGATGACCTGATACCGGTCTATATTGAGCTTTTGAAGGAATTGGCCAAACGCGGGGCAAATTGGGTTCAATTCGACGAACCTTGGCTAGTCCTTGATCTGGATGAGAGTTCGCGAAACTCCTTGGTACATGCTTATGGCCGGCTCGCAAAGGAAGGGCCGGCCATCAAGATCATGGTTGCAAGCTATTTCGGTGGCCTCTGCGACAATCTGGACGCTGCCCTGCGCCTGCCTGTTGCCGGGCTTCACGTCGATCTGGTTCGCGCGCCAGAGTTATTGAGCCAGATCATTGCGAGCGGCCGAAGTGACCTCGTCATGTCGCTCGGCGTCATAGACGGTAGGAATGTTTGGCGATCGAATTTGTCGGCGCTCCGCCAGCGACTGGACCCCGCGATTGCGAAGCTTGGTAAGGACCGCGTACAGATCGCCCCATCCTGCTCGCTGCTTCATGTGCCGGTCGATGTTGAACTCGAGACCGGGCTCGCCTCCGACGTCAAGAGCTGGCTTGCTTTCTCGGTTCAGAAGATGCGTGAGCTTGCGACCTTGGCGCGGGCACTCGCAGGCGACCAGAATGTTGCGAAAGCTCTTGCGGAATCGGAGTGTGCCGCAGCCGTCCGCCGGACGTCGCCGAAGATCCGAGATGCCAATGTCGTTGTCCGGCTGAGTGCGATCAACCAGGCCATGCGCCGGCGCGCCAGCCCATTTGCCAGTCGGGCCGAGATCCAACGCAAGCGCTTCGGGCTGCCAGCGTTCCCGACCACGACGATCGGATCGTTTCCTCAGACCTCAGAGGTCCGTAATACCCGGGCGGCGCATGCGCGAGGCGCGATGAGCGACGAGCAATACGACAAGTTCCTCAAGGAAGAGACGGCGCGCGCCGTACGTTGGCAGGAAGACATCGGTCTGGACGTGCTCGTCCATGGCGAGTTTGAGCGCAATGACATGGTGCAGTACTTCGGCGAGCAACTCTCCGGCTTCGCATTTACCAAAAACGGTTGGGTGCAATCCTATGGCTCGCGCTGTGTCCGGCCGCCGATCCTGTTTGGAGATGTCTCGCGGCCGAAGCCGATCACGGTGGACTGGTGGCGCTATGCGCAGTCGCTAACCAAAAGGCCGATGAAGGCGATGTTGACCGGACCAGTAACGATCTTGAACTGGTCGTTCGTTCGCGAGGATATTCCCCGAAGCGAAGTCTGCCGTCAGATTGCGCTCGCAATTCGAGATGAAGTCGGCGATCTCGAGAATGCGGGTGCTTCCATGATCCAGATCGATGAGGCTGCACTACGCGAAGGCTTGCCATTGCGTCGTGCGCAGTGGACCGTTTACCTCGAGTGGGCTGGAGATTGCTTCCGCATCTGCTCATCGGGCGTCGCCGAACAAACTCAGATTCATACCCACATGTGTTACTCAGAATTCAACGACATCATCCATGCGATTGCTGCAATGGACGCAGATGTCATCTCGATTGAGACTTCGCGCTCGAAGATGGAACTGCTCGACGCGTTCAGGAACTACAACTATCCGAACCAAATTGGGCCAGGCGTGTACGACATTCATTCCCCACGCGTTCCCGAGACCGGCGAGATGAAGGAGCTCATGGCCTTGGCTCTGAAGCGGCTGCAGCGGTCGCAGCTCTGGGTCAATCCGGACTGTGGCTTGAAGACACGCAAATGGGAGGAGGTTCGCCCGGCACTTGTCAACATGGTCGCTGCGGCCCGCGAACTGCGCGCTGCATCCGCTCCAATAGGCCATTGATCCTTGGTCAGGTCTTTCGTCGAGCTGATCGGCTTAAGGAGATCTCGATAGTCCCGGGAGAGCCTTCGTGAATACAAAAGGCCCGGCCGCGTTTAGCGGCCGGGCGGAAGTCGAGTCTGGGAGGAGCGACGCTGCTAGGCATCGCGGCCACTTCCATCGGCAGAGGGAGCACGGCCGACGGCTCGATCTCGGCGAGGACATTCGCCGAAAATCTAAGTCCCAGTTAAGGCACAGGATGATCGTAACTCAATTATGCCCTGGTATGCGGCCAATATAGCCAAGGATTAGAAAACTACACCAAGGTTGTTGCTGATGAGGACTGTCTCAACGACTCGCTGAGTCGAGCATGGGTGGGCGATGATGTGGAGCGATCGCCGCATGGAAGGCAACGGGCCGCAAAACGTGGTGCGCTCTCCTGCCCGCAAACAATACGCTCAATCACCGAGACATACCAAAATCGCGCACGCAAGGACCTCATCATCACCAATGAAATGAGCAGCTTGAGTTAGGCCAGATTCGGTCGGTCGTTGGTCAAACCGTTGTCGCCCGATTGGAATCCTCGGTTCCAACGAGTGTTTGAAATCTACGTGCGGCTCGACGTAGTGGGTGTGACGACGCTTGTAGATAGCTCGGGACCGGATGCCAAATCGGCGTGCTATCAGCCGTGCGATACTCCTAACCAGAAGCCGATTTGGTGATGTTGATCTCCGATCGGAACCGGATCGGGTTGGCTTCGGTTCAAACCGCCCGACTGTGCGTAGCCCTCGACCCAGGGAGGTGCGCGTCGAACGAAGATGCGACGCTCCGGACCAGAAACTCTGCGCCATCGACCACGGAAAGTCGACCGTCGTCCAGTACGGCAACTCCATCTGCGATCAGGTTGGCGAGTCGAGAACGATCGACGACGGCCAGGCTCGGATCCTTGCCGTAACGACGGCATGTCTCGCAAAGATCGACTGCCATGCCGCACATGAGTCGCTCGATGATTTCGGCGCGGAAGCGATCGTCGTCGGCCAGCAAATAGCCCTTCATCGTGGCCAGCCGTTCCTCGGCGATGCGAGCAAGGTAGTCCTTTATCGACACAGCGTTCGCGACGAACCCTTGTTGCATCTGGCCAATGGCGCTGGCGCCGAGTCCAAGGAGGGTGTCCGCCGAATCATCCGTATAACCTTGAAAGTTGCGCCTCAACCTGCCTTCCTGCCGTGCCAGGGCGAGATTGTCGTCCGGCAGGGCGAAGTGATCGATGCCGATGCGTACATATCCAGCGTCGACCAAAGCTTGCGCGATCGTTTCCGATTGCAGGTGTCGCTCGACGCTGTCGGGCAGAGTGGATCCATCGATCTTGCGTTGATGCTTCTTAAGGAAAGGAACGTGCGCGTAGCCAAACACCGAGAACCGATCCGGATGCAGTTCGAGACATTTGGAGAGAGTGTCGAGGCAGGAAACGACGGTCTGCTGGGGCAGCCCATAGAGCAGGTCGAAATTAATCCGGCCGATGCCGGCGCGGTGTAGACGATCGACCGATACTGCGGTCTGTTCGAAGCTCTGCAGACGGCCAATGGCCCGTTGAACAACCGGATCGAGGCTTTGGACACCTAGGCTCGCCCTGTTGACCCCGCAATAGCCTAGCGCCTCGGCCATCGGCTCGGTCAATATGCGTGGATCGATCTCTACGGCGATCTCGGCATCAGGCAAAATTGCGAACGAATAGCGCAACGAGGCGACCAGATCAGCAAACGTTTCAGGTGTCATGATCGTCGGCGTGCCGCCGCCGAAGTGGACATGGGAGACCGGTTGTCGTCGACCGATGGTTTCTCCAATGAGGTAGGCTTCAGTTCGCAGTGCGGTTGCATAGGTCGCGAGCGGCTCCTGGCGTTTCATGACAGATGTGTGGCAGCCGCAGTACCAGCACATGCTTCGGCAAAATGGCACGTGCACGTAAATCGAGGCGGACTGCTGGCCGCCTAACGACTTGAGCCACGCTTGATAGTCGGATTCGCTAACTGACGCCGAGAAATGGGGAGCCGTCGGATAGCTGGTGTAGCGTGGCAGGGAGTGCTGCCCGTAGGATTTTGCCAAGTCGGGTCGCATTCTTCTTCTCTGGGTCCAAATCGCAGATACGCCGGATAGGTTTTTGCGCTGCGTCAGTTTAATTGGTGGCTGATGGCAGTGGCGAGTCTGAAGCCAAATTGGTAGGGCATGCCCACGGCGTATATCGTCCCTGGATCGCGATGAAGCGGTGATGCCGCAGCAATGGGCGGCATGCAGGCCAGTTCTCGTTTTGATCCAATTGGGCCTGCATGAGCAAAGGGAGAAAGTATTCCTCTCCCGAAGGATATTAGCCGTCCCTCGTGAGGCCATGTAGCGGGCTGCCGGCCATTCCGGAGGAAAGAGCGACCGAACTCCGTTCGGCTTCAGCTTCTTGCTCCAATTCTAGGATATGCGCTCTTAGCGCATCGGAGGTCGCCCTTGCTGCTTCGCTGAATAGGGGATCACCATGATCGGTGAGAGCAGAAGCGATGTCGGTCCAATCCTGAGGGGATAGAGCCAGAACGGCGGCGGGAAAGAAATCTCGTTCTTCCAACATCATGTGGTGCCGCTCGCGTACGATAAAGTCGCGTACGATATTGCCGACGTCTTGCCGAACGAGTTCACGATCCGCGAGGATCCCATCAATAGCTTGAACGGCGTGGTGCAGACGGTCGACGACTTCCTGGTGTTCATGTGCGAGATTGCCGACGATCGCAGCCGCATCCGGATCGCGAGTCTCGAGCTTTGAGAAAATCAAGTCTTCTTGAGGATGATGGTACATCGCCGGGTAAACCTCGAAGTAGCTGAGGATCGCGCGAATGACCTCATAGTCCGGACGGGTCCCATGCTCGAAAACCTCCAATTCGCGTTGGAGGAAAGTCAGAAGAAGATCAATATTGCGATGCTCTCGAAGCAACAGATCGATGATCATTGTGGGCTCCATGGAGGAACAAGGTAGCAGATCGCTCAAGCTAAGGTTCAGTGTCCTTCACGGCGCCGCAATTGTCCGCGCTGTTCTTGCAGAATTCGCATTTTCGCCGCGGCTTGTGACTTAACCCAAGTTCTGCACATAGCGGCTGGATAATCTGCCGTCACGCAGCTCGACTCGGCGTGAGGTTGGTAGGGCAATAACGCCATTCTGCTCAAGTTGGGTAAAGGTGCGCGACACCGTCTCGATGGTCAAACCAAGGTAATCGGCAACATCCTGCCGTGACATGGGAAGTTCGATCGCACCCTTCTTGGTAGCGCGGCGAGACATATCGAGCAGAAAGGCCATCACCCGATCTTCTGCGCTGCCGATCAGGAGCATTGAATGTTGCTGAAAGCGGCGGAGCTCCAGCGCCATACCGTCCCACAGCTGTCGCGTGAGCTCCCTCTCGTGACTGGCGCGAACAATGACGGCGGAGCGCTTCACCATCAGCAGATGCGTCTCACAGATCGCCTCGGCCGAAGAGATATGGCTTTCTCCGGCCTCGAAGCCGAAGATGTCGCCGGGCAGATAAAATGCACCGATCTGACGGCGTCCGTCCTCCAGAATCTTGTAGGTTCGCACAGCACCTGACACCACTTGATACAGGTATTCAGCTGCCTCATCCTCGCCGAAGATCTCGCTGTTGCGAGTGAACCGCATCGGTGCCGCAATCATACCAAACGGACCACAACCATGCGGCTGCCTGCGCAAGACGCTAGTCGGATGTCGGCTGATCTCGTGAGAAGGTGCGGCCTGGGCCTGCATGGCGGACTCAATCTTGCTAACGACGATGGGGCTCAGATTGGCCGCTTCCAACGGGCCGGCAAATTCGGATGTTTTCCCTAAGTAGAAGCCACTAAGTATTTACACGTAGGTCCTGTAATGCCGTCCTAGTGCAGCGCTGCCCCTGGCTTGCTCCAACCCGCTCGAAGCCGGCCAGGCGGCCTTTGGATCGAAAGAGGCTGCCGGCTTGGTCGGCCTTGCCGATGGAAACAATCGCAAGCCTGGGCCAATCTCCCGGGAAGAGCCAGGCGGAAGCGCAATGCCTTAGAATGTGGCAGGTCGATATCGATCGAGCTGCTGGAGGAACTGCTCACGGACAGTCTTGCCACCAAAATCACCGGAGAGCGGCAAGGCCAGCCGTTGAGCCGGATCAATATGTCACCCGAGCCAAGTTCTCGGGCTTACACGTGCGCGCGTATCAGATCATACCAAGCTCGTCGTCCAGGTGGACCTGGCGTAACCGATGAGGGGATGCCGCCAATATGCGCGTTGTCACAGCGGCGGCCGGCCGGTGGCTGGAGAAGGATTATTGGCCAGGTGATCCTAAGGCGGAGAGCCGAAATCGGCCGTGGACGAAGGCGCCGGATCCGCCCATCACCAGCAGGTCGAAGCTTTGGTGCGCCGCGAGCGACAGGAGGGTGCGCCCCGCTGACCGCAGGGGAATCGCATATGGGTTTTGGCTAGCTATTGCGTTGGAAGGCAAGAAGGATTCTGAAGACGACTCCCGGATTCTGGAGGGAGTCGGATGCGGAAGTTCAGAAGGGCGTTTGGGCGCTTGCCGGACCCGCGCGCAGGCAATGCGAGCCACGAACTGCTGGAAGTTCTCTTCATCGCGCTGGCGGCGGTTCTGTGCGGAGCCGGCAGCTGCGCGGAGATGGAGGAGTTTGGACAGTCCAAGGAAGGCTTGTTGCGCCTCTTCCTGAAGCTGGAGCACGGCATCCCCAGCCACGATACGTTCAGTCGGGTGTTCCGTCTGCTCAAGCCGCAGGCCTTTGAGTTCGCCTTCCGCCGCTTCATGGCGGCGTTTGCCAAGGCCAATGGGCTCAAGCTTACCGGCGTGATTGCGGTCGATGGCAAAGCTCTGCGGCGTGCCTATGAACGCGGCGGACGGGCAACGCCACTGCATCTGGTCAACGTCTTCGCAGTCGAAGCACGCATGGCTCTGGCGCAACAAAAAGCGCCGGGGCGCAACGAGACGGCGGGCGCCTTGGAGGTGCTGGATCTTCTCTCCCTTGAAGACTGCACTGTGACCGCCGATGCCCCTGCATTGCCACCGCCGATTTGCTGCAGCGGTGCTTGATCGGGGCGGACATTATGTTCTGACGATCAAGGCGAACCGTGGCCTCTTGTTCAAGGCGGTGACGCAGCAGTTTGCGCGATCGGGGCAGCGCAGCACCGTCCAGCAGACCGACCGCCCGGCCCATGATCGCAGCGAGGCGCGACGTGCGACCGTCATGCGCAACACGACCCTGGCTGAACGCTTCCCCGGCGTGGCGGCCGTGGGCCGCGTCACCTCGCGCCGGCGCCTGCGTGACCAGCGCGCCGATCCGCCGGTCGTACGTTACTATCTGCTGTCCAGATATATCTCTGCCAAGCGGCTGCTTGACGTCACCCGCAGTCACTGGGCCGTTGAGAACCGGCTGCATTGGGTGCTCGACGTCCATTTTGCCGAGGATCGCAACCGCTCCCGCAAGGACCACGCACCGGAGAATCTCGCCATTCTCCGACGCCTTGCCCTCAACATCCTGCGAGCCCACCCCGATCGCAAGTCCATCAACCTCAAGATCAGACGCGCAGGCTGGGACGAGGCCTTTCTCATGCAGGTTCTTAGCCATATGCGATAGCCCTGCCGCTGACCGGGATGCCGGGAGTGAAACGACCTTTGCAGCAAGGCCTGACTTTGCAAGGTACTGCCCCAAATGCTCCTTAGAACTTTCCGCCGGAAGCCTGTTTGGAGCGGCGATCGCGACAATGGTGAGGACGTCAGCTTCGCGCAGCAGCGGCATCGCGTCGTGCAACGCGCGGGCCGCGCGACGGCTGCCGTCCCAGCAAATCCCGATTCGCCTGGCCGAAAACGGGCCGTGGAAGATGCATGGCAGGTACAGAGCGGGTCCGCCGGCTTGGAAAAGCATTCGCTTGGGAATAACGTTATCGTAGCTGTCATAGCCGCCCTGAGGTTGCGTGACGATGCTCATATCGTGGACTCGCGCGCTCGCGCAGATGATCCGGCGCGTCGGCCGGAACCGCACTCAGCGCGCGGCTCACGTAGGAGATACCGGTGTTTCTTGCCTGCAGATCAAAGACACAGAGTGCCGCTTTGGCTCGCTCCAATGCACGCTCCTGTTCGACCTCAAAGACCGAAGTGACGGTCGCCCCGCCGAGCGCAACGAGCGGAGCAATGGTCCTTTCGTACCCGATCGCGACAACATCAAGATGCGCGCCCGTGCTCAATGCGAAGGAAATCGAACCATCTACCGCAGCCCGCACCGGTAGCTCCGTAGGAAGACGGACCAATATATTCCTGAACATTGCCGCTCTCTGGCGTGAAGGACATGCTGGTTGTCGAAGCACAATCCGGGCCGTTTAATTGATCTGCTTCATACGCAGTCGCTGATTTGGTTAGGCACGATTAAACTGGACGTGTAGCTGTCGCGCAATGGCCCGGTGTCAACTAGAGAAAAGCCAGCATGGCATGTGGTCCGTCGGTGATGCCAGCCGCGCAACTGCATCATTCATGCACAGCGATTATGCCGCCGAGACCAGGAAGGGTGATCGAGCAAAAGATTGCGGATGCCGTTCTTAGCCATCACCTGATCGACATTGTTAGTCGCGGCAAAACAGGTGCTGAATACCAGGATGACAAGCAAGCAACCGAGGTGATGCACGACTCGTTCGGCGCGGTCAACCTGTCCGCCAGTGCGTGCCGAAGGCGTCTTTCTGAGCCCGGTTCGAAGCCTTGCCTCCGAAACTACTGTGCACCATCAGGTGCGCGCAGCCTGAAAAAGCCATTTCGCGCCGTTTGCGATACTGCTAGAGCCCTGAGACGATGGCGATCCGCATCAACTCGGCAATGCTGCGGGCATCGGTCTTGGCCATGAGGTTAGCGCGGTAAACCTCGACTGTCCGGGGGCTGATGCCAAGATCCCGGGCGATCACCTTGTTGATTCTGCCGGCTAATAGTCCGTGCAGGACGTCACGTTCGCGCGCCGAGAGATCTGCGAGGCGGGCGTCCGCCTGCAGTTTTGCTGCGTCACCGATTGGCTTGATCGGCCGCGCGTCCAACGCACTATGGACGGAACGCAATAGCACCTCATCCTCGAACGGCTTCCCGATAAAATCGGCCGCACCCGCCTTCATCGCTTCGACTGCAAGCGATACGTCGCCATGCCCAGTTATCAGGACGACAGGATAGCCGACACGATCGGCCTTGAGTTTGCGCAGCAGTTCGAGGCCACTCATGCCGGGCATGCGGATGTCTGAGATAATACAGTCGACAGGGCCGCTAGCGACCTCATCGAGGCACTGGTTCGCCCTCTCATAGGCTGCTACGCAAAAGCCTTTTACATCAAGCAGAAGCGCGAGCGAATCCCGCATCGCGGCGTCATCATCGATCACAAGAATGCGCCGCATAATCATGCGTCTTCACCAACCTCCGCAAATGGCGGGGTGAACTGAAAGATCGCACTCCCGCCCGGATTCGTTTCTGCGAGGATGTGGCCGCCATGGGATTCGATGATCGCCCATCCGATTGATAGTCCAACCCCCATACGATGCTCTTAACTCGTGACAAGGGGTTGAAACAGGCGGTCGGGGCTAATGCTGGGGCCGCTACCAGCACGAGTAAACCTGGCCAGGCCGTCTTGGTAGCCCCGACGGTCAATTTTCAGCACCAGTAGGGAAGCCATCGTCTCGATTGCCGTTCCCATCAGGTTCAGCGCATCCTGGCGCATTCTCCACTAAGTCCTGCCGCTCGCCATTGGCCGCGAATTCACGTGAGCGCCTGGCGATATCGTCGGCGCGAGGAGGCCTGTCGGGCGGCGTGTTCGAGCGCGTTACCAACGCGATTGACGTCTGGCTTGTCTGATGCCGGCCCGAGCAGGTAGTTTGTAGTGGCGAAGACTGGCTGGTTGATTTCATGGGCGATGGCCGATGCCATCTCACCCATGGTGGTCGGCCGCGAGACGTGCACGAGTTCAGATTAAACCCATGCAGCCGCGGTCCCTCAGTGCCATAGCGATACCGGATGCGGTCGGCATATTTCGCGCCAAGCACACTCATTCGATTCGCTCTACATCGCCTGCGAGAGGGCCACTGAGTGGAAGCGTAGCATTCACGGCATCTAAGTGCTGGATGGCCCGCTATTTCGACCAGATGCGCCAGTGTGTGGGTCGCACAGCGACGTGTTCTCCGGTCTTGGTCTTAATCCAGCCGCCGAAGATCCGGCGGCAAGGAAACACCAGCCGGTGAATGGTATTACCCTCAATGACGGCAATCTCCAGATCCCGATCAAAGGGCGCCGCTTCGATCCGTTCCCACGTCATCTTGTCAGTAGATGCTGTATGGTGTTTATCGCCGCGAATAGACAATTGGGGCAACCTTCTGAACAGCATGGATCAGTTCGCTTGGTCGGTGCGGGAACAGGTTGAGCCAAATATTGGCCGAGCGGCGCGTGATCTCGATCGCTTCGGTTGCCGTCCAGGTCCTATAAGTCATAGTTCGTTGAACCCGTGATGGGACATGATCCGCTCGCTAACTGAATTACGAGGATTAACGCTCCGATACAGCTTCCCGGCTACGATCGAGAAGATCCCGCCCTGCTCAAGACAATGCCGGCTAGTATCGGCCGCTGTCTTGCAGAAATCAGACTGAACTGCTGCCTGCGAAGTCGTGCCAGCGGCGCCACAAGTGTTCCCGTGGTCTTTCATGTCGAACATCCTTCATTGGTGAGAAGACTCCCAAGTGGGCGAGCGTGAGATGGATGGCCTCAACGCGTCCTTGCGAGCCTGGCGGGCGTGTCCAAGCGAAAATGTGACGCCCCCGGCTTCGCTTGATGCCATGCCGATCGATCTAGCTGCGCTCGGCCCCAATCATTGCGCCGGTCCGCCGGTCGACGAAGTGGACGCCATCACAAGCAGCGCAGGTTATTGGGGCAGGTCGTCGGCGCCTAGCTCGGAGGCGTCATCCGGCAGCAGTCCTTGAACCCGGTCGCCGGTATTTGGACACGAAAAGATGATGGGCCGCCAAGTCCTTCTGTCTGCCATGTCTCTGACCTTGACCGGAACGTCTTTTCTATCGCTAAGCCGCCGCCGCAGTATTGATGCAGGTCAAAAAAGCCGATGCACGTCGAGAATCGCCAGCGGTGAGCCCGGTGCGAGGAGCACAGCGTCCCTGCAGCAACATGTATCGGCTTGGTTGATTGGAGCGATTTGCTCGGCCCCATTTTGATGCATGTCAAATCCCATGGGCCGCCATCAGCTAAGGCTCTTTCGAGGGATGTGACACACGGTGAGCCAATCTGCACATATCGGTCGTCCTTGGCGGTTCAGAAATCTGCTTAGGCGGTTACGAGCAAGCCTGTCTCGGTCATCTGAGCTAGCTTACTTGAGCTCTCACGACATCGATGCGATCGCGCGTGAGCTTAATCTGTCCACGTCCGCCTTTCGCAGGATGGCTCAAAGTCCGGGTTCTCCTGAACTCTTAAGCAAGCGCCTCGCACTTGCCGGTTTTTCCGAGAATGCGCTTGCCGCTCGTCATGGTGACGTAATGCGCGATCTGCAGCGGGTGTGCGGCCTGTGTCGGGCTAAGGCCCGCTGCGCCGCCGACGCCGGAAAGGAGAAGTATACAGGTCTCCCGGACGACTGCCCTAACGAACAAACCCTGCGCGCGCTTGGTCGCGAGATCGAGAGCGTCCCCCGGCGCTTTCGCGATTGACCGCGCTCAATCGTTCCAACCGGAACTGTAAGTTCCCAAAAAACCACGACATGATAAACCCACCCCTGCCTGAACTCCACGACAATGGGCGAAGCAGGCCTGGTGTCGGTATTCGCTGCTTCTGCTTATGTTGCGTTTTCACCTGAGCTAGGGGGCGCGATCCCGCATTGAATCCACGCATTGCTGGCTTCCGCCGGCAATCTAGCCGCTGGAGCTGTCATCTCAATCGCTACTATGAACGGCCGGCGGTATAACGGTTCGTCTCCAAATCCTACATCGCCTGCGCATGCAGGGTGCCCTGATTCAGTGGTGGTACGGCCACAACGCCGTCGGGTTCTTCCTGAGCGCTTGTTTCGTTTCGATCATGCACTACTTAATTTCGATGGAGAGCCCGGCGCCCGGTCTCCTATCTTCTCCCGAGATCCAATTTGCGCGCTGATCTTGTACATCTGCGGCGGACCGCCATGATCAACAGCCGGCTCTCTCAGAGCTGGCTCCGCAAATTCGGACAGTAGCTTGAGTGGATTTTCTGCCTGACAGCGGCGAGGATTCTTGCCGCGAATCAGGAGCGAAGATGACGAAGAAGAGCCGCCGGATGCATTCTCCGGCATTCAAGGCGAAGGTTGCTTTGGCTGCGGTCAAAGGCGACAAGACGCTGGCGGAGCTGGCGCAACTGTTTGATGTTCATCCGAACCAGATCACGATCTGGAAAAACCAGCTCCTGGAAGGCGCCGCCGGCGTGTTTGGGCATGACAAGGCGTCGGCCGAGACGCCGGTCGATTTGAAGGCGTTACATGCCAAGATCGGCGAGCTGGCGTTGGAAAACGATTTTTTGTCCGGCGCGCTCACCAAGGCGGGCCTGCTGAGCGCAAAGCGATGATCGACCGCGGTCATGATCTTTCTATCGTGCGCCAGGCGAAGGTCCTGAAGCTGGCTCGCAGCACGGTCTACTATGAACCTCGGCCAGTTTCGGCCGAGGACCTTGCCTTGATGCGTCGGCTCGATGAGCTGCATCTCGATTATCCCTTCGCGGGAGCGCGTATGCAGCGATCGTTGCTGCGGCGGGAGGGCGTATACGCCGGTCGCCGCCACATCGCGACGCTGATGAAGCGCATGGGGATCGAGGCGGTCTATCGTCGCCCGAACACGAGTAAGCCGGCACCGGGTCACAAGATCTACCCGTACCTGTTGCGCGGATTGAAGATCGAGCGGCCCGACCAGGCGTGGGCAATGGACATCACCTACATTCCGATGCGGCGTGGCTTCGTCTATCTCGCGGCGGTCGTCGATGTGTTCAGCCGACGGGTCCTGGCCCATCGCGTCTCGATCACAATGGAGGCGGCCTTCTGCGTCGAAGCGGTCCAGGAGGCGTTGGCGAAGCACGGCAGGCCCGAGATTTTCAACACGGACCAGGGCAGCCAGTTCACCAGCCTCGAGTTCACCGATGTGCTGCTGGACGCGAAGATCGCCATCAGCATGGACGGCAAGGGCGCCTGGCGCGACAACGTGTTTGTCGAGCGGCTCTGGCGCACGGTCAAATACGAAGAAGTTTATCTCCGCGCCTACGACAGCGTGTCCGAGGCGCGAGCGTCAATTGCCAAGTATCTGGCCTTCTACAATCAGGGACGCCCTCACTCGAGCCTTGACGGGCGCACGCCCGACGAGGCTTACTTCGGCACGCAAGCTATGGTGATGGCCGCATGACCGTCGCCGACGATTTTGTCGTCGCTCTGGTCGGGCTACGCCCTCCCGACGCAACGACAAAATCGTAAGGCCCCGCGTTCAGCATAACCCGGCAGGAATCCACTTAAATCCCGCGGGGCGCTGTCCAAACAACCGGCGCCAGCTCTCTCGCGCGCGTAAGACAATCGCCGCACGGACCGGTGCTCCGCATGCTGATGGTCTCGGTCGGCTTTCACGGCAGGCCACATCAGGTCGACGACACCGCCTCGCCCTTCACCGATCGCTGCATATCCGGGACTTCTTCCGGGCGCTCGTCGATCGGAAGCACCATCAGATAGCAGTCAGGATGATTGGCGGTGATGGAAGAACGCGATGTTCTGCATTAGCAACAGTCTGGCTCTGATGGCAATTAAGGTTGTCAATTCGCTCCGTAACTGCACCGATCGGACGGTGAGCTATGTGCACTCCGGAGCGTTGGGTAAGTCGGCTTCGTGTCGTTCGGTGCCTCTATTGTCTGATTGCCTGACTTTGGAATCGTCAGCTGTATAGCCTCAAGCTCTCAACAGGCACTTCTCGATCGGCAAGATGGGGATCGTGTCCCCATCGCCGCATGTGGGTGTTCGGCATCCCATAGGGCCTAATGTGGCGCGCCTACACTTCGCTTGGTTTCCTCGAATACTCGTTCCTCGACTGCGTCGAGGCCATGAATCCCATCTTCATCATCCGTGTACCGGCGGCGCAATGTTCCCGACAGTGCGCTCATCATGCCGACCATTCTTTAGATGAGCTAAATCCAGAACTCTGACCCGCTCCGCGTCGCGGAATAGGTCATCGCATGTCTCTCTGGAACGAGAAAAGATCCTTGAGAAGAACTCGATCATCCGCGAGCTTAACACAAATAACGAGTCTGCCCGATTTATTCAGGCTCATCGCCATTTGGTTGCTCATCGTTCTCCATAGCTTATGACCGACGTTGCATGATGGCGCGAGTTCCTGCGACTGCCTCGTTTTTAACATCGTCGTCCCGAAAAAACTATGTTACAAGCCGCCCTCTCAAAAGGAGCATTAGTCGTGAAAAAAGCAAGCAAGAAACGCGTTAAGCGGCGCGAGTGGACCAAGGCGGATATCAAAGAGCTCAAGGTTCATTCGAAGGCTCGGACTCCGGTCATAAAAATATCAAAAATGACCAAACGCAGCGTCGGTGCGCTACGCCAAAAGGCCCTCAATCTCGGAATCGGGCTCGGGCATCAGCGATAGCTTACTAAGCAGCGCGCTAAGTTGCACAATAGGGCGGCTTGTGGGCCGCCCTTTATGGCCACTGGAGTTGGTCGCAATTCGCCTTACAGATTGCTGTGGATGATCTACCAATCCCAATTCTGGTACATTCGGTGCAAAGCTGCCGTCCACACGCGGAGAATTTTTCGGTCTGGATGACTCTCCACCGCAGGGGGGCGATTACGAGCGGTAGTGAGGCGTCAAATCCGGTGAACGCAGGGAGATACAGCTTGCAGAGTTCTGGCGCGGCGCGGCGACAGTCTGATCTGCCTGTCGATGTAGTCTCGCGCAGGCCCGTTTAGCCATCAACTGTGATGCGCCGAGGATCTCAGCCGTCTGATCGCGGGAAAACCTCTCGTTCAAGACACCAACGATGGCTTGCCTCGAGGCCGACCGCCGGGACGAGACGCGAATGCGTCGTGCTCCTGGGCCTTGTCATAGATGGGAAGTAGGCTTCAGATCGGCACACGCAGCAACGGGTTTTGTAAGCTACCAGGATGGATGATCAGAGTAGAGGAATGAGTGCTTTGGTACTGCCGGATGGCCCGTCTCTGCGGCGAAGGGGTTCAGTGTCTCGTCATCTTTGGTGAAAAGGTTCTTGAGCGACGCGTCGTGGCCCGCGTCTGATTAAAACCCGCAGCGGACGACATCCAGCTTTCTTCTGATCCTGGCAGGCATTGAGATGTATGCGGAGGCGCCGGCGAAATTGCTCGACACGGTCAGGCTTAACTCGGCACCTTGCTCTGAGTCACTGCGATCGGCTACGTCGGCTGTGCGTTATAGCGCGAGAATAGACGATCGAAAAGTTGGACGCGACTCGGTTGCCCTGGACTCACAGCTCTGGTCAAAAGAAAGCAACCCTGAGGTTCGTACCTTGAAGATATCGATAGATTAAAGTTTACGCGCAAGGGGCAGCTGCCGAGCCTGTTTGTTAGCTTGAGCTGCAAAATTATACGGTGCGGTCAGCAGCAATAAAAAAGGCGCTCTGTTAGCTTGATAGCTGGCGGCGGTCCGGCTACGTCCTGAACCCGTCATTACCTGCGCGCCTTCGGCCGTGTGAACGGACCACACCCACCTTCGCCCGCGCTGCCTCAAGAAAAAATCAAAGGTGGGAAAGTCGACATGGCTAGCCATCTTCGTTTCTGACGATTGTACGTTTGGTTCTCAGAACGCCGGAGCGGCTCTGATGGCAAGCCTTCTCTAGGCTATGCCTCAATGTAGCCAGCCCGCCCAATAAACTCGCTTGATACCTTAAGGCCCAATTCATCAAGAGCGAGCTCATCCAGTGCTTGCTGTCGTGGCACCAGAGTTGCGAGATGTTCACGAGTGTTGGCCGTCAACGAGATCTGCACGACCCGAGCATCGTTTGCGGAGGAGGACTTACGCCGCAGAAATCGGCCTTTCTCTGGCACCTTTGAGTGGGTCGTGACGAAGGAAGGATCAACGTGCATCAACTTTGACACCACATTGACGGGCACACCATTTTCTTTGCCCAAATAGGCCACCGCCATCAGGATCATCCACTGTGGCCCGGTGATGCCAAGCACATTGGCGCGGAATTTGGCAAGCTCTTCGAGACACGCACTGATCGATCTGATTTCCCACATGAACGGCCAACCATCTCCTGTCCGTCGGTAGAGAAACTGTCGAGGGTGGTTGCTCGACTAAGAAACTCCGGCGGCCCATAGCTCAGATTTCTATCCTTCACCGGCCTCCCCTAGCGCGGATTGGAAATTGGAGCAACGCCGAAAGATTATGTAAATCAGTTGCTTGGTACGATTCGGACGGGCGTGGACCTTGCTGAATTATAAGCCGGGCGACGCTGTTCTGACGTGCGCCCCCCTTGTCTAGACGGACCAGCGGCGGCCGGGAGCTATCGCCAAATTTTGGTGACGGCGCGGCCGGTCAGGCGGCGGCGGTTATGGGCTGACGGTCAGTCGGTTTGGCGATGACCTCGATCCCATCGTTGAATGTCACACCGAGAACGAGTTTTGGCAACTGGTTGTGGCCATCGAGACGACGCCAGCTTTTCTGCGCGGCCTCAAGCAGTTTGAAGATCCATCGCGAGCGCCGTTCTGTTGGACAGGCAGCCCTTCGATCGGATCGTGCGGTGGCGCACGGTAGCGAAGGTGCTTTCAATGGGATTGGTAACCGGTATGAGATTTCTCGGTGCCGATGTTCCGCTGCGATATTCAAGATCGTAGCGTATGGTGCGACCATCGGGACAGAGGCACCGGGAGCACGAAGGTGCGGGCAGGCCGATGCATACGATGAGCCGCGAGCTCGAGTTAGTAGCTGGCCGCCTCTGCGACTCGCCCGGTTGCGCTGAGAGCGCGAATCCGTAGTTGTCGTGTCGCCCGTAGCTCCCGTCATGTATTCTGATTGGCAGGAGGTGCGAATGCGACGGGTGATTGGCATCGACGTCCACCGAACTTTCGGGGAGGTGGTGGTTTGGGAGGACGGCAGGCTCAGACATGCGGGCCGCATTGATATGACGCGGACTGCGTTGGAGGGATTTGGCAAGACCCTGCTGGCCAGTGATGAGGTGGTGGTCGAAGCGACCGCCAACAGCATGGCGGTGTCGCGGGTTCTGGCGCCGTTCGTGGCACGGGTGATTATCGCCAATCCGCTGCAGGTGAAGGCGATCGCCCAGGCTCACGTCAAGACCGACAAGATCGATGCCGGCACGCTCGCCAGTCTGCAGGCGGCCGGGTACCTGCCGCAGATCTGGACGCCTGACGCGGAGACCGAACGCAAGCGTCGGCTGGTGGCGCGGCGCTACCAGCTCGTGCGGCATCGCACGCGGCTCAAGAACGAGGTGCATTCGATCCTGCACGCGCACCTGATCCCGAAGTGCCCGCATGCCGATCTTTTCAACGGCCGCGGCCGGGCGTGGTTGGCCGCTCAACCGTTGCCAGACGATGAGCGCGCGGCGATCGATCGGCACGTCCGCGAGCTTGACCGGCTGGCGGAAGATCTGGCCCTGCTCGACCGCGAGATCGCGCAGGACGCCATCGACGATTCCGCGGTCAACAGATTGATGACGATCACCGGCGTCAACTTGGCGGTCGCCGCCGGCATCGTGGCGGCGATCGGCGACATCAGCCGGTTCAACAGCCCGCAGAAGCTGGTGAGCTATTTCGGGCTGAACCCGCGGGTGCGGCAGTCCGGACTGGGCGCCGCCCATCACGGCCGCATCAGCAAGATCGGCCGCAGTCACGCGCGCGCCATGCTGGTCGAGGCGGCCTGGGCAGCGGCCAAGGCGCCCGGTCCACTGCATGCGTTTTTCCTGCGCATCCGCGCCCGGCGCGGCCATCAGATCGCCGCGGTGGCCGTGGCCCGGAAGCTCACCGTGCTTTGCTGGCATTTGTTGACGAAGGGCGAGGATTACCTGTGGGCGCGCCCGGCACTGGTCGCCATCAAGACCCGCGCGATGCAGCTTCAAGCCGGACATCCGCAACAGAAAGGCAGCCGGCGTGGGCCAGCGTATGCCTACAACATCAAGGCATTGCGCGACCGCGAGATGTTGATTGCCGCCCAGGCAGAGCAAAGCTACGAGCGCTTGGTGACGCAATGGAAACCACGGCGGCCAAAAACCGGCGCGCGGGCGCCTCAGCTCGGCAGGACAAAATAGGGCAGCCCGGTGACGCTTGCAGCCGATGCGCCACGCTTCGCCACGAGGTCGCCCGCGCCCACCAAGGATAATCCCGCCTGACGGCAAGGGCCAGCCAGGAATGCAGTCCCGTTCCACGCCAGCATGCCGCCGTGCTCGGGCCGGTCAAGGCCAAGCCTTGCGGTGGCCGCAAACGCGGCCAGCCTTGACCGCCCCTGCGCGCGGCGGCTGCGAGATCGGTGGCCGGGACGGAAGAATGGCCCGCGGCGCAGCCGAACAAAAGAATGGACGTACGCGATTTCTGCAATCGTCATCTCGGTCATGAAAAAATCGCTTGTCCATCTCATCCGTGGTCCGCAGGTGTTTCCAGTGTTCGGCCGGGAAGTCGTAGAACGCCAGTAGCGTGTCCCGATCCTTGCTCAGGCAGTCGGCCGCCTTCTCGTATTTGGGCGTGTAGCTCTCGATGAAGGCGTCGAACGCCAGCTCGGCGGCGGCCTTGGTTTCGGCCATCCAGATCTCCTGCAACGCGCGTTTGGCTTTAGGCTGCTGGCTCTTCGGCAACTTGGCGATCACGTTGGCGGTCTTGTGTACCCAGCAGCGCTGCTCGCGCGTTTTCGGCCAGACCTCGCCGGCGGCCTTCCAGAACCCGAGCGCGCCGTCGGCGATGGTGAGCCGCGGTGGCACGCCGAGCCCGCGCCGCTTCAGGTCGAGCAGCAGATCGCGCCAGTCCTGCGCGCTCTCGCGGGCGCCATCGGTGAAGCCGACCAGTTCCTTGCGGCCTTCCGGCGTCGCGCCGATCAGCACCAGGATGCACTGCTTTTCGTCTTCGAGGCGTGCTTGGAGATGGATGCCATCGGCCCAGATGTAGACGTAGCGCTTCGCCGACAGATCGCGCCTCTGCCACGCGGTGTGTTCGTCAAGCCAACCGTCCTTCAGACGGCCGATGGCGGATGCCGACAACCCGGCAGCATCCTTGCCGAGCAGCGCCGCCAGAGCCTCGGAGAAGTCGCCGGTGGAGATACCCTTCAGGTAAAGGATCGGCAGCAGCGTCTCGATCGATTTCGAGCGGCGCATGTAGGGCGGCAGGATCGACGGAGAGAACCGGATGCGGTCGGGATCGGTAGCCTCCGCCTCGCGATCGCGTACACGCGGCTGGCGGACGCCGACCGGACCGATACCGGTCATAACCTCGCGTTCCGGCAGGTGACCGTGGCGCACGACGCGCTGGTGGCCGTCCGCAGTCTTCAAATCGGCATGCTTGCCGAGAAAGTCCGCGACCTCGGCCTCGACCGCCTGGGCCAACAGAGCACGCGCCCCATTGCGCAAGATTTCGGTGAGTTGATCGTCGACGTTTCCTGGCTGAATCAACTTGATGATGTTATCTTTGGCCACGGCATATCGCTCCTTCGGTGGAGAAGTGGAGGCGTCAAGCACCCCCACGATATGTCGCCTTCCCGATTCCCGCCGTCACCAACTTTCAGCGATAGCTCCAGCGGCGGCCTCCACGGGTAGTTGGGTCGCGACCGATGAAGAGCTGGCGAAATTGGCAGTCCCAGCCAAGTGATGGTCTGTTTCTTTTCCCACTCGTCGACCTCTCTGCTCCTTGCCGAATTTCACTGATGCTTGCCGATCATATGCGAGGTGCATGTCGCATTTACATTTTCAATGGTTAAGCAAACAGCATCGTATCGATTGGATGCAACAATGTCCCATGTGCCGTCTGGTTACCTCTTAAAGTTCCCACCCTGTTTGCATCTTTCCATATGCGCGGCCGATCGTCGTTCAATCGCGCTGGTCCCTTGACTTCGTCTCAGCTGCTGAGCAATCGGGGAGCAACTCAATGCTTCTGGGATCCCCCAATCGATCGAACTGAACAGCAATCTCAGAGAACTTTCGCTCCGCGTCCGATATCGATAGTGCGGAGAGGCGCAAACACCTAGCGGGCATCGAAGTTGAGGAGAATTTTCCGGTCGGCGAATTCACTGGTGGCTCTGCTGTACGGGGCAATCTTGCGCAGAAGCTTATGGGGTAGGGGGCTGGATGCATTCAGAAGCCTGACGCATCTATCGAGAAGCTCTTGGGTGATGTCGTGCGGCTTGAGCAGCTCTTCAAAATACCTTAGGGTGATCTGGATACTTGCGATCAAAATACGCTGGCTGATCTAGCCAAGATGCTTAGCCCACACGGGCTGATTGCACCCCGATCACGTGTGAGGCGGACTGCGGTGAATGCGATAGGATGCCGGGTATGCATGTCTGCTGCCTCAAGCAGTGTTTGACCTGATCGACGAGCCCTTCGCCTTGGCGAGCCGTTTGCGCCGCTTGCATTCCTCATCCGGGCTCGAGCCATGAAACGGCGATCACAAAGATCTTGCACCGAAAAGAACACATGCTGCCGAAACATCTACGCCGCCTCGAATCCGAATCGATCGAAATTATGCGTGACGTGGTCGCCGAGTTCAAAAGACCGGTGCTGCTTTACTCGATCGGTAAAGACTCGAGCGCGATGCTGCACATCGCGATCAAGGCATTCTATCCCGCAAAGTTGCCTTTCCCCCTGCTTCACGTGGACACGACTTGGAAGTTCCACGAGATGATTAGCTTCCGGGATGAGACAGCCAAGCGGCTCGGCCTCCAGCTGATCGTCCACATAAATAAGGAGGGCGTCGCGCGCGGGGTCAATCCGGTCGACGCCGGCTCTGCGCTTCATACCCAGGTGATGAAGACCGACGCGCTGAAGCAGGCGCTCGACCTCCACGAATTTGATGCTGCCTTTGGTGGAGCGCGGCGCGACGAGGAAAAGAGCCGCGCAAAAGAAAGGATACTCTCGTTCCGTTCCGCGGGACACGTATGGGACCCGCGTAACCAGCGGCCGGAGCTCTGGAACCTGTTCAACACACGGATCCGCCGGGGCGAAACCATGCGCGTTTTTGCGATGTCAAACTGGACCGAAATCGATGTGTGGGAATACATCATGCTCGAGAAGATCCCGGTTGTCCCGCTCTACTTCGCAAGGCAAAGGCCGATCGTGCGTCGAAATGGCGCGATGATCATGATCGATGACAAGCGGTTGCCGCTTGACTCCGACGAAGTTCCGGAAATGCGGATGATCCGTTTCCGTACGCTTGGATGTTATCCTTTGAGCGGGGCTATTGAGTCCGGTGCAGCGACGATCGAAGATATCGTCGCGGAACTGCGGACCGCGAGGCTGTCGGAGCGCCACGGACGCCTGATTGATACCGATGAAACCGGTTCGATGGAGAAGAAGAAGCGGGAAGGCTACTTTTGATGCTTGCCAAGTCGATAGTGGAACCGTTCCAACCCAAGTCAAAGGATCAGTTGCGATTCATCACATGTGGTTCAGTGGACGACGGGAAGTCGACCCTGATCGGCCGCCTGCTGCACGATAGCAAGTTGATTTACGAGGATCAGTGGACGGCGCTTGAACGGGACAGTGCCAAGCACGGCACCTCCGGCCGCGACATCGATTTCGCGTTGCTCGTCGACGGGCTTGAAGCCGAACGCGAGCAGGGCATCACGATCGATGTGGCTCATCGCTTCTTTGCGACAGAGCGGCGCTCGTTCATGGTGGCCGACACGCCCGGCCACGAACAGTACACCCGCAACATGGCCACCGGCGCCTCCAACGCTCAACTCGCGGTCATCCTGATCGATGCACGCAAGGGCGTGCTGGTCCAAACCAAGCGCCACTCCTTCATCTGTTCGCTGCTTGGTATTCGGCATCTCGTCCTGGCCGTGAACAAGATTGACCTCGTTAGCTACAAAAAAGAGATCTTTGACCGGATCTTCGCAGACTATGTGGCGTTTGCTGCCGATCTTGGCTTTGCCTCGATCGTTCCGATTCCGATCTCCGCCCGGTACGGCGACAATGTCGTCGATCGCTCCTGTAATACTCAGTGGCATGATGGCCCATGCCTGCTCGGTCACCTTGAGAGCATTGACATCGGCTCCGACAGCGCGGGCCAGGCGTTCCGCTTTCCTGTCCAGTGGGTGAACCGGCCGAATATTTCCGCGGTTATGCCGGGTCCGTGGCTTCGGGGAGCATTTCTGTGGGAGACGATATCGTTGTCGCCACATCCGGGCGGATCGCGCGAATCAAGCGGATCGTGACTCGGGACGGCGATCTCGCTTGCGCTGAGTCCGGCGACGCCATCACGATTGCGCTTGAAGACGAGATCGATGTCCGCCGTGGCGATCTCCTGGCACGACCGACCGAGCGGCCGCAGGTCGCCGACAAGTTCGCCGCTCATCTGATCTGGATGGATGAGGACCCGCTTATTGTCGGACGCAACTACATTCTGCGCATCGGGACGCAGACCACAGCCGCTTACATTACCGCAATCAAGCACGAGATCGACGTCAATACGCGTGAGCATCAGGCAGCTAGGACGCTGAGTCTCAATGAGATCGGCTTTTGCAATGTCTCAACGGCACTGCCCGCGGCGTTCGATCCTTACGAAGTGAATCGCAAGACCGGATCATTCATCCTCATCGACCGTTATACCAATCGTACGGTCGCAGCCGGCATGATCGCATCTCCATTGCGACGGGCTGCAAACGTCGCCTGGCAACCCCTTGACGTGGGAAGGAAGGAGCGGTCAAGAACCAGAAGCCTTGCATTATCTGGTTCACCGGCCTGTCCGGCGCGGGAAAGTCGACGATTGCCAATATCGTCGATCAGAAGTTGTTTGCAATGTCGCGGCATGCCATGTTGCTGGATGGGGACAACGTCCGGCACGGACTAAATGTGGACCTCGGTTTCTCCGATGTCGACCGCGCGGAGAACATTCGGCGTGTCGGAGAAGTTGCCAAGTTGATGGCGGACAGCGGCTTGATCGTGATCTGCTCGTTTATCTCGCCTTACAGGGCGGATCGAGACCTGGTGCGCGGCTTGGTAGGTGGGGAGGAGTTCATCGAAGTCTTTGTCGACACGCCGATCGAAGAATGCACGCGGCGCGATCCCAAAGGTCTCTATTCAAGAGTGAAGTACGGTAAGATCAAGAGCTTCACCGGCATCGATGCGTCCTACGAAGCCCCCATAAGACCCGAAATTCATCTCAGGACCATGGAGCAAACGCCTGAGCAGTCAGCGGAAGTTGTGGTCGGTGCCTTGATAGCGCGCGCAATCCTTGGCGGTTCGTAGCGCAGAACCTGACACTGCGCATCGCACGATAGATTTTGTAGGAGATGAGCTCACCAGTCTGCTGGCTGGCCAAGGCGACTCGGGTTAAGCAGGGGCATCGATCCGAATTGTCCTCTAAAGGAACAAAATGGTCGCACCCGCTCGTCGACTGCCCGCTTCTGGTTACGTGCGCGAAGTCGACGGTCAGTTCAAAACCGAATTCGCGACCAGAGATGGAGCTTGGGCAGGAGCGGAGGAGCTCAAGAAACGCCGTCCCATGCTCCAGGTCAGAGTCTACGACGCAATGATAAAGGACCACCGCGCGGCGTCGCGGTCAGGCAATCTCGTTGCTCAAGCGCTTCAAGGTCTTCTACACACTGATCAGCGCGAAGATCCGCCTGCAGAAACCCGGTATTCCGGCCTGGTTTCGGCAAGGATCGCGCATGAAGCCAGAGGATCAGCCAACTTCACTTGTCTGCAGGCATCGAGCTAGCAGGCGAAACGCCGACCATCCTGTTGTCGACAGGGGATGACCAGCAGGATGTTGAGGGCGGGACTCTTGACCGCCCTCGCGACAGGCTCTCTGCGGTAGCCATTGAGAACGCCACTGCGCTCGGAATGCCGATGCTAGGCATCTGCCGTGGACTTCAGGAACTCAACGTTTATTTCGGCGGCACACTCCGGCCATCGCTAGCGGCGTGGAGGCCCGAGAGTGGCCAGATGCATGCCGAGAAACCAGATCGTCCAAGGGACCGCCAGTACGATGCCGCACACAGCGTGAGAATATGTTCTGACGGTGCGCTGTTTCCGATCGCGCGCGCCGTCGCAGCGCAAGTTAACTCCCTGCACAATCAAGGCATAGAGACACTTGCCGCCGCGCTAAAGCGCGAGGCGTGGGCGCCTGACGGCCTGGTCGAGGCAGCTTCAGTCATTGGCGCGCCGACAATGCAAATCGGAGTGCAATGGCATCCCGAATGGCACGTAGCAACCGATCTCCTCAGCCAGCAATTGTTCGCGGCATTTGGAGCGGCGTGTGCTGCCTATCGCCAAACAAAGAAGCAATAGAGGCGGATGGTGACATTTCAATCGAAGCGCGGTCCGTTAAGGTCGAAAGGAGAGGCGCTCGGGACTGATGCGCGAGCATGGTTCTGGGGGCGTGCTGCAGCATTCCATGGGCAGAACAAGAGCGGGCGATCGGCAAGTCGCTTCGCTCTAGGAGTTCTCTTTGTGTATCCGTCCGAGGGCGGCCGTCTTGCGAGTTTTTCCGATCTGTAGCTGACTGTCCTTATGGACGGACATAAGGACAGTGCGGTGCTGAGCCGCATGGATTTGGTGGAGACCGGTCGGCGGCGACGCTGGACGCGTGCGGAGAAGCTCAGAATCGTAGAGGAGAGCTTCTCGGGGCCACGACTGGTGTCGGCGACGGCTCGCCGGTATGGGATATCACGTCAGCTTCTGCTGAGCTGGCGCAAGGCTTGGACCTGTCATGATCCGGCCGAAGAGGATTCGATCGGCCCGACATTCGTCCCTGCGATAGTTGCGGCAAGTACGCCGCCAACGACGGAAGCTGTCGAGACAGGTCAGATCGAAATCGTGAGCCCTCAGGGGCTGCGCGTGGTCTTCGGCCCCGGTGCGGATATCGAGGCGGTCGTTCGAATTGCTCGGGGCCTGGCGCGCCGATGATCCCGATCCCGACGGGCGTGCGGGTGTGGCTGGCGACGGGCCATACCGACATGCGGTGCGGCTTTCCGAGCCTGGCTCTGCGCGTGCAGGAAGTGCTCAAGCGCGACGCCATGGGCGGCGGTCTTTTCTGCTTCCGGGGCAAACGCGGTGATCTATTGAAGGTCATTTGGCACGATGGCCAGGGCGCCTGCTTGTTCACCAAAAGACTCGAGAGAGGCAGGTTCATCTGGCCATCGGTTGCTGGTGAATCGGTAACGATCTCTCCGGCGCAGTTGAGCTATCTGTTGTCCGGGATCGATTGGCGCAACCCTCAAGAAACCCAGCGTCCGACGCGGGTCGGATAGTCGTTTTACGGTTTGAATCTGCTGCTCGATCTGATTCAATGGCTCCATGATATCGAAGCCGGATGATCTTCCATCGGACCTTGTCAGTGCCCTGGCGGCGCTGCAGGCCGAGCGTGAGGCGCGACAGAAAGCCGAGGCGAAGGCCGCCAACTGGCAGGCGCAAGCCGCGAATGCGCAGGCGAAACTGTCGGATACCGAGGCGCTGATCGCTCATCTCGAGTTGCGCATCGAGAAGCTGAAACGCGAACTGCACGGGCAGCGATCCGAGCGCTCGGCACGGCTGCTCGAGCAGTTGGAGTTGGAGCTCGAAGAACTCGTCACCACGGCGAGCGAGGATGAGCTTGCCGCACAGGCCGCAGCGGCGAAGACGCAGAACGTCCGCCCCTTCATGCGCAAGCGGCCGGTGCGCAAGCCATGGCCTGACGATATCGAACGCGAGCGCGTCGTCATTGAGACTCCAACGACCTGCGCCTGCTGCGGTGGATCGCGGCTGGCGAAGATCGGTGAGGATGTGACCAAGACGCTGGAGGAGATCCCGCGCCGCTTCAAGCTGATCGAGACGGTACGCGAGAAGTTCACCTGCCGCGATTGCGAGAAGATCAGCCAGCCGCCCGCGCCGTTCCATGCCACGCCGCGCGGCTTCATCGGCCCACAATTGCTGGCGACGATCCTGTTCGACAAGTTCGGCATGCATATCCCGCTCAACCGCCAGAGTGCGCGCTTTAAGGCCGAGGGGATCGACCTGCCGTTGTCGACGCTGGCCGACCAGGTCGGCCACGGGACCTTCGCCGTCATGCCGCTCTTCCACTTGATCGAACGCCACGTGCTCGCTGCCGAGCGCCTTCATGGCGACGACACCACCATCCGTATTCTGGCGAAGGGCAAGTGCACGACCGGGCGGATCTGGACTTATGTGCGGGATGACCGGCCGTTCGCCGGGCCTGCGCCGCCGGCAGCGGTCTATTACGCCTCGAGCGACCGACGAGGCGAGCATCCACAGAGACATCTGGCCGCCTTCGCCGGCATCTTGCAGGCGGATTGCTACAGCGGCTTCGAGCCGCTGTTCGACCCGCAGAAGAAGGCGCTGCCGATTACGCCGGCGTTTTGCGTGGCCCATGCGCGGCGGGGCTTCTTCGAGCTGGCTGATATCGAGAAAAATGCTCGGGAAGGCAAGAAAGGCAAACCGGTCTCCCCGATCGCGCTGGAGGCTGTCAGACGCCTCGATACGTTGTTCGAGATCGAGCGCGCCATCAACGGCCGCGGTGCCGGCGAGCGGCGTGCCGCTCGCCAGGAACAGAGTAAGTCACTTCTCGAGGACATGCATGCCTGGCTGCTCCGCGAGCGCGAAACCCTCTCGCGTTCCTCCGAGGTCCTGAAGCCGATTAACTACATGCTCAGGCGCTGGGACGGCTTCGCCCGCTTCCTCGACGACGGCAGGATCTGCTTGACCAACAATTGCGCTGAGCGCGCATTGAGAGGCATCGCCTTGGGAAGGCGCAACTGGACCTTCGCCGGCAGCCAACGCGGCGCCGACCGTGCCGCCATCATGCTGACGATGATCACGACCTGTCGCCTCAACGACGTCGATCCCAAGGCCTGGCTCGCCGACGTCCTGGCCCGTATCGCCGATCATCCCGCATCGCGTCTGCACGAGCTCTTGCCCTGGGAATGGAAGCTCCTGCGCCAGGCCGACAAGCCAGCCAATCAGCAGGCCGCCTGACCTTCACCCTTCACCCAATGCCATCATAGACCTCGCCGTGCCCGCGCGCATGCGTCAATCAGGCGGCCTCCGTCGTATGCGTACCTCTTTGTGGCGCTTTATGTCGTCGTGAGCGCCGCAGGGGAGGTTTATGCCGCGTCGTATTTTCAGCAGGCAGACGTGTTCGTCGCTCTGCTGCTGTCCTTTGCTGCGGTTTGTCTAATGTTCAATCTCCTAGCTCGCCACGAGGGAGGCGAGGCGCGGCTGACGAAGCGCTCGCTCCTGGTTCTTGTCTCGCTCAATGTCGTGACCGCGATAAGCTGGATCGGCTTGTTCATCGGTCTCAAATATGCAGAACCGGCGATCGTCGTCGCGTTCATGGTGGCGTTAGGGCCCACAGCAACAGTGTGGTTAAATGCACTGATCAGGCGACAGGGCGTCCCTCCAGCATCCGATGTTGTCGTGAGCGTTACGATCGCGGCGATTGGATGCTACATGATTTGGATCTCGGCTAGCGGCAACGCGGGCATGGAGTGGGGGACTCGATCGTCCTTTGGCATCGTCTTGGCAATCGTGGCCGGTCTATCGCTGGCCCTCACAAATATTCTCGTCAAGTTGCTCTTCGACCGTGGGTTTTCTGTACGGCAAGTGCTGGCCCATCGGTTTAACGCAACCATTCTGCTGCTGCTGGGACTGGTTGACTATTCCTCTCTCGTGCTTGAGATCTCGCAGCATTGGCTTGCAATCGCAACGATTGGGCTGTCGACGATCATCGTTCCTTTGCTCTTGATCCAAGCGGGCATTCGCCGCGTAGAGCCCTTCACAGTCAACATGGTCCTGTCCACGGCTCCTATCATCACCTTTCTGTTCCAGTACTTCGATTCTCGCATCGTGCCTTCCTCACATACGTTCGTTGGAAATGTTCTCATTACGGCTGTCGCCTCGGGCAACATCTACTTGCAGTATCGGAGATCCGCATGAAGGAACGCAGTTGCGTAATCGTGGACGCATACTCGACCGGTCGATACCTACCGGAGGAGTTTGAGCGTTATGAAATTGGAACGGTGCACGTGATGTCTGCTGCGCAAATTCCTGCGATCTTTCAACCGCATTTCAATGCAGATCTGTATGATGAAGTCATTCGTCCGCCCGAGCAAATGTCTAATGAGGAGATCGTTGAATTTCATGCTCAGGTCCTCCGCGGCAGGAAGCTGGAGTTTGTTATCGCGGGGTGCGAAACCGGTGTTGAGCTCGCCGACTCGCTGTCGGAGCGGCTAGGGTTACCTTCAAATGGGACGGCGCTGTCAGCCGCCCGACGTGACAAGGCGCGTTTGTCTGACGCGCTGGGCGCTGCAGGCGTGCGATCGATCAGGCAGGTCGTGTCCAATAATGCTGAAGAGGTCACGAACTGGAAGCATCGCGCGGATTTCGATGAAATCGTGGTCAAGCCTCTGAACAGTACGGGTACCGAGGATGTGTTCTTTTGCTCGACTGACGCCGATATTCGGAGAGCTGTAGGCGCAATTGTCGGGAAGACGAACCGTACAGGAGCGTTCAATCATTTTGCGCTTGGACAGGAGAAGATAAACGGCCAGCAGTACACCGTAAATGCGGTCTCGATCGACGGCGAAGCCTTCGTTACCGAGGCCTGGACCTATGACACCGTTCCTATTGAGGGGGCGTCGTCGGTTTGCTCGGTGGAGCGGTTGCTGGGGGGCAGGGAACCGATTGTTCATAAACTGTCCGACTACTTGGTGCGCGCTTTGCAGGCGCTTCAGATTGTCGACGGACCTGCTCATGCCGAGATCATCGTCGACCATCGGGGACCGGTTTTGGTGGACTTCGGAGCGAGGCTTCAAGGAACCATGTCGGCAAAAGCACGAACAATGGCGTTGGGTCATAACCATATGGCGCTGACGGCGTGGCGCTACGCAGATCCCCAAGGCTTTGCTGCGTATATGAGGCGGCGTGGGGCTTACAAACGGCAGGCTCATGCACTGTGCGTCTCGCTGATTTCCGACACGGCCGGTGTTGTTAGCGGCTATTCGGGTCTGGAAACGATTCGCAAGCTCCCGAGCTTCGCTGATGCCATTGCTTTCGTTCCGATAGGCCAAAACCTGGTTCCGACGGTCGACTTAGCATCGACACCGGGAATTGTTTATCTGGTGAATAACGAATTGAATCAGCTTGAGGATGATTATCGCAAGTTGCGAGCGATGCGGATGGACCACGTGTTTGATTTGATGACGCAGGATCGCAACTGATGTTAACCGATGCTATTGGGGTGAATCCAACCCACGCGACAATGATCGGTGTGAGTGATTTTGATGGCGTCCTGCGGGGCAAACACATCTTACAGGAAGATGTCTCGGATCGAGACGGAGTCATCAAGTTCTCTGAAGCGGTGCTCGCCTGGGATTGTTCGGACCGAGTGATACCAGCCGGCTTCACGCAGAAGCCTCTGTCGGCGTTCGGAGACGCCGATCTGCGTATACTGTCAAGCACCGGACGTGCTGTGTCTTATGTCGGGGATCAACGCCTCTACCTCGCCGAGTTTACGGGCGCGCATGAGGGTATTTGCCCGCGTGGCGTTCTGCGCAAGGTCCTTCGAAGGGCTGCTAACCATGGATACAGCTGCGCTGCCGGGTTCGAGTTTGAATTTATGCTGTTCAAGGAGAACGCAGACACGATAGAAGAGAAGCCCTTTGACAAATGGGTTCCGTTAACGCGTGGTCCATTCGGTTACTCGATTGCGCGCTCTGTCGCACACCAGGAGCTGTTCGGTGAGATCTTGGTGCTTTGTGACAAGGCCAGAATACCTCTTATCGGGCTGCACTTTGAAACGGGGCCTGGCGTCATTGAAGCGTCACTTCATGATTGTGATGCGCTGGAGGCCGCGGATCGAGCAATCGTACTCAAATCGATGATAAAAGCGTGGGCGCAAACGCGGGGCATGATGGCCACTTTCATGGCCAAGGTTTCTGAGAAATGGCCCGGCCAGTCCGGACATATTCACATCTCAGTTGCGTCCGACGGTGACAATGCGTTCTACGACCGCGACAGGTTCCGCGGTATCTCAAAACAGATGAGTCAATTCATTGGCGGACAGCTGAAATACATGAGTGATTTCTGTGTGCTCGCCGCGCCGAACTTCAATAGCTACAAGCGGTTGGTGCCCGGCTGCTGGGCTCCAACCTGTCCAAGCTGGGGAGTTGACAACCGTTCCTGTGCGGTACGGGTCATTCCGGGAGACCCGTCTGCTCATCGCCTAGAGTACAGGCTGACAGGCGCGGACATGAACCCATATCTCGCGCTCCGTGCGCGATCGGTTCAGGCATTCTGGGAATCGAAGAAGATGCTGCATTGCCGGCTTCGATCGTCGGTGATGCAAGCGAGAAGACCTGCCATACTTCCGCTAGACTTCCGCAAAGCTTATCAGAGGCGACATACCGACTTGCACGGTCTCCAGTCGCCAGGGATGTCTTTGGAGACAGGTTTGTTGAAGCCTTTTCTTGCTCGCGCCGTTGAGAATGGGAATCCGTTCAACATCGTGTTACCGACTTTGAACGTCAGCGGTACTTCGAGATCACCTAGCGTAAGCTCCATGCTGCTCCAATGGTTCGTGATGTCGGCTTGACCTCGGATCCTTGGTCAGGATGCACAAGCGCCTTGCAAGCCCGCTGGCCCGAGCGTATCGGCGATCGGCATCACCAACCGCACGTTTCCGGCTGTTCGATCGGCCATTCTGTTCGAGTTCGTCAGCTCCTCGAAAGCGAACCTTCTTACCATTCGAACCTCGGCTCAAGAGGTCGATGCTGCCTATAACCGAACGTCGCGAATCTGGGATGTCCGCTCGGCAAATAGGCTACCGGCGAGAGCTTTATGGTCTTCAGTTGGATAAGCGGTGCTGGCTCGCCAGGAATTCGAACGGAGTACGCCGGCAGAGAGGAGGACAAAAATCTATTCAAGCAGGCCGTGAGCGCCACCAGAACAAACCATGCGGAGATGAAAGCGACGATTGAGCTGACGCGCAAGCGGGTCGGCTGCAAAGGTCGCCGACACAACACGTGCGTCATCGACGCAATGGTGTAAGTCGGGTCATCATCTGCTCCAACTGTATCGACAGAGGCTCCGATTTGGAGCTCGAGCGATCCATACGGCAACTTTTCACGGTGACTACTCTTGGAACAACGACGTATGGGGCGCGTGCGCTGGACCTCAGACGAATTCAGCGGGAGCAGTCAACCAGTGGGACTCAGCGGGAACAGCTCCGTTCAGCCAGGCTCGCTCGATTGTCCAGCTTGGAGTATGATGGGCGGTATCGAGGGCGGCTGCTTGCTGATCTTGAGCCGCGTTATGCTGCGCCGGCCGTCGACGCTTACGGGCACGTCGCCATCGATCGTGGCCCGGCGCATGACGCGATGATGATCGCCATAATCGTTGACCGCGTAGTGCAACGTTGCGCGGTTGTCCCATATCGCGACGTCGCCCTCCGTCCAGTTCCAACGCACGGTGTTCTCGGCTGCAGTGATATGATATTGGAATAAATCGAACAGTTTCTGACCGTCATATTTGGGAATGTCGACAAACCGCTGTACCAACGCGCCGAGCAATAGCGTGCGTTCACTGGTCTCGGGGTGGACGCGGACGAGAGGATGCTCGGTCTCAAAGATGGTTCTGGTGAAGACATCGTCAAAATGCTTCTTGTCGACTTCGCGGACACGGGCCATTCCGGCGTAATCGAAGAGGTTGCTGTGAACGGCCCAGAGGCCGTCGGCAAGCCGTTGTAGCGGAGGCGGCAGATCGAGATACGCGGCTGCTGTATTCGACCACAGCGTATCGCCGCCGAACGATGGGATTACAACGGCTCGTAGAACCAGAATCTTCGGATATGCGTCGGCAAAGGTCCCATCTGCGTGCCATATGTCAGCGCGACCTCCGCCGCGGGTGGAGTCGAGCTCAAGGAGCGACGCAGTTCCGTTGGCAGCACCGAGCATCGGGTGCGGTACCAGCTTTCCGAACCGAGCTGCAAAGCGCTCCTGCCCAGCATCATCAAGGTGGCTCTGGTTACGGAAGAAGATCACCTTGTGCTCGAGTAACAGGCCACTGATCGCAGCGATGATCTGGGTCGGCAAATCGCCCGTGAGCCTCAGATCTTTGATTTCGGCACCGATGCGCGCTGCGCGTTTCACAACGTTGCCGCGCGGAATGACATCATCGATCAAAGGTGTTGCACTCATCGTGACATATCTCCCACGTCTGGTCGTCGCTTCCCTCGTCCCAGCCAGTGAATGATCCACAGCAAGCATTGTGCCAGGCGAAGGGACCGCGCCCCGGGCGGCCATGTACGACACGGACACTAAAGGATTGGAATATTTGGCGCGAGCCGGCCAGGGACTGAGCTCAGGCGCAACTATGCCGCTTCTAATCGTGGCTCTGGCCGGGCAATGCGCGGCCGTTGAGCAACTTCGGATGCTCCAAGGCGTGGATCGAGCGCTTCTCGTCCACGCATAGCGCCTTCGCTGGCGGGGCGACGTAAAGGCCGACGACATCGGCAGCTTTGGCCGCAACGTTCGGGTCATTGCTCTCCCACCAGGACTGCGAGCCGCGAGGTCAATCTTGTGGTTGTGCAGGACCGCCAGACATATTGGACATCAACATCGCCCAGCGCCTCGGCCAGCAGAGGGCGGGTGGTCCAGCGCGCAAACCCTTGCGCGGGGCGCCTTATCCAGCAGCTTGAGAATCCGCTTGTCGGTCGTCTTCGTATAGATCGCAGCTTGCCGGGCCGCGGCTTGTCTTGCAGCCCTTCAAGACGTTGCTCGGCATAGCGATGCCGCCAAAGGCTGACAATCCGCGGCTAGACCCCGACTTCCTTGGCGATCGACCGGGGGCCGCGTCCGGCCGCCGCCAACAGAAGTATCCGCGCTCGCTTCAAATCACGCTGCAATGTCACCGGTGAGGGGCAACAGGTTTCAGGCACCTTGCGATCTTTCCTCGAAAAGCGGACTTCTCTTGCTTCGGGTATTATCTCGCTTGAATCACGACTCTCGTTCCACGAAAAGTGGGTGCTAGGGTGAGCAGGGGTTGATCGAGGCGGGTGTAGAGAGCCTTTCGTTCGAGCAGCACAAGAAAGCATGTTCAATCGAGATCGCGCAGAGTCATCGACGGGGAATACACCTCAGTTGATAAGCGGTCCAATCGACATGTGAAAGCGGCAGTCGTGACGCCGTCACGGCGACTTCAACGCCTCATCGATCCAGTGCCGCGGCATCCTTGTAAGCAGATCAACGTCCCCGGGTGTGCCAAGATACTGTGCTCCAACGGTTTCGCGGCCGATTGGCTCGGCCGGCTTTGCCGGAGCTTGCGCTCGCCACGCCGGGCCGCGGCAGAAGCGGTTGTCAAGAGTCCAAGCCGCGCCGAGCGTCGAAGCTTCTATGGGTGTACCGCGCAAGGCGGAAGCGCGCTGTTTGGAGCTTGGAGGGCCTGCGAGAAGAAGGGAGGCGGGCCGTTGTCCAAGACGCTGCAAATCTGCTACTGGCGGGGCGAAGAGCGGCATGATGAGGGCGCGCTGCGCGGTTTACGGAATGTGGAGCGCGTCATGGTCGAGTAGGTTGCAGCTTGGAACAGCAGCGGCGTTGAAGAGGCTGAACAGGTTTCTGGACAATTGCTGAATCGATGATCCGATAAGGTCATCCATTTCGCAAGTGGATCGACCGGATGGGCTATGGGCGAAAGTTGGTGACAGCATGAAGAGGTAAGGCGGCGTATCGTGGTGGTGTTCGAAGCCTCCAGTTTCGATCGAAGGCGCCGTGACCGACTCTAACGGTTTTCAATTTTCCCAGCCAGGAAGCTTCGCGGACCCGCTTACCGAGGTTTTTCGCAGCGGCGCGCGAGCGCTGCTGATGCAGGCCGTGGAGGCCGAAGTGGCGGCTTTGCTCGGCAGGCACGCCGCAGGTTACCGATGATGGCCGCCAACGGCTGGTGCGCCACGGCCATCTGCCCGAGCGAGAGATCATAACTGGCATCGGCTCGGTAGCGGTGCGCTGCTCGCGGATATCTGTCGTACTCACAGTTACGCAGAAGAGTGACCGTCGACGCGTGGTCGATGAAGGCTCCGCGCGTCCAGCTCAAATTGTCTTCAGGTCTTTCACTCCGTGGTTGACGCTTGCTCTTCAGGAGCGATGCGATGCGCCTCATGCGGCGGCACCGGCCGAAATCAAGTCGAGGTGTCCTGCAAACCTACAACTCAATAGGGTCCGAGTTCAGGACGGTGATGCGTCTGGGCAACTGTTGTCGACTAGTTCAAAAATGTCACGCCAAGTCGGCGCGCATCACGCCAAACTACCTGGCATATCGTATCGACGTCCGCGCTTGGAACGCGCAGCCCAAAAGCTGCGGGCATGAAACGCGCGTCAGGCGTCTGAACGATTGCGGAGGATGCCGTGAGGTGGCGGACCTTGCAGCGCATTGGACTGCCATCAACCAAGATCTGTCCTGCGCAGACAATGCTTTTCCGCTCATTCGACATATTCCGCCCTCCCCAATATAGCACCTGCACTTTTGTGCCGGCGACTTCCGCCTCAAATAAGGCCAGACCATGGTGTCACGCTACTCTCGGCGTCTCTTTTTCAATCCCAGCCAACTTTGCCAACGTCCCATCGTGTGTCCACAATTCTCCACCCGGCGTGCTTCGTGTCGTGGCTAATCAACGGGAGCTTTGCGCGGAGCCACTGCTCGAAGGCTTCCGCCAGCGGTCGGCTTTTCTGTTGCCGAACGAGACAGCGCTCCTCGGCGCTACGGCCACGGATGTCCTTCTCGATGGCATAGAACTCGGCGATATGCTTGAGCGCCTCGCCCGCAATGGGCGCGGGACCGGGGGCGGCGAGTTCGTAGAAGTTACGCCGCATGTGGGACCAGCAGAATGCAAGCTGAACGTCGCCACGCTCGGCCAGCTTGCCATAGCCAGCATAGCCATCGACCTGCAGGATCCCCTTGAAGCCTGCCAGATGGGCGATTGGTCGGTCGGCCTTGCGATCGGGAGCATAGACATAGGCGACGCCCGGCGGATCGGCGCCGCCCCATGGCTGGTCGTCCGCCGCATAGGCCCAGAGCTGGCCGGTCTTGGTGCGCCCACGGCCAGGATCGAGCACCGGCATCGTTGTCTCGTCGGCGAACAGCTTTGGCCGTCGCCTGAGCTTGCCGAGGAGACGGTCATGCAACGGACGCAGGTGGAAGGCGGCTTGTCCGACCCAGTCCGCCAGCGTCGAACGATCGAGCTCAATGCCCTGGCGGGCGTAAATCTGCGCCTGCCGATAGAGCGGCAGGTGATCGGCATATTTGGACACCAGAACCTGGGCGATGGTTGCTTCGGTCGGCAACCCACCCTCAATCAGTCGAGCCGGGGCCGGCGCCTGCATGACGCCGTCCTCGCAAGCGCGGCAGGCGTATTTGGGACGCCGGGTCACGAGGATCCGGAACTGCGCCGGGACCAGGTCCAGCCGCTCGCTTCTATCCTCGCCGATCCGGTGTAACTCGCCCTGGCAGCAGGGACAGGTCTTGCCCTCGATGTCGACGACGACTTCGATCCGCGGCAGGTGCGCCGGCAAAGGCGCCACGGTTGACGCGGCGCCTACCGGCTTGCACCTCACGGCCTTCAGGTGCGCTGACGTCCTGCGCCGTCTCGCCGTACGCTGCGACCTGCTCGACGTCTTCCAGGCCCAGCAGCATCTGATCTTCAGGCAGCGTCTCTGCCCGTCGGCCAAACCGATGTCGCTGCAATTCCTTGATGATCTGACGCAGTCGTTCGCTCTCGCACCGCTCGGCAAGCAGCATCGCTTTCAGCGTCTCGGGATCGTCAGGCAGGGCGTCACTCACACCCAATTCAGAGCATATTCGCCGCCATCTGGCGACGCGTCCGACGCTCCTGATTCACTTCGCCGCAGCACCGCCAACAACTATCCCGCTTGTGTTGGCGCCGGCGTCGCCCGTGCCTCATGCACAAGCCGCCAGTCGAGCCCCTCCAGCAGCGCCGACAATTGCGCCGCCGACAGACGCATCACGCCGTCCTCGACCTTCGGCCAGCGGAAGATCCCATCCTCCAGCCTCTTGGTGAACAGACACAGACCCGTTCCGTCCCAGAACACCAGCTTGATCCGATCCGCCCGCTTGGCCCGGAACACATAGACAGCTCCCGAGAATGGGTCTGCCCGCATGCTCTCGCGCACCAGGGTCGCAAGCCCTTCCATCCCCTTGCGGAAGTCTACCGGTTTGGTCGCCACCATCACCCGGACCACACCCGACGGACCAATCACCGGCTCGCCTTCAGTGTCTGGACGATCGACGCAATCATCGTCGGGTCCGCACCACGACCGGCCCGGATCGTGATTCCGTCGACTTCGATCTCGATGATCCCGGAATCCGTCTTGGCCTTGCAGCGCACCGCTTTGCGCTCACGGCCAAGAGCGGGCGCCGGCACTACGGCATCCACCACCGCCGGCACAAACTGTACTTCTTCCACTTCGGAATGACCGCCCGCAGCTTCTCGCAACTGACGGCGCCAGCCAAACAACTGCTGCGGCGACAATCCATGCCGTCGCGCTACCGAACAGACCGAGTCGCCGCTCGCCACGATCTCCGCAACAATCCGCGCCTTGTCCTCGTCGCTCCACTTCCGCCGACGGCCGGCTCCAGTGAAGACCTCAAGCCGTCGCACCGGCTCCGTGATAGCACTATGCACTGTGTCCATTCTAAGCCTAACGGTTCAAACAAACCGCAGACTCGCAGATCGCCCCGTCAACCGGTAGGTGGCCGCTGAACAGCGCTTACGCTGCGCCATCGGGTGCTTGCGATCTACCGGCAAAAGGCGATTGAGGCCGCCTTGCGCAGCATCGACATGACCGGGATCGCGCCTGAGGCCGAAGACGAGGCCGAGTACTACACACGTCAAAACGCGT
This sequence comes from Bradyrhizobium septentrionale, assembly GCF_011516645.4. Classification (NCBI taxonomy): domain Bacteria; kingdom Pseudomonadati; phylum Pseudomonadota; class Alphaproteobacteria; order Hyphomicrobiales; family Nitrobacteraceae; genus Bradyrhizobium; species Bradyrhizobium septentrionale. The sequence goes on along the minus strand of NZ_CP088285.1, from coordinate 758,404 downwards.
TGAGTTGGCGACTCATTCCTGTTGCCACGACCGAAATCAAGGCTCGTCTGGCGTCGTACGGTTTCGATCAGCACTCCATCAACACCGACGTCTACGTCCAGGCGCGCGACATCTTCGTCTTGTTCGAGGGCCTGCTTAATGCCACGCAAGCGAGACGATTGCTGCTCATCAGGGAGATCAGGAGGCATCGATCCCCAGACTAGCGCTTCGGCGCCATCTTTCGGAGAAACAACCCATGCTTAGGGAGGCCGAGCGCGCGAAGAGCTTTCCCACCGCTCTCGGGGCTCGTCCAGTTGGCCGAGCTGTTCGCCCGCCTTCCGAGTCAGCTCGAAGCTCACCTTGCCGACCTCATCAATGGCGATAACTACGCTCGGCTGCTGAAGCCCCTGCAGGCCACACCTTACGAATACATCTGCAAATGCTGGACAAAAGAGCCCGAACGATTCACCCTCAATCCGCTCCAGCAAATGCCGGGACTAAACACCTAAAGCAGTTGACGGTGCTCAGACCGTGTAGCGGCACACGGTATATGCAAGTATATGCAAGTATATGCAAGTATATGCAAAGAAAATGCGACAGATGCGTTAATAGAATCGCAGAATCTTAGATGTCGAACGCGATGCTCAAATCCAGCTACGACCTCCCGAATTTACCGCGCCCCCCAACGCCTTTCCCGAAGACCCCGGGTCGCTGGCTGCCAAAAGAGGTCGCGCGACTGAGCATTCTTGACGGCATGCGGGGAATTGCTGCCATCTGCGTCGCCTTTTTACACTTTTATGAACCCTTTCAGTTCGGTCCTCAGAACTGGATTCCTCGCGGTTATCTCGCTGTAGATTTTTTCTTTTGCTTGTCAGGGTATGTAATGGCATTTGCCTACGACCCTTCTCGCGTAGAATTGTCACCCACAGAGCTTATTAAACGGCGTCTGATACGACTGCATCCGCTGGTCGTAATTGGCTCCTTGTTGGGCTTCGTTGTGGCTGTACTCGGACGATTCTATGCGCCTGTGGCTGCCGCATTATTCAATTTTAGTGTCACGGAGTTTTTTATTCTCCTCACCTCCAGCGCACTTCTATTGCCGCACCTATTTCTCAGCGATCCCAGCTTTCCTATTTTTCCTTTAGTCGCTCCCGCCTGGTCATTGCTTTGCGAGTATGTGGCGAGCCTAACGTTTGCTCTTTTTCTGCGCCAACTATCGCTTCGATGGTTGCTAGCGATGCTCGCCTTCGCCGCGGTTGCAACGGCATACACGTGCTACGATTTCGGAAGCCTAAACGGCGGTTACGACCGCAGAACCTTCTGGATTGGCTTTGTACGGGTAGGTTTTTCATTTATCGCGGGCGTTGTTGCTTACCGTATTGGCAGGCAACCGCTGTTGCCACGGGCAGCATATTACCTTCCACTTATCCTGCTTGCGACCTTCTTTTGGCCCTTCCTTTGGAAGCCCTACGATTTCCTGATCGTCACAATCGTATATCCGCTCCTTGTTTGGCTGGGCGCTAATGCAATCGGGAGTCCGTCGATCAACCGTTTTAGCGAGTTTATCGGAGATCTTTCATATCCGCTTTATATGACCCACTACGTTCTACTCATGCTATTGTTCGGCGGAACTTCGGCAGGTTGGGTTGCGCAGAATCATGCAGCGCTAGCGGTACCAACCATGACTCTAGTGGCAATCGCTTTTAGCTTTCTTGTTAAGCGATATCTCGACGAACCGATCCGAGCCACTTTGCATCACAGATCAATTGAGCACTGATCTGCCTTTCCTTCCCGTTCGTGTAACTGATCACGGATGTAGCGGCCGAAGCTGAATCCATCGACCGCATGTTGATCGATCAAGGTCTCGTCATAAAGGCTCATAAGTTCGATAGAGCAACCATCGAACTGAACGAGCTGCATGCACGTCCCCCATGGATGCCTGCCGAGGGGGCGTGGTGCGAAGCCAAGCGCTGCACAACGGTCGAGCAAAAGAGGATGGTCGATGCCAGAAGGCGGTCATGATAGCTCCGGATGGGGACCTGCTCAAAAGCCCGAGAACGACGTGGTGGAACGAGGTTTCTGGCGGGCAGGAACCCCAGCGACGGTCGTTCCAGGGTATCCCTCCATTGAGGGCCGCCTTGTTTGACGGACGCGAGCGCTGCAGGTCCTAGGGGTAATCCTAGGAGAAGCGCTATGACGATTTCGCGGGCAGAGGTGATCACATCGGTCGAGCGGCGGCGTCGGTGGTCACAGGATGAGAAGGAACGGCTAGTTGCAGCATCGTTCGAGCCCGGAGCCACTGTTTCCGAGGTGGCTCGCATGGCCGGCCTTCATGTGAGCCAGCTGTTCAGGTGGCGCAAAGAGCTTTGCAAGCACGGTGAAACGAGTGTAGCGCCGTTGGTGCCGGTCGAGATTGGGCCGTCTGTGCCGCCGCGGGATGTGGCCGAAGCGCCATTGACGACGGCGCCGGCGCGTCGACGGAGGAGCCAGGGCATCATCGAGATTGATCTCGGTAGCGGACACCGCATCCGGGTCGACGGTGACGTTGATGGAGACGCGCTGCGGCGAGTTCTCGATGCCCTGGTGCGCCGATGATCCCGGTTCCGACAGGCGCGCGAGTGTGGCTCGCGACAGGCTACACGGATATGCGCAGAGGCTTTCCGTCGTTGGCACTCCAAGTGCAGGAGGTGTTGCGCAAAGACCCGCTCAGCGGTCATCTGTTCGTCTTCCGCGGTCGCCGCAGCGATCTTGTGAAGATGATCTGGCACGATGGCCAGGGAGCATGCTTGTTTACCAAAAGACTCGAGAGAGGAAGGTTCATCTGGCCATCGGTTGCCGGTGAATCGGTAACGATCTCTCCGGCGCAATTGAGCTATCTGTTGTCCGGGATCGATTGGCGCAACCCTCAAGAAACCCAGCGTCCGACGCGGGTCGGTTAGTCGTTTTGCAGGTTTGAATCTGCTGCTTGATCTGATTCAATGGCTTCGTGATATCAAAGCCGGACGATCTTCCATCGGACCTTGTCAGTGCCCTGGCGGCGCTGCAGGCCGAGCGTGAGGCGCGGCTGCGAGCTGAGGCGATGGCTGCCAGCGCGCAGGCGGAGCTGTCGAACAACGAGGCGCTGGTCGCGCATCTCGAGCTGCGGATCGAGAAGCTCAAACGCGAACTGTACGGGCAGCGCTCCGAGCGCACGGCGCGGCTGCTCGAGCAGTTGGAACTGGAGCTCGAAGACCTCGTCGCCACGGCGAGCGAGGATGAGCTTGCGGCGCAGGCCGCAGCGGCGAAGACGCAGAACGTCCGCCCCTTCACGCGCAAGCGGCCGGTGCGCAAGCCTTGGCCGGACGACATCGAACACGAGCGCGTCGTCATTGACGCTCCGACGAGCTGCGCCTGCTGCGGCGGATCGCGGCTGGCGAAGGTCGGCGAGGATGTGACCAAGACGCTGGAGGAGATCCCGCGTCGCTTCAAGGTCATCGAGACAGTGCGCGAGAAGTTCACCTGCCGCGATTGCGAGAAGATCAGCCAGCCGCCTGCGCCGTTCCATGCCACGCCGCGCGGCTTCATCGGCCCACAATTGCTGGCGACGATCCTGTTCGACAAGTTCGGCATGCATATCCCGCTCAACCGCCAGAGTGCGCGCTTTAAGGCCGAGAGGATCGATTTGCCGCTGTCGACGCTGGCCGACCAGGTCGGCCACGGGACCTTCGCCGTCATGCCACTCTTCCACTTGATCGAACGCCATGTGCTCGCTGCTGAGCGCCTTCATGGCGATGACACCACCATCCGTATCCTGGCGAAGGGCAAGTGCACGACCGGGCGGATCTGGACTTATGTGCGGGATGACCGGCCCTTTGCCGGGCCTGCGCCGCCGGCGGCGGTCTATTACGCCTCGAGCGACCGACGAGGCGAGCATCCGCAGAAGCATCTGGCCGCCTTCGCCGGCATCCTGCAAGCCGATTGCTACAACGGCTTCGAGCCGCTGTTCGACCCGCAGAAGAAGGTGCTGCCGATTACGCCGGCGTTTTGCTTCGCCCATGCGCGGCGGGGCTTCTTCGAGCTGGCTGACATCGAGAAGAATGCCCGGGAAGGCAAGAGAGGTAAACCGGTCTCTCCGATCGCGCTGGAGGCGGTCAGGCGCCTGGATGTGTTGTTCGAGATCGAGCGCGCCATTAACGGCTGCGGCGCCGAAGAGCGGCGCGCCGTGCGCCAGGAAAAGAGCAAGCCGCTCCTCGGGGACATGCACGCCTGGTTGCTGCGTGAGCGCGAAACCCTCTCTCGCTCCTCCGAGGTCCTGAAGCCTATGAATTACATGCTCAGGCGCTGGGACGACTTCGCCCGCTTCCTCGACGATGGCAGGATCTGCTTGACCAACAATTGTGCTGAGCGCGCATTGAGAGGCATCGCCTTGGGAAGGCGCAACTGGACCTTCGCCGGCAGCCAGCGTGGTGCCGACCGTGCCGCCATCATGCTGACGATGATCACGACCTGTCGTCTCAACGACGTCGATCCGAAAGCCTGGCTCGCCGACGTCCTCGCCCGTATCGCCGATCTTCCCGCATCGCGTCTGCACGAATTGCTGCCCTGGGAATGGAAGCTCCTGCGCCAAGCCGACAAGCCCGCCGATCAGCAGGCCGCCTGACCTTCACGCAAACGCCATCATAGAGCTCGCCGTACCCGCGCGCATGCGTCCATCACGCGGTCCTCGTCGTATGCGTACGTTCCAGGCGCAACGGGGTCAGAACGATCGAACCGGCCGCGACGACGCTTCCCTCGCCGATATCGATTCCGCCCAGGATGATCGTGCCGGCGCCGATCGTGCATCCACGCCGCAAGCGGGGATGGCGGCGGTCGCTGCTATCCTTCAGGGTGCTGCCGAGCGTGACGCCATGCCAGATGCTGACATCGTCCTCAATCTCCGCAGTCTCCCCGACAACGAAACCCAGACCGTGATCCAGCCAGACTCCGCGGCCGAATACCGCTCCGGGATGAATGTCGGTCGCGAAGGCTTGACCGAAGATCGTCTTCGTTGCTAGTGCGAGCTCTTTTCTACCTCCACGCCAGAGCGCATGTGCCACCCTATGCGCGAGGACGGCGTGAATGCCTCTTGAGAACAACAGGGTCTCAATTTCTCCGCCCGGCTCGAAATTTCGCACCGTCGTGACCGCGACGTCGATCATCGACGCGCGCGGCACGTCGGGATCTCGTCGGAACACTTCCGTTGCAGTCGTCAGGACAGCCCGCCTCGCCTGAGGTTCCTGAACGGCGTTGGCAAGCACTGCTGCCATGAGGTCCCTAGGAGCTTGTCTGGATAGTCGCTGTTCAAATCTGGTCGGGTCTGATTCAACATTGGGCGATGAGCAAGTATTTTCGGCCTTGGAACATCGATCAGACGCTGCTTCTGCCGCCGAATGTGCAGGACTTCGTGCCGAAAGGCCATGTCTCGCGGTTTATGGTTGATCTGGTGCGGGAGAGCCTCGATCTCAGGGAGATCATGGGCAGCTATGTGAGCGGGCTTGGGCAGCCGCCGTTTGATCCGCGGATGATGGTGGCGCTGCTGCTGCATAGCTATGCGAGTGGGCTGTATTCGTCGCGTCGGATTGCCAAGGCCTGCCGGGAGCGGAACGATTTTGTGATGATCGTGGCGCTGGATGCGCCGGATTTTCGGACGATCAGCGACTTTCGCAAGCGACATTTGAAGGCGCTCGGCGCGCTATTCGTGCAGGTTCTGAAGTTGTGCGAGACGGCCGGGCTGGTCAAGCTCGGTCATGTCGCGCTGGATGGTACGAAGATCAAGGCGAACGCGTCGAAACACAAGGCGATGAGTTATGAGCGCATGAAGAAGCGCGAGGCGGAATTGAAGGCCGAGGTCGCTCGCATGCTGGCGGCCGCCGAGGCGGCGGATGCCTCGGAGGATGAGACTTTCGGCAACAGCGACGAACTGCCGGACTGGACCGTCGACAAGCAGAAACGGCTGGCGAAGATCCAGCAAGCGATGGCGGCGCTGGAAGCGGACGCCAAACTGGCGGCGGAGGAAGAGCGCCGCATCGAGGCCGAAAAGGAACAGCAGCGCCAGGCCGAAGGCCGCAAGAAGCCGGGCAAACCGGCGGCGCTGCCATCGGAGGAACCCAATCCCAAGGCGCAACGCAACTTCACCGATCCGGAAAGCCGCATCATGAAGTCGAAGGATGGCTTCGTTCAGGCCTATAATGCCCAGGCGGCCGTCGATGCACATGCCCAGATCATTGTCGCGCAAGAACTGACCCAGCACGGCAGCGATCAGGGCCAGTTGGTGCCCCTGATCGAGGCCATCGAGAGCAATCTTGGCCGCAAGCCGCGGCAGGCCTCAGCGGATTCCGGCTACTGCAGCGAAGCCAATCTCGAAGCGCTCGACACACGCAGCATCGATGGCTATGTCGCGCCCGGACGCGCCAAACACCCGACAGTAGCGAACGGAAAAGTCGGCGGCCCGCTGACACAGGCCATGCGAAAGAAGATCGACGATGGCGGCTTCGAAACACCCTACCGATTGCGAAAGCAAGTGGTGGAGCCGGTGTTCGGGCAGATCAAACAGGCAAGAGGCTTCCGCCAGTTCCTGTTGCGGGGCATCGAGAAAGTGCGCGCCGAGTGGACAATGATCTGCACCGTCCATAACCTCCTCAAGCTGTTCAACCTCGCAAACGCAGCCTGAGCCTGCTACTCTACAACAAATGCCCGTCACGAAAACATATCTGGACGGGCTCCTAGCGGACGACATGGAGCCGAGGTCGAGCGACAGAACGTCGAACACCGACGCCTCCCGGCCCGCCAGGTCCTAGCCTTGGCTGAGAAGGCGGCTGCCCTCGGGATCAAAAGAGCCGGAGACGTCAGATTTGTCGGTTGCGGCGATACTCAGATCTATTGCTCCCGCGCCGGGATAGCGGTCAGCGCACTGTGTCAGTCGATGAAGGAAGGAACGGGGTGAGTGGCGGCGAGCTGCCGCAGCGTCTCGAGACGCGCCCGATCCAGCGGGGCGCCTGGTCCGGCGGCAAAGATCAATGCCAGCTCTTGGCCGATCTGCGAAAAATCATCCATGCCGAGGCCGCGAATCGTCAGGCCCACGGTTCCGAGACGGAAGGCCGTGCGTGGTTTTCCTGAGCGGTCAGGCGCCCGCATGGCATTTCCCAGGATGCCATACTCGCCGAGCTTCGCGACCAGTTCCGCTTGCGTCCAGAGCTCGCCGGTAAACGCCATGACCATGTGCGAGTCGGTGCCGCCGGTGTATAGGACCACCCCGCCCTCTTCGAGGCCCGCCGCCAGAGCCTTCGCATTCGCAAGGACGTTACGCATGAGTTCGGCGAAGGCCGGGCGGGTGATCATCTCCATCTGAACGGCCCTGGCGGCGATCAGATTCGCCGCTGCCGGCCCCTGCAGGCCAGGGAATATCGCGGCGTCGATTTCGGCGCCGAAGCGATTCTTGGCGAAGACGAATGCGCCATTCCGCGGTCCGCAGAGCGTCTTCTGCGTCGAGGTCGTCGAAACGTCCGAAAAAGGAACCGGATTAGCGTGCAGGCCGGCCGCAATCAGCCCCGCCACGTGCGCGATGTCAGTGAACAGGAGCGCGCCCACTTCATCGGCGATGGCGCGCAAGGCCGCAAAGTCGATTTCCCGAGGATAGGACGATGGACCGGCAATCAGGATATGCGGTCGCGTCTTGCGCGCCATGTCCCGAGCGTGATCGAGGTCCACCATGCCAGACGGCGTGACGCCGAAGGATGTGACCTCGCGATTAGAGCCGGTGATATGACGCATTGCCCCATGGCTAACCCGTCCTATTCGTGAGAGTGCTTTTTTTAGTCCGATTGATGTGGCCGCACATCTGCTCTGACGAGGCGCGCGGGATTGCCTTCGGCTTTTCACCGCCTGACCGACCCGTACTTTGCAACGCGCTTGAGGTGTAGGTTGGGCGAACGGGGGGCGGACGCCCCGCCGGTCAAGGACCGAGAGGCAGCAGCGCGCCTGGCAAGCCGCGGATCAGGTCGGCTTCGGGACATGCCGCGGCAAACGCAAGGCGAATGCGGCTCGTGGTCTCGACCACACGGGCAGCGAGTTTCAAGAGACGAAGACGCAGCGTCGCGAACTCGGCTGTGGCCAATTCCCGGGCTTTGGGAATCGCGTCGCGCACGGTCAGCATCAGCCAATAAGCGGCGGTGTGGAGAACGAGGCGGACTTGATTGGCGAGCGCCGAACGGCAGCTGGTGCGATCGGAGGCGAGCTGTGTCTTATGCAGCTTGATCAGATTCTCGGCTTGGCCGCGCGCGCAATACAGGCTGTCGTAGATCCACTCGGCCGAGCCGACATCGAGGCTGGTGACGACGAAACGGATGTCGAGGCCGAGCATCGTCGCCTCAATACGGGCGACGGTACGCCGTTCGCGATCCCAGGACTTTGCCTTGTGGCGCGTCTCGGTATAGCCACGCAGAACCGGCAGGTTCTCGATGGCGCGTCGCGTGCGGATGTCGTCGGCGGCCTCGTCGAGTTTTCTGGCGAGCGGCTTGGTGCCGGACAGACCGAAGATGTAGTCGATGCCGTTGGTCTCGCACCACGCCATTGCCTCCGGCCGGGCATAGTGCCCGTCGCCACGGAACGTAATTCGCGTGTTGTGCCACCGCGTCCGGATATGCCGGATCAGGCGGCGCAGGTGGGCACGCACCTCGACGCCGCCCGGCGTCTTGCCGGGCCGCAGCACGACCGCCACGGGCCGGCTCTTCTCCGTGTCGTAGACGTGGATCGGCAGGAAGCAGCGTTCGTCATAATGAGCGTTGAACAGCGAGAGCTGCTGATGGCCGTGGACGACATCGCAGGTATCATCGATGTCGAGCGTGACGGATGCCGGCTCGCGCGGGTAGCTATCCATCCATGCGTCGACCAAAGTGTAGGTCAGTCGGATCACGTCGCGCAGGCGCGGAGCATTCTCCAGCCGCGACAGCGTCGGTTGGGAACACAGATCGCGACCCGTGTCCGGCAGCCGTCCGCAGGCCAGCTTGAATGCGGGATCGGACCGCAGATGATCGAGGTCGTCGGCGTCCTCGTAGCCGCAGCAGATCGCGAACATGCGCGCGCGGAACATATCGACAAGGCTGTGCACGACCCGCGTCGGATCGCGCCGATCCGGGAACACCCGGGCCAAATTGTCGGCCAAGCCGAGACGCCGCTCGGCCATCGCCAGAAGCATCACGCCCCCGTTCGAGGTCAGCCGACCGCCATCGAAGGCAGCTGTGACTTTCTTGGCGTGAACGGCTGGAAACGAGAAGGGCAGAATCGTATCATCGGTCATGGCGGGCCTGGCGTTCGCGGTTGAGGTGATGGGGTTGGCTTTGCAACCGAATCCTACGCCGCATCAGCGCTTTACACCACGCTCGCCAGCCTCTCAGGCGCACTCTGACGAATAAGACGGGCTAACGTGGCCGCCCGCAAGCTCGTCGAACATCAGCAGCCGCGCCCCGTCCTCTCGAACAACCGCGCGCAACACCGCTACGTTGGCAATGGTCGAAGAGAGCGCCTGTACATTCGCGTATTCGGCGGCGAACACGGCTTTGGCCCGCTCGGTCGCGAGAACCTCGATCGCGTCAAGATGTTCGCAATTCGCGACAATTCTTCGGCCGGGTAAGCCAATTGCAGCGCGATTGACGAGATGGGTCCCCTCAATCTGCCGAAGTCCCAGCGGGCAATAGGACACGGAGGCGATCAGGTTCAGCGACCGCACCTCGAGCGCGCGGTCATCTCCAATTAGCTCAACGACATCGGCGCCGAGTTGTGCCGCATCGGCAGAGAAGATGCCTTGCCAGCCGCTGTCGTTCGGTTGGGTCGACAATCTCTTGTTCATCGCTCTCGTCATTATGTCACCTTTTCGGTTTGGTCAGTTAGGCTCGACGGGCACCGCCGCGAACATTTTTCGCGCACTAGTGCCGCAAGACACGGGACAGGAAGGTACGGGTTCTCTCGTGTGACGGACGGTCGAAAATCGCGCTCGGCGTCCCGATCTCGAGAATCCGACCGTAATCGATGTAGACGACCCGATCTGCGACCTCGCGAGCAAAGCCCATCTCATGAGTCACAATCATCATCGTCATGCCTTCTCTTGCAAGTTCTCGCATGACGTCGAGGACTTCTCCGACCATCTCGGGGTCGAGGGCGGATGTCGGTTCGTCGAACAGCATGATGTGGGGTTCCATCGCTAGCGATCGCGCAATCGCGACGCGCTGCTGCTGGCCGCCCGACAGTTGCCCGGGAAACTTGTGGGCATGATCGCGCAAGCCCACCCGCTCTAACAGACGCAAGCCTGTTGCACGGGCTTCGGCAGGCGTTTTCTTACGGACGCGAACGGGGGCGATCGCAACGTTGTCGATCGCGCTCATATGCGGAAAAAGGTTGAACTGCTGGAACACCATGCCCACCCCTTTGCGGATATTGGCGAGCTCCTTCTCTCCACCGATCTCCCGGTCGGCTTCAGTCGGCATGTCGAAGCCGTCAACCCGCAATCGGCCGCTTTGGTACATCTCCAGACCGTTGACACACCGGATGAGCGTGGATTTGCCTGATCCGCTCGCACCGATGATGACGACGACCTCGCCTCGCGCCACCTCAAGATCGACGTCCTTGAGTACATGGAATAAGCCAAAGGATTTGTTCAAACGCGAAAGGGTGACGATGCTGTCTGTCGACCCAACCGAAGGCTGCTGTTGGTTAGCGCTCATCGCGCCCCCCTTGCGAGATAGGCTTCGAGCCGGCGCGAGGCGTAGGTGATCGTCGCACCGACGGTGAAATAAACCGCGAGCAGGAAGACGTAGATCTCGTAGATCCGTCCGCTGTTCTGCGGATCGGCAAGGATCATCTGACCGGCGCGTAGAAAATCTGTAAGGCCGATGATGAAGACCAGCGTGGCTCCGTTAAAAATGTCCAGAACCTGACCGACCAGCGCAGGAACAACCACGCGTAAGGCTTGTGGAAGGACAATGTCGACGTTGATGGTCCAGGTGCTCATCCCAAGCGAATTAGCCGCTTCGACCTGACCTTTGGGAAGTGCCTGCAGTCCACTGCGAACGTACTCCGCGACATAGGCGGCGTAGAACAGCGCAAAACCCGCCATGCCACGAAGAAGGCTTGGAACTGACGTGTTCGGCGCGAGAAGTGGAACCACGATCCAGATCCAGTAGACTACGAGGATCAGGGGGACGGACCGCATGATCTCGATATAGGCCGTGCAGATCACGCGCAGGCTCGCGATACGGCTCTGACGGCCGAATGCGAGGAGGATGCCAAAAGGTAGCGTCAGAACCGAAGTTGTGAGCGTCAGGATGACGCTCAGCAGCAACCCGCCCCACGTCTCCAGCCCCGGAGGCGAAAAGACGAAGAAGATCGCCGCTAAACCGAGCAACATTGCCGGCGCAGCCAGTCGCCGCGCTCGAACGGACAGGGAGACCGCTTGCCACACGCCGACGCCGATCCAGGCACTGGCCGTGATGAGCGCCCCATGCGCGGCTCCCACGCTGAAGGAAGCAATAATTCCGGCGGCGGCGCCTAGAATGGCGAGAACCGCCAGAAGACGTCGCGGCGGCTGCATGGAGAGACCGAGACCAGCGCCGAGCATCGCGGAAAGCACGGTCACGGAGAACCATGCGCGCCATAGTTGGTCAACAGGATAGATGCCGACCATCAGCACCCGCATGCTGCCGGTCAGCACATGCCAGCGGGCATCGACGAGCACCCATTTTGCGAAAGCGTAGATGACCCATGCCGAGATCGGGATAACGAAGACAGATAGCACCGCGTCGAACGGTTTGGCGAAGAGGTTGCGGTGAACCCACCGCAGCGCGACGACGTTCATCACGAGCCTCCTCGCGCGTTCGCTCGCGCATTGATCAAGTTCATGCAGGCACTGATGATCCAGCTCAAGACGAGATAGGTCAGCATCACGATGATGACGCCTTCCAGATTGCGCCCGGTCTGGTTTGAGACCGTGCCGGAGACGTTGAAGAGGTCCGGATACCCGATCGCGATGCCAAGAGAGGTATCCTTGGTCAGGCTGATGTAGCGATTGGCGAACGAGGGCAGGACAACCCGGAAGACCTGTGGAAGGATGATGTCGCGCAGCGTGTGCGACCTGGACAGGCCGAGCGCCGCGGAGGCTTCCCATTGCCCCTTCGGCAGCGCATCAATCGCGCCACGAACGATTTCCGCGACATAGGCCGAGCTATTCACCACGATGGCGAGAAGGATCGCGGTCATTTCCGGCGTCAGCACCGTTCCGCCGTTCGCTCCGAAACGCGTCGCGACCGGCAGGTCGAGGGCAAGTGGAAAGCCAACGATGATGGATCCGGTCACAGCTGCGGCCGAAGCGGCACACAGCGCGGCCTTCGTGGCTCTATGACCTACGAACAGCGCTGCGAACGCGGCCCCAAAGCCGCAAACAAGTAGGCTCCACGAAACGGGAGAGGCAACGTCCGAAACGGCGATTCCCGGCAGGAAAACTCCAGAGCGGCTCGCGATCAGGCCGCCAAACCAGCTGGAAGCGGCGTCGGCTGGTGGAAAGCGGAGGACCACCGCGAAATACCAAAACACGATCTGAATGAGCAGCGGCGTGTTGCGTACGCACTCCACCAGCCCGAAAGAGAGATTTCGGACGAGCCAGTTCGTCGACAGGCGGCCGATCCCGACGATGGTCCCGAATGCGGTGCTGAGAAGAATGGCGGAGAGTGTCACCTTGAGCGTGTTGCCCAAGCCAGCGAGAAGAGCCTGCGCATTGGTGTCCGTGGAGGAAAACGGCCTGAGGATGGGGCGCAGGCCTTCGAAGGCTATCACGACGCCCTCACTGAGACTGATCCCCGCCGAATTCCAGAGATAGCCGAAGGAAAACTGGATGCCCTTCTGCGCAAGCGCGTGACGGACGGAACACCCGAACCAGACAACCAGAGCGACCGCGACGCCGACGATTGCGGCCTGCTGCAGATAGCGCCTGGTCAGCAGCAGAAGCCGATGACGAGGTGGACCGGAGAAGGGTATGTCCGTCGTTTGGATCGACATGGGGTTGGCATCCCTTGGACAGGCGCAAGCCCGAAGGCTTGCGCCTGAGGCCTGACTCAATTCCAGGGGGGCGAGTATTCGGCTCCGCCCTTCGTCCAGGACGCGTTGGGGGTGCCGGCGCGGTCGATGAAATAGGGCGTCGTTGGTCCGAGATTTCGGTCGTAGATTTCGCCGTAGTTGCCGACCGCCTTCACCATCGTCGCGATGAAATCGTCGGCCACTCCGAAGTCCTTTCCGAAGCCGCCCTTCACACCGAGGAACTTCTGGATGAAGGGATTCTCGTCCTTCAGTTTATCGGCGATATTCACCGACGTAATGTCCCAATTCTGCCTGGAAAAGGGCGTACGTCATCCAGCGCAGCAGGTTGCGCCACCTGGAATTGTTGGCGGCCACGAAGCCGGCAAACGGCGACTTATCGAGGGTCTCCGGCAGAATCACGTAGTCGGCCGGCTTGGCCGAATTTCCTCGCCATGCAGCGAGCGCGGACTTGTCTGTTGACATCGCATTACAACGCCCACCTTCGAGCGCGCCAAACAGCTTCTCTAGGTTCTCAAAAGTGAGGACCTTCGTGTTTTTGAAGCCACGTTGTCTGATGGTTCCGGCGAGCGTGCTTTCGGTACCGGAGCCCTGGGTCGTGCAGATCGTCGCGCCGTCTAGCTCCGCTACCGACTTCACGCCGGAGGCAACCTTCACCATGACGCCGGTGCCGTCGTAGAAACTGATCGGCAGGAAATCGATACCGATGGCTGACTCGCGCACCGGCTTGACCGTGGTGTGTGCGAAGACGACGTCGACCTGGCCGGTCTGTAGAGCGTTGAACCGACTCTTGTCGGTCACGACTACGAAGTTGACCTTCGCGGCGTCGCCGAGCACAGCGGCCGCCATCGCCCGACAAAAATCCACGTCGAGGCCTTCCATCTTGCCAGTCTTCGTATTGAGGTAGCCGAAGCCCGGCGCGGTGTTGTCCGTACCGCAGTTCAGGATGCCGCGTTGCTTGACTGTGTCCAGCACGGCGGCCGAAGCAGCGCTCACCCAAAGGCTTGCAGCCGCGGTTAGCCCAGCGGCAAGAAGTTTCCCGTATTTCATGACGCAATTCCCCTGCTATTCGTTAGGTCATCGATCGAACCCGGCAACGAAATCGCGCCCTATCTCCTGCCGGATGGGTTTGTTCCCGCATGGAACCATGCGAAAATTTTCTTCCACGAAAGTTGCGAATTCGAGATCGCCGTGGTTCCTCGAGCTCGGTCCGCTACCGTCGCCTCACGGAAGCTTCAGCCTGATAGCCAAATTCCGTCGTGATCAAGGGGAAAGGGGCGCCCCTCTCACAATGAGCAGGCTAGGCGCAACTATGAATACAGGTCTACTTAATTAACATTGACATATACGTTAGAGAAATTGCATGATTAAGGACTGAGCAAAACCCGAGTTCACCGCATGGACTTTGCCCGCCTGCGCACACTTCGCGAGCTGTCACTGCGAAAAACAATGGCATCGGTGGCCGACGCCTTGTTTATCTCGCCCTCCGCTGTCTCTCAGCAGATTGCTTTGCTCGAGGACGAAGTTGGGATTGAGCTTGTCGAGCGCCGCGGGCGAGGCGTCCGCCTGACTCCCGCAGGCGAGCGCCTCACCGAACATGCAGGAAGGGTGATCGGCATCCTGGAGGAAGCCAAGACCGACCTGGCGGAACTCAAGCGCACCGTTGCGGGAGAGCTGCGCGTTTCGGCTTTTCCATCGGTGGCAGCGTCATTGATTCCTCGGACGATGCGGGCCATGGCCAATCGCTTTCCAGACCTTGCGACGACCTTCGACGAACTTGAGCCAATGGACGGCCTAGGAGCCCGTCCAGATATGTTTTCGTGACGGGCATTTGTTGTAGAGTAGCAGGCTCAGGCTGCGTTTGCGAGGTTGAACAGCTTGAGGAGGTTATGGACGGTGCAGATCATTGTCCACTCGGCGCGCACTTTCTCGATGCCCCGCAACAGGAACTGGCGGAAGCCTCTTGCCTGTTTGATCTGCCCGAACACCGGCTCCACCACTTGCTTTCGCAATCGGTAGGGTGTTTCGAAGCCGCCATCGTCGATCTTCTTTCGCATGGCCTGTGTCAGCGGGCCGCCGACTTTTCCGTTCGCTACTGTCGGGTGTTTGGCGCGTCCGGGCGCGACATAGCCATCGATGCTGCGTGTGTCGAGCGCTTCGAGATTGGCTTCGCTGCAGTAGCCGGAATCCGCTGAGGCCTGCCGCGGCTTGCGGCCAAGATTGCTCTCGATGGCCTCGATCAGGGGCACCAACTGGCCCTGATCGCTGCCGTGCTGGGTCAGTTCTTGCGCGACAATGATCTGGGCATGTGCATCGACGGCCGCCTGGGCATTATAGGCCTGAACGAAGCCATCCTTCGACTTCATGATGCGGCTTTCCGGATCGGTGAAGTTGCGTTGCGCCTTGGGATTGGGTTCCTCCGATGGCAGCGCCGCCGGTTTGCCCGGCTTCTTGCGGCCTTCGGCCTGGCGCTGCTGTTCCTTTTCGGCCTCGATGCGGCGCTCTTCCTCCGCCGCCAGTTTGGCGTCCGCTTCCAGCGCCGCCATCGCTTGCTGGATCTTCGCCAGCCGTTTCTGCTTGTCGACGGTCCAGTCCGGCAGTTCGTCGCTGTTGCCGAAAGTCTCATCCTCCGAGGCATCCGCCGCCTCGGCGGCCGCCAGCATGCGAGCGACCTCGGCCTTCAATTCCGCCTCGCGCTTCTTCATGCGCTCATAACTCATCGCCTTGTGTTTCGACGCGTTCGCCTTGATCTTCGTACCATCCAGCGCGACATGACCGAGCTTGACCAGCCCGGCCGTCTCGCACAACTTCAGAACCTGCACGAATAGCGCGCCGAGCGCCTTCAAATGTCGCTTGCGAAAGTCGCTGATCGTCCGAAAATCCGGCGCATCCAGCGCCACGATCATCACAAAATCGTTCCGCTCCCGGCAGGCCTTGGCAATCCGACGCGACGAATACAGCCCACTCGCATAGCTATGCAGCAGCAGCGCCACCATCATCCGCGGATCAAACGGCGGCTGCCCAAGCCCGCTCACATAGCTGCCCATGATCTCCCTGAGATCGAGGCTCTCCCGCACCAGATCAACCATAAACCGCGAGACATGGCCTTTCGGCACGAAGTCCTGCACATTCGGCGGCAGAAGCAGCGTCTGATCGATGTTCCAAGGCCGAAAATACTTGCTCATCGCCCAATGTTGAATCAGACCCGACCAGATTTGAACAGCGACTATCCAGACAAGCTCCTAGCCGCTCTCCGCGCCTGGCAGACGGACGTCGCCATCGTGGATGATTTGACGACCGCGCCAGGAATTCCCGAGGCGACGGTTGAAATGCTTCATCTGCTCGATGACAGCCTCCACGTCCTACTTCCCGAAGGCCACCCGCTCGCGGATCGCCCGTATGCCACCTTGCGTGAACTGAGCGAAGAGAAATGGGCGCTCGACACGGCCTCGATCACCTATTCCAATGTCATTGTCAAAGCCTGTAGGGACACTGGCTTCGATCCCGTCATTAATGGGCACTGTCACGGCTTCGAAGTGGTGCGCGCCTTGATCGAGGCCGGATGCTCGATTTCGATCATTCCAGGCCTTCGGGGCCGCGACTACGTTGGAAAGCTCTGTCTGAAGGAGATCAGGCCGACCATCGCGCGAAAAATTTTCGTGGCGTACCGGCGTGGCGAGAAGCGCAACCCCGCAATAGCCGCCTGCATTTCAGAGCTTCAGACGGTTGTCAGCTCGCTTCCGTCAGCGAGTTGGCTCGTTTCCGCAGATCGAGTCGTTCAGACACTCGCAGACTAGGCAGGCTGCGTAAATTGTCGGCCGATCTCGCGTCGAGATAGATCCGCTCTTGGCGCATGAAAACCTCCTTTAAGGACGGAAGATAGCTCCGGCGGACGGAATCGGACGCCTATTGGCGTCCTGATCATCCGCGAATGTGAGATTCGTGTTCGCCAAAGCCGACTCTTGAAACTCGCTGCCCGTGTCGTCGAGACCACGAGCCGCATTCGCCTTGCGTTTGCCGCGGCCTGTCCCGAAGCCGACCTGATCCGCGGCTTGCCAGGCGCGCTGCTGCCGCTCGGTCCTTGACCGGCGGGGCGTGCGCCCCCCGTTCGCCCAACCTACACCTCAAGCGCGTTGCGAAGTACCGGTCGTCGGGCGGTGAAAAGCCGAAGGCAATCCCGCGCGCCTCGTCAGAGCCGATGTGCGGCCACATCAAGCGGACTAAAAAAGCACTCTCACGAATAGGACGGGCTAGCGAGACTGACCACCTTGCCCCCCGAGAGGCTCAATTCTCAAGGGTGCGAGCAAAGAGTATCGCGGAGAAGGACTGCACCGCACCTACCTGGATTGGTGGCAGCCGAATCCCACCATTGGTCTATGCTGGTCCTTCAGGACTTGCAGATTTAGGAGAGATTAGGAGAGACGAGAATGGCTAAACGCGCACGCATTCGCTACGTCAGAGCGGCGAGGATTCTTGCCGCGAATCAGGAGCGAAGATGACGAAGAGGAGTCGCCGGACGCATTCTCCGGCACCGCTTATTGGCTGATGCTGACCGTGCGCGACGCGATTCCCAAAGTCCGGGAATTGGCCACTGCCGAGTTCGCGACGCTGCGTCTTCGGCTTCATTCACGGCAAGGTGGCTTTGGCGGCCGTGAAGGGGGAGAAGACGTTGGCCGAGCTGGCGCAACTGTTTGATGTCCATCCGAACCAGTCTGTCGCCGAGCCGCTTGCGCCAATGGCTCAGGTCCGAGCGCTCGTGCGGGAATGCGTGCTGGAAGAACTCTTCGCCAGTGAAGTACTGGAAATACGGGTCGTAGACCCAGCGTTCGCATACCCCCTCATCGGACAGCCCGTAAATGCGCTTGAGCAACAACAGCCCGATCACGAAGCGGGTCTCAATCCCCGGCCGGCCGTTCTCGCTGTAGAGCGGCGCGATCTCGCCGTCGATCCAGTCCCAATCGATCTTGCCGGTGAGCCGGACCAGCTCGTGCTTCAGATTGATGATCTGGTCGAGCCGCGCCCGGAAAAGATCGTTCGCTCCCGTCGTTTTGTGCTTCTTCGGCCGCATCGTGCCCTCCGATGCGGACAGGGAATCATGCTTCGCCCGTCGAGGAATCTCGAAAACGAAATTGCAAGCTTCCGATGCACAAAACACCAAAACCTTGCAATCTCAGAACGTCATTCCAGCCAAATTACGATTCCAGATCAGTCGCCTGGAAGCTTCTTAACGGGCGACTAAGCAGCGCGGGGATACCGGCGGCCGGGACGGCATCACTGAACAGATAACCTTGTCCTTCTGCGCAACCATTGGCCACCAGATAGGCCAGCTGGCCTGCGTCTTCGACACCCTCGGCCGTGGCCGTCAAACCAAATCCATTTGCAAGGCCAAGGATAGCACGAACGATCACCTGGCTGTCGGTACTGTCGTCGAGATGCGACACGAAGCTGCGGTCTATCTTGATCTTGTCGAGACGAAACGAAAGCAGCTGGCTAAGCGTAGCATAACCCGTACCGAAATCATCGAGCGCGATGCGGACGCCGGCTTGACGGAGTTCATCCATCACGGTCTTCGCAACCCCGGTCTTTTCCACGAACGCGCTCTCCGTAATTTCAATCTCCAGGCGGCTCGGACTGACCCCGGTTTGCCCAAGGATCGATAGAATGCGCTGTCCAAGCGCGGGGTCACGCAACTGAATCGGCGAAATATTGAAGGCAAGCGTAAACATCTCCGGCCACACATTGGCATCAAAACAGGCGCGGCGAAAAAGCTGATCGCCAAGCGCGTTGATGAGGCCAGTTTCTTCTGCAATCGGAATAAACACGTCGGGCGGAATATGCCCAAAAGTCCGGTTTTCCCAACGCGCCAGGGCCTCGAACCCGATGATGCAATTACTTTTGAGCGAAACGAACGGCTGGTAGTGCGGCTCGATAATATCGGCCGTTATCGCGCTGCGAAGCTCTCGCTCGATCTGGATGCGCCGCTCGACATGCATGTCCATCTCTGGTTCGAAAAAGCGAACACACGACCTGCCATCGCCTTGTGCGCGATAAAGTGCACGTTCTGCGCGCCTGACCAATTCGTGGAGATTGACGCCGTCAATCGGAGCGATGGCGATGCCAATTCCAACACCAAGCTCGGCTGACCCCGTCTCGATCGCGAAAGTGTCGCCGGCGGACGCCACAATACGGCGCGCCAGATTGGTGGGATCCTCAAAGGAGCTAATGTCTGGCATGACAATCCCGAATTCGTCGCCTCCAATCCTCGCCAGGACGCCATCCGTGCGCAAGACGTCGGCGAGCCTGTTGGCAAATTCGCAAAGCGCCTTGTCCCCCGCTGCGTGGCCATGCGCGTCCTTGATTCTCTTGAAGCCCCTAAGGCCAAGCATCAGAACGGCCACCTGGTGGGTGTCGCCGGCGAGGCCAAGGCACGCATCAAGTTTTTCATCAAACAGGCGACGGTTAGGCAGGCCGGTCAATGGATCATGTCGCGCCAGATCGCGCGCTTCTGCTTCTGCAATGGTTCGTGCTTTGGTTTCTCGGGCGAGATCTCGATAGCGGCGAACACTAAAGATTGTCAGCGCAACGCTCAGAAAGAATGCGACAAACATCATGAATACGATGGCGTCGAGTGCCGAATCCGCATAGCCCCGTCCCAGCTGAAACAAACGAGGGCCAAGCTCATAAACATGCGCCAAGATCGAAGCAAGAACGACGCCCCCAAAGAGAGCGATGAAATCCCTTGTGGCAGAACTACGCCAATCGAACCAATCGGCGCGCAATACGCGCGATCGTGGATTTGACAAACTCATCACAGTCGAACCTTCGCTGACGCCGGTTATTCCAGCAAGCTCTTACAAGTGGCATAAATGCACACTTAACACCAGGTTTTGTGCGGCGCGCCTGCTCAACCAGCTTCAGCGCGAACCTTGCGACCGCGAAGCCATTGTCCGGCTCGCGGCGTTGATGGATAAAGAGACTCGCTCGACCGCGTAAAGCAAGATGCGATCTACGTGGTTCGCCGCCGCGATTCCCGGTCACGACCATGTTGCTCGTGCAGCCTTAGGCTAAGCGCGCGAATGAACGAAGCCTACGCGGCAATCACACGATTGCGACCTTCATGTTTTGCGCGATAGAGCCGCTGATCTGCGACGTTCAGCAATCCGTCAAGCGTGTCTCCATCGCGCCCGAGCTCCGACACCCCAACACTGATGGTGACGCAGACCGACGGTCGGGCTTCGACGTCGAATGCAGTGCCTTCAATCGTCGATCGTAGGCGCTCGGCTACCGCGCAAGCCGTGTCGAGCGTCGCTCCCGGCAGCAAGACCATGAATTCTTCACCGCCCACGCGCGCGACAGAGTCATAAGGGCGAATTGCCTCCAGACACTTTCGCACAAATGCGCGGAGCACCTCATCGCCGACGCTGTGACCACGTGAGTCATTGATATCCTTGAAATGGTCGAGATCGAGCGACAGCAGAGATAATGGAGCACCGGTTCGTTTGGCCCGCGCGATCTCGGCGCCGATATGCTCGAGGAAGTGTCGCCGATTTCCGGCGCCGGTCAGTGGGTCGGTGGCGGCAAGACGCTCTAACATTTGATTGCTCACTTGAACTTGTTGTAGTGCCCTTTGAGTGTCGGCCATCGACTCGGCCAGGCGGGCCATCATTTCTTCCTGGCTATAGATTGTCGAGAAGGATTGCGTCGTTCGGAGCGCCTGGACAACGCCATAGCTGAGCAGGAAGAACCCGCCCGCAAAGATCGCGTGGGCGAGCCACCACATATGATTCCACGGCGCCGCCAGAATGAATGCGAGCGACGATAGCGCAAACCACCCGACCGAAATGCCGAAAACGAGCATGAGCGGCGAGTGAATCCGTCGCATGAACATGACCGCGACGTTCAGCGCGCTGAACACCATTGCGCCGCCCTCCATGGACAAGCGTACCGCGGGGTGTCCCGCATAGGGGGAGTAGGCGATCAAGGCGACGGCTATATCCATCGTCAGGAATAAGCCGATCCAGATCAGCCATGCGCGCGGATCCGAACGCTTGTCTGACGGCTGGTTGTAGCAGAGCAGCCCAACGAAGAGCAGAATCGACATCGCGAGACGCGACGCTGGCCCATAGAGCAGAAACAGCCAAATATTGCGGTGTGCCATCTCGGTGAAGGCGCCGTGCGGCGAATAGACCAGCACGAAGCCGAGAAAACCCAGCGTCAACCAACGCAACAGAGGTTCGCCTGAAGACCGGTAGCAACGCCACGTCACATAGGTGACGAACAGCCCTTCGAGGGTGGCGACGGCAATCGCGAATTCATGAAACAGGTGATTCTCGAATTTTAGCGTGGGATCCTGCTGGAAATACAGATAGGCAATGAACTGGGCGGGCATAAGGGCAAAGGCGATGAGGAGAAGGCTCATATACGCCTGTGTCACCAGCCGGAGCGCGTTGCTCGGTTCGTGTACCGCAAGATTGGTGCTCATATGCATATACCGCCTCCCATGATGACGTGCGGTCGTTTCATAGCCTCTTGGGGTCCCGAGGGATACTCTGTCCCAGAGCACCTTCGGTCCTTGTGTACTACCCAGATGAAGGAACCAGGATGCGTCGCGGCCGGAAGGCCATTTAACAATTCGGCGCCCGCGATCACCGCTGCACGGGAGTGGACGGAGGCATGAGCTTGAGCTTTCCGTCCATCTGGGGCACCCCGTCGAGCAGGCGGCGGCGCCGACAGGGTCGGCCTTGTCGTTCAGCAGATTATTCCGGCTCCTGCCGCGAGTTGTCACGGTCTGCGAGGCGCTCGAAAACGCCCATCGAAAGACAAGGAAATCACGATCCCGTTGAGGAAAGGAGTCTGCGTATTACCGTACTCAACCGTCTGCCTGCCGCCCGCCGGTAGTGCCGCCGCCACAATCGGTCCGTTACTGGTTCGGCTCCGAGTCAACACGCGTAATGAGCAAAATCGTAAGCGTCAGCCCGCTTTGATTGACGAGGTTCTCGTAGGCCATCTGCGATCTCCTTCGTATGGGATGTCCCCGTACTGCGCGACCGGGGCCGTTAGGTTACCTAAGCTTGTTGAGTTAGCCGCCTGCCAAACCTTGTAGGTTCCCTAACGCAACCTGTGAGATTGGCTTGCGGCAAGGAGGAATTACTCGATCCGTCCCGGATGACGGACGAAGAGATGTCCGACGGACAAAGTAATCGCTGGTCCAGCTCTATCGGGCGCGCGGCCAGCAGCGTCGCCCATGTCCGGAGCCTCTCCTGACGCGGCGTGTCCGCCCCAAGTGTAAATAAGCCCCAGAATGCGCCCCCGGGGCGACGTGAGGCCACCTATTGATCTGGTTCGTGACTTTGGAAGATAGCGGGAGGCCGATCGGCGCCGATCCGGACCCCATCGTGAACGAATTTCGGGGATGTCCCGGGTTCTGTTGAATTTCTGAAGAGGTCGGCGTTGCCCACCTTAAGCCGGTAGGCTCGGGGTGCTGATTCCACAAAGGAGAGCAACGCCATGACGAGAGATATCACACCGGCTGGTTGGCCGGCGACCGGGGCGGTGGACGAAGCGTTTGCGGAAGTGCGGGCGAGCTTCGATCGGTTCTGCCTTGCAGCAGGGATCGAGGCGCTCGGCACGATGATGGAGGCGGATGTGACGGCGGCCTGCGGGCCGCGCCACGGTCGCGATGCGGCGCGGCGGGCGCACCGTTGGGGCCGAACGCAGGGACGGATCGGTTTCCACGGCGGCAAGATCGAGGTCGAGCGCCCGCGGGTCCGGGGCGTGGATGGCGGCGAGGTCACGATCCCGAGCTGGGAAACGGCGGCGCAGGAGGACTGGCTCGGTCGCTGGGCGATGAACCTGATGCTGATCAATGTATCGACGCGCCGGTTCGGCCGCGCTGTCCGGCTGCCCGAAGGTCACGTGCCGGCACCGCCCGGACCGGGGGTTTCGAAGTCGGCGGCCTCGCGGAGGTTCGTAGCGCTGTCGGCGGCGCGGCTGGCTGACTTCATGGCTGCCGATCTGTCCGCGCTCGACCTTCTGGTGGTCCAAATCGACGGGCTGCATCTCGGCGACGATCTCGTGCTGGTCGCCGCGATCGGGGTTGACGGCGAAGGCAACAAGCATCCGCTGGCGCTGGTGGAAGGGGCGACCCAGAATGCCGCAACGGTTCAGGCCCTGCTGGACAACCTGGTCTCGCGCGGGCTCGACCCGACGGTGCCAACACTGTTCATCGCCGACGGCGCGAAAGCGTTGTCGAAGGCGATCCGCCGCACCTTCGGTTCGGCCGCTGCGATCCAGCGCTGCCAGATCCACAAGGCGCGCAACATCATGGAACGCCTGCCGAAAGATCGGGTGCTGCGCCAGGCCTGGGAGCTCGATGACGCCGACAAGGCTGAAAAATTGATCCGCAATCTCGCGCGTCGACTCGACCAGCAATGCCCCGGCGTAGCGGCCAGCATCCTCGAAGGCCTCGACGAAATCCTGACTGTCGTCCGGTTGAAGCTGCCGAAGGAGCTTCGTCGATCGCTCGCTTGTACCAACATCGCCGAGAACATGATGGGCACCATTCGCCGCGTCACGCGCAACGCCGAACGCTGGCGGGATGCCGGTATGGCGTTGCGATGGGGCGCGGCCGGCATGATCGAGGCCAACAAGGGCTTCCGACGATTGAAGGCGCATAAGCAATTGTCGGTTCTGCGTGCGGCCCTTCAAGCTCACCACGATCGCATGACGATCAAGCTCGTTGCCCACGTCTCGAGGGCCGCGTAACATTCATTCCGGCAACGTCGGCCCGACGTAGTTCAACACCAATCGGGACATCCCCGACCTATCCCGCTTGCTCTCGCAATTCCGGGTGCTACACCTGCAGCCAAGCTGTTACATTGGGTGTGTCAAGATTGTCTGGATCCACGCTACCTCACGTCCACAGGTCAACTAGGTGGTGTGGACTCTAAGGATTCCCTTTTAGGAGCAAATCAGATTCAAGGCTGCTTTTGGGGAGGCCGCCTTGGGTGTGATGGACCGTTTGGTATTGAGCGACGCGGCGTGGGAGCGGATAGCGCCGCTGATCATAGGGCGCCCCGATCAGAAGGGCTCCACCGGGCGCGACAACCGGATGTTCGTGGAAGGTGTGCTGTGGATCGTGCGTACGGGGTCTCCCTGGCGCGATCTTCCGGAGGTGTTTGGGGACTGGAACAGCGTGTTCCGGCGCTTCAGTCGATGGAGCATCAAGGGTGTTTGGTGGCGGATCTTCGAGGCGATGTCCGATGATCCGGACTTCGAATATCTGATCGTCGATTCCACCATTGTTCGGGCGCATCAGCACGCCGCCGGCGCCAAAAAGGGGGGTCTGAAGATCAAGCGGAAGATCAAGCGATCGGCCGCTCGCGCGGCGGCCTGAGCACCAAGATACATATGGCCGTTCGAGGCTTGGGATGTCCGGTGCGGTTCACGCTTACCGCAGGTCAGAAGGGCGATGCACCGCAAGCCGCCGCATTGATCGAAGGCTTATCCGCCGAGGTCGTCATGGCCGATACGGCCTATGACGCCGATCACTTGCGCCAAGCCATCGCCGCCAAAGGCGCGCTCGCCGTGATCCCCAACAACCCGTCACGGGCGCTCAAATATCCACTCGACAAGCATTTCTATGCCCAGCGTCATCTCGTCGAATGCTGCTTCTCAAAGCTCAAGCAGTTCCGCCGCGTTGCAACCCGCTTCGAAAAGACCGCCCGAAATTACCTGGCCGTCGTCACTCTCGCAGCCATCGTCTTATGGATGCGATAAGTGTCCACACCACCTAGCCCGTCTTATTCGTCAGAGGGCGCCTGAGAGGCTGGCGAGCGTGGTGTAAAGCGCTGATGCGGCGTAGGATTCGGTTGCAAAGCCACCCCATCACCTTCAGCCGCGAACACCACGCCCGCCATGACCGATGATACGATTCTGCCCTTCTCGTTTCCAGCCGTTCACGCCAGGAAAGTCACAGCTGCCTTCGATGGCGGTCGGCTGACCTCGAACGGGGGCGTGATGCTTCTGGCGATGGCCGAGCGGCGTCTCGGCTTGGCCGACAATTTGGCCCGGGTGTTCCCGGATCGGCGCGATCCGACGCGGGTCGTGCACAGCCTTGTCGATATGTTCCGCGCGCGCATGTTCGCGATCTGCTGCGGCTACGAGGACGCCGACGACCTCGATCATCTGCGGTCCGATCCCGCATTCAAGCTGGCCTGCGGACGGCTGCCGGACACGGGTCGCGATCTGTGTTCCCAACCGACGCTGTCGCGGCTGGAGAATGCTCCGCGCCTGCGCGACGTGATCCGACTGACCTACACTTTGGTCGACGCATGGATGGATAGCTACCCGCGCGAGCCGGCATCCGTCACGCTCGACATCGATGATACCTGCGATGTCGTCCACGGCCATCAGCAGCTCTCGCTGTTCAACGCTCATTATGACGAACGCTGCTTCCTGCCGATCCACGTCTACGACACGGAGAAGAGCCGGCCCGTGGCGGTCGTGCTGCGGCCCGGCAAGACGCCGGGCGGCGTCGAGGTGCGTGCCCATCTGCGCCGCCTGATCCGGCATATCCGGACGCGGTGGCACAACACGCGAATTACGTTCCGTGGCGACGGGCGCACTATGCTCGGCCGGAGGCCATGACGTGGTGCGAGACCAACGGCATCGACTACATCTTCGGTCTGTCCGGCACCAAGCCGCTCGCCAGAAAACTCGACGAGGCCGCCGACGACATCCGCACGCGACGCGCCATCGAGAACCTGCCGGTTCTGCGTGGCTATACCGAGACGCGCCACAAGGCAAAGTCCTGGGATCGCGAACGACGCACCGTCGCCCGTATTGAGGCGACAATGCTCGGCCTCGACATCCGCTTCGTCGTCACCAGCCTCGATGTCGGCTCGGCCGAGTGGATCTACGACAGCCTGTATTGCGCGCGCGGCCAAGCCGAGAATCTGATCAAGCTGCATAAGACACAGCTCGCCTCCGATCGCACCAGCTGCCGTTCGGCGCTCGCCAATCAAGTCCGCCTCGTTCTCCACACCGCCGCTTATTGGCTGATGCTGACCGTGCGCGACGCGATTCCCAAAGCCCGGGAATTGGCCACAGCCGAGTTCGCGACGCTGCGTCTTCGGCTCTTGAAACTCGCTGCCCGTGTCGTCGAGACCACGAGCCGCATTCGCCTTGCGTTTGCCGCGGCATGTCCCGAAGCCGACCTGATCCGCGGCTTGCCAGGCGCGCTGCTGCCGCTCGGTCCTTGACCGGCGGGGCGTCCGCCCCCCGTTCGCCCAACCTACACCTCAAGCGCGTTGCAAAGTACGGGTCGTCAGGCGGTGAAAAGCCGAAGGCAATCCCGCGCGCCTCGTCAGAGCAGATGTGCGGCCACATCAAGCGGACTAAAAAAAGCACTCTCACGAATAGGACGGGCTAGCTTGCCCGCGCTTAAATCCCACCAGAAATTACCGGTGCTCCGCAGGCATTTTTCCCGCCACCTCGGCAACCAGATGTTCCCGCGCCTTAAGCAGGTCCTCCAAGGCAACCGGCTCGGCGGGCAACCCTCCACTGACTGGCTCGCTTTTCGAAACCGCTATTGCTGCCGCGCGGCGGAAGATGATTTCGCGGTTATCCAACTCGCCGAATGGTCCCACCGCAATCACGGCCGACTCGTACCAAGAGGCTCTCGCTTTCTTGGCCCAACTCTTTAAGAGCGAGGATGCGGACTTCGGCGGACACCGAGATCGTGTGCTTGTCTTCGATAGACCCGGCGTGCTTCCAAAGCTTTCGCAGGGCGCGCAGAACCTTATACCTGTGGCGTTTGACAGGGAGGTTGAGCGATACGACATTCGGCGAGCCTTCGCCCTTGTCGACCAGAATCTGGAATTTCGCTCGAAGATAAGGCCAGTCTTGAGTTAGCGTATATCGAAGCCTTGTCTCCTGGTTTGGGCTCTCGCGAGAAATCCTGCATTCCGAACCTGGAAAAGTATATGGAGGCCCATCCGGAGCTTTTCATTCAGGGCATCGTTTGGACCTATAAGCGGAAAGACGATGGCGAAGATCCACCGGAGTGGAAAGTTGCGCCGGAAAATGCCAAACATCTCGCCGAACGTGGATACAAGTTGCTGGATGCGCTTCAGGTTACGCCGGGACATAATGATCTCGGCGAGCTGAAAACAGATTTTCTCGCTAAGTGGGTCAAGACTGTCCGAGAGACCTGTTCGCAACTAGCTCGCGCGGAAATTGCCCACATCTGTCTTGGCAAGTTGCTAGCCCATGCTCCTGCTGACGACGAAGGCATCTGGCCATGTGAACCGGTGCGAGACGTTATGGAGGATATCCAATCCGAGAAAATCTCGCAGGGCGTGTGCACTGGTCTTTATAACTTACGGGAAGGGCGAGGGAGGACAAGAGCGGCAGCTGGCTGAACAAAATCGGAGATGGGGTCAGGCGCTGCAGTTCTCACATCCGTTTGTTTCTGGCTCGCTGCTTATGAATATGGTGAAGACCTGTGAGTACGAGGCCAATCAAGAGGATACCGAAGCTCAAATCAGGCGACGGCTGCGGTAGTTGAAGGGAATCGTCCGGCAGAACGGGAGTTCCAGTCCGTGATATTTTAGGAAATGCGACTCGGAGGGCATTAATGTTTGAGGACCTTATTAAGACCCTGAAGGGATTAGATGGGACGAAGATTTCCGTTCCGGTCTCTTCCGAGGGCGATGTTGACGGCTATTGGGACCGGCAATGCCCGGCCACAGAGTGCGAATTTCTTTTCAAGGTACATGAGAACGATTGGCGCGACATCGTTCGAGATGAAGCTGTATGGTGCCCATTCTGCGGTCGCGAGGCTGCGTCCGACTCGTGGTGGACACATGAGCAGATCGAAAAGGCGAAGGAAGCCGCTTTCGCGGAAGTCAAGCACCGCGTCAATTC
Source organism: Bradyrhizobium septentrionale (assembly GCF_011516645.4). Classification (NCBI taxonomy): domain Bacteria; kingdom Pseudomonadati; phylum Pseudomonadota; class Alphaproteobacteria; order Hyphomicrobiales; family Nitrobacteraceae; genus Bradyrhizobium; species Bradyrhizobium septentrionale. The sequence goes on along the minus strand of NZ_CP088285.1, from coordinate 730,402 downwards.
CGCGATGGTTCGGGACGCTAAGCGGTTCAATCGAAAGCAGCCGCGCCGCTCTTTCATATCCATGTCGTTGCAAGTCGACGCGAAGCCAAAAGAAATTGTGCTTCCTGCTGCCGCGACAGACCCTATGCAGCTGAAGATCAAGTGTCCCCAGTATTCCTGCCGATATGCAGTGATTGGGTCCGCGTACTTCTGCCCCGCTTGCGGACACAATGCCGCCGACCTCGTCTTTACTCAATCTCTCGGCACGATACGTGCCACCCTCGACAATCTTTCTGCCATTGCCGCTAGTTTACCCGATCGTGATAGTGCAGAAAATACCCTCCGCATGCTTACCGAGGATTCACTGCAGCGCCTGGTGACCGCATTTCAGAGATTTGCGGAAGCCCTGTACGATAAGAAGCCAGGACAGCCCAAGTTGCGGCGCAATGTTTTCCAGAATTTGGAAGAAGGCAGCCGCCATTGGCAGAGCACGTTCGGAAACGGATATGACGTTTACTTGAGTCCAGAAGAGCTGGCGAAGCTGAACCGAGGGTTCCAGCAGCGTCACTTGCTTGCGCATCGCGAAGGCCTCGTGGATGCCGACTATGTCGCCAAGACGCGCGATACAAATTATCGAGAAGGCCAACGACTTGTGATCCGTGAAGCTGCCGTGCGTGAATGCTTGGCTTTGGTTGAAAAGCTCGGCGCGGGTCTCACGAGCGACGTCGCCACGGCCCCATAACTTTTGGGAGCTCGAGTGCCGGGACGAATAGGTGAAACCATGAAGCTGCTCTGGCAAAATGACCAGCCTTTGACCAAGAGCGCTGTCGCTCTTCCGCGTATGTCCGATCCAGGACCACGCAGACGAAGGGAACAGCCCGATGTGCTCGGCAAGCTCGACGGACGCTCGGCCCTGCGGACGATGCAACGGCTCAGGGAGATCAAGATTGACGTGCTGGTGGATTGCGCGCGGTGTGCCCCTCTGCACCAGCACTTTGTCTATGACTGCCGCAACGCTGCGTGCGTGAAAGAGTCAATCCACCGTGAATGCTACCACTGCAACGGGAACGGCATCGTCAACTGACAACAGTCCCGCCGGACAGCGGAACACACAGCCGATTATGGATCGTCCCTTTTGAGGCGGTGGCCTCGTGATTGTTTCTGCTTCTGGCTCGCACTCAACTTCGTCTGCCGGGCCTGCGCCTTCTCCGCGAGGGTTAGGCCGAGCGATTGTAAAGGGCGGGAAGGGGACAGCTGCCCGCACCATGGGATTGCTTGGTGGAATATTCAGCTATGGCGTCAAGGAAGGCTACCGCCCCGACAATCCCATCAACGGCGTTGTTCGACCCAAGGATGGAAACCGCAAATGGCGTCTCGACGAAGCAGGGTATCGTCGGTTGGGCAAGTGCCTGGCCGTCGCGGAGACGAACGGTCATCACTGGCAGCGTGTCATGGCGAGCAGTGTTGCAGCTCTGACCGGCTGCCGGCTAGATGAAATCGAAGGACTGCTAAAGACCGAGGTGGATAGCACCGGCATGGCCTTGCGTCTCGGGAACTCCAAGGAAGGCGAGAGCATCCGGCCGGTTGGCGCGGCGGTCATCAAAATTCTGACTGCCGCAGCTGCCAAATCGAGATCGAGATACGTCTTTCCGCCATCACGAACCACAAGAAGCATCACACGGGTCTGACGCGCTGGTTGCAGAAGGTATCAGCGGCGGAAGTGCATGGGATTACGTGCCACGGCCTCCGGCACTCCTTCAGTTCTACAGCAGAGGATCTAGGCTTCACCATCCCGACGATCAAGGGAATGGTGGGACACGCGGGGACAAGCGTAACCGAGGGCTACATTCACAAGATTGATTCGGCGATGTTGGCAGCCGCAGACAAGATTGCGCGCCATATCGACGGTACCATGACTGGGAGCAAACCGAAGGCCGTTCAGCAAAGAAGGGCCTGATCAGGAATCGGCGCGGCTAGGGTCGCTCCCAAAAAGCTGGTCCGCACCAGCCTGCCGCGTCGTCCATATGCGGAAGCACGAGCGGAAGTGCAGATGGCGGACTTTGTCCCGAAGGGGTTCTACGCGCTCGAAAGGGCCGTGTTGCTGATAGCGCGGGAATTGGACGAGCGCCTGTGGGATCACGCCAAGATGACCCTCGCAGAGATAAACGCCTATGAGAGGCTGGGGAAAGCACACACTACAAGGATCTTCGGGAAGCCCTCGAGGGGATCGAGCTAACTCTTCGCGACGGCAATACCGGCGAACTGCCCGACGACTCGATTGAACAGCGCTTCAATGCTTATCAGGAAAGCCAAAAATTAATTCGAGCGGCGCTGAATGCCGGTGAATTGCGGTCGTTCTGCAATTTGCCGAGACCGGACGGCGATACGACCAACCTGCCGAGGCTTGGGCGCAGGAAAACGCCATGAGCTGGTTCGACGATGGACTGGTTTTTGTGCCAACAGGAAAGACGCGCCGCATTCCGTTTGGTCCGTACATCCCCGGCCTGGCTGATGATGTCAATTTTCTTGAGGAGCCGGATGGCTTTTGGGCCGCCCTGTTGATCGACGCCGGCTCGTTCTCTGACTGGTATTACTCTGGCGCCGGACCGATGCCAATATTGAAGCTAGGGAGCGCGACAAGGGCGGTCGCCCACTCGAGTATGATTGGGATGCGGTCAAGGAATATGCCCTTGGCTTGGTGAGGCAACACGGTCTACCGGGTCGCACGAATAAGCGTTTGCCGAGCAAGAGTCAGCTCGGCGAGGCCGTTATGAACGAGTGGGCCAGGAAGGGCGTCGATTCGGCTGAGCCAACCGTTCGCCGCTACATCACGGCTTGGCTAACCATGACGAAATGGATAAGCCGGTGGTCCTGGTGGCCGGTCACTTCGATGTGCTGGCCGAAACGCGCGATCCGGATGGCACCAGTTGGGGCGTGTTGTTGCACTGGAAAGACCATGACGGACGCGACCATAAATTCGCACTGCCCCGTGCCACCTTGGCCGGAGACGGCTCAGAAGCCCGCCGCATCCTCATGGAGGGAGGCTTTTTCATCTCGCCAAGCCAGACGGCACGTAACCTGTTCAACTCTTTCCTCCTGCAGGTAAAGTCGCCTGACCGAGCTCGTGCTACCCAGCGCGTCGGCTGGCACGGCAATTCGTTCGTCATGCCGGACGATTGCTTCGGGGCCGATCAGCGTGACCTCTTGCTTTTGCAGAGTGCATCGGCGCACGAGAATGCTTTTCGGCAGACGGGGACCTTGGAGAGCTGGCAGCAGAGCGTGGCGCGCTATGCCGTTGGTAACAGCCGTCTGGTTTTAACTCTGTCAGCGGCATTCGCCGGTCCCCTGGTTGGCCCCTGCGCGGTTGAAGGAGGTGGCATCCACTTCAAGGGCGCATCGTCTACCGGCAAGAGCACGGCGCTGCACGTTGCTGGCAGCGTCTGGGGCGGCGGCGGTACGAACGGCTATATCAGATCTTGGCGCTCGACGGCGAACGGGCTCGAGGGCGTCTCAATGGCGCATTGCGACACGTTGCTTTGCTTGGACGAGCTTTCCCAGCTGGCGCCAAAAGACGCTGGCGAGGCGGCCTACATGCTCGCCAATGGCTCGGGCAAGTCGCGCAGCACGCGCGACGGCTCGGCCCGGAGAGCAGCTAAGTGGCGTGTCCTGTTCCTATCGTCGGGGGAGATCGGGCTCTCCGATAAGGTCGCTGAGGATGGACGCGGTAAGCGGTTAGCAGCCGGTCAGCAGATCAGAATCGTGGATGTGGCGGCCGATGCTGGCGCCGGCATGGGCATGTTCGAACAGCTGCACGAATTCGGTTCGGCTGATGCGCTTGCGGTCCATCTAAAGACTGCAACGCAACAGCATTACGGCGTCGCATCGCGACAGTACCTCGGCGCAATCGTTCCCGAGATCGACGAAATTCGAAGGACCGTCAAGGATGTAGTGAAAAGCTCTGTGACACCTACGTGCCACCCGGAGCTGACGGGCAGGTCGGTCGTGTAGCGCAGCGCTTTGGGCTCATTGCAGCTGGTGGCGAGAGAGCAACCCTATACGAGATACTGCCGTGGGCGCGAGGAGATGCCGTAAAGGCGGCGGCTTTGTGCTTCGAACAGTGGCTGTCGGGTCGTGGCGGACACGAAGCTGCCGAGACGGCCGCGGGCATGGAACAGGTCAGGTCGTTCCTGCTGAAAGACGGCATGTCTCGCTTCATCCCCGCCTGGGAAGAGAATGCACCGAAGGGAATGCCGGCCCGTGACGTTGCGGGCTTTCGCGAACAGATGGGCGATGGCTTGGACTTCTACGTGACCCGCGTCATTCTCCGGCCGTTCGATCGGCGGGAAGCCTTGTCCCTCAGTGCCGCAGCCAAGCTCGCTGGCCGATCGCACTCCACGTTGCGGAACTGGTGCGAAGAGCACGGCATCGGAAGGCGGATAGCGGGGGGCAATTGGGCTGTTTCCCGTGTCGCTCTTCAGATGCTCCTCGACGGAGAGGCCGAAGCGCTGTTCGAGTACCACATGGGGAATCGTGACCATCCGCTGGTTGCTGTATATTTCGAGCGGGCCGGCCTCAAATGTCTAATCTCGCCAAATCGGGTACTGTCCTAGGCCCTCGCACAGGCGAATTAAGATTGTGACGCCTCAACCGTTGGGCGCCGCCTACTCAGCCCGGGGCTCGGGCGAGGTAATTAATTTCGCCAAGGGCGTGTCTGGCTGATTTAGGATGGCAAAAAAAGTGAGCGGACATGATTAAGACCGCAATGGGATGGCTGGAATTACCGCACTGGCTCATCATCGCGGGAGCCGCGCTGATGGTGGCGGCCTGTTTGGCCTTGTGTGATCAGCCGCCGACAACGGACAAAGGCCTAGGACGTCGGCATCGAATGTCACCAAAGCAAATACGAAGAGACCGCTGACGTTGGACAGCGGTCTCCCGGCCCGGATTGAAGATTCCTTGGAGGCAAAATCCTACCCCGGGGTCTGCGCTTATCAAGCGCCAGCGCGGGGCCGTTATGGAGTCGAAATGCTGGTTGCACTCAAGGGAACAAGTGTGACGTTGCGAGAGCGACACACACCCAGTGCGTTCGTCACGGCTTCCGGCCCTGCATAAGCCTCACCACGGCCGACGCCACCAACGCAAAAACGACGACAATGGCAAGCGCTTCAACGGACCATGTGCTCAAAACCTCCAACATCGGGCTGAGTCTCTCATCTGGCCAGGCCGCCCTTCCGTCAATTTAACCCATCAAAACGACCTGCCCTCTGCGACAAATCGCATCGAGTCGAGCGCCTAACTTTCAGAAATCGGGCTTAGTGCGGCAAGCGGCGTGGCCGGCGCAGTGCACGTTACGCCTAACTGGCACGACATTGGGGGCCGCGCGCCATTTTCAGAAAACTGGAGATCGTGAGCAGCGTAAGCGGCAAGCTGAGGCCGTTCACGCGGCGTGGTTCCATGGCATAAGCGCCTCGATCTGGCTGCTCGGCCAGCCGTTGGCGATGCGCTGAAGCGTGAGGGTGAGCCAGGCGAACGGATCGACGTTGTTCATCTTCGCTGTCTGCAGCAGTGTCGCGATGGTCGCCCAGGTTCGTCCGCCGCCGTCGCTGCCAGCGAAGAGGCTATTCTTTCTCGTAATTGTTTGTGGCCTGATGGCGCGTTCGACGATGTTGGAGTCGAGCTCAATGCGGCCGTCGGTCAGGAAGCGCTCGAAGATGGCACGGCGCGAGACGGCATAGCGGATTGCCTCGGCCAGTTTTGATTTGCCGGAGATCCGCCGCAAGGTCTGCTGCCAGAGATCAAAGAGATCTGCGACGACCGCCGCGGAGGCTTGCTGACGCGCGGCAACGCGTGCGTGGGGACTTTGACCGCGCACGGTCTTCTCGACCTGCCAGAGCTTTGCCATCCGCTCGACCGTCGTCGTTGCCACTTTCGAGCTTCCTGCAACATGCAGCTCGTAGAACTTGCGTCTGCTGTGTGACCAGCTTGCGTCAGGATAAGTCCTGGAAAGGAGGAAGAATGTGACCTGAAACCTTTCAACGTGACCCAGAGGGTTCGACGCCCTCGCGGCAAAGGCGGAGCCCGCCAGCCGGAAGCGAGTCTTGCATGGGTGACGGCAACGTCATTCGTGAAGCGTAGACAGCGGGTACTGAAGCCCTGTGGCAGCCTCGAAATCATGGTCGTGCTGAAGCCTTCGCCGTGTTGGATCCGGGGGCAGCACTGGGAAAGCCGCTATGGTCAGGCTTACCGGTTCGGCCGGGGTCTCAGAGCAGGGCAAAGGTACGGGATGGGCCACCAGGAAACCTGAGAGGTCCCGTTTGTGTCCACATGAATCGGCCGGACAGGAGCACCGGCCTGAACAATGCTCCGGGCCCGATGACCGACTTGGCGAACATCGGGAGCGCAGACGCGAACACGAAACACCAAGGCATGTGGAATCCCGAGGCGAAGACATAAGCTGACGGACATGCGCGGCGGGAAGTCGTAGCGGCTTCGTAGTACCGAGGAAGGCGGGGAACTGGGCTCACCGGGACCCGCTGGAGGGAAGGGAGCCGTCACGCGTTAAGACCCATTGACGAGAAACACGGGAGGGAACCCTGAGTCCCGCAAACCTGTCCACGAAACGACAATGGATAGCCGATCTGGCGAGGCAACATCCCGAGCGGGTGCTGACCGCGCTGCATCACCTGATCGACCGTGAATGGATGCTCGAGGCTTATCGTCTGACGCGCAAGGATGGCGCGCCCGGCGTCGACGGCATGATGGCGACGGACTATGAGGCGAACTTGGAGGTCAATCTTGATGATCTCCTGGCGCGCATCAAATCCGGCCGTTACATCGCGCCGCCGGTGCGACGGCACTACATCCCCAAGGCGGATGGCACGGAACGGCCGCTGGGCATCCCGACACTGGAAGACAAGGTGGCGCAGCGGGCGATTCTCCTGCTGCTAGAGCCGATCTACGAGACGGACTTCTTGCCGTGCTCGTACGGGTTCCGATCGGGACGATCGGCCCATGACGCCCTGCACGCTCTACGTACCGGGTTCATGGAACAAGGGCTGCGCTGGGTGGTGGACGTCGATATCTCGAAATACTTCGACACCATCGACCACGCACACTTGCGCCGATTCCTCGACCAGCGAGTCACGGACGGTGTCGTCCGGAGGATGATTGATAAATGGCTGAAGGCGGGGGTGCTCGAAAAGGGCATCCTGCGCCGCACGACTGTTGGAACGCCCCAAGGCGGCGTGATCTCGCCACTGCTTGCAAACATCTACCTGCATTATGTGCTGGACGAATGGTTCGAGCAGGTGGCGCGACCGCGGCTCAAGGGGCGGTGCCAACTGGTTCGATACGCTGATGATGCGGTGATTGCCTTTGAGGACCACCTGTCCGGCAAGCGATTGCTGAACGTGTTGGCCAAGCGGCTTGATCGGTATGGGCTTCAACTCCATCCGACCAAGACTCGCTTCGTAGACTTCCGGTTCAAACGCCCAGGCGGGCGTCATCCTGCGACGGCGGGGACCACGTTCAACTTCCTTGGCTTCACCCACGTGTGGGGTCTGTCGAGGCAAGGCAAGAATGTCGTCCGTCAGATAACGGCAAAAGACCGTTACGCACGCGCGCTGGCTTCTGTGATGGAATGGTGTCGGCAAAACCTGCACTGTTCGTTCAGGGAGCAGCACGCCCATCTGTCACGGGTAATCCGGGGGCACTGCGCCTACTACGGCATCTCCGGAAACGGCCGACGCATCAGATGGTACCACCACCAAGTCACGCGGATATGGAGGAAATGGCTCGCACGGCGTGGCCGCCACAGCAATCTGCCGTGGACGCGCTTCCGGGCCATGCTCGCGCGATACCCACTGCCAACAGCCAAGATCGTCCACCAATATGCTGCCGTCTCGTGAGCGAAGCTTGCGCGTGAAGAACCGGATGCGGGTAATCCGCTCGTCCGGGTCTGTGAGGGGCGGGGATGGCAACACCCCCGCCTACTCGGCAGCCAGCCAATGTGATGCCATCATTGCCGCGATCGGCGCGCGCCAACTTGTTATAGGCGGCATAGCCATCCACTTGCAGGATGCCCCGATAACCATTGAGATGGCGGACCGCGCATTCGCCGGAGCGGCTGTCTTCGAAGCGATAAGCCACCATCGGGGGACCGCTGCGGCCAAAGGTGCGGTCATCTCTGGCATAGGCCCATAAGTAGGCCGTTTTCGTCGATCCGGAGCCGGGAGCGAGCGTCGGCAGGGTGGTTTCGTCGGCAAAGACCCGTTCGGCCTTCTTGACCTCGCTGAAGATGTAGTCGGCCATGATCTCGAGCTCGAAGCCGAGCTTGCCCATCCATTGCGCCATCAGCTGGCGGTCGAGCTCGACATGATCGCGCGCGTAGATCGCCTCCTGCCGGTAGAGCGGCTGCCATCGGCGTATTTGGCGACCGCGATCTGGGCCAGAAGCGCTTCCGTCGGAATGCCTCCTTCAATGATATGGGCCGGAGCCGGCGCCTGGATTACGCCGTCCGCGTTCTTGAAGGCATACTTGGGACGGCGCGTGACGATCACACGGAACTTCGCTGGCTCCACATCCAGACGCTCCGACACGTCCTCGCCGATCACCACCTTCTGCTTGCCGGCATGCTCAGCAAGGTCTTCCGGCTCAATGACGGTTTCGATCCGTTCCAGATGGGGCGCAAAGCCCTTGCGCCGACGCGGTGCACGCTTGCCATCCGCTTGCTCACGGCCCTTGCTGACCTGGGCCTTGATTGCAGCGATGCCGGTCTCAATTTCCTCGAAGACAAAGGCCTGCTGTTCATCGTCGCCGTTCGCAGAGCCGAGCTTTTCCGATCGTCGGCCGAACCGGGCGCGGTCGAAGGCCTTCAGGATCTGCGTCAGCCGCTCGATACGCGCATCGGCATCGGCGTTGCGCACCCTGAGATCGGCGACTTCGCTCTCCAGAGCATCGGCGCGGGCCGCCCTCTCGGCCAGGGCAAGCACCATGGCTCTCAGCGTCTCTACGTCATTCGGGAGGTTGAGATCGGGCGGCGTCATTGGCCCGACCAAGCACATTTTGCCCCGGTTCTCTTGCCTTTTCAGCTCACTGATTCACTTCGCCGCAGCGCTTTTACCCAACAATCTCCGGCGGCTTGACCGCCACGGTCCGGACCCGCTTCCAGTCCATTCCATCCACCAGTGCCATCAACTGCGCAGGATTCATCTGCACCCGATGATGCCCGATCCGCGGCCAGCAGAACTTCGCCTTTTCGAGACGTTTTAAATAGAGGCACACGCCGGAGCCATCCCACCATACGATCTTTATTCTGTCGGCTCTTTTGGCCCGGAAGACATAAAGCGCACCGTCGAACGGATCTGAGCCCGCATCGCGCACAAGCGCAACCAGGCCATCGATACCCTTGCGGAAGTCGACTGGATGGCTGGCGAGGAACACCTTCACGCCCGAGGGAATCATGCCGAACGCACCGCCCGGATCACTCGCTGCAAGTGCGCCTCGTCGACGTCCACGCCGGCACGCACGACGACCTCGCCAATGGCAATCTCAATCACTGTGCCTGCCACAGACGCCACCACGCCCTCGCAACTCGAGTGCCGCGAGCGATAATGCCGCTCGGCCCGAGCATCACGGCGCCAAGCGAACAGCTGCGACGGGTGAATGCCGATCCGGCGGGCGATCGCCGAGACGCTCGCGCCAGGCTCCAGCGCCTCTGTCACAATTTGCGCCTTGAACTCGTCCGACCAGCGTCGGCGAAGCTGCCGCGGCGCTCCCTCAAGACGGTCGGCGACCGCTTCGATCATATGGAAGGTTCTAGTTCCAGAACTAGGCGCAGACATAGAAGCTCACATCGGCTCACAAACTCAGCAGCCGATAGCCGATCGCTTACCACTCCGCCAGACGGGGTTTCTTTGCCGCTTACTGAGCAGCCTGCTCCCAGCGCGTCTCAAAAGCCCAAGCGTGAAAGAAGGACGCCACCGCTTCAGGTTGGAAGAAGACCATCCAGATAACCACCATGGTTACAAGGCCGAGGTTCCTCCGCAGGAACGGAACCAAATAAGGTATTGCCGCTTTTGCTATTTGGATTGTTTTCTGGAGAGGATGCGAATGAGCTACTTCGATAAGCTTCGTAAGGGATCGAGGCTGCACCGCACTACAATCGTCGATGATCGTACATTCTCAATCCAGCCCGCCGGTAATGGTTCGAACGACCTAGGTGCTTTCCAGCGCGTGGCTCAAGACACTGTCCACCACGAAGGCGAAGACGGATATCGGATACCGCTTAAAAATCTTACAGGCTCAATCTACGATCTCCTGGTCATTAAGCGAGATTGACGACTGATGTTCCGAATTCGCTTCGACAGCTAACCAGCGCCCCCAGCGCCGGACGTTAGTCACAGCGCCAGGGATCGCTACTCCCAGGGGCTGAGGAGCGACTGCGAGCTGGAACGCCGACTCTTGCCGTATCGATTCGTTCCTACGAACAACGATCAGCGAGCTACCCCCTCCGAGGTACGAAACGATTGCGCGCCTGCGCAGTATTCTACTCGTCAGGATTTTGCACTTTACATCCTGGGGCTAGAGCCAACGCTGCCCGTGTGTATTTTAAACGGGCAGCGTTGAGCCCGAATTCTGGGATTTGTATGACATCTCGGCGCACCTCAAATGCACCGCCTGCAGCAAGGTCGGCTGGGTCGACACGCGTCTCGATGGGGTGAAGTGATCAATTTCGCCAAAGGCTTCTCTGGCTAGACAAGGCCCACTCCAAAGAAAGAAGTCTCAGATCATGGCGCCGTACCAAATCACGAGCGCGAAGATCACCAGCAAGACGATGGTGATGATCTGTTCACCGACGGGTATCGGTTGTTTGTCCATGACCCGCGCCGAATCGAAACGGCCTTTAAAGCAAAGCTTGATCGATTGCATCCACGATTACTGAACCAACTCAGCTGTCATTTGAATACGGCGACGACGTCGATGATGACGAAGAGGCCGCCAACTGAGGCGCCCTTACTAATGGGCGGCTTTTGGTGCCGGGCCTTCTCCGTTTGACTTGCTCAATCAGAGGCCGGATTAGATGTTTAAAAGCAAGGCCGAGACATGTGATCAGCACCAAGATCGGCCAGTATGCCAAAATCGCAAGAGCGGCCAACCATGCCGGGCTGCGCTGCTCCCGCCAAAAATACACCGACGCTGCGGTGATGTGGGCCGCGACTGTTGCGGCCCAGATGGCTAGCGCGACGTTGGCCGCCTCACCGAGTGTCACCGCTTCCCACGCGGCTTCAATCGGCCTTGAAGGCGCGTTTTCGCTTGTCATAGTTTGCGCGGCCTTCCCACATTGCCCGCTGGTAAGCCCCACGGAGTCAGCTCGAAAAGGCTAACGAGGGCTGACGGTACTGCATCAGCAGTGGATCGGGACCCTACCCACTCTGGGGGGCCGTACTTTTTGATGGCGACAGAAATCCCTGTATGGCTTAAGCCCGCAAAGCCACCCTTTGATCTCGTCCGATTCCATCGGGTCTTCAAGCGCGCCCACTGAATGATGAGGCAACGCGGCGGCATTCGGGCATCCGGCGCACTTCGGAAACTGAAGGGCACACCAATTGTCTCCGGGGCATTTCGATAGATGCCTAAAGCAATTGGCCCAAGCGGGCTCGGATATGCGCATACGTCACCGCATTTAACGCCGAGCTATCGCTGAAAGTTGGTGACGGCGGGAATCGGGAAGGCGGCATATCGTGGGGGTGCTTGACGCCTCCACTTCTCCACCGAAGGAGCGATATGCCGTGGCCAAAGATAACATCATCAAGTTGATTCAGCCAGGAAACGTCGACGATCAACTCACCGAAATCTTGCGCAATGGGGCGCGTGCTCTGTTGGCCCAGGCGGTCGAGGCCGAGGTCGCGGACTTTCTCGGCAAGCATGCCGATTTGAAGACTGCGGACGGCCACCAGCGCGTCGTGCGCCACGGTCACCTGCCGGAACGCGAGGTTATGACCGGTATCGGTCCGGTCGGCGTCCGCCAGCCGCGTGTACGCGATCGCGAGGCGGAGGCTACCGATCCCGACCGCATCCGGTTCTCTCCGTCGATCCTGCCGCCCTACATGCGCCGCTCGAAATCGATCGAGACGCTGCTGCCGATCCTTTACCTGAAGGGTATCTCCACCGGCGACTTCTCCGAGGCTCTGGCGGCGCTGCTCGGCAAGGATGCTGCCGGGTTGTCGGCATCCGCCATCGGCCGTCTGAAGGACGGTTGGCTTGACGAACACACCGCGTGGCAGAGGCGCGATCTGTCGGCGAAGCGCTACGTCTACATCTGGGCCGATGGCATCCATCTCCAAGCACGCCTCGAAGACGAAAAGCAGTGCATCCTGGTGCTGATCGGCGCGACGCCGGAAGGCCGCAAGGAACTGGTCGGCTTCACCGATGGCGCCCGCGAGAGCGCGCAGGACTGGCGCGATCTGCTGCTCGACCTGAAGCGGCGCGGGCTCGGCGTGCCACCGCGGCTCACCATCGCCGACGGCGCGCTCGGGTTCTGGAAGGCCGCCGGCGAGGTCTGGCCGAAAACGCGCGAGCAGCGCTGCTGGGTACACAAGACCGCCAACGTGATCGCCAAGTTGCCGAAGAGCCAGCAGCCTAAAGCCAAACGCGCGTTGCAGGAGATCTGGATGGCCGAAACCAAGGCCGCCGCCGAGCTGGCGTTCGACGCCTTCATCGAGAGCTACACGCCCAAATACGAGAAGGCGGCCGACTGCCTGAGCAAGGATCGGGACACGCTACTGGCGTTCTACGACTTCCCGGCCGAACACTGGAAACACCTGCGGACCACGGATGAGATGGACAAGCGATTTTTTCATGACCGAGATGACGATTGCAGAAATCGCGTACGTCCATTCTTTTGTTCGGCTGCGCCGCGGGCCATTCTTCCGTCCCGGCCACCGATCTCGCAGCCGCCGCGCGCAGGGGCGGTCAAGGCTGGCCGCGTTTGCGGCCACCGCAAGGCTTGGCCTTGACCGGCCCGAGCACGGCGGCATGCTGGCGTGGAACGGGACTGCATTCCTGGCTGGCCCTTGCCGTCAGGCGGGATTATCCTTGGTGGGCGCGGGCGACCTCGTGGCGAAGCGTGGCGCATCGGCTGCAAGCGTCACCGGGCTGCCCTATTTTGTCCTGCCGAGCTGAGGCGCCCGCGCGCCGGTTTTTGGCCGCCGTGGTTTCCATTGCGTCACCAAGCGCTCGTAGCTTTGCTCTGCCTGGGCGGCAATCAACATCTCGCGGTCGCGCAATGCCTTGATGTTGTAGGCATACGCTGGCCCACGCCGGCTGCCTTTCTGTTGCGGATGTCCGGCTTGAAGCTGCATCGCGCGGGTCTTGATGGCGACCAGTGCCGGGCGCGCCCACAGGTAATCCTCGCCCTTCGTCAACAAATGCCAGCAAAGCACGGTGAGCTTCCGGGCCACGGCCACCGCGGCGATCTGATGGCCGCGCCGGGCGCGGATGCGCAGGAAAAACGCATGCAGTGGACCGGGCGCCTTGGCCGCTGCCCAGGCCGCCTCGACCAGCATGGCGCGCGCGTGACTGCGGCCGATCTTGCTGATGCGGCCGTGATGGGCGGCGCCCAGTCCGGACTGCCGCACCCGCGGGTTCAGCCCGAAATAGCTCACCAGCTTCTGCGGGCTGTTGAACCGGCTGATGTCGCCGATCGCCGCCACGATGCCGGCGGCGACCGCCAAGTTGACGCCGGTGATCGTCATCAATCTGTTGACCGCGGAATCGTCGATGGCGTCCTGCGCGATCTCGCGGTCGAGCAGGGCCAGATCTTCCGCCAGCCGGTCAAGCTCGCGGACGTGCCGATCGATCGCCGCGCGCTCATCGTCTGGCAACGGTTGAGCGGCCAACCACGCCCGGCCGCGGCCGTTGAAAAGATCGGCATGCGGGCACTTCGGGATCAGGTGCGCGTGCAGGATCGAATGCACCTCGTTCTTGAGCCGCGTGCGATGCCGCACGAGCTGGTAGCGCCGCGCCACCAGCCGACGCTTGCGTTCGGTCTCCGCGTCAGGCGTCCAGATCTGCGGCAGGTACCCGGCCGCCTGCAGACTGGCGAGCGTGCCGGCATCGATCTTGTCGGTCTTGACGTGAGCCTGGGCGATCGCCTTCACCTGCAGCGGATTGGCGATAATCACCCGTGCCACGAACGGCGCCAGAACCCGCGACACCGCCATGCTGTTGGCGGTCGCTTCGACCACCACCTCATCACTGGCCAGCAGGGTCTTGCCAAATCCCTCCAACGCAGTCCGCGTCATATCAATGCGGCCCGCATGTCTGAGCCTGCCGTCCTCCCAAACCACCACCTCCCCGAAAGTTCGGTGGACGTCGATGCCAATCACCCGTCGCATTCGCACCTCCTGCCAATCAGAATACATGACGGGAGCTACGGGCGACACGACAACTACGGATTCGCGCTCTCAGCGCAACCGGGCGAGTCGCAGAGGCGGCCAGCTACTAACTCGAGCTCGCGGCTCATCGTATGCATCGGCCTGCCCGCACCTTCGTGCTCCCGGTGCCTCTGTCCCGATGGTCGCACCATACGCTACGATCTTGAATATCGCAGCGGAACATCGGCACCGAGAAATCTCATACCGGTTACCAATCCCATTGAAAGCACCTTCGCTACCGTGCGCCACCGCACGATCCGATCGAAGGGCTGCCTGTCCAACACGACCGCCCTAGCAATGGTCTTCAAATTGCTTGAGGGCGCACAGAAAAGCTGGCGACGGCTCGACGGACACAACCAGTTGCCAAAACTCGTTCTCGGTGTGACATTCAACGATGGGATCGAGGTCATCGCCAAACCGACTGACCGTCAGCCCATAACCGCCGCCGCCTGACCGGCCGCGCCGTCACCAAAATTTGGCGATAGCTCTTTAACGGCGGGAGCACAACACTCTCAGTCACCGGCGACGGCCGAACCGGAGCCCGGTGATAGAAAACATCATTAACTAGTTTTGGGTGAGAACCTTTGCGGTGGATCAAACCCAGACCACTGAGGGTTAAAATAGGCTGGCACCCACCAATTTCCCCGAGCGGGAAGACCTCCTATGCATGGTTAAACGTCCGTTCACCCGAGCCGGCATGGGGTGGCTCGCAAAATCAACAGAATGAACAATCTTCGGATGATGATCTTTGACCGCAAAAGCCGCGGACCTCGCATAGACCAGTAAAGCGGCAGTCTCTTAGGCTCGCAGCACGTTAGATGCATGCGAGGATAAGAATGCGCAGCAAGTTTCTTCGTATGATCGGCTTAGCGACGGTCACTGCTTCGCCGTTACTTCTGTTGGCGTCCTTGGCTTTGGCCGCCGGCACCGTCCCTGGCTTCAGTCTCACCCCGCAATTCGACCTGACCGGCAAGGCTGCGCCTGGCTGTCGGCTCTTCGTGATCCAGGCCGGCACAGTCGCGACGCCTCAGAACGCCTATTCAGACTCGGGTCTGACGCAACTCCTACCGAACCCGTTGACGTGCCACGCAGCGGCTCGCTTGCCTCAGTGGTTATTGCTGATGGCGCCATAAAACTCAGATTGACGGATCGCGGCTGCTCGCGGTGCTTGGAAACCAGCCCTTCCAGTCCCATCAGGTAGACGTAGCGGAACAGGTCGGGGCCGATCTCGCCCTGCTCGAAGTCGCTGGAAGATCCCGTCGACGCGACGCGCTAACAGCCGCACCAGGTTGATCTTGGGCATCGATAGCGACAGTTTGCGATGATCCTCGCCGCCTTTCGCCAGGATATCGAAGGCGTAGAACTGCATCTCGTCATGTACTTGCGGGACTGATATGCCGTCGACGCCGAGCACGGCCTCGCCGTCAATCACGAAGGACGTGTTCCGGTTTCGCAGCGCGGCGTCCCCGATCGCGGCTCCCAAAGCCCTCCCAGCCGATGCTCGGCAAAGCGCCGACGCCACTTGCCGACCGTGTCCGGATCAATGCCCAGGCGGGTCGCCACGACCTTGCTCTGCTCGCCTACGGCACAGGCCAGGATGATCCGAGCCCGCAGCGCCAACGCCTGAGCCGTGCTTCGGCGCGACGCCAGCGACGTCAACTCAGCGCGTTCCACCTCATCGAGCCCCAGCGAGGCAAACCGTCGACCCATGACCAATCCTTCCCCAAATCAGGAGAGTCCGCCATGATCGAGCCGATTTGGAGTCTGCCGAACTTATGATTCAGGACACTAGTCACGTGAATCTAAAGTTCGCCACATAATGTCTGTTGGGCTTTGTGGCAGAAGCGTTTGACGGAAGCCAAAATCTGGTCTGCGGACTTGGTCCATTTGAAGGGCTTCGGGTTTTGGTTGTGCAGGTCGATGAAGGTCCGGATGTCGGCCTCGAGCTGCCTGACGGAGGTGTGAACACCTCGCTGGATTTGCTTTCTGGTGAGTTCAGCGAACCAGCGCTACTGATTGATCCACGACGCGGAAGTCGGCGTAAAATGGACATGATAGTGAGGCCGGCGGGTGAGCCACGCTTTGATCTTGGGTGTCTTGTGGGTGGCGTAGTTATCCATAACGATATGGACATCGAGGCCTTCAGGAACTTGAGCATCGATCTCTTTTAAAAACTTCAAGAACTCGACTGCTCGGTGGCGCTTGTAGCATTTGCCGATGACGAACCCTGAGGCGACATCGAGCGCGGCAAACAGCGAGGTCGTACCATGCCGCACATAGCTGTGCGTACGACGTTCCGGCACGCCAGGCATCATCGGCAAGACCGGTTGCTCGCGATCAAGCGCCTGGATCTGGCTTTTCTCATCGATGCTGAGGACAAGGGCTCGGTTCGGTGGGGACAGGTAAAGGCCGACGATATCGCGCACCTTGTCGACGAACAGTGGATCGCTCGACAACTTGAATGTCTGGCTACGGTGCGGCTGCAAGCCGAACGCCGACCACATTCGGCGGATCGTGGTGTGGGAAAAGCCAGTCTCCGCAGCCATCGAGCGGATCGACCAGTGCGTCGCGTCGGCTGGCGTAGTCCGCAGCGTTCGCTCGATCACGGCTGCAACCTGATCGTCGTTGATGGTGCGAGGGCGGCCAGGGCGGGCCTCGTCGAGCAGGCCATCACAGCGATCCGTCAAAAACCGGCGGCGCCACTTGCCAACGGTGTGCTCGTGGATGCCGAGTTCGGCAGCCACGGACTTGCTTGGCAACCCGTCCGCACGCCGCAGGATCGCGCGGCATCGCTCAGATAGCGACCGGGCAATACGATGACGACGAACTTGTCTCTCCAAGTACGTCCGCTCCTGCGCACTCAGCACCAACGGCTCGATCGGCCGGCCTCTCACACCCGCATTCGCCACAAGCGCTCTCCTCTATCGAGAGAGATTCGAGCTATCATATAATGTGACGAACTTGCGTTCCAGATGACTAGGAAGAGAGCCGCTTAAGTGAGTTTCCGGATGTCAGTCGGGCCCATTTGTCCAAGAAGCGAGCCCACTCGATTGACTGGGGCGCGGAATTCGTCTGTGGCGGCGCATGGCCTCTTTGGCGATGGCTGAGACCCAGCGCTCTCAAGGAATGTGAGACGAAGTCTGACACGCAACAGGGATTCCCGTTGGACAGGCTTGCTCCTTTTGCATTTTAGTATGCCGTCAACAAGAGGCAGGTCACCCGCCTTGTCGAAGTCAGATCAATCGCAGCATTTCGAATCCCGCGATAATTCGGCGCGACGTCGGAAGGATATTGTCTCCGTGCATCAGGTCATGCGGCCTCGCAACGTCATAGCCATGGCGAAGGAAGACGCAAAACGGTTTGAGGGATCACACAAATGGCGGCAACAATTGGAAACTTGACGCTCGATGGGCGATTCGCCGATTGGTCGCTGAATGACATTGTCGAGAGACCGGGAAACACTGTCGCCAATTATCAGGTCTATGGCGCGCTCGTTGACGATGCGACCGGCAAGAACTATGTGGTCGGCATCAACGCGGCTGTCGCGACCGATCCGGTCATCGCCGCTAATACCTCGATCTATCTCAATACGGATCAAAATGCTGCAACCGGATATTTGGTTTTCGGCAGTGCAATAGGGGCTGAATATGAGGTGAAGTTCCTGCTCGACGCGAATACCGTGCTTCAACCCTACCTGTACTCGCGCACATCTGCCGGCACAGAAACCCTGCTCAACAAGGGCGCGCCGCTCAATTTCGGCGTTTCCAGCGATGGCGAAAGCGTCGAAGTCGCGATCCCGCAGGCGCTGCTGACGCCGACCGGCGGTCCCGCACCCACCTCGATCAACTTTGCCGCGTTGATCAATAACGGAGAGGTGGCTCTGCCCGGCGATTTCACCAACCCGCAATACGTCATCACCGATCCATCGACGCTGGTCCCGGTGGATCACACCATCAAGAAGGTCGGCATCGTTTTTTCCGCGACCACCGCCGCGCTGTATTTCGGCGGCTCGGCGGCTGGTCAAACCGCTTATGCCGATCTGTTCATGGCGGCGCAGCATCAGGCGGCGGCTGCCGGGGTCTCCTATGACCTCCTGACCGAGGCCGACCTCACCAATGTTGCCAAGCTCTCGCAATACAGTGCGCTGATCTTCCCGGACATGGAGAATGTCCAGTCGAGCCAGGTCGCCTCGATCGTGAGTGCCTTGAGCCATGTGGTGTACGGCTATCACGTGCCGATCATTACGGCGGGCAATTTCCTGACCAACGATGAGATCGGGGCGCCGCTGCCGGGCAATTCCTACGCCAACATGCAGGCGCTGCTGGACGTGACGCTGGGCGGGTTCGGTACGGCAACCTATTCGGTAACGGCAGATCCCGCGGCGCTTGCCAATCACAATCCGATCATGGCCGGCTACGCGGCCGGCGAACTCATCGGCGGCGCCAGCGGTCAGTTCGCTGGGACGCCGGCGGGCTACTACACCAACACGGGATACCAGACCTTCTCCGGCGTCACGCAGCCGGCCACGACGCTCGCGGATATCAACGTTCAGGGCGGAGCCTCTGTCGCCGGCGTAGTGCAGACGACCACCGGCGGCACCAACACCTTGTTCGCGACCACCGGCCTGCTCGGCGACAGCAACCTGCTGCAGCACGCCATCCAGAATGCGGTGTTCGGCACCACGCCGAGCCTGTCGCTAGATACCTCCCGCATGGCCGGCATCGTCGCCTCGCGCACTGATCTGGACCAGTCGCAATTCCGGTCCGACGTCTCGCCGGAAGGCGGCCAAGCCGGTATCTACGACCTTCTGATCCCGATCCTGCAGCAGAGGAAACAGCAATATAGTTTTGTCGGCACCTACTACGCCAACATCGGCGACAACGCCAATCCGAACAACGAGAACTTCACCAACTGGGCGGTTTCCGCACCCTACTATCGGTCGATCGTCGCGATGGGCAGCGAGATCGGCAATCACTCCTATACCCACCTCATCAATCCACCGGTCTCCACCTGGAACGAGAACACCAACACGCTCTACGTCACGCCGCCAGCCAACGGTTCGGCGCCCAACTGGACCTTCAATTACGAGTTCGGACAATCGAAGACGATCTTGCAGCAGCAGATCGGCGTCGCGATCGCCGGTGCGGCCGTGCCCGGCGCCGCCGAGACCGTGAGTACGTCCCAGCAGATCATGCAGTACTACCAGAGCGTGGCGGGCGGGCTCACCGGCTACGTCACCGGCGGCTGGACCGGGGCAGGGGCCGGCTATCCCAACGCCTTTGGCTATATTGATCCGACCAATACCGGTTCGGTCTATATCGCGCCCAACATCACCTTCGACTTCACTGAAATCCAGTTTCAGAACAAGACACCCGAGCAGGCGCTGGCCGACTGGCAGGCGCTGTTTAATCAGCTATCGGCCAATTCCCAGGCGCCGATCATCGTATGGCCGTGGCACGACTATGGCGCTACCAATTGGGATACCAACGGCGCCGGCGGTGATCCGGGTTATACGACCCAGATGTTCACGGACTTCATCGCCTACGCCTACAATGCGGGCTATGAGTTCGTGACCATGGAGACGCTCGCCGCCCGCATCGCCGCGCAGCAGAAGGCGACGATTTCCGAAACCACCAATGGCAACGTCATCACCGCGACGATTACGCCGGATCCGACGGCGCCGGACCTTGGCGGGATGGCCTTGAACGTCACCAACGCCGCCGGTCAGGTCATTCAGAACGCCGGCAACTGGTACGGCTACGACAGCGACAGCATCTTTCTGCCGTACGGCGGCGGGACTTTCAAAGTCACCCTCGGCGCGACGCAGGACGATGTCACGCATATCGAGGCGCTGCCGATGCGCGCCGACCTCCTGTCTGTGACCGGCGACGGAGCGAACCTGGCCTTCTCGATGACAGGCGACGGCGTGGTCGACATTCACGTCAAGACGCCGGGCGCGAATATCGTCTCGATCCAGGGCGCACCGCTCGCCACGCTCAACGGAGCCGATCTGTCGCTGGTATTCAATGACGGGCTACTGGCGGTCTCTACGAGTTCACCACAGGGTGTGCAGGTTCAGCATAATGTCACGGTCTCGGACGGTGCGGCCGCTGTCGCGTCGAGCGGCAACGACATCTTCTTTGGTGGCTCGGCCAACGACATCATCAACGGTGGAGGTGGCAACGACGTCCTCAACGGCGGTGGCGCTACAAATACCGCAGTCTATTCCGGCATCGTGAACAATTACAGTTATACGCAGAATGCAGACGGCAGCGTTACCGTGGCCGACCTGCGTGCAGGTGCGCCCGACGGCACGGATACCGATATCAACATCCAGAACTTCCAGTTTGGCGACGGCCTTGTGCTGACTCAGGCCCAGTTGGCGTTTTCCGTTGTCATGGGAACACCGGGCAACGACGTCTTGACCGGCTCCGCCATTGCTAACTCAGGCCAGATCATCCTCGGGCTGGCAGGCAACGACACGCTGACGGCGGGCATCGGCGGCAACACCATCCTGGACGGCGCCGATGGCAATGACACGCTTCGCGACGCAGGTACAGCCGCTGCGGCAAGCCTCGTCGATACCATGAGCGGCGGAGCCGGCGACGACACCTACGTCGTGACAAGGGCGAATGATGTTATTGTCGAGCAAACCAATGCCGGTACGGACACGGTTCGCACCAACCTTAGAAACTATGTGTTGCCCAACAATGCGGAGAACCTCGTCTACACGGCCAGCGCCGGCATCACCGCCACCGGTAACGCGCTGGGCAACACGTTCAGTGGCTTTGACGGCACAAGCATTCTCAACGGCGGCGACGGCACCGATACCGCCTTGTTCACCGGCCAGTTCGCGCAGTACAGGGTCGCCGCAAATCCGGACGGCAGCCTCAGCCTGACCGATACGAGGGCAGGTTCGCCGGACGGCACCACGACCTTCAGCAATTTCGAGTTGTTCCAATTCAACGGCGGGCTCGTCCTGACGGCCGCGCAACTCGGTGGCAGCACGGGGATTCCACCGACGGCGGTCAACGGAACCACCGGCAATGACGCGCTGACGAGCTCGATGACGGGCGCGATCATTTCGGGGCTTGGAGGTGCTGACACCCTGACAGCCGGCGCGGCTAACCAGACGCTGGACGGCGGCGCTGGGGCGGACATTCTGAATGACAACGGCCAGAGCGGGATCAAGCTGCTCGGCGCCGCGGGTAACGATACCTTCATCGTGAGCAACCCTGGCACCATCATCGCAGAGTCCGCCAACAACGGCACGGACACCGTGCAGACGACGCTATCGACCTACCAGTTGCCAGCCAACGTCGAGAGGCTGGTCTATACCGGCAGCGAAAGTTTCACCGCGACGGCAACAGTGGCCGGCGAACAGATCACCGGCGGAGCGGGCGCCGATTCATTGGGCGATGCCGGTCTCGCCAATGTGGTCCTCAGGGGCGGCGGCGGCGCAGACACCTTCACCGTCACCAGTTCTTCGACCACCGTGAACGAGACGGCGGGCAGCACGAACGCGACCGTGATGACCACGCTCGCCAGCTACACATTGCCGGGCAACGTGCAGAATCTGACTCACTTCGGAACCGGTAACTTCACCGGCAATGGCAACGGTCTGGCGAACACCATCACAGGCGGCATCGGCAATGACACGCTCTTCGGCAATGGAGGCAAAGACCACCTGGAGGGCGGAGTGGGGAACGACAGGCTCTCCGGCGGCGACGGCGCCGATACGTTCGTGTTCAATCATGCCGGCTTCGGCAAGGACGTGATCACCGATTTCACGGCCAATATGACCAACGCCAACCACGATTTTCTGGAGCTATCGTCGTCCATGTTCGCCGCCGGTACGACCGAGACCGCCCTTGTCAATGGGGCGGCCCTCAACGCCGCGGGTGGGCCGGTTACTGTGGTGCAACAAGGCAGCAATGTGCTGATCACGCTGGATCCAACAGACACGATTACGCTGAATAATGTGACGTTGTCGATGCTCAAGGCCAGCGCCACCGCTGACATCCATTTCGTTTGATAGCTGACCAGCGGGAGAGAGGAGCAGCCGAGTAATTGCCGGACGCCGATCTATCAGTGCTCCGGCACGTGTCGTTTCTCTATTGCAATAGGTACAGGACATTGCCGAAGAAGCCGGGCGATCAGCCCAAGAACCAAACTTCCGATCTTGCCGGGGCCTTTGCGGGCTTTCGCGGTGCGATTCTGGCTGTTTCAGTGATATCGGGGATCATCAACCTGCTGACGTTGACCGGTTCCCTCTACATGCTTCAGGTCTATGATCGCGTATTGGCGAGCCACAGCGTGCCGACGCTGGTATCTTTGTCTGTCCTGATGTTCGTCCTGTACGCTTTCTATGGCGTCTTCGACCTGCTGCGCAACCAGGCATCGGGCCGCGCTGCGGTTCTGTTCGATCGCCGCGTCGCTGGCTCGGTGCAAGCCATGGCCGTCAACCTGCCCCTCAAAGGTGCGTCAAGATCGACGGCGCAGCAGCCGGTGCGCGATGTTGACACGATCCGTACCTTTCTCGCCAGCGGCGGTCCGGTCGCCTTCCTGGATTTGCCCTGGATGCCGCTCTATCTCGCTGTTGTGTT
Source organism: Bradyrhizobium septentrionale (assembly GCF_011516645.4). Taxonomy (NCBI): domain Bacteria; kingdom Pseudomonadati; phylum Pseudomonadota; class Alphaproteobacteria; order Hyphomicrobiales; family Nitrobacteraceae; genus Bradyrhizobium; species Bradyrhizobium septentrionale. Next base: position 707,382 of record NZ_CP088285.1, on the reverse strand, counting down.
CTTGCTGCATCCTTTGCTCGGGGTGATGTGCCTTGCGGGGGTGCTGCTCCTCGTCCTACTCACGTTCCTGTCCGAATTGCTGTCGCGCCACGAGGTGCGGGCGAGCGCGCGCGCTGACGCCGCTCGTAAGGCGATAGCCGACGCCAACGCGAGAAATGCGGAGACGCTGCAGGCGATGGGATTCGTCGGCCGCGCCGTCCATCGGTTCGAAAGGGCCAACCAAAGTTATCTGACGCTGCAGGTCAAGGCGGGCGACGTGACCTCGAAGCTGGCTGCCGTCTCCAAGTTCCTGCGCTTGACGCTGCAATCGGCCATCCTGGGGTTGGGTGCGTACCTGACCATTCGCGGCGAAGTCACCGGCGGGGCAATCATCGCTGCCTCGATCACCACTTCCCGGGCAATGGCCCCGGTCGAGCAGGTAATTGCGCACTGGCGCAACTTTCTGGCCGCACGGCATAGTTTTGATCGGCTGTCGAAGATGCTCGACAGGTTTACGGTCGCTGCGTCGTCGTTGGCTCTTCCGCCTCCAGTCGAGCGGCTGACGCTGGCGAATGCAACGGTGTGTGTGTGCCCGGTACCCAACGTCCTGTTCTGTGCGACGTGGGTTTTGAGCTGCGGTCCGGCCAGGCGCTGGCGATAATCGGTCCCAGCGCGGCAGGCAAATCGTCGCTGGCGTGCAATTACCGGCGTGTGGCCGCTGCTGCATGGGTCCGTTCGCCTTGACGGCGCCGAGCTCGATGGCTGGACGTCCGACGAATTGGGCAAGCATATCGGCTATCTACCGCAGGACGTTACGCTGTTCGAAGGGACCATTGCAGAGAACATCTGCCGCCTCGAGGAGGAGCCGGACAGCCGGGCCATCATCGCGGCGGCCAAGGCCGCCGACGTCCACGATATGATCCTCCACCTTCCCGTTGGCTACGAGACCAATGTCGGCCCCGATGGCTCGGCGCTTTCCGCGGGCCAGCGCCAGCGCGTCGCGCTCGCCCGCGCGCTGTTCGGTGACCCCTTCCTGGTCGTTCTCGACGAGCCCAACTCGAACCTCGATGCCGAAGGTGAATGCGCGTTGTCAGCGGCAATCCAGGGCGTTCGGGACCGTGGCGGCATCGTGCTTGTCATTGCGCATCGGCCCAGCGCGCTCAACTCCGTCGATCACGTCGCCATGATCAATGCGGGGCGATTGAGCGCATTCGGCCCGAAAGACGAGGTGCTGAAGAAGGTCTTGGTCCATCCGGTTCGGACCGCTGTCAGTTGATGAGTTGAAACGGAGTGATTTCGGCATGACGGCTTCGGTTGTAGCCCTGAACAAAAACTTGCGGCGCTCGACAGGAGCCCGCCCGGCGGCTTCGCCGGTGGATGTCGCCGAGCTGCGGCGTCCACTTGCTACCGGCCTGGCTCTTTCCGGCCTGGTTGCACTTGCCGTTTTCGGTTGGGGCAGCGTGGCGACCCTGTCGGGAGCCGTAATCGCGCATGGGATCGTTGTGGTCGACGGCAGCAGCAAAAAGATTCAGCATCAGCAGGGCGGGGTGATTGGAGAGATTCTCGTAAGAGACGGCAGTCGCGTCTCCGCCGGTGATCTGCTGGTCAAGCTGGACGGGACGCAGGCGCGCGCCTTGCTGGGCATCGTCACATCGCAATTGACCGAGTTGGTTGGCCGGAAGACGCGCTTGGCCGCCGAGCGTGACGATCGGGACGACCTGGAGTTCCCACCCGGCTTCACAGCATCCGGCCAGGAAGCGGAGCGGGTCGCCAGCGGAGAGCGGCGGTTATTTCATGCGCGACTGGGATCGTTGAACGGACAGAAGGCGCAACTCGGCGAGCGGATCAAGCAGAACGAAGACGAGGTCAAGGGGCTGACGCTGCAGAACTCCGCCAAGGCCCGCGAAGTAGCGTTGATTCGTGAGGAGTTATCGCGAGTCAATGATCTCTATAAGCGAAATCTGCTGCCGGTAACACGCGTGCTAAGCCTGCAGCGCGACGAGACCCGGATTGAGGGCGAGATCGGAACACTGGTGGCGCAAATCGCCAAAATCGGTGGCGAGATCGCGGAAACGCGGCTCAAGATTCTCGCCGTTGACCAGAACCGCTTCTCCGACGCGCAAAAAGAGCTGCGTGAGGTCGAGGGCCGCATCGCAGAGCTGCAGGAAAGAAAAATCGCGGCTGAGGATCAGCTGCGGCGGGTCGAACTCAGGGCTCCGATCGACGGGATCATTCACGAACTCAGCGTCCATACCGTCGGCGGCGTGGTTAACCCGGCCGAACAGTTGATGCTGGTCGTTCCCAGCAGCGATTTATTGTCTGTCGAGGTTCATATCCCAAGTACAGATATCGACCAGCTGAAGATCGGACGGAAAAGCATGTTGCGATTCACCGCTTTCAACCAGCGCACGACGCCGGAGGTGGAGGGAGTGGTGACCCGGTTGTCTCCGGATGCCACCCAGGACAAGGAAACAGGACAGTTCTACTATACCGCTCGTATTACTCCCGACAGCGGCGAACTCGCTCGGCTTGCCGATCACAAGCTGCTTCCCGGGATGCCGGTCGACGCCTTCATCGAGACGTCAGCACGAACCGCGCTGTCATATCTGACGAAACCGCTCACAGATCAGTTCGAACGCGCTTTTCGCGAGCGCTGAAGGCTTAGCTGAAGAGTCGCCTCGATCTACAACGTCAGCTCTGCTTCGGTCGTTCTGGACCCGGTTCGTTGCGATCTTGCCTTGTCGAATGCCAATGGCTTGTCCACCGCGTTAGAACCGCCGAGTATGCGCTGGGTCTGATACAAATCAGATTTTTTCGTTGGTTCGCAGAAAGCGTACCAATTACAATTGCGTCGGAGAAGCTGCGTCTTGTCCCTAACACACCCTTCCGGGAGCAAGGGTCTAAGGAATCAACTGCATTTCAGGAAACGAGTTGGTTAGGCGGGATACTATCATTATGGCATTTAGCTCCAGCGGCGTTGACGAATGAATGAACTCATTTCGCCGGATCACCGGTCTTCGGGCAATGGATGGGCCGACCAACTTACAGCCTATCGCCAGCGGACGAGGGGCCGCAGCCGTAGTCTTGAGCGAGACGCGTCTGAGATCTGCGTGTTTGAACGGCCTGTTGCCGTCGACACGAGCAGTGGGGCGGCATTGTGTCCTCAACCACGACCAATGCCATGATGACCGTAAACGGGCAGTATGGAGCAATGGTTGGCGTGGTCGAAAACGAGCCGGCCACCGGATGTCACGTTGTTCGCGTGCCAACTTCCGAAGCTGACTCCGATTCGCTAGTCGCGATGATCTGTATTTTGTTTCGTCGCTGTACCGAAGAGTCGAGCCGCGCCTTTGCGTCAATTCTGTCGTCACGCCTTCGGCTCTTGGAGATACGTCGATGAAGTTCTGCAAACGGGTGCGACCGCGCAACCGCTCGCTGGCCAAAGGCGAGATTGCTTCGCTCTTGCGGAGGGGCAGAGAAGTCTGGCGATTACCCATGGCCCGTGAGGAGAGGGCACATTTGATCAGCCGCCGACAACTTGGGATCCTGCTAGGCATCATATCGTGTGCTCCGTCTCTCTTGGGAGCAGCCCAGCTGAGCGAAAAACGGAAGAAAGGCCAAATCCCTTTCCTCGTCTATTATGGCGCGAGCACAGATCCAGCCATTGGCGCCTTTGCCCTTGCGGCGCTCGACAGCGATTTAAATCTCGCGCCTCTCGACCGATTCCGTCGCGACGCGACTTACTTGGGCTATCTCAGCTTGAGTGAGGTCCACTCTGGACGCCCTTATTTTGTCGAGCTCGCTGCTGAGGGCTTGCTTTTCGGAGCGAACGCAAACTGGCCAGACGCACGGTTCATCGACTTGCGACATGAAAACTGGCGCCGGCGCGTGGTAAAAGACCTCGTTCCCGGAATTCTTCAAAAAGGCTTTGATGGAGTGTTTCTTGATACACTTGACTCGGCCGAATTCCTTGAGAGGCAGGACCCGAGCCGTTATGGAGGAATGGTTGAGGGCGCTGCCGATCTCGTCCGCGCAATTCGGACGGCCTTTCCGGGCATTCTGATCATGATAAACCGGGGCTTTGCGGTACTCCCGCTGATCGCAGGTCATTTTGACATGGTTCTCGGCGAGTCAGTCCGCACTACGTTCGATGCCGGAACGGGTCGTTACAGCTTCGTCTCAGAGTCGGATTACGAGTGGCAGCGCCAGCAGTTGTGGGCGGCTGGCGGCCGCGACCCCAATCTGCAGCTCTTCTCGCTCGACTACTGGGATCCTAATGACAAAGAAAACATTGCGAAGATCTACACTGAGGAGCGTGCAAACGGGTTTGTTCCCTATGTTGCCACGCCAGATCTCACCCGGATTGTACCTCCTCCATGAAGCCCTTCTTTCCGCGCCTCAATCACGGTCCAAAGCTTGGCGACTTGCTGCCCGCGGCTCCGTCGATTCCGGTGTTCCTGATTGTTCTCGTGCTCATGGCAGTTTCGCTCAGCGCGCTTTTGGTCCCTCGCGGAAGCGAACTGGCGCTCCTCGAGTTGGAGGCCGGCAATACGCAAGTCGCGCTCAATCTGCTTGAGCAAATGTTCGAGGCTGGCGACCGATCACCGCCGACTGTTGCAGCGTTAGCGAAGGTCCGAGCTCGTTCCGGTGACGTCGCCGGTTCAATCCGATTGCTGATAGGCCAACTGGACGAGCACCCGCGCGACATTGGGCTAATGCGGCTTTTGGCTGGCCAATACCGGCAGTTAGGCCGTACGGATGACTGCGCGGACATCCTGGTACGGGTTAAGGCCCAGCACCCGACTGCCGAGGTGAGACGTGAACTCGTGCGGACGTATTTGCAGATCGTTGAGGTCGAGCTGCGGCGCGGCCGTGGGCACAAAGCGGTTGCTGCCTTGCGTCAGACGCTGCCGTTTCGATTCGCCCAGGGGCGCCCGCCCGAACTTTCCCATGAACCGGAGCTTCTCCATCCGTCGGTCCTCGTCGACGTCGCCCGGGCTTACATCCGTTTAGGTCTCGTACATGAGAACTGGGCGGTCATGGACGCACTGCTGCGCCAGCAGCCCTCTGCAGAAGCAGAAATGGCATGGGCCCTTGCTGCGGCGGGGGCGGGGCGGGCAAGTGAACTCTTTCATTGGCTTCAAGCCCGCAAGGTGGGCTCGATTAAGCCAGAGTTTCTAAAGGAGATTACCTTCCTGGCCTATCATGCGAAAGCGCACAGCGTCGCGGCGGATGCTGCGAGGCGTCTCGTCGCCGCTCGGGGCAATGATAGCGATCGCATGTTGATGGCTGAGGTCTTCACCGCAGCCGGTTTATCTTGGCTCGGAGCTTCTTCCCGGCGCTCTCTCACTGTCTCCCCATAGGAGCCGACCTAACGAACCGGGATATGCTTTAAACGTAGCATGCAGACCGTGGGCTACAAAGGCGACTGGTTTGTCGGGAATAAGGTTTCGGAGAGTTCACTCAAGTCAGCTTGAGACTATTGGAAATATTGTATTTGAGCCCGGTGCATCATCCTTCACGAAGCCCTCGCCGAACATGATGGCGGATGCGTCTTCGCCCTGGCTAGTGTCCCGAGTCACAAGTTCGCAATCGCAGATTCGCAGCAGGTTCGCGTCGCTGTGCCAAGGCTGGAGGCAGCAGCAGTGACGGAGGATCTGATGGCGGTCCAGCAACTTGCCTCCCTGACATTGAGTGATGAAGAGCGCACCGAACTGAAGGCGCTGACGACGCGGCGGAAGACGGCGCAGGCGCTGGCTCTGAGAGCCCGGATCGTGCTGACCTGCGCGGAAGGCGGTCAAAACAAGGAAGTGGCTGTCATTCGGCCTGCAATATTGACCCCCTAAGCCGGGGGATCGGCGTCCAAAATTGACCCCCTGTAGGTTGGTCTGTTGCGCTGCCTGCTTTGGAATGAAGCAGGTGGTCGGGGATGCTGGTCGTGGAGACGATTGCGCGGATTCGGCGCGAGCACTTCATCAAGGGCAAGACGATCAAGGAGATCGCCCGCGACCTGAAGGTGTCGCGGAACACGGTCCGGAAGGTGCTGAGGTCCGGAGGGACCTCCTTCGAGTACGAGCGGCAGGTGCAGCCACGACCAAAGCTGGGGCGGTGGGCATCGGAGCTCGATAGGCTGCTGGCGGCGAACGCGACCAAACCGGCTCGTGAACAGCTGACGCTGATCCGGATCTTCGAAGAGCTGCGCGGGAGCGGCTACGACGGCGGTTACGATGCCGTGCGGCGTTACGCCAGGCGGTGGAGCAAAGAACGCGGGCAATCGACCGCGGCCGCTTATGTCCCGCTGAGCTTTGCCCCCGGCGAAGCCTACCAGTTCGACTGGAGCCACGAGGTGGTCTTGCTGAGCGGCACCACGGTGATGGTGAAGGCCGCCCATGTCCGGCTCTGTCACAGCCGCATGCTGTTCGTGCGGGCCTATCCGCGGGAGACGCAGGAGATGGTGTTCGACGCCCACGACCGGGCGTTCGCCCTGTTCAAAGGCACCTGCACCCGCGGCATCTACGACAACATGAAGACCGCCGTAGAGACGATCTTCGTCGGTAAAGGGCGTCTCTACAATCGCCGCTTCCTGCAGATGTGCAGCCACTATCTGGTCGATCCGGTCGCCTGCACGCCAGCGTCGGGCTGGGAGAAGGGGCAGGTCGAGAACCAGGTCGGGCTGGTCAGGGAACGCTTCTTCACGCCGCGGCTGCGGTTCAAAAACCTCGACGAGTTAAACGTCTGGCTGCTCGACAAATGCATCGCCTACGCCAAGGCTCATCGCCATCCGGAGCTGGTCGATCAGACGATCTGGGAAGTGTTCGAAGCCGAACGCCCCAAACTCGTTCCCTATGCCGGCCGCTTCGACGGCTTCCATGCGGTGACGGCATCGGTCTCGAAGACCTGCCTGGTGCGCTTCGACAATAACAAATACTCGGTCGCAGCCAGCGCAGTCGGACGACCGGTCGAGGTTCAAGCCTATGCCGATCGCATTGTGATCCGTCAGGATGGACGCATCGTTGCCGAGCACCCGCGATCCTTTGGCCGCGGCGATACCGTCTACGACCCCTGGCATTATGTGCCGGTGCTCGCCCGCAAACCCGGCGCCTTGCGCAACGGTGCTCCCTTCAAAGACTGGGTGCTGCCGGCCGCGATCGAGCGGATCCGGCGCAAGCTTGCCAGCACCGACGATGGCAATCGGCAGATGGTCGACATCCTCAACGCGGTGCTGACTGACGGTCTGCCCGCGGTGGAAGCAGCCTGTGCTGAAGCGCTCAGTCACAGCGTCCATTCCGCCGATGTCGTGCTCAATATCCTGGCCCGTCAACGTGAACCCGCCCCACCGGCCAACATCATGACGCCGGCCGCACTGACGCTCCGTCATGCGCCGATCGCCGATTGTGCCCGCTACGACAACCTCCGGAGGACCATCTGATGGAACGAACCCAAATCTTCGACCTCATGGGCGAACTCAAGCTCTACGGCATGAAGGCTGCCTTCGACGAGATCATGGCAACTGCCGTCAAACGCCAGCACGAACCTCAGCGCATTGTCGGCGACCTGCTCAACGCCGAGATCAACGAGAAGCAAGCCAGGTCGATCAAATACCAGCTCACCATTGCCAAGCTGCCGCTTGCCAAGGACATTGCCGACTTCCAGTTCGACGGCACGCCGATCAATCAGACTCTCGTCAATGATCTCGCTGGCGGCGGCTTCATCGCCCAACAACGCAACGTCGTGCTGGTTGGCGGCACCGGCACAGGCAAGACCCACCTGGCCATTGCCATGGCCAGAAGCTGCATCCGATCCGGGGCTCGCGGCCGCTTCTTCAACGTAGTCGACCTCGTCAATCGCCTCGAGACCGAGACCCGCAACGGACGGCAAGGACGGCTCGCCGAGCATCTGACCCGGATGGACTTCATCGTGCTGGATGAACTCGGCTATTTGCCCTTCGCCCAGTCCGGTGGCCAGCTTCTCTTCCACCTCGTCAGCCGGCTCTATGAGCGCGCCTCTGTCATCGTGACCACCAATCTCGCCTTCGGCGAATGGCCGAGCGTGTTCGGCGACGCCAAAATGACCACCGCGCTGCTCGACCGGTTGACCCATCACTGCGACATTGTCGAGACCGGCAACGATAGCTGGCGGTTCAAGAGCCGAGACGACGATCACGCCACCCGCGCTCGTCTCGCCTCCGCTATCCCGGCCAGCTCCGACGAGACGAGCGCTACCAGCAAAGCCCGCCGCGCAAAGGGGTCAAAATTGGACGCCGATGAGGGGCGCATTGCCTCATCGAAAATGTTACCGAACAATTCCGCTGATGACTGGGGCGGCGTTACCGAATCAGGTCGGTGGCGCCAATGGCGAGCGGGATCAGCATGGGCGCAAGGCGCGAGGTGTTGGCCGTGGTGGCGAGGCGCTACCGTGCGGCTGGACGAGTTGAGAAGGGACGGATCCTTGACGAGTTGACAGCGACGACGGGTTGGCACCGCAAGCACGCGGTGCGAGCACTGTCGGTTGCCGGAAGGGACAGGCCCAGGCCACCACTGGACGAAGGGGCAACGAGCCCAACCGAACCAGCGACAAGTCGGCGACGCAAATACGCCAGCGTGCGCGACGCGCTGATCGCGCTGTGGGAAGCCTCCGATCGCGTCTGCGGTAAGCGCCTCGTATCGATGATCCCAGTGCTGTTGCCCGCACTCGAGCGGCATGGCCGGCTGAAGCCAACGAGCGCAGAGCGTGCGCTGCTGACAACTCTGAGCGCGGCGACGATCGATCGGATGTTGATCGACGTTAAAATTGCGGCTGCTGGGGGGCGCCGGCGGCGAGTCGGATTCTACTCGGCGATTCGACGCGAGGTGCCGATCCGCACTTTCAATGACTGGGCAAACCCGCCGCCAGGCTTTTGCGAGATCGACATGGTCGCGCACGGTGGGACCAGCGTCGCCGGCTCGTTTATCCAGACTTTGACCATGGTGGACATCGCAACAGGATGGACGGAATGCCTGCCCCTGGTGACACGCGATGGCAGCCTCGTCGTGGAAGCGATGAAGCGAGCGCAGGGCCTGTTCCCGTGGGTGATCTGTGGCGCCGACTTCGATAACGACAGCGCGTTCATGAACGACGTCGTCGTTCCATGGTGCCGAGCACAGAAGATCGAGGTAACGCGGTCACGTGCCTACAAAAAGAACGATCAGGCTTTCGTGGAGCAGAAGAACGGTGCGGTGGTCCGGCGGCTCGTCGGATACGGGCGCTTCGACGGGGTCGAGACGGCCCGCGTGATGGCACGTCTCTACGCGGCGGCGCGCCTGCTGGTGAACTTCTTCCAGCCGTCATTCAAGCTCAAAGAGAAGCGCCGCGAGGGTGCCAAGATCATCAAACGCTATCATCCGCCTGCCACACCATACGAACGTGCACTGGGGCACCCGAAACTCCCATCAGCGGTCAAGCGCCGTCTGCGCCACACGTATCGGACTCTCGATCCCATACAATTGCTTGCCACGATCCGCACGGCGCAGGAAGAGCTCGGCGAACGGATCGGCAAGCGCGGTCTTGCGAAGGTTCCCACCGTATCGCCGGCTGATCCGCTCTCGTTTGCCCGATCGCTCGGCACGGCGGCAAAAACCGCCGAAGTGCGGGCCACGCACCGCCGGCCGAAACAGCGATACAAAACGCGTATTCGCATGCCCTCGAAGCTCGATCCCCATCTCGCGATCATCGAGAACTGGCTCGCCGTCGAGCCACAGCTCACTGCACTGGCCATCGTGGGCAGGCTCGCCACGATCGATCCCTCGATGTTCAGCGACAAGCAGCATTCGATCGTTCAGCGCCTGCTTCGGTCCCTCCGGCGGAAGGTGGCGGAGACAGCCATCGTATCCATGCCCGTGGATGAAATACGGCCCGAGGCTGTGGACGGCGCTGCGTGTGATGAGCACTCCGCCCCGCCCACAGCCTCTCCACCGAGCTGGCCGCGGCTCGAGACCGGTCTGGGGCAGTTCGTAGACCTTCATCCCGGGTAACATTACTTCCTGAGGCAATACGAGGGGTCAAATTTGAACGCCGATTGACAGCGGTGGAAGCTGAGCGGGATGTGCTGCTTGCCGCGCAACAAGTCGCAGCGCCGGCGCCGGCGGCGATGTTGCTCGATATCAAGGGCATCGGGCCAGAGTTCGCCGCCATCCTCTGGTCGGAAGGGCTCTTCCGACACTTCGGCAATCGACGCCAAGTCGCTTCTTATGCGGGCCTAACGCCAACACCCTGGCAAAGCGGTTCGGTTGATCGCGAACAGGGCGTGTCTAAAGCAGGCAATCCGCGATTGCGAACAACGCTCGTCCAACTCGCGTGGCTATGGCTGCGCCATCAGCCGCACTCGGCGCTGGCCCTGTGGTTTGAAGATCGGGGCAGGCGCAATGGCGGCCGTCTTAAGAAGACGACAATCGTGGCGCTGGCGCGCAAGTTGCTGGTAGCGCTCTGGAAATATGTGACCGCAAGCGTTGTCATCGACGGAGCCGTGATGAAACGTACCTGGCGATAAACGCTGACCGAATCCTTAAATCTTCCAGGACTTGATCAGTCCTGGCGGATCCAGGTGGACGAACCGCACCCGAACATGGCCTAAAAAGCCCGTCTTCAAGAATGGTCTCGTCTTCCTGAGCCCCGACCGCCGCAAGCGGGATATTGGTGCAGCCGTTTCGCGCGGCGACCGAATGTGAGGTTGATCGTGCTCGGAACCGAGCCGCGTCCAGGCAATCGGGCTCAGCCTCGGATACCGAACAGATACTGGAGATCTGCGGATGTCACCCTAATACGCCCCCCTTGACTTGAACCTCCCCATGTGAGGTTCGGATGAAGCGCTCTGCGACGCCGTTGCCTCTGGCTCTCGCACGAAGGAGGGCGAAGCTTCGATCCCCAGGCATTCGATTTCGTCATGGAAATCGTCGGATATGTAGTTGGAGCCATGATCATGACGCAGCTTCAATCCGCGCGCCCCCCCGGGCGCCATGGCTCCGAAGCCCCGATGCACCCCCTGACGCACCGGCTCCGGGGCCTCGAAGCGATTGGCCGACCGCGATGCATGAATGCCGACGACTTCCGAATTGGAGTGTTCCACGGCAACGAAGACATTGGCCGTGAGATGGTGATCGTCTGCGTCATGTCCGTTCCCCACATTTCATTGACCTTGCCAGTGATGATCGTCCCATCGTGCGGCTTGCTAACTTTCGCCGGGGCCCTTTCGGCTTACTCCTTCTTAACGAGTAGATAACCGGGACGTTGCTGCTAAGGCTGCCCTCCAATATTTGATCTGTCTATTTCCGAACGCTCGATATTTTACTTCGACGCGGGACTTTCCAAGAGGTCTTCCAAATGACTTTCCGTCAAATGACGATTGTCGAGGGCTCCTGGTCAACGCCAACGCTTCAATCAACGATGAGTCCAATGCTGGATGAAACGGAGGTTTCCCGTTTTGTCAAAGTGATCGGTGCAAAAGGTGACTGCTTGCACCTCCGGTCGCAACAACGCGTTCCGCTTCCTCCGGCCGGAAGAGTGCTCATCCTGCGGGAAGGCATGCTCGCAATCGATGCGATGCCCGCAAAGGGAAAGCTCCAGGTACTGGATTTCCTGGTTGCGGGAGACGTTGTATCGGCGTCGAGCGTCCTTCCCGCGCCCGGATATTCGTTGCGAGCAATCACCCGGGCGTCGTTGGTCTCTCTGGATCCTCCTGCAGTCGACCGGTCGATTCCAGCTCAAGATTATTGGGCATTTCTGGTCGCCCGATCCTTGAATCAGCTGGCTCGCGCGAGCATTCATCAGTTGTTGATTGGTCGTCTCGAGACCGAGCAGCGCGTCGCCTCATTCATTCTGAGTTTAGCGCTGCGGAATCTCCGCAAGGGGATGCGCCAAGTGTCCGTCGATCTCCCCATGTCGCGCACTGACATTGCCAACTATCTCGTCATCAACTGCGACACGTTGAGCAGGACGATGATGAGATTATGCGATAGCGGCTTGATCGAAAGACATAGCCGCCATGTGCTTCGAGTTATCGACCTTGAGGCGCTGAGGAGGAGATCCCCCCTCGCGTCGTTGCTGTCAGCAGTATTCGAGAGGAGGGACGGCCAGGAGAGCGGTTCCGCGAGTTGCGTGGAAGAAAGCGCATCCGTGCCTTCGATGCTGAAGATCACGGTCTCAGTTCTCTTGTGGTAACAGGCGCCCGATTGTCGCGTTCCAGCGCAAAGTATCCTTATGCCTCGCGGCGAATTGTAGATACATCGGAGTAGGAAGATGTGTGGAATCGTCGGTTTCGTGGGGCGAGGACCGGCCGCCGCCGCGATTCTGGATGCATTGAAACGACTTGAATATCGAGGATACGATTCAGCGGGTATCGCCACGATAGAGCGCGGTATCCTGACGCGGCGGCGCGCAGTCGGAAAGCTCAAGAACCTCGAGAAAAGGCTGAGTTCTGAGCCGCTTGCCGGCCGCATAGGCATCGGCCACACCCGCTGGGCAACCCATGGCCGTCCAAATGAGGAGAACGCGCATCCGCACGCGGTTGATGGCGTTGCGGTCGTTCATAACGGCATCATCGAAAATCATCGCGAGTTGCGTGACGAGCTTGAGCGGGCAGGGGCGCGCTTTGTCACCGAAACAGACTCCGAGGTGGACGCCCATCTTGTAGACCAGCAGCTGAAGAGGGGTTGCAAGCCGGTAGAGGCGGTACGCGCCGCGCTGCCGTGACTGGAGGGAGCGTTTGCGCTGGCGTTTCTGTTTCAAGGCTACGAAAACCTGATCATTGGGGCGCGCAAGGGATCTCCGCTTGCGGTCGGGTATGGACGGGGCGAAATGTACCTCGGATCCGATGCGATTGCTCTTGCGCCGATGACCGACATGATCAGTTACGGCGACCTCGCAGTGGTTCACGCGGCAGGGAATCGACTTTCTCAATATGAAAGGCGAATACCTTCAACGTCCGCCAGCCAGGATCGCCGCCTCGACCATCGCCGCCTGCAAAGGCGAGCATCGGCACTTTATGCTCAAGGAGATTCACGAACAGTCGAGGGTGGTTGGCCAGACGCTCGCACAGTACATTGATATCGCGAGCAGCATGATCAAAATGCCCGCTCTTGCGGAATTGAATTTCCGCGACATCAACAGGGTGTCCATCACAGCCTGTGGCACCGCCTTTCACGCCGGGCTCATTGCCGGTATTGGTTCGAACGTTACGCAGGCCTCCTGGTCGAAATCGATATCGCCTCCGAATTTGGTTATCGCAAGGTGCCGTTCGATCCCGGCAATCTGGCGGTCTTTGTATCGCAATCCGGAGAAACCGCCGATACACTCGCCTCGCTGCAGTTCGCAAAAGCTCACGGGCGGCGGCTGCTTTCGGTTGTCAACGTGCCAAGCTCGACGATGGCGCGCGCGAGCTAGATTGTCTTGCCCACGCTTGCCGGCCCGGAAGTCGGAGTGGCCTCCACCACCGGGCCAGCAACAAGCCGCTCTTCTTCATTAGCCGGTAGACGCGCTTGGCGTTGACCGGGTCGTGGCCGGCGGATCGCCGCTCGCGCTTGAGGAGCGCGGCGATCCGCCGATATCCATAGCTCGGCCGGCTATCCACCAGGCGCCGGATATCGGGAGTGAGCTCGGCATCCCCGGCGCGGATCTGGGGACCTCGCTTTGGACGCTTCCCGTTCGCTCGCTCCACCAGGTTGGAACGGGCCACCCCGAGGGTCTCTGCGATCAGCTTCACGGGGTATCCTCCGGCGCCTGCGATCGCGACAGCAAGGTCGGTTTTTTACCCGTGCAAGGTCAAGAGCCTCCTTGAGGATCTCGACCTCCAGGGTCTTGCGGCCGAGCATGCGTTCGAGGTCTCGAACCGTTCCTCCAGCCTCCGGACCTCGGACGCGGCGACCACATCCTCATCCGCGCGCACCGCTTCCTTGCCCCCTTCGCTCATCAGCCGTCTCCATCGGAAGACCATGCTCGGGGAGAGCCCATGGCGACGGGCAACATAGCTGATTGACATGCCCGGTTGCAGCGTCTCGTTGACGACCAAGAGCGTAAGCGGCAAAGAAACCCCGTCTGGCGGAGTGGTAAGCGATCGGCTATCGGCTGCTGAGTTTGTGAGCCGATGTGAGCTTCTATGTCTGCGCCTAGTTCTGGAACTAGAACCTTCCATATGATCGAAGCGGTCGCCGACCGTCTTGAGGGAGCGCCGCGGCAGCTTCGCCGACGCTGGTCGGACGAGTTCAAGGCGCAAATTGTGACAGAGGCGCTGGAGCCTGGCGCGAGCGTCTCGGCGATCGCCCGCCGGATCGGCATTCACCCGTCGCAGCTGTTCGCTTGGCGCCGTGATGCTCGGGCCGAGCGGCATTATCGCTCGCGGCACTCGAGTTGCGAGGGCGTGGTGGCGTCTGTGGCAGGCACAGTGATTGAGATTGCCATTGGCGAGGTCGTCGTGCGTGCCGGCGTGGACGTCGACGAGGCGCACTTGCATCGAGTGATCCGGGCGGTGCGTTCGGCATGATTCCCTCGGGCGTGAAGGTGTTCCTCGCCAGCCATCCAGTCGACTTCCGCAAGGGTATCGATGGCCTGGTTGCGCTTGTGCGCGATGCGGGCTCAGATCCGTTCGACGGTGCGCTTTATGTCTTCCGGGCCAAAAGAGCCGACAGAATAAAGATCGTATGGTGGGATGGCTCCGGCGTGTGCCTCTATTTAAAACGTCTCGAAAAGGCGAAGTTCTGCTGGCCGCGGATCGGGCATCATCGGGTGCAGATGAATCCTGCGCAGTTGATGGCACTGGTGGATGGAATGGACTGGAAGCGGGTCCGGACCGTGGCGGTCCAGCCGCCGGAGATTGTTGGGTAAAAGCGCTGCGGCGAAGTGAATCAGTGAGCTGAAAAGGCAAGAGAACCGGGGCAAAATGTGCTTGGTCGGGCCAATGACGCCGCCCGATCTCAACCTCCCGAATGACGTAGAGACGCTGAGAGCCATGGTGCTTGCCCTGGCCGAGAGGGCGGCCCGCGCCGATGCTCTGGAGAGCGAAGTCGCCGATCTCAGGGTGCGCAACGCCGATGCCGATGCGCGTATCGAGCGGCTGACGCAGATCCTGAAGGCCTTCGACCGCGCCCGGTTCGGCCGACGATCGGAAAAGCTCGGCTCTGCGAACGGCGACGATGAACAGCAGGCCTTTGTCTTCGAGGAAATTGAGACCGGCATCGCTGCAATCAAGGCCCAGGTCAGCAAGGGCCGTGAGCAAGCGGATGGCAAGCGTGCACCGCGTCGGCGCAAGGGCTTTGCGCCCCATCTGGAACGGATCGAAACCGTCATTGAGCCGGAAGACCTTGCTGAGCATGCCGGCAAGCAGAAGGTGGTGATCGGCGAGGACGTGTCGGAGCGTCTGGATGTGGAGCCAGCGAAGTTCCGTGTGATCGTCACGCGCCGTCCCAAGTATGCCTTCAAGAACGCGGACGGCGTAATCCAGGCGCCGGCTCCGGCCCATATCATTGAAGGAGGCATTCCGACGGAAGCGCTTCTGGCCCAGATCGCGGTCGCCAAATACGCCGATGGCAGCCGCTCTACCGGCAGGAGGCGATCTACGCGCGCGATCATGTCGAGCTCGACCGCCAGCTGATGGCGCAATGGATGGGCAAGCTCGGCTTCGAGCTCGAGATCATGGCCGACTACATCTTCAGCGAGGTCAAGAAGGCCGAACGGGTCTTTGCCGACGAAACCACCCTGCCGACGCTCGCTCCCGGCTCCGGATCGACGAAAACGGCCTACTTATGGGCCTATGCCAGAGATGACCGCACCTTTGGCCGCAGCGGTCCCCCGATGGTGGCTTATCGCTTCGAAGACAGCCGCTCCGGCGAATGCGCGGTCCGCCATCTCAATGGTTATCGGGGCATCCTGCAAGTGGATGGCTATGCCGCCTATAACAAGTTGGCGCGCGCCGATCGCGGCAATGATGGCATCACATTGGCTGGCTGCTGGTCACACAGCAGACGCAAGTTCTACGAGCTGCATGTTGCAGGAAGCTCGAAAGTGGCAACGACGACGGTCGAGCGGATGGCAAAGCTCTGGCAGGTCGAGAAGACCGTGCGCGGTCAAAGTCCCCACGCACGCGTTGCCGCGCGTCAGCAAGCCTCCGCGGCGGTCGTCGCAGATCTCTTTGATCTCTGGCAGCAGACCTTGCGGCGGATCTCCGGCAAATCAAAACTGGCCGAGGCAATCCGCTATGCCGTCTCGCGCCGTGCCATCTTCGAGCGCTTCCTGACCGACGGCCGCATTGAGCTCGACTCCAACATCGTCGAACGCGCCATCAGGCCACAAACAATTACGAGAAAGAATAGCCTCTTCGCTGGCAGCGACGGCGGCGGACGAACCTGGGCGACCATCGCGACACTGCTGCAGACAGCGAAGATGAACAACGTCGATCCGTTCGCCTGGCTCACCCTCACGCTTCAGCGCATCGCCAACGGCTGGCCGAGCAGCCAGATCGAGGCGCTTATGCCATGGAACCACGCCGCGTGAACGGCCTCAGCTTGCCGCTTACCCAAGAGCTTCTGTTCCGTCGTGAACCGATGCCGGCGGGCAACGCCGATGATGACTTGAAACTTCGAAAACGTCTCGGACATAGGCGTATGCCTAGGACTAGGCCTAGCTCCTCCGGCTAACGCCGGTGTCCGGTCAAAACGGGGGCAGTTCAGGGGCCACCGCCGAAATCCATCACGGTGCGCACCCCGGTGCGCGGCGGAGGCTTCGTCGAGAGGACCTGGCAATCTCGATGGTCGGTCTGGCTCAGAACGCTGCGCGGCGCGCAGGTACAGGGCAACGCGGCCGGTCTACGGCTAATTTTGACCGGTCGGGCGTGCTGGACGCGCGACAGGAGCTTGGCAAATCGTAGACGCTTGGCGTCCGATCGCCCATGACACTGCGTCTGCGACGAGCCACACACCAACGATGGTGGCGACGACGACTATCGTGACATATGCAAGTTGATGCTGGCGAGGTGGCGCGATCATAGAATGAGCCTAGTCTAGGGTCGGACGCTGTCGAGAGACGTCATGGCAATTGCGGGCCGGTTACTCAAACTCCGTGACATTAATCCAATGTGGGCAACGGCACGATCGAGGCGCAGACGGTAGCCGTCATACATACTTGATCTCCTGGAACCACTCGGGGCCAGCCGGGGCGGCCTTTCCAACCGTCGGAAGGCAAAACTCAAAATTTTGGCACTCGGAAGATAGATATTTGGCGGCAGTCTTACGACCAAGAGGGCCGCTATTTTTTAGGCGATAATCCCATTGATCGAGGCGCCGACGTTAGCGATTATCATAAGACGCTATTAGGTCCTGCTATTCAGCCTAAACCCAAGACGAAAACCTAGCCTCGGCCGCCCTGTATTACTACGAACTTCCGACGCCGATCCGCGGGCGTCTCCGTGGGCAGCGCACGCCACGCCCGGCGCCTTCGCTGGCGTCGTGCGCGGGGCTTCATTGAGCGCGGCAAAAGATTGTAGTAGCAGACGTACACAGCGCGAGTCATGAATCACTCCTATTCTTTCCCGCAGGTTGGCCTTACGCGACAGGTCTTGTCCGAGAATGCTGACCCGTTTGTTCAGCGCTCTTAACTGCGGCGCGCAAGTTAGTAGTAGTCTTTTCAGACATCGATAGATTCCTGATGCTCCACGGGAGTCCGTCCCGAAAGGCTAACGGCGGCTGACGTTACTGCATCAACATTGGATCGGGCTCCTACCTACTCTAGGGGGCAGCCGGCCGACCGGATCGCGGTCGGCACCAGGCGCATGCTCCTCCATCCTTCAAGCCAGAGGTCCGAAACGCCGGGCTTCGCTCGGTCGCGAGCCTGATCCGGCGCGACGGCGGAGGAAGAGGTCCATGGCTTTCGTTTAACTAGCTTTGGCCCTGTTGTTTGGCTAGCGTGAATTCCCGAGTCCGCTGCTGTTGTTCAGGTCTTGACGGAGTTCCGAATGCGATGCGCGCCATTTCTTAGGAAGGCAGTCACTTTTTCGCAGCAAGTTGATCGATGGTGTTGATAGCCAAGGGCTTTCTGCCGCAGAACGGCTGGCTATATGGATCTATACGAGCCATTTTGCTGCGTGGTACCATCAGATAAATTCCGAGCTTTGGTCACGAAGCCATACTGGCATTACGTTCCGAGGGACCGATGCCAAGATTGTGGATATTAGGAAGTACAACCGTCCGGGAGGGATTGTCACTTGGCTGAGGGGAGAGCTATTGCGGAGCGTTTTTTTGCTCGCAAACATAAAGAAAAAGAGAAATTGACGCCCATTCAACGCCGGCAAAATTCGGGTCGCGCTTAACCGCCGAGATGCCGTTGCCAATACGCTATAAAGTCCACCGACTTGCCGCGCTTCAAGGCTAGCCTGGCAATCGGGGCTTACCTAACCTCGTTCGAGGCGGCCGGCCCCTCAAGCCGCAGTTTTTGCCGAAAGGCCGCGTCACGCTTACCTCTCGAAATAGATCGAGTCTTCGGATCACAACGGCTTGGTGATCTTCTCCCGATGCTTTCGTGGCCGTGAGCCAAGAAGATCCGGCAGAGTTGGCAACTGGGGGTTTGGCTCGAGACGCGGCTCCGTGGCCGGTTCGTCCTGGCCCTTCGCCTGGTGTCGGCGGCTGATCACAAGGCCAATGAGGCCGACGACTACCAGCACGGCCCCTACGAGAATGAGCCAGTGCGGCAATTGCAGCCATCCTGTCGCGGTCCTGATCGTATCCAATCTACTTCTTCACCTTGAACGATTTGCTTGGGAGGCAGGCGATTAACTGTGCACGAAAATTCGCGAGATGCCATTGGTGTAACTTCTCCTCTGGAAGTTACACCGCCAAATCAGCGTCTCGCAGGAGATCGTCACGACCGAGCCGCATGCGGAAGCTTGCGAGCGGCTTCTAGCTTCACTGCCATTTCTTCGAGCTCTCGAAGGTCAGTTATCTTCATTTCTTTCACGTATGGTCGTAGGCCTTCCAAGGCGGAAGACCTAAAGCCGACAGCCTGATCTCGACAGGTCGGCCGAACAATGCTGATTACTGCTTCTCTGCGGGGACGGCGGCGTCGCTTGGGGGTGGTGCAGCTGGGGATGACGGCGGCGAAGTCTCCGCCACTATTAGTCTTCATATTTGAAGGCCTTTCTTAGAAAAGGCCTCAGGGACTCTTGACAGGAGAGTCTTGTGGTCGGCAACGTGCCGCTTGTGAACAACTTCCGCAGCGAGTCCCCGAAAGCTGGTTGCGGATCACGGAAGCCGGGGTGTCCAGACCCCGGTATTTCCGTAGGTGCGCGAATCTGCACACCATCGGGAATGTTGGATGATTCGCCTGTTCCGAGTCAACCGGCCCCGACACAACCTTGGCTCTTTCCGCCGTCAATTACCCTGAACTTCCAGCGCCGATCCGGGGCGGTGTCGGTGCGGTGAGCCGCGCAGGCGCCACAGCGAGAGCAACGTCCACAAGCTGCGCAATGTCCACGCCTTTGTCCGCCACGCCCAGCGCCTTCGCTGGCGTCGTGCGCGCGGCTTCATGAGCGCGGCAAAAGATTGCAGTGGCAAACGTATACAGCGCGACCGATGTCGGTTCTGTGACTCACTTCAAGGCTTGCCAACGGTCCGGACCGCCGCCCCCGTGTGACCACGACTTCAAGTCACATTACGACACGCCGGTCACGAGCAATCCTGAAGACTCAGAAGACTGTCGGGAAGAAAACGATCGTTCTCGGTCTTGAGGTACTGGCGACCATCGTGTTCTTCGACGATCACCTTGACCGTCTTGCCCTGCTCAGTGACCTCATAAGCGCTTTTGTCGCGTCTGACGTTTGCAATGGCTGTTTCTTCCAAGTTCTTGCCATCCTGAACCACCGACTGCTTGAATACGCAATGCGGCTAGTCATGGCTCACTCCTATTCGTCTCCAGCGGCAGAACGGCATCCAGCAAATCCCCAATCAACCAAGCGAGGATACCCCAATACTGGGGAGCGGCCTTACGGCGCGACGTAGTGCATTATTATCCCGACCAGCAGGACGGCGCTTAAGACCGCAAGGCCAATACAAATGCGGGCCGAGGTTGAATAAGACCGAAAGTGTGATCGTTCGAACATGCCACGCTCCTCTTGTCCTTGACGCGAGCGGGTACCGCTCCTGTGTTTGTGTGCAAACTTCATGCCGCGAGTTCTTTCTTTAGGCGTACAAGCTTGGCGACCCGGCTTCGGGATCGCGGCCTTCTCACTGCGCTTAGCTCTCCCGCGTCGCGACAAGGTCTCGTCCGAGAATGCTGACCCGTTTGTTCAGCGCGTGGCGAGCATTGCCCTCACATGCCTTCATCCTGCCAGCAGACCGCTCGGACATACAATCCATCATGAACCATTGAATCTGGACTAGCGTCATACTTTCGATCTGGGCAATGCGCTTCTTAACTTCGGCGCGCAAGTTGGCAGTCTCATAGACATCGTCAGATCCTGATGCTCCACGGAGTCCAGCCCGAAAGGCTAACGACGTTTGACGGTACAGCATCAACATTGGATCGGGCTCCTACCTACTCTAGGGGGGGCAGCCGGCTGACCGGATCGCGGTAGACACCAGGCACATGCCCCTCCATCCTTCAAGTCAGAGGGACAAGCAGGGCTCTATCGCGCGGGGGCGGGATGACAACCGACGCGACGGCTCACGCCATTTAAAAGGGGCTATCCATGTGTGGCGATCCGATCCCGATACTTGGTCCACTGCGCCCGCCGACGGGTGACATCGGGACGATCCTGCTCGGCGGCAATCATCGTCTTTTTTTGTAACTGAGCTTCTCGGCGTGGACGAACTCCCACATCGTGCGGTAATCGACCTTCAGGCCACGCTCAGCGAGTTCGGCCACCAGCCCGCGCACGGTAAAATCGTTTCGGCACCGTTGCATCAGCCATTCGCGGTGCGGCCCCGCAATCTTCTTTGGCCGATAGCCCCCGATCTGGTCTGGCTTGACGCTACCGGTCTCGTGGAAGCGCTGTACCCAGTTGATCGCCGTGCTGATGCCCACCCCAAATTGAGCCGCTGCCTGATGCCGCGACAGGCCACCTTTGATGACAGCTCTCACTACCCGCTCACGAAGGTCGTCCGAATAGTGGACTCGATTGAGGGCCATGTGCCGCGAAAGCGGCGGGTTGCTCTTAACCGCCGTTGGTTTGGCTGACGGAGAACTCATTCCAGATGAGGTCGGAGTTATACTTGATTTTATGGGGACGTGCTGTGCTCGTTCGCAGTTTGAGTTGAACGGAAAGGATGAGGATCGTTTGCGTCTCTACATTCGCCGGCTTCGGCCGACCACAGAATCGATAGATCGCGCAGTCGAACATCTCGCACGAGGCAATTCAGGTCACATGGTCGCCACGCTATCGGCATGCGCAAAAGTGATGGAGGCGGATGGCAACATAGACCCGGAGGAGATCAAAATGCTCGACGGATTCTCGCGGTCCATGACCGGGCTTCCGTTGCAATATCCATAACGGCGAGGAACCGTTCTTGCTGCCGACGCAGAAGACCAGCACCGTCTTGAAGCCGGCGTTTCGATCGACGGGGCCGGACCAGTAGCGGAGGAAATATGCGGGTTTCGGCGCCAGGGCATGCCCGATTGATTCCGCGGCTGCGCGGGAGATGCAAATTATCAAGTAAGTGCCCATCGGCGCCGTGACGGCAGCATGTTCTCGATTTTGACGATGTCGCGCAGCAGCTGCATCTCGGTCGCGTTGAGCCACGATCGCAGCTCTCCGAACTCGAGCAGATTGTCGACGTCAGGAATGCTGCGGATCTCGGCGAGACGACCTAGCTCGAAACCATCAAGCAGCTGCGGCAGGCCCGCGCCAACAAGGCAAAGGACGGCAAAACCGCGCTCGAGCAGCTCAACGCGCTGCAGGGCAACGCCAATCCGACCGAGGCCGAGACCGCGCAGATCGGCGAGCTCGAGACCAAGGTCGACGCGCTCGAGGCCGAGGTCGCCGAGCTCGACAAGCAGATCTCGGCCGAGGAAAAGAAGCTGCGCGCGGGCCGTCGCGAAAGAGGCGGCTGTCCTGGCGAAGGTCAAGGGCTATCAGCCGGCGGAGATCGTCGGGGAGATCCGCCAGGGCGACCGGCACGTCATCCTGTTGAATGATCCCTCGGCGCCGGTGCCGGCCGGCAAGGTTGCCTTGTCGACCATGCTGCCGCTGACGGATCGCGATTTGATGCCAGGGAACGGGCTCAGCAGCTCTACCGTTCAAAACGCTGATCCCTGATGCGGTCCCCGAGCGTGGCGCAGATAAACGCGATCGACCGCAAACTGTCATCGAAGGCGCCGCGCCTGGCCGCGATGCCGCCGGCCGAATTCGAGGCCGCGCTCGATCGTCACCAGGAGGAAATGCGCGCCGGCGTCGGCCGCGATCGCCGGCGCCGAGGTCAACATCATGGGCGTCGACGACGCGACCAGGCGAATCCGGGGGCAGATCATCGCATTCGAGCTGCAGGTCCGCGGCTAATGGGCAAGGTGTTCGACGGGGCTGATTATGAGCGCAAGCTCGACGCCGCGCGCAATGGGATCTCGACCAGTGAGGAGGCCCGTTTCGTCATCACGGGCGACCTGGCCGGCCTCAACGCGCGGAAGGCGTTCCAGGAAGCAAAAGAGCGCGCGCTGATGAAGGCGCGCAAAAAGATGCTCGACCGGATCGAGCAAGAGCAGGCGGACCACGCGCTCAACGATTGGATTCCGACAGAGGTCGAGGAGATCGTGACCGGGCCGAATGATGAGATCGTCTCGGTCGATGGCTGATGCGCATCGTTTTCCGCTATCTGGCGATGCAGGACATCGTCGATTTCGCGCTCGAGACGTTGCGAGAGCGATCGCCGGTCGGGCTCGGTCGGAGATCCGCATCCCGGTCTCTACCGGGATAGCCACACGGTTTTTCTAAATGGTCATGTCGTCAGCGACGTTTCGGCATTCCGTCGCGGCGACCAGATCAATATCTCCAACCCGGTCCCTTACGCGCGCAAGATCGAGATCAGCCGGATGAAAATGAAGGTCGAGCCGAAGGTCTACCAAGATACTGCGCTGCTCGTCGCGGCGCGGTTCGGCAATCGCGCCTCTGTGAGATTTACGTTCATGCCGGTCCGGTTCGGAGACATTGCGGCCTATGCCGCATTCGCGCAGCAGATCAAGGCCGGCCGGCGCCGAATGTTCGACAAGGCAGGCCAGGCGTGGCTTGTTCGTCAGCCAGCGCTCGAGATCAGGTCACGCTAGAGCGCTGAGTACTGCTTTGGACGACGCAAAGCGAGCGTGTCAGGCGACGCCGGCACATTGGCAAGAAATGTCGACTTTGTCAGCTTTTTGTCAGCTTGTCTACATAACAACTCGTTGCGATGAGAACCAATTACAACAATGCCTACGGGCAAAGTGTGGACCAGCAGCGCGATGCGTTGGCCGGCACTTCTGGCGCAGATACAACTGCTTTTACGGCCGCTTTAGCTGCTGAAGGGCCAGCCTCTTTCGCTGTTGACAAGAGGACAGGTGAGTCAGTCAGGCTACACAGAGTAAGTAGCAATATTGGCAACGCCCAAAGCGTTTCTTTGTTTTCTGATGCCAATGAACGCAATAAGGTGGGAAGTATGACCGTGGCGCCGGGGCGCGACAATTTGCGAATTCTCACCATAGAGAATGTCGGCCGGTCGAGGTACAAGGGGGTCGGGACGGCTATGATCGCAGTCGCCGATCACATTAGGGAGTCCGCGGGCCTTTCCACGCTATCCCTTCTCTCTCAAGATGAGGGAGCTTCAGAATTTTTCTACAAGAAGGGATTCCGGTTTACGGACGAGGACAAGAATGCGGAAATGCGGACTCTCATTTCCAATCCACGATACGCTCCAGATGAAATCCTTATGGGCGAGATGGAGCGCTAGCATACCTCAGGGGGCAGGGCTGGCCAGGCCCCCTGAGAGAAACCAGTTCATCTATAGTTAAGGCTTGTGCCGGCCGTCATGGATTGGACGGCCGGCCAAGCGCTGGCGTAGAACAGCCGCAACTAAATCTCTGGTGCAGGTGCCGCATTGGGCATCTGACATGGATCCCGACTTTGGGGCCAGGTACTTAGAGTTTTACGCCTGATTGGCGCACCCCGGGGACATGAACAGGCGATGGACATGAACAGGCGATCGCCGCTCGCGGTGGGCCGACCACGAAAATCAGGCGCTGAGCGCCCCTGATTGCGCATTTCATCTACCCCCGCAACAAGACGCGGATACTGCAACTCTGTTGCTCGGGCGACTTGGTGGGCACGAACCGCGTAGCGGGCGCGTGTGAAACCGTTTCGGAGCCGCAGTTGGATTAGAATTGACTAAGCTACCCAGGATCTCAGCAAGCTACGCCGACACTTCGTTGGTCATGGACGTTCAGCTTTTTATCGGGGCGAGGGCGGGGCCCGAGGACCTTACCCTCATCCCAAAAGGGGCTCTTTGATCCTAACGCTGTTCGCGCGCGCTGGTCGTTGTGACGCTTTTGAACTCCCTTTGCTTCATGTCGAAGTTAAAACGCGCTCGATCAACTCCAGAGGGCGGCCCACGTCTTGGGGCCGACAATTCCGTCAGCCTTCAACGGGGTACCATCGAAATCAACGTGAGATGCCTGGAATACCTTCACCGCAGCCTCAGTGTGCGGGCCAAAATCGCCGTCTACGGCCCCAGGATCAAGCTGAGGGTCCGCATAGTGTTTGAGTATCTCCTGGAGGAGCCTCACACCGCTGCCCTTTGAGCCCTTCTTGACCGTCTCTGGCGTTAGCCTGAACCAAGTCGCCGGCCCCACGATGCCGTCAACTTTTAGGGGAAACGAGAACGCCCAGTCATGCCCTACGGATCGATCAGTTTGATAACTTCTGACCGCCTTTCGGGTCACAGGTCCGAAGATGCCGTCATCTGTTCCGAGAGGAAGATAATATCGCTCAATCAACGCCTTTTGCGCCCTCTTTACCGCATCACCTAACGTGGATCAACCAGGTGACGATGGGTTGAGCTGTGCCACCGAAGATCGCTATCGCAAAAGCGTAAATCGTCGCGAAGGCGCCGCCGCGGATGTTCTTGGGCAAACCTTCGGCCATGCTCACATAGAAGGCGCTATACGGGACCGTTCCGATGAAGGTGAGCGCGCCGAGGCCTCCGAGAAGTGCGATGGCACTGCGGCTCTCTACGATCCACCAGAACACCGGATAGGTCATCAGCAGCGCGGTGACCTGCGGCCATATCATGATGTGCCGGCGTCCGGCACGATCCGCGAGCCAACCGCCCAGCAGTGCGGCGCCAATTCCTACTGCATTGCTGACGAGCGTGGTGGCGAAGGCGAGAGGCGCAGAAACTTGCAAGGTATTCAGCGCATAGGTGGTCATGTATTCCGTGATGTAGGTAAAAATTGTGCAGCTGGCCAAAATGACGAGTCCCAAGCTCATCATGCGGCGGACGGCACGCAATCTCTTCGCACTCTCGACGACGGGAGCCGAAGCTTCCGGGCGGTGTAATGTCTCCGGCAGGGCGCTCCGCAGCCAAAGTCCGAACGGCAGCGTGGCGGCGCCGAGCAAGAACGCGATCCGCCAACCGTACGCGTCCAGTGCCTCACTTGTCATCGCGAGGGAGAGTATTTCTCCAACCAGCGCTCCGGCGGTTGCAGCTATCTGTTGGCTGGCAGGCTGAAACGAGACAGCAAGACCCCGGGCTTCGGCCGGGGCCGCTTCCATCAAATAGGCAGTAGTCGGACCGACCTCACCTCCCAGAGCGAAGCCCTGCACCAAACGTGCGAAAATGGCCAGTAACGGAGCGCCAATTCCTATCGTCTCGTACGATGGCGTAACAGCTAACGCGAGGATCGCGGCGCTCATCATGGCAAAGCTGGCATTCATCGCGGGCCGGCGCCCGACCCGATCCGAGTACGAGCCGAGCACGATGGCCCCGATCGGTCTGGTTACAAAACCCGCGCCAAACGTCGCGAGCGACAGCATGAGGCTGGCAAACGGGTCGCTCGCCGGGAAGAACGCCTGACCGATCTGGATTGCGAAAAAGCTATAGGTCCCGAAGTCGTAAAATTCGAGAATATTGCCGATCGTTGCGCCCAACACGGCGCTGCCGGTCAGGCTTTCGTCCGGCGCAACGAGAATCGGCTTTCGATGCTCCGGAGTGAATTGACTGGCCATCCCCGATCCATCTCGGTCGCGATCTGGCCGAAGACTTCGGCCAGCCAGGTCGCGCGCGTTGCTCTCCATCTAACCTACACGCCGTCTATCTTGAGGCGGCCAGGCCGCGCGCCGATTTCCCAGATGTAGATGAAGCATGTCACGACGAAGCCCATCGTAACGCGTGCAATAAAAATGCCTGCTTCGTGCAGCCCGATTCAAGCCTTGCACTGATCGCGGCAATCGCCCGCAAAAATGAATAAAGGAAACCGCTGCAGCCATCGGGCGCGGGCAGTCGTTGTGGTCCTGCGCGATGGCGAGTTTGCGACAACATTGGCAGTCACCGAACAGAAGGCCTGCTTTCACACAGAAGGGCCGCCATGCGTGCATGCTGCGTTCAGCTGGCTGCGCGTGCGCGGAAGTGTCAGGCGATTGGCCCGGCTTTTTGCTCCACCGCGTGGTAGTTGCGTGAAGCTGCATGCTTTGTCGAGATTGTTCCCTGCAGAATAAGATCTTCGTGCGATCAAACGTAATGGGAGCTTGCATTGTTGATGGCACCTTGAAAACGGCCGACATCGCGCCGGCCGCCGCAGGCATCAGGCGGTGATATCCGGTCATGGCGAGCCGCAGCTCAGCTGGCCGCAAATGACAAGCGTGATGCGCCAGAGTTGAGCCCCGAAAAGTGGAAGTCAAAGGCATCAGCGATGGCGACGACGCGCCTCTGTGGGTGGATTGGATTCATCAATGTCGTCCTAGGATTATAGCCTTCCTTTCATATTGCGACGCTGCCGTCAGGTTATGGCCGCAAAGGCGTGCGGCCTCCGTAACCAATAGCGGTCGCGCTCCGCTCACGCATCTGCTGTGCACACGCGCTCGAAGCTCGATGGCAAAGCACGCCTGCAATCAAAAGCCTAGAATAGAATGTGTAGTATGAAAACGAAGACAATGACGACCATCGTGCTTGCGGTTCACGCGTTGCTCGGTTCGCCCAGCGGGGCTGTTGAAACCTACGATGTCACCGATTCGAACGGCGTGCCATTCATACGGGCGCGGATATTCGGTGTCGGAGATGGCCCTTTTTGTTGTGGCCCAGGTGACGAGCAGCGCGCACTGCGGAATTTGCCGCAATGGGAAATAGATCATTCACTGGCTGCGATTCAGTATTGGGCTGAAATCATTAAGGTCATACCGGGTCAATCGCCGGCCATCGTCAACGTCGCCAGGATTGCCATTGACAACGCATGGGCCTCTATCCAATCGTCAACCGATGGCGGGAACAAGGTGCAGGCGGCACTCACGAGGCAGGATCCCGGCTCGCTGACCTACGGGGCGCATGGCATGGTTGCGATCGGACAGATGGGGTTTTCAGCCGAAGCATACATCCCTTCGCAATTACCGATGACGCCAACGATAGGTCTCGCACCCGTTATGATTCATGAGATCGCCCATCAGATGGGAATCGCCAGTACTATTGACGGCTACGAAGCATCGCCGCATTTCCCCGAAGCGATAAATGCCTGGACGGACCATTTGCACGATGACAATGGCAAACAAGCCAAGCCGGGACAGGCGATCTATTGCTCCGGCTGCGCCAACCCGCGAGCTGACAACGTTTTCGACCTGCGCCGCGATCAGGGCTATTTCGCCGGGAAGCATATGAGTGAAGTGCTGGCCGGCGCCATGCCCGGTATTCCCGTGTAGGCGATGCATGAGGACGGGTCGCCGGATGCAGCCTTCGTCTCGCATAGCGAGCTCAAGAACAGCTTAATGAGCCACCAGCGATACCGGAATTACAGATCTTTCATGGAGGCGGAGTTGGCCGCGTTGCAGGATATCGGCTATACCATCGATCGGCGCAAGTTGTTCGGTTACTCTATCTACGGCAACGGTCAGAGTCTGATTAGCGCGACGTGCAGGCGCTCGGCGAGCATGGCATCGCAGCAAGCTTCGACTTTGGCAACAATGCGATGGGCAATCACCGTGAATATCGTGGGTATATTCGCACGATTGGCAATAACCCGGCCCCGATGCTGAACGAAATCGACGGTCCGCTCGTCAACACGTTCGATCTGACCGGGCGCCTGGCTGGCAGTTACGCGGCGATGTACATGTCGAACAGTGGTTATGTGGGCGAGATCAACGTGATGGGTGGCGCAACGCTGTCAGGGGACATCCTGTCTGATTACGCCCAACTTGACGAGAAGGGTTCGCCGCGCCTGACCAAATTGACGTTCGGTATGACGCCTGACGCGAATGGTCACTCAACGGGACAGCCGGACGCAAGCTTTGCAACCCGTTATGAAGGTAACATCATTGGACGCAACAGGTGACGACATCGCTGCAATCGCCGACTTTAATGGCGAGCGCGACAGCTCAGGGCGACAACACCTACGCGTTGACACTCTCGCGCCCAAGCGATGCCTATTCGCGTTATGGGGCCGCCCGGTCGGCGCGGCGCTCGATCGGGTAGCTGGCAATGCTGCGGCGGGACTGCACTCGCTGATCGCGGCACTCGACTTCTCCGCGCCCGACGGCACGGGGGTGACATCTGCGCTGCGTCAGCTTTCGCCGTCCATCTATGCGTCGGAGAAGGGCAGGCGTGTCAACGACAGCTTCTATGCGCGTTCTGCAGTGTATGACCGTCTCGAACAGGCCTTTGGAGGCGCGCCATCCTCGCCGATGGGGGTGATGGGTTATGGTCCTCAGCAGATGCGAGGCGGCAAATCTGGCTCTGCCATCGCTGGCTGGTATGGCAATGATTTCAGCGTCTCATCGAATCATTGGCTGAAAGCAACAAGTCTAAAAGGCTCGTTCACGATCGAGAGGGTACCGTCGAGCGCCGCACTTCCGTGCACCACGAGGCGGCTGAACGCACCAGTATCGTTCACTGCGACCTGCAAGCGCCCGGTGGACGTTTGCAGATAGCCCCCATTCGCCGTTATGTTGTTGTCACGACCATCGATGAGCGGCGCGACAGCCCCGCTATTGGTGAAGCGGCCATCGGTATTGAGCAGATAACTGCCGTTCAACCTGTCGCTGCAGTTGTCCGGCGGCGTCGCGTTGCTTACCGGCAATCACGAAGTGTACGACGCAACTGTCGCGCAACACGCAACCCTGTCCGGTCTATGGCAAGGATCACTCGCTTACTCAGCGTGGCGCCGGCCCGACTTCTTCTGACCTGCCATCCTATGACTTGCAGCGCTATGCAGCCTGGAGTTCTGCTTTTGGCGGATGGACAAGCCAATCGGGTGATCGCAATGCCGCAAGCACCAGATCCGGCATTGGCGGCTTCATGACCGGGATCGACGCGTCGGTATCTGACGACTGGCGGTTCGGTGTTCTTGCAGGCTATAGCCGCTCCACTTTCAACGTCGGCTCCTCTTCGTCATCAGGCCGCAGCGATAACTACACTTTCGGGACCTATGCCGGCACCGAGTGGAGCGTGCCAGAAGGAGCCATCGCCTTCCGCTCAGGCATTGCCTATACATGGCACGATCTTGAGATGAGCCGCAACGTTGCGTTCCCGGGGTTCAACGACAACTTGATCTCGGATTACGATGCGGGCACTTTCCAGAGTTTTGGAGAATTGGGCTACAAGGTCCATCTCGGCAACTGGTCGGTGATCGATCCCTATGCCAATCTTGCCCATGTTCGGGTCGCGACGAATGCTTTTAGCGAGAGGGGATTGAACGGGGCGGCGCTTGATATTCACGCCGACACGATGCAAACGACGCTCTCCACCCTTGGCGTCTATGGGACCACCCGTCTTCAACTTGGCGACATCGCCACGACTGCGCGAGCTGATGTTGGCTGGCGTCATGCCGTTGGTGACCGCATTCCGCTGTCGACAGCTAGCTTTGCTGCCGGTTCCAGCGCTTTTGTGGCTTCGGGCGTATCCATTGGCAAGGACGTGACACTCGTCGAATCCGGTCTGAACTTCCAGCTTTCCCGCGAAAGCACCCTTGGCATCGCCTACCAGGGCCAGTTCGGCTCAGGCGTCACCCAGAACGGATTCAATGCCATCTTCAACGTGAAGTTCTGATAGCATGGTCAGTCGACTTTTGGCCCGGCGCGCTACCCGCAGCAGGCTCATGTTGGTTCTAATCCAGGTCTCGTCGACAAAAACCTAGCGCCGGGATCGAGGTTAGCCTGCATGAACGCCAGCGCTGGCGCGCGCGGTTGGCGTGTTTTCGCCGCCTGCCGCAGATCATTGGCCACCGCTTGCTGAACCCTTCATTGCCAGAGTTGACGGTCTCCTACAGCCTGCGGAGGATGCGCCGCATTGCTGGGCGCCCGGCTCTTTAGCAAAGCTCTGCCAAGCGGTCACCACCTCCGCGCGTCCTCCTTCGGATTGCCCTCAGCCAGTCCGCGACCGTTTCAGCGAGAGACGGCGAAGGCATCGCCTGCGCCTGGCCGTGGTTCGGCCCGGACGGTTCATTTCCGTCGGCGAGGAAGAAGTAGGACCGTCGGGCCGACATACCCTCGGCCCTCAGGGGTGTATCCTAGTTCCTCGGCACCTGCTCGGGCAGCGATTTTCGGACAGAACTAGGTGGGTGAGCTCCGCATACAGAGCTTGAGCAAGATCTCTAACCTGCGCCTGTCGCTTCCTAACTTTGGTGAGAACGCTCGTGATGATCGCCAGAAGTGGCACCGATGATGAGGAAGCCCGCTTTTTACGTATTCTCGTTGCCAAACGATATTATCATGGCCAAGGCGGCGATTGCGCCGAGCGCAATGGGTCCCGCGATCAACCAAGCGCTAACTGTCCGCATAGCCAGCTCTTCACTATAGCACGACTCCATAGTGCCGAACTCTCCGGGGAGAGCCGGCCGTGTCGCGCCGCATGCAAATCTCCAGTTCCCTGCGATTACATTTCGCCCGAAACCTCGCGCGCTTACATCTGCTGATACCTGATACTGTTGCTCGCGCTTGCGACAACTACCGACCTATAGGGTAGGCAGCGGGATCTCGCCCGCTATAAGATTGTTAGGTTTGACGCTGCAATCTTGGGACTACAATTTCCATGCATTCTTCTTTTGTCCTCGCTGTGGGAGTTCTCCTGCTTCTTGATCGGGCGCGCGTCCTATCGGCTCGGTTACTGCGCTGGCCGCGAACAAGGTCGATGC
Source organism: Bradyrhizobium septentrionale (assembly GCF_011516645.4). Lineage (NCBI taxonomy): Bacteria > Pseudomonadati > Pseudomonadota > Alphaproteobacteria > Hyphomicrobiales > Nitrobacteraceae > Bradyrhizobium > Bradyrhizobium septentrionale. Next base: position 676,107 of record NZ_CP088285.1, on the reverse strand, counting down.
GAGGCCTATCGTTTGTATATCAGGCATCCTGGCCGGCGCTGATCAAGGCGTGAGCCGCCGCAAAGTGCCTAAACTGTCCGCGACGCGCGCGTCGCGATCGGGTCGACGGTCTTTGCCCTGATCGCCAGTGCCTTCCTGTACGTCCTGTCGCCGCAGCCGAGCGATCCGAATTTGCGCGGCACCCTTCAGCCGCGGGATGGGGAAATCGTCCCGCTTGCGCTTGGCGGGCCAGTAGGAGGGGATGGTCCGGCAGGCAGGGGGCCGTACTCGACTCCCATGCGGTTGACTAGCACTTCGGGAAATCATCCTGCCAAGGTACTCGCATAAAATCGCCCCGCGCATGGGCGGGCTCGCGGATCTCCGCGCTGCTGACCCGCGGGCCGCCGGTAACATGAACCGGGACATGCCAAAGCCAGACGCCAGGTGTACGCTCGCTGGCGTAGCAAATGCGGCCGATCTGCTGACCGTCCTTGAGGACGGGATTTCGGTCGGCCGCAGCGCGAGGCTCATTCGTCGTCGCCCTTGTTTTCGATTGCCTTGGGCGCCTGCTACTCCTCGAGCTGCTCGCGCCGGCGCTGCTGCGCCTCGGCCGTGCGCTCCATTGCCGCGCGGACGTCGTCGACGGTCGCGTCGGTGTAGAATTCGGACGTGATGGCAATGGTGGAATGGCCGAGCAGTTCATACACAATGCGCAGATTGCCGGTCGCGCGCAGCGTCCGCATGCCGGTCGTGTGGCGCAGGTCGTGAATGCGTCCGTTCACGCCGGCTTTATCCCATTTTTGTTTCTTGTTTGAGGCGAAGCCGGCTGACGTGATCGGGGCGCGTTGGCCCTTGACTAGGCTCAGGACCTATTAATTTTGATTGATGCGTGATTCAAGGTCTCGGATTCGGAGGCTTTGATGGGTGATTTGTTTTTGCTGAGCGAGCGCCAGATGGCGCGCATATCGCTGTGTTTTCCGTTGGCGCTTGGCGTGCCGAGAGTTGACGACCGGCGCGTCGTGAGCGGCATCGTTTATGTCATCCGCAACGGCCTGCAGTGGAAGGACGCGCCGAAAGGCTACGGCCCGCACAAGACGCTCCATGGGAGAGGCGCGTGGATATGAAGGAAGCTTCGGCTATGACGGAAGCCTCCGGGCTGACGGACGAGGAGGGTGACATCGAGCAGAGTTTTGTGGCCAGGCCGATTAACCAGACGGAGCCGCGAGCGAACCGAAGCCCGCTGCATTCGCACTCGTCCGACAGCGCGATGCGCTGGGCCGAGCAGTTGCGCAAGGTGACCGTGAAGTCCCCATTGCAGTCGCTCCTCGTCGCGTTCCTGCTCGGGGTTTGGGTCGCGCGCCGGCGCTAGGGAATGTGTGGGTGTGTGAAGCTCAAGACGTCTCAGACCTCGCTGGGCTTCCACGATCTTGCGATCGCGAGCGCCCTCGATGAGGGCGGCGCTGAAGCCCGGCGGAGCGGGCAGCAACCTCTTTCCCGAAGGCGTTGCCACGGTAACGGCCCCCGACACGGTCTTGACCATGGCAAAGCAGGGCGTTGTCCTCAGGCGGCCCGCGGGATCGAACGGGCACCTCGCCAAACAGTCCGGCCTGCCGACCTACTCCGGCGACAACGACGGTCGCGGACGCCCAAAGCGCCGTCCGAAGCCCAAGATCAGCGAAAAGGCCGCCCGGAAGGCCCGCATCGGAATTCGAGAGGGAGCATTCACGACAGCAGGCCGAGCGCCGCCGTGAAGAAACCGCAAGAGCAAGAGACCGTGAGCTGCGGGACAAGGGGTCGCGAAGGCGCAGGTGGCGTTCGATCGGGCAAAAGGTGAGCATGAAGCTAAGGCGAGGGCCATTGAAAGCGGCGTGCGGCATTCGAGAGACGAGCCGAAGACGAGAAGGCTCGCTGGGAGAAGCAGAACAAAAAACTCGATGCCGCCCTGCGTCGGGCGCGCGAATAGCGCCACAGTGTCGTCTACGCTCGCTACGCGGGCTGGTCTCTCGACTCGCTCATGAAAGCAATGAACGGAACGGCCCCACGTCGCGAAGCATGCCCCAGCAGAACCATCGTCACGACAGCCTGCGTGAGCATCATGCTGACCTCCGCAAGGCGGCGGCCCAAGGCCGCCGCAGCCGCATCGCGAGGCCGCCGGGGCGCGGCGGATCGTCATCGTCGCCGTCGAGCTTGCGCAACGCGGCCACGATATCTGCGAGCCCGATGGTGTGGCCCATGCCGGGGATCTCGCGCAGGGCGGGGCAGGATTCGACGGCGTAGATGTCCGACGCCCATGATGACAGGATGATCCGCTTCTCCGGTACCGAGAGCCCGTTGTCGTTCAGGACATCCCCCGCAGACGCATAGTGCGCGGCTGGATGAAACGGGGGATTGAGATTGCCGGTGTTCGTGTTGGCGTTGGTCATCGGTTGACTCCCTTACACGCTCCTTTCCTCGGGACTGGTTTTCAGTGAGTTCGGGGCGGCGGCGACCGCCGCCCACGATGGTCTTTACTGCGCGTTGATCGCGATGCGCTTGACGTCCGCCCGCGAGTTCTCGGATTTCGGCAGCGAGATGGTCAAGACGCCGTTCTTGAACGACGCCTCGGCCTTGTCCTCGTCGACGTCATCGAGCGCGATCTGCCGCTGGAACGAGCCGTCGTGGCGCTCGGTGAAGTATTTGCCTTCGTCCTTGCGCTCGCTCTTCTTCTCGCCGCGGACGGTCAGCACGCCGTTCGCGATTTCGATCTGGACGTCCTTTCTCCGTCATGCCGGGAAGCTCGGCTGAGATCGTCAGCGCCTTGTCGGTCTCGCTCAGTTCGATCTTCGGCCAGCCGAATTGCCCTTCCATGAGCGGTGATAAACCTGTGCCGCGGAAGACGTCGTCGAACAGACGGTTCATCTCGCGATGCAGCGTCATGAACGGATCGTAGTTGCCGCGCGTGGACGCGAGCTCCTGGTTCCTCGACCAGGGAATGAGATCACGGATTGCCATGGCTTTCTCCTTCGTTGCATGAGGGAAGGGAGCGCGGCGGCGCTGGCGCGCGCCGCACTCCGCCGTCGCCCCTCGACCGGGCGTCAGGCCGCCTTCTTCTGCTCGATCTGCGACGGAGATCCACCGCTTCCGATCTGGATCCGGCGCGGCTTCATGGCCTCCGGCACCTCGCTGACCAAGTCGACGATCAGCAAACCGTCTCGGAAGGAAGCCTCCTTCACCTGGACGTAGTCGGCGAGATTGAACACCCGCCGAAATGGACGGGCGGCGATGCCCTGATACAGATATTCGCCGGTCGCCTTCTCGAGCTTGCTGCCCTCGATGGTAAGCGCGTTCTGCTCGGCCGTTACGGTGACGTCGCCGGCGCCGAAGCCGGCGACGGCGAGCGAGATCCGGTAACGGTCTTCGCCGAAGCGTTCGATGTTGTAGGGTGGGTAGTGGTCCTCGGTCGCCTGGCGCAGCGTGCCTTCGACGAGGCCGGCCAGGTCGTCGAAGCCGATGGTGGAGCGCCATAGGGGCACGAAGTCAAACGTGGTCCTCATAACCAAGTCCTCCAGAGAGCAAGATGGATACGAAGGAGCGCAGGACAGGGGTTTCGGACAGATCCGAAGACCCAACCCGGCGCCCGTGCCGGACCCGTTAAAGGCGCCCGGCGCACCGCTCTCGCGGCGAAAAATGACGTAGAAAAGCAAGAGGCTGTTTCAAGAGGGGAGCGCAAAAAAAATTGCAGCCGTCGGGCACAGCGCGTCGCCGTGCGCCGCCTTTCCGAAGGACTTGCAGATGCGACGAGAGGCATTTTGACAGCCAATCGCGTCCGAATATTTTTTTTGCGCCGGGGATCTCTTTCCCCGCTTTCGCAACACCGAAAACGACCGTGACGACCGTCAGGAGAGACGACGAGACGAAGATCTGGCCTATCCGTGCGCACCGCAGCAACATTCACCGCTATCGACGGCTGCTAAGGAAAATCAGGAGAAGGTCCACATAGTTTTTCCTTGCGGTTGAGCAGAAGCTGCTCGAGTTCCCGGCGGCAGCCGCCTTCCCGGTAGATCTCCGGTCGTGCGGAGGGGTATGCCTTCGCCTACGCATGGCTCGAAGAAAGCTTTGTCCGGACCGCCGTAGACTTGCTCCCTCGGCCCATCACCATCGACGTTGGTGAGGGCGCCAACGCCAAACGGCACCCAACCAATCTTCGCGCTCAATCGCCAAATTGACTGCACTCATAGGGCGATCGATTAACACATAGCAACCATTCATTGAAGGCACCTGACGGTGAAAGTGAGGAGGTGGCGCGGCCTGTTGCGATCCCCGCAATCAGGGGAATTGCCGCTTGGCAACTCCCGATGTTCCTTATATGTTCGACTTAGGCCGGAGAGGATTCGATCCAATGAATGTAGAACTTTTGGCCGCTCTCAAAGAGGTCGCGAAGCGTCGGGCGCGGGTGCGCTGCAGGTCTTGATCAAAGAGGGTATTAACAACTCTCGCGGCGGATTGACGAAGGAATACGGCGGTCGGACGTTAAAGAAGGTTCGTGCCCTCCGTCGTAAATGAGTCGTTCTGCGACATCGCTGGCGATGGTTTCCACGGATGCGAGCGACAAGTCGGTCTGCGCGTGCTCAGCGGCGAGGACTTTACGCCCAGCGAAAAGGCATATTGATTGGCTCGGTCCCGGCGTGTATTTTTGGGAAGGCGATCCGGTTCGGGCATGGGAGTGGGCTAAAGACCGAGGCTACTCTGAACCGTTCGTTATCGGGGCGATCATAGACTTGGGCGAATGTTTAGATCTCACTTTGCGTGAAAATCTTGAGTACCTAAGCATCGCCTACTCAGACCTGCGGCGCGTTCGGCGCCAAGCTAAGTCGAAGCTTCCTTCAAACAAGGATGGTCGCCGACTACCAAAACGCGACAAAGTACTCAGGTTTCTCGAGTGTGCGGTGATTACTCACCTTCATCACATGGTCGCAGATGCCGTCGCTGAAAAACGTTACCTCGATTTGATACAGTGCGCGGGTTGTTCGAGGGGGAGATCCCGCGTTTCGCGGCGCTCGATTCTATAGCCGCACCCACACTCAGATTGCCGTAATCAACCAGCGCCTTATCCGTGGTGTTTTTCTTCCGAGAAGTCTTGATAGCCGGTCGCTCGAGCAAGCGATGTCTGGCTCCTAGTCGGCTATTCACTCCCTGGCATTTAATCCAAACGTCTGGCCAGCTGGACAAGTTTGTTGTTTGCAGCGCCCAGTTGTCGAAGAGGTGCACCAAAGCTGAAAATTATCTCTGGATGAAAACTAGCGCCGTATTAGTGCGAGGCGTCGCCAAGGCTGATTCCGGGAAAATTCGGCAAGCGCCTGTGCCTCAGTTTGAGATTGTCTGGCTTCCTGCCTGCTTCTTGCACACGCGGCGCAACCCCGGACGGTCCGCTTGTCGATCCCCGTCAGCGCATCCTCCCGGCCAAGCCAGAAGCCGTCGCCGCGGTAGCGACAAGCCTCTTATCAGTCCGGCGAAAAATTTTAGAACAAAAATGGCCAGAATGCGTGACAATGGTTTTCAACTTCTTAGGGACGCGTCAGGCGGGGTGGATATGCGCTTGGTAAGGTTCTGACGCTCGGCGAACGACGTGTTGATTAGGGCCGGATCCGTTGTCCAAGAGGTAGATCTTGATCCGGCCGATGCACTTGGGTGGGCTATGGCCCCCGGATGCGGCCACCGCGAAAATCTGTTCAGCATCGCCTAATCAGCATCAAAATAACATCTCGCGCCCGCAGGGAGCCTGGCTACGGTATGATAGCCGAAGCAACGATTCGGCGGCCAGATCTGGCCTTGACCCCAAGTCCGCGCCGCCGTAGCGCCCCGTCCGAAAGGGCGGGGCGCTTTCCTTTTGCATATGTCCCTTGCGGGCGATTCTAGCAGAGCATCAGATGGGTACGCCGCAACTGTATACTGTCAAACAGGCCTTGGATCGTTGGTCGCGAGCGGTATTGTGGATACGGAAGCAGGCCTTCGATCGCGGGCGCGGCAGAATGTCGTGTTCGAACTCGGCTTCGTTATCGGGAAGTTTGGGGCAGCCAATGTGGCTGCGCTTATGAAGTCGACGGTGGAGAAGCCATCCGACCTTGATGGCATTGCCTATATTCCCTACGGCCCGGGCACTTCCTTGAAGACTGAGCTTGCACGCGAAATGTATCACATGAAAATCCCCTTCGATACCAAGGCTGTTCTTACAGCTTAGGTAAGCCTCGATCGTGCATCAATCTTGAAGAATGCTCGACGTGATCGAAGCCGGCGATGAGGGTGGTGATTGGCCGCGACCCAGGCGCGGCTAAGTAGGCTGATCAGTTTGATCTGCATCGCTAAGTCCAAGGGAGTAACTGGTGCTGCGACCGCCTGCGGCGTCTTTTGAATGCCGCTTGATCAAGTCATTAATGTCGCGCGTTGCGGTAGGTTGCGAGAGCTTGGCAATTTTTCCTACTTCGACGAAGTGAGCTTTCCCTGGAAGTCCGTCGAGCAGCCGATTTAGCATCAGTTGCTGGCGATCGCTGAGGCCGCTCGTGGCATGCTTTCCCAGAACGCTGCCTTCTGCAAGACGCTACCGATGATCGTCTCAGCGCCGTCGAAAGCCCGACCCAGGCAACCGAGAAACCAGTCGAGCCAATTGGTGATGTCGAGCGTGCCACGTCGGGTTCGCTCAAGGATGTCGTAGTAGGCTTTGCGCTCCTTCCGGATTTGCGCGGACATGCTGTAGAAGCGCTGCGTGCTTTGTTCGGAACGCACGAGTGCCAAATCGGCGATCGCCCACGAGCGCCGCCGCTTTGGCCATCGGCGCCTCCACGTTCTGCTCAAGCGGGAGGGCTATGTGATCAACCACAAGAAGCTGTTCCGGCTCTACCGGGAAGAGAAGCTTGCGGTGCGTCGCCGTGGCGGCCGCAGGCGGGCGATCGGGACCCGGGCGCCGATGACGGTGCCGATGGCGCCGAACGACCGCTGGTCGCTCGACTTCGTATCGGATCAGCTCACCGATGGTCGCCGCTTCCGTATCCTCACCGTGGTCGACGACTGCACCCGCGAGTGCCTGGCGCTGGTGGCCGACACCTCGCTCTCGGGCACCCGGGTGGCGCGGGAGCTGGACCGGCTGATGATTGAGCGCGGCAAGCCGAAGATGGTGGTCAGCGACAACGGCAGCGAGCTCACCGGCAACGCCATCCTGACATGGGCTGATCAGAGCCGCGTGGCATGGCACTACATCGCGCCGGGCAAGCCCATGCAGAATGCCTTCATTGAAAGCTTCAACGGCCGGCTGCGCGATGAACTGTTGAACGAGACGCTGTTCATGTCGTTGGCCCAGGCCCGTGTCGCGCTCGGATGCTGGCGGGTCGATTACAACGAGGCACGACCACACTCGCAGCTCGGATGGAAGACGCCGTCCGAGTTCGCCTTCACCTGCCACCTGCGGCGGGAGCTGGCGCTGCGCTATGCCGAGGGCTCCGCGCCAGCTCCCGCCGCTGCCACCGCCCAACCGGGCAAATCCAACAGCCGGGGCGAACTCAGGACTGGATAAAACTTGGGGGCAAGGTCATGCGACCTGGAGGGAACAGGCCGTGGCGACCAGGTTTGAGCGGATCGACGCTTTCGCACGGCCTGCGATCCTGCCGCGCCTCCGCCGTGTGCAGGCATGGCGCCGCGTCCGGCTGCAGCGCCTCCTATCTGATCCCAACATCGCACAGAAAGATCCGGGAAGGCTCAAGTCCATCAAAGCCGCACAAAATTACATGGCCGTCTCCGTGCGCGTCAAAGCCATCCTTGCCGGGATCATCGATCGCTAGGGGCGCCGGGAGCGGCGCGGTGTCGAGTGCGCGAAATCACCGCATGCGCCGCCTCGTGATAAGCGGTGATCTCGCGCTCTTCTAACACTTCGACCCGCTTGATTTCCGGAAATTGACAGCGGGACCGTCGACCGAGATTGCTGGGCGTAGCTTTGACGCGCGCATCCGCGTGATGGCAGAGAGCTTCCGTTCTGGACGCAGCCTCGGTGTTGGCCTACTCGCTTCAAGCTTTGCCAGCGCGGCAAGTACGATGCCGGTTGCGAGTTAGCCTTCAGACCATCTCCTCAGCGCCTCTATGGCGTTCTCCAAAGCCTTTTCATGGCATAATCTCCACGGGCGGCCTGCGGAAAAGCGCGCGGGCGGCTGGAGGGGCCACCCGCGCTAGTTTGCGCTTCGAAGAGGCTTTGCTGTCTCATGGGGGTTGCGCGAGCATATGAGCAGCCGAGCCATACATGCGTCAGCAACCAGCGTGCCAAGCCATCGTACCGGCATTCCGCCTGAACAGAGACAAAACGCTGCGCTTTCAACCCGCGGTCCCCGAACAGCTGTTTGCGCCTCGATTGCAGTTCCCCACATGCATGTCATCGACCGGACACAGCTGAGCGAGATCAGACGTGCAGGGATGCAACGGCGCCACGCAGCGCCGATGACGGTTAATCCAGGTCTTTCATCGTGTCGAAACTGGCAGCAAAACTGCCTGCGCTGCCGATGCTTGCGGGGGCGCCACGATCGACATGAAGCCGCTGTAAATAGGGCTGGGTGCAAACATCACGACGTTCGCAAGTCGGAAAGAGAACAAAACCCACACAAAACAATGCGAACTGTGGACCATTTTTTGGCACGAAGAATGCAGACCCTCGATATGCCCAGGGGCGCCCTCCCCTGGACATGGCCACCATCGCAACTTGAGGCCGTGGCTGGCCACTTGAGGTTAGCGGCGCGTGATATCGACGAGGGACAGTGCCTGTGCAGGACACGGGCAGGCACCTGCGTCACGTCGCCGCTAACTTCTGTCCGTCGCCAACAGCGCATCAATGGTTGGTCCGCTTAGCATTGACGTGTCGATAAGAAGGCACCCGCGATTCACACAGAGCATTCCGCACATTCTCGACACTTCGCGCGTCATAACGGATGACCCTCGCGTCCTCTTCGTCGCCTGGAAGACGCTGCACCGCCATTGATCAACGGAACGAGCCAACGACTATGGGACGTGTGAACGACAAGGTCATTCTGGTGACCGGCGGGGCTCGCGGAATGGGGGCAGCTAATGCGCGCCTGCTGGTGGCTGAGGGGGCCAGGGTCGTGATCACTGATATTCTTCATACAGAAGGAGAGGCTCTCGCGGCTCAACTTGGCAATTCGACCATCTATGTGCCTCAGGACGTTACCCAGCCGAAGCAGTGGGCCGAGGCGGTCGCAAGCGCCGAGGGTCGCTTCGGCGCGCTCCACGGGCTGGTCAACAACGCCGCGATCGCCAACATAGCCCCTATTGAGCAGTTCTCGCTCGATCAGTGGAACAAGACCCTTGCCGTCAATCTAACCGGCGTATTCCTCGGAATGCAGGCAGCCCTACCGGCCATCCGGCGCGCGGGCGGAGGTTCGATCGTCAACGTCTCGTCCGTCGAGGGGCTGCGGGGCAGTGCCGGACTCCACGCCTATGTCGCTTCGAAGTTCGGCGTGCGGGGCATAACCAAGTCCGCTGCACTGGAAGCCGCGGCCTCGGGAGTCCGCATCAACTCGATCCATCCCGGCTTCATTGCCACCCCGATGACCGAGAGCTTCGAGTCCTCCCTTTTCCCCGTTCCACTCGGGCGGGCAGCCGAGCCGCAGGAAGTATCGCAGGTCGTCTTGTTCCTCCTCAGCGACGAGTCCAGCTACCTTACCGGTTCGGAGGTCGTCATCGATGGAGGTCTGACGGTCGGCGTCCCACGCAAATGCCTGGCGCCCGAGAACCTCTTTTGATTAGCCTGACTGAATGTCCAATCTAGTCGGATAGAATGTTGCGATGTACTACGGTAGCGGAAATTACGAAGCTTTTGCCCGCCCTCGCAAACCCGAAGGTGTGGACAACAAGACTGCGTGGTTCGTCGGTGCGGGCCTGGCGGCGCTTTCCGGTGCGGCCTTCCTGATCCGCGATGGCCATATGCGTGGCGACCGGATCACCATCCTCGAACGGCTGAAGATACCCGGTGGGGCTCTCGACGGTAACCAAGACCTAGGAAGGGGCTTCGTGGTCCGGGGAGGCCGCGAGATGGAGGATCATTTCGAGTGCCTATGGGACTTGTTCCGGTCGATCCCTTCGCTGGAAACTGAAGGTGCCAGCGTGCTCGACGAATTCTACTGGTTGAACAAGGATGATCCGAACTACTCGCTGCAACGGGCGACGGTGAACCAGGGACAGGACGCGCGCACCGACGGCCTTTTCACTCTGAGCGAAAAGGCGGAGAAGGAATTGATCGCCGTCTTTCTTGCCTCCCGTGAGGAGATGGAGAACAGGCGTATCGACGAAGTGTTCGGGAAAGAGTTTTTCTGCAGCAATTTTTGGCTCTATTGGCGGACGATGTTCGCCTTTGCGGAGTGGCATTCCGCCCTGGAGATGAAGCTTTATCTGCATAGGTTCATCCATCATATCGGGGGCCTACCGGATTTCAGCGCGCTGAAGTTTACCAGGTACAATCAGTATGAATCGCTGGTTCTACCGTTGTGCAAATGGCTGTTGGAGCAGGGCGTCAACTTCCGCTACGACGTCGAAGTCACCGATGTCGATTTCGACATAAAGGCCGGATGCAAGCAGGCCACGGCTATCCACTGGCTGGAGGACGGCGTCGCCGGCGGCATCGGCCTTGGCGCCGACGATCTTGTCTTCATGACGATCGGGTCGCTCACCGAAAACTCGGACCAGGCAGACCATCACACGCCCTCCAGGCTCGACGAAGGCCCGGCGCCTGCTTGGGATCTGTGGCGGCGTATTGCGGCCAAGGACGCGGCGTTCGGCCGCCCGGATGTCTTCGGCGGCAATATTCCTGCAACCAAATGGCAATCGGCGACGATCACGACTCTAGATGCGCGCATTCCAGCCTATATCCGCAAGATCGCCAAACGCGATCCGTTCAGCGGCAAGGTCGTCACGGGAGGGATCGTCACGGCGAAGGATTCGAACTGGCTGCTCAGTTGGACTGTAAACCGTCAACCGCATTTCAAGTACCAGCCCAGTAATCAGATCGTCGTCTGGGTCTACTCACTTTTCGTCGACAAGCCTGGCGACTACGTGAACAAGCCGATGCAAGATTGCACGGGCGAGGAAATCACGCAGGAATGGTTGTATCACCTCGGCGTGCCGGTCGAGGACATACCGGGACTCGCCGCGATGGCCGCAAAGACAGTGCCGGTGATGATGCCCTACGTCACCTCTCTCTTCATGCCGCGGCAGGCGGGTGATCGACCAAATGTCGTGCCCAAAGGCGCTATCAATTTTGCCTTCATCGGCCAGTTTGCTGAGTCGGCGGAGAGCGATTGCGTCTTCACGACCGAATACTCAGTGCGCACGGCGATGGAGGCCGTCTACACGCTCCTCAACGTCGAACGTGGTGTGCCAGAGGTGTTCAATTCGACCTATGATATCCGCAAGCTGCTTGCGGCAATCGGCAGACTGCGCGACGGCAAGGAAATCCGAATTCCCGGTCCGGCGTTCTTGCGCGACCTAATGCTGAAGAATATCGGCGCTACAGAACCCGGCAAGACTGCTCAATGAATATCATCGATCTCCGAGTGAGGGCTTTGTGCGTTCGCCTGTCTTGTGCAGCTGGAGAGCTCGTTCTCCACGGCCCGTACGAGTGTGAATTGCAAGGGGCAAGCCCTTCGTCGAGTGTCGAAGGCGGCACACTCGTAACATTGCACATGACGGCACACGCGAAGGGCGGAATTGTTCTCGGGCCGCGATTCATAACATGGCGTGGTAATGGAAGCCGCAACAATCGTGCCCGCACATAATGCTGGCGGCCGACCCGTCTGCGTGACACTCGCGTTCGATGTGCCACCTGAGCTCCAAATCGACCAGGTGGCGGAAGGAGGTTTTCTCAGGACGCGCCGAGATGCAGTATCCATAACGTCGCCGGTCGGCGACGTGCAGCCCGGCTGCGGATAAAGCAGAGTGCGATCGGGGCCTTGTTTCTCAAGCTTAGTGGGTTGCTTGCCTTACCGCAGACGATGGCGATGGTTTGAGATGATCCAATATTTTCGAGCCTTCGCTGAACGACTTCGACCAGAATTTCTCCGCGAAGTCCAGATGGCACTTCAGTAGCTCTGAGGGAGTTTTAGAGTCGGCAAGATTTCTCAGAAAGCTTGCTTGTTCGTGCAGAGAGGAAGCAGCCAAACTTAATCCATCCTTTAATGCCGCGGCGTACAGGTGCCTTGTCGATTCGATCGATTTTTGCCATTCCGGAAAAATTGATGGAATGCGTGATGCCGCTGCTGCAGGTTCTCCAACGCCATCGGCGGCGGCGCCGGTCAGTCCGGGCTCTGGACGTGGCCGCCGTTCGCGTTTCTCGTCTTCGGTTGTATTCGCGTTCATTCGACGTCTCCTAGCCTAAAAGAGGATTTGTAACACCTGAGTTGTTCGCTGCTCAGTTCCGATCGTCAACCTTCAGAAGGTTACCACACCCTCCAACATGTCATACCTACCTCTTTTGGTACGGCGTGATCGCGCCGCAAATTGCGCATTCTAGGCGCCACTTGCTGGAATGTTCACCCATCCCCGGTTCAGAGGCTGAGAACCGCGGCAACCTCGTTGAGGACGAGCGCTGACTGTGTAGATCGACGGTGCTGCCAAAGGTGGTGCGGTCGCACGTCGATGCGCTTTGCCGTGATTGCGGCTGGCATTGGCCGCCATCACGCTCGCATCCATCGCGATGGCGCGGGAACGATAACCTGCCGTTTGGGCGGGGCGGCTCACGGGTATGGCGCGGACGCCTGGTTGATGTTGGGGGCGACGCCCGGCCGTTCAATCCGAACGACGCCGTCCATGTCGATATCCTGGATTCTCGAAGTCGGGATCGAGCAGGCGAAGCCCCGTGGCGACGTCATCAACGTTCGTCTCCCCATCCGGCTCTCGGAATCGGCCATCTGCATATTCCGTTTCGCGATTGCGCGTGCATTCGGTTTGCCTGTCGCGGGCGCGCGGCGCTTTTGCCTGCCACTTTCTCCTTTTGAGCGTCACGATGTGTAGCAGGCTATACTAACAGCTTAGTCCAGTCTCGTAAAACCGCCGCTCGACCCGCGCCGCAGGAAATTGAGGCTTTTCCGGCGAGGTGTGTTGTGGGCATGGCGAGATACTCCTTTGTCAGTGGGCTAAGAACGGTCCGAACCGGGCGCTCATCGTACCCCGTAGGTCAAGGTGCACACCGCGCAAAGATCGGCGCAGGCAACGATGCCGTCGGCTGTGCTGCCGATCGATAGTGATGCTGTGGCTGATGAAGGGGCGCGCACAGCTTGGGTCCGCCAGGTAGGCCCATACTGGCCCGTGGCGCTGCGGCCGGAGAGCAATATCAGCTACGCTGATGCCCGAGGCCTTTCACGTCTCGAGGCAAACGAGCTCGCGCGTTGACCTTGACGCCCCGCGGCGAGGTAAATCTGGGCCGTCGCGCTCGCGGTTAGCCAATATAGTTGAGGTTAACCGCGCTATGTTATTGACGTTGCGCCCCTATGCTTGATCCATTGCACCGGAAACTGCACACCCGGCCCACCGGAGAGGTGGAAGTGTCCTTCCAGCTGACCGTCCTGAAAGTGCTGGCCGGCCAATCTGCCGGGCGGGCCTCCGTTGCCGACATAAGGCACGCCGTTGAAATCCTGATGAACAGCGGCCGTGACTGGACCGATCGCATGAAGCGGCTGGCCGAACGCGCACCTGACCTGAATATCTTCTCGGCCGGGTTTGTCTTTCGCGATACTCTTGGCTGGGAAATCACGGAAGAGGGGCGGCAATTCCTCTCCGCGCTCGAAAAGGCCGTCGCCGATCAGAGCGAGCGGCCTCGATCAGCCATCGATCCCCCATCCAGCGAAGTCACCGCGCAACCGGTCATGGATGCGCAAAATCACTTATTCCTCCCCATAGTCACCGTCAAAGGTCGCGGCGTCGCCGCGGGAAAGGCGGGTCTAATCGACGTAGAGCATGACGCGGCGCAGCTTTAACTTGTCACGCGGCCTCTGGCCGAACCGCGTGCCGATATTTTGCAGCGAAGTTTCTAAGAGTGTGTCGTATCAACTTCCTGACAGTGGTCTCAAGCTGACAATAGAACCTCGACAATCTCTCAACGCGCGATGAATGGGCGGAGCACGCCCCGATGGGCGGCATTCATGTTTGGTGGAGTGGGCGCGCGTCGATTCGCGCAGCTTGGATAAATGAGTTGATTTTCAACGTAGGATGTTGTTGTCGCCGCGTGAGCCGATCGCTTACAAGCTCAGCGCGTGTAAATCTTTTGAAGAGCGTGGGTGAAACTGGCTAATCCCATTGGTAAGCAAGTGTTGCGTACATGGACCAGGCCGGAATCCTGCTCATCAAGCCGACGCGCGCGCGGAAGCTGCGTCTGTGGCGTAATTTGTGCAGTCTAACCGCTTAATTGTGGAAGTGGACTTCCTCGAAGGATGTGGCGAGTTTCCGAGCCGACACCTTAGTTGCTGCGCTGCTCTCGCAGGCGACAGCTGAGACGTTGCTCTCTTGCCGGGGAGCTTGATGACTGCGAAAGTCCTGGTTAGATCACTGTCCTTCAATTTGGAGAATCGTGCGGTGGCAATGGGTATTGTGAAGTGGTTCAATCCGACGAAGGGATATGGCTTCATCAGGCCGGAAGATGGAGGGCCGGATGTCTTCGTGCATATCCGTGCAGTCGAGAAGGCAGGCTATACGGGGTTAGAAGAGGGGGCTCGGGTCAGTTACGAGCTGAAGGCCAATCGCTCGGGCAAGATGTCAGCCGAAGATCTCCGGGTCGGGTAATCAGATCTGTGCGGTGATCTCTCTCCACTCGTCAGACTGCCGTCCGGTCCGGCCGCGGAGGACTGCTGCGCGCTACTGATGGACCGGCTCTTGTGGCGTGTGCGTCGTCACGTTCAGCGAGAGCGTGCAAGCGCAATCTCTCGAATGGTCCACGCTTGGCAAGCAGTCGAGGAACCGAATGGTTGGCGCGCGGTTTGTGCGTTTCGCAAGGAGTTCGTCCAACTCGGCAAAAGCTTGCAGCTACCATGAACGATGTCGGAGATCGCCATGCACGCCGCCCTGAGCCTGATCGCGATCTGGCTGCTGATCAACGCGCTGTTCTTTGTCGTGATGACGCCCGTCGGTAAATCGGCCCGTAACGCTCGGCGGGAAGCAGAGCGTACACACTCCATGTTCGGAGGTAAGCATTAGGCGACCGGCGGGTACATCGCCACGTCCCGGTCATGGCCCTAACGATCGAAGCCGCTGGTCTATCCGAAGACGCGAGGCTATCCGCCCGGCAATTCGTCGATGTCAACTTCTGAACCAATGTCGGCAAGTTGACATCGCCATGCGGCCGGAGCGGCTGAAACGCACGACTTTTCGGCCGGCACGCGGCTTGCAGTGTTCGAGCTGCCAGCTGGCACAAGCCGCCCAATGCACGCTGACGAGATCGGATGCGCATTGTTGGCTGCTTCCGCTTAACGCGAGACCTGCAAGCGTGGCCGTTCGACCTCATCCGGGACAAGCCCATGAACACGTCAGTGCTCTCCACCGCGTTGCGCTCGATTGCCTGTTTCACCTCCGCGGCGCTGTTGCAAGAGCGGACGGCTGCGGGGCCGGCTGACGACCCATTCCTTTGGCTCGAGGAGATCGAAGCGCCGCGCGCATTGGCTTGGGCACGGGCCGAGAACGACAAGACGCTTGGCGTGTTCCAGTCAGATCCCCGCTATCGGCGCTTTTACGAAGAGGCGCTCACCATCCTGCAGGCCAAGGAAGCAGGATGATCACGGCGCCCCATTCAGCATAGGAGGCGCGGAACGCGTCGACCTTGTCGGACAGGCCGTTAAGATGGATCAGCTTATGTCTACGGTTCGAACGGCGGCGACACACGGTCACCGGCGGCGCCGGCGTGACCGGATTCCGTACGTTTCGTTGGGGCGGCGCGGTCTGGAAAATTTCTGGCAAGACGACACGCAGGTGCGCGGCGTCTGGCGGCGCACCACGCTTGAGAGCTATCGCAGCCAAGACCCGCGATGGGAGACCATCCTCGATGTGGACGAACTGGCTGTCGCCGAGAACAAGAATTGGGTCTTTAAAGGTGGCAACTGCCTTCCGCCGGAAGAACGCCTCTGCCTGCTAACGCTTTCCGATGGCGGTAAGGACGCCGCGTTCATCCGTGAGTTCGACCGAGACGCCAAGGCCTTCGTTGAGGCCGGCTTTGATCTTCCCCAGGGTAAGCAGAGTGTCCGATGGCTCGATGGTGACACAGTCCTTCTTGCACGAGACTGGGGCGAAGGGACCCTGACGCAGGCCGGCTACCCCTTCGTGGTGAAGGAGCTCAAACGCGCTCAGCCGCTCGCTGAGGCGCGCGAGATTTTTCGGGGCCAACCGACCGATGTTCAGACGATGCCCTTCGTACTTCGTGACAGTGAAGGCCATATCCATGCGGCCGGCGCCATCCGCGTGATCAGCTCCTTCGAGCACGAGTATGTGCTCTTCGGCGCCAATGGGCCTATCACGCTCAATCTGCCCAGGAAGGCGGCTATCGTTGGGGTCGTGAGTGGCCGCCTGCTTGTGACGCTTGACGAAGAATGGACGCCGCCCGGCGACACCAGCTTCGCGACCGGTTCGATGATCTCGTATGACCTGGCCGAATGGAAGCAAGATCCGCTGCGCGCTAGACCGTCGCTTGTCTTCCAGCCTGGGCTCCGGCAGGCACTGAGCGGGCTCAGTCGCACGAGGAACTTGATGATCCTGACGATCCTTGACAACGTTCAGAGCAAGGCGTTCATCTACAAGTATGATCAAGGGGCTTGGTCCGCCACGCCGATCCCGGTCCCGGACAATGCGAATGTTAGCGTGTCAGCAGGTGATGTTCACGGTCTCCGACTATTTCACGCCAACATCGCTTTGGTACTTCGATGCCGCGAGCAAACAACTCGAGGCATTAAAGACGGCACCTGCGGCCTTCGATGGATCCCGGCATGTCGTGGAGCAGCTCGAAGCGACCTCGCGCGATGGCACGCGGATTCCCTACTTTCTGGTGCGGCCCAAGAACGCAAGATTTGACGGCGCGATCCTGACGCTTCTCTATGGTTATGGCGGGTTCCAGATTCCGCTCCTTCCATTCTATGCGGGACCAATGGGGCGGCTCTGGCTCGAACAGGGCAATGCTTATCTCGTTGCGAATCTGCGCGGGAAAACCTGATCCGCCGGAACATCACCAGTCCACGACGACTAGGCGTGATCGGCGGCAGCCAGGGCGGACTGCTTGTTGGCGCCGCAATCACCCAACGGCCCGAGCTCTTCAACGCGGCGATCATCCAGGTTCCGCTCTCTGACATGCTTCGATTCACCAAACTGGGCGCGGGCGCCTCCTGGATCGCCGAGTATGGTGACCCCACCATTCCCGAGCAGCGCACGTGGATCGAGGCCTACTCGCCCTACCAAAAGCTGGTGCCGGGCAAGACTTACCCCGCCCCTTTAATTCTCACCTCCACCAAGGATGGTCGCGTGCATCCAGCGCACGGCCGCAAGGCCGCCGCGAGGCTCGCTGCGCTGGGCCAGCCTTACTTCTACTACGAGAACATCGATGGGGGACATAGCGCTGCGGCCAATCTGATCGAATATGCGCGTCAGCTAGCCCTCGAATACACCTATGCATCCAGGCGGCTTTGTCTTGAGTAAGTTCGACGGACGGGGTGATCAAAGCCGATAAAGACCAGTCGTCTCGGCATCGCCACGTTGGTCAGCGGAGCTCATCAGCCGGCCGCAAGGCGATACCACCGAACGACGCGATCGGCGGGCAGGATGGTACGCCGGACTTTGACGACCCTTGGGAATTCGCGCCGCGCCCGAGAGGTCTTCGAACACGAGGTCGCCAATTGCGGCTCGCCATCCAGTCTGGCTAACCGCCCGCATTTCGGTCTGGCCGAATTTTCGCAGAGCATGATTGGCCCAAGACTTGCTACTCCAACCTCAAACTCCGTGAAATTCTTAAGAGATCACGCAGCAATCTCATGTTGCACCGAGCGGAGTTCTCCACTCGAAGCGAGCCTCACAGGCCAAGAGATCCGAAGCGCCTATGTGCCTCGATCGAGGTTTGATCGGAAGGTGGGCAGGGAGAGTAGGTTGGTAAGTTTGCCTGGCGGGCCGAGGGTCGAACGAGGTCTCAGTGGTTGGGCGGTCCCGCCAGTCAGCAATATCGGTTGTAGGTGCTGAAGAGAATCCAGGCTCATTGCAGGCCCAATAACAGCCACGCAGTTAGAGGGCGGGAAAGAAGCAAGTCAGATGCACAAACTACCGATCTTGAAAAGCCTTCATCTGTTTGAGGCGGTGAGCGAGTTTCCAAGCTTCTCAAAGGCGGCTGAGCGGCTGAACATGACGACCGGAGCGGTAAGTTACCAGATGCGCATCCTTGAAATTTGGTTCGGCAGGAGGCTGTTCGTTCGCCACAGCTCGGGCGTGCGGCTGACGTCCGACGGCGAACAGCTAAAGCACAGCTGTGCGAGCGTGTTCACAATGCTCGAGAAAGGATGCTACGAACTGCGAAGGCGCGATGCGGGAAGATCAGTGGTGGTGGGGTGCTCAACCACATTCTTGTCGCATAGCCTCTTACCTCGGATTGGTGCGTTCCGCCAACTACATTCGGACATTGACTTTGTCTTCGAGACCGATGCCGATCTAAACGCGTATCCGGCATATTGAAGCAACCGCTTCCCGTCCATGAGGTGCACGTATCCAACGAAATGATTGGCCCTGTAAGCAGCGCCGGCTGCACTCGAGGCGATCAAAAGCCCAGAAGACATCTTGTCAATTCCTCTGCTGCACGCGTCCGTCAGGTTGGACGCCTGGAACGAATGGGCCAACGCAGCTGCAATATGTTTGCGGGGATCGCGTGACGTCGTGTTCGATACATTCCCCTAGCTGTGAAGGCGGCCAAAAAGCGGACTTGGAGCCGCAATATCGTCGCAGGTTCTGGTCAGAAGCAACCTTAAAAAGGGGGAGCTTGTGGCTCCATTTGGCTTTGTGCCGATCGATCGCTCAATCTACATGTTTGTCAGTGAGCACGCGCGAAATATGGTCGCTGTTAAAGAGTTTCGGCGGAGGGTATTGGCAGAAATACTCAGCCGGGACTATCCACTGTCGCCGCTCCACGACGTGTCTCAAGAGGCGAAGCAGGTAGTCAATTGAAACTGTACCCGCAGGCTCACTCGTCACGTGAGTTCGTTGATGGCCGCGTGTCGACTTCCATAGCAGGCTCACACGAGGCAGAGTCTTCACGGATGAGGGGCCGGAAATCCGTGGTGCACTGCTAAGAGATGCAGGATTGTAAAAGGATCGTCGACATAGGCCAACCCCTTCGCGTATTCCGCATTTCCCCGGTGCAACGCTTCCCTTCTCGAAAATGAGAACGGGCACGGACTGATGATCGGGGCCGAGCCTCTCGATGAGCTCGGTTCGTGGCCGCAGCCAAGCAATCCGGTGAAGGTCGAGATTGGTGGCCCGACTTGGGAACGCGGACAGCACCCCCTCCAGCACGGCGCATTGCCAGCAATAGAACTCCTGCCCCGGAAATGCCGGATCTGCAAAGGGTCGTTCTAGAAGGCGCAGCTGATCGCGTGGCGTAGTGTGCATCGTGGATCTATCGATCGACAGGACATGAAATTTGAGAATGCCTGGATCTGACTATGGCGAAGGTCGGGACGACGAAAGCGAGAAATGCGCTAGCTGCACATATCAGCACGACCAGCCGGAAAGAGAGCTGATCACCCAGAAACGAAAAAACATGCCATTGCCTGCGACGCCGCTATAAGTACAACATTGAAACAGCCCGGAAAGGCGGCCGGCTCGATTCGGCGCCACTAACGAAACCATGTGCGTGTGAGCGGCAGCCGCAAATATTTGGCCGAAGCCAAGCATCGCGCTGCTGGAAGCGATCGCCACAGGCAGGCCCGCATCGAGTGACATGATTGCCAGGCATGCCGCGAGTAGCACCGCGGCCCCGGCGATGGTTGGTAAGGCGCCCAACCGGTCGAAAATCGGCTTGACAGCTAGCGCGCCCAGCAAGGCGAAAACGCCATTCGTCATGACAAACGTCAATAGAACGCCTCGATCAAGCACTCCTGCAGTTGTGGCACGTATTGCAGGATAGACGTTGATGAGGCCCGCTCCCAGATTGAGAAGAAGGACCGCAAAGAACGCGGGATAGAGCGGCGCCAAATCCAACATGGTTCCCGAGGACGGCGATTCAAGGACTGACGGAAGTCTATTGGAACGCTGCTTGATGCCAAAGAGCACCATCAAGGAAAGCATGACCGCCGATAAGTTGAGAGCCAAAACGCCGGGCAAGTGCAGCTGGTCGACGAGCATGGCACCTGCAAACATTCCGAGCAGATATGTGAGCCAGTCGATGTTGGCGATGTTGCGACGCACCGAGATCATGCTGTCTTCGGATGTGATACGGCGGAAGAAAGAGACTTCCGCGGACAAGTAGACGGGCTGGACCAAGCTCAGGACAGCGATTGAAGCATAGCTCAAAACAGAATCGATCTCGTCCGTGAAGGAGATGGAGAGCAGGGTGCAAATTCGAAGCACATTTACGATCATCATGACAGCGATCGGATCGCTTCTGTCGATAGGAGCAAAAATGACCGCAATCCCAAGGCCTGCAGCGCTGAAGAGATTGCTTTGCAGATCGGGGCTTTTGGAATTGATCTCGGCCGCGGCCAGATAGGATTGCAGAGCAGCTCGTGGTTTGTCTTGCCGCATCAAGATGTTGCCCTGCTCGAAGTGAGCTCCTACGCCGCATCAGCGCTTTACACCACGCTCGCCAGCCTCTCAGGCGCCCTCTGACGAATAAGACGGGCTAGTCGGGCGCGATCGGATCAGTAAGGCGGCGATTGACACTATAGGAGCCGTCAGCGCGTATGGGGAATGTCCTTTAAGAGTTGATCCAGATGGCCACGTGGGCATAGCTGCGGTATCGCAATGAATGGATTTTCTGAATCGATTTCACTGCCAAGGGTGGGCCGTTGCGCGGCACCCTAAACATAGCTCAATGGTACAGCAGTGGTGAACTTCAGATCCTCCATACTGATGAATGAGCTGACGTCAGCGAAGTCGAGCCGGGTGATCAGCTGTTTATAAACCTCATCGTAAACATCTACGCTCGGCACGACGAGGCGCAGCAAATAGTCGATCTCGCCCGTTAGGCGATAGGCTTCAACGATCTCTGGAATGTCGGCGATAGTGCGGCGGAAGTCCTCTACCCAGCCGATCGAATGATGTGAGGTGCGTACACCCACGAACACCGTCATGGGCAGATTGGCCTTGCGGCGATCCACCAGTGCGACGCGCCGACTGATCAAGCCGCTGTCTTCCATGCTCTTGATGCGACGCCAGCAGGCGGACACCGATAGATTGGTCGATTTGGCAAGCTCTGTGACCGGAATCGATGCATCCGCTTGCAAGCGGTCCAAAATCTTTCGATCGCGATCGTCCAAGAGGCATGTCCTTTCAGCCGGCTTCGGGGGCGGGCGCAAATAGTTTTTGCGTTGGAGAAATAAGGAGTTTGATTTGCGCTTACCAGCGATATCGAGCGAAACAATGCCGAGATTTGCTGCATACGGCACGTTAAGCTCATGTGGCGTTCGGTTGAAGTGGAGAACACCAAAGTGGAGCAGACGATCGGACTCATCGGGGGGATGAGTTGGGAGAGCACAGCCATTTACTACAAGGAAATCAACGAAATCGTGCGCCGGCGACGCGGCGGCCTGGCATCCGCCGACATCTTGCTGCGTTCGGTGAATTTTGAGGATATCAACGCCCTGCAGAGAGCGGGAGACTGGGAACAAGCCGCCAAACGTTTGGCGAAGATCGCTCGACAGCTGGTGGATGGTGGTGCTGGATGCATCCTCATCTGCACCAATACGATGCATCTGATTGCCGACACGGTCGCGGAGAACCTAGGCGTGCCGCTCATCCACATCATCGATGTGACCGGAGCAGCTCTCGTCACAGCGAGCATCAAGCGGCCGCTGTTGCTGGCCACGCTCTACACAATGGAGCAGCCGTTCTATTGTGACCGACTGCGTGAGCGGTTCGATCTTTCGCCGATCGTGCCCGACGAGAAGGATCGAAGCCGGATCCACAATGTTATTTTCAATGAGCTTTGCTGCGGTGTCATTTCGGATCAGTCACGTCAGGCCTTTATTGAAATCATCGCGCGCGGTCGCGCAAGAGGCGCCGATGCGGTCATCCTCGGCTGCACCGAGATCGGCCTGCTGATCGGGCCGGAGCATACACAGCTGTCGCTGTTCGATTCGGCCAAGCTGCACGCCAAGGCGGCAGCTGACTTCGCCGACGGCAAGCCGCCTGCCGGCGCCGTTTCAGTTGAGCCGCACAGAGGCTGTCCCACGATGACAGCTGATCGAGCGCCACGATATTCCCTCAGCTCTCATTTGCAAAGCTGCGCCGAGGTGGAAGAGCATTGATTCGAGATCTGCGCACTCGATGGTGTGTGCTTGGTCAGTCCGCCCAGACCACTTGTGGTATGAGCCATTTCAGCCCAGTGATCGAAGACGTCGGTTGTCCGAAGCCCGACAGTCAGACGTCGGTATCCAGACAGCGCGCCGAGAGGTGCCGCGATTCGTCAAAACGGCCGTCGGCGTCACTGGCACGTCGGTTGCTCGATGTGCCGAGCATCCGCTGCGGCGACTATTGCGATCTCGCGGCACCTGATCTGTAAGTCAGATGAAGCTTGCTCGTTCATTTCAAGTGGTCAGCGAGCTGCATCGGAGACGCAGCCTCGCCTGGCAAGCTCTCTATCTTCCGGTGGGGCTTCGGTCCTGCGCCGAGGATAAGATTGACTCTGTGCGGTATCGACGAATGGCGATCCTAAACGTGCTTCGCACAATTCGAACAACTTGCTGTGAACAGTTCCTCAAGTCGTTCTGGCAAAGGTCCACCTTCTGCCGGAGATCAACAGTCCAAGGCTTTGAGGATTGTAGTCATCTGCAGAACGGAGACCGTACGTAAATGACCATTGAGCCGATCGAGGATAATTGGCGGCTTGAAGAGGAATCGAGGCGACGAGACGAGCCCAAAGTCAAGCTCCTTCGCGCGCGATCGGATGTGGCCAGGTACCAAGCAGAATTGACAGAGCTCGAGCAAGCGCTGAAGCGTGAAGACGGCTCATCGATCTGCTCTGGGACACTTCAGCGCACGTGCGCAGGAGGTCGGAGAGCGTAACGTGCGACCACGTCAATTGGAGCCTGTCTCGGATCCCGCTAACCTCCGAGCGGATGCTGGGGGCAGCGTCCGACCGAGCGACAGCTGGAAGTAGGCTGCCAACCGGGTCTTCGCAACAGGGGCTTGGCTTGGTGCAATGGCTGAGCGGTGTAGAGCGCAAGAATTCGCGCACAAGTGCAAGTGGCGAGAAGCCAAGCCGCGAACGCTCACGCGCGTGACAAGTGTTGGGATCAGCCGTTTTGACCGGCTCATCTTTGTTCGCTCACAAGCAAGGCGCTGTCGCCGGGTTGCAAGGTTCACGCCTCCTCTGCGTCTTATAAATGTCATCTTGCCCAGGCCAGTGAGCCGCGCTACGGCCGATCCAGCCAGCGCTCAGCTTCACACAAAGCATGCTGCAAGGATGCGGGCGGCAAAGCTCGAGGTAGTCGATGACAAAGCGTTTCCGCGACTGGGCCTTATTGTCCTTCGTTGCTTTCATGGTTTTCTGCCCTATGGCCAAGGCGCAGGACCGCCGCATTGTTGCCGAACCTGTTGCACCTCACACGGTCTGCGACCGCCCGGTGCCGTCTGGCACAAACGATACGGCCAGGTTGCAAGACGCCATCGACCATTGCCCCGCCGGCGCGGCGGTCTATCTGGGCCGCGGCCAGTACTTCTCGGGCCCGCTCGGGATGAAATCAGGCGTCACCTTATGGATCGGACGTGGCGCCACGCTTGTCGCCATGGCCGAACCAGCTCTCTATGACAAAGGCCGGCGCCATTGTGGACGGATCGCAGGCAAGGGCGATGGTTGCCGTCCGTTCATCAGCTTTTCCAAGACGCGTGGCGGCGGCATCTATGGCGACGGCACCATCGATGGCCAGGGTGGAGCAGCCATGGCCGGCAGCACCGAAACTTGGTGGCAGTTGGCCCGCCGCGCCCAGACTGAGAGCGGCAATCAGAACGCCCCGCGTTTGATCCAGATCGATCAGGCGCAGGACATCACGTTCTATGGTGTCACGCTACGCAATGCGCCCAATTTCCACGTCGTGATGAACAGGGTCGAAGGTGCCACCTTTTGGGGGCTCACGATCGATGCGCCGGCCGAGGCCCGCAACACCGACGGCATCGACCCTGGCGCCAGCCAGGATGTGACCATCACCCGCAGCTTTATCCGCACTGGAGACGATAACGTGGCCATCAAAGCCGGCGACAATGGCCCAAGCCGTCATATCTCCATCGTCGACAATTACTTCGGCTGGGGACATGGAATGTCGATCGGCAGCGAAGTGAACTCCGGCGCCAGCGACATATTGGTGCGAGACCTGACGCTGGATGGCACGACATTCGGCCTGCGCATCAAGAGCGATGTCAGTCGAGGCGGCTTGGTGGAGCGAGTGACATATGAGAACGTGTGTCTGCGCGGCAACCGATGGCCGATCGCCTTCGATACAAAGTACAATCCACACGCACAAGGCTTCAGCATTCCAGTCTATCGCCGGATCGCTCTGCGCCATGTGCGCGGCGACAACGGTACGCTGCTGATGCGCGGTGTAGACGGCAAGCATGCACTTGACGTGACGCTGGAGGATGTTCGGTTTGCCGAGTCTGCGACTTGGCGGCTGGAAAACGCCAATGTAACCGCCGATCATTCTGCAGTGTCGCCGCCGCTGCCCGGCCGGGCTGGAGAGAGGGGGCCGGGCGGGTGGGAGCAATGCGCAAAGGCCTTCCGGAACTAGCCCGTCTTATTCGCGAGAGGGCGCCTGAGAGGCTGGCGAGCGTGGTGTAAAGCGCTGATGCGGCGTAGGATTCGGTTGCAAAGCCAACCCCATCACCTCAACCGCGAACGCCAGGCCCGCCATGACCGATGATACGATTCTGCCCTTCTCGTTTCCAGCCGTTCACGCCAAGAAAGTCACAGCTGCCTTCGATGGCGGTCGGCTGACCTCGAACGGGGGCGTGATGCTTCTGGCGATGGCCGAGCGGCGTCTCGGCTTGGCCGACAATTTGGCCCGGGTGTTCCCGGATCGGCGCGATCCGACGCGGGTCGTGCACAGCCTTGTCGATATGTTCCGCGCGCGCATGTTCGCGATCTGCTGCGGCTACGAGGACGCCGACGACCTCGATCATCTGCGGTCCGATCCCGCATTCAAGCTGGCCTGCGGACGGCTGCCGGACACGGGTCGCGATCTGTGTTCCCAACCGACGCTGTCGCGGCTGGAGAATGCTCCGCGCCTGCGCGACGTGATCCGACTGACCTACACTTTGGTCGACGCATGGATGGATAGCTACCCGCGCGAGCCGGCATCCGTCACGCTCGACATCGATGATACCTGCGATGTCGTCCACGGCCATCAGCAGCTCTCGCTGTTCAACGCTCATTATGACGAACGCTGCTTCCTGCCGATCCACGTCTACGACACGGAGAAGAGCCGGCCCGTGGCGGTCGTGCTGCGGCCCGGCAAGACGCCGGGCGGGGTCGAGGTGCGTGCCCATCTGCGCCGCCTGATACGGCATATCCGGACGCGGTGGCACAACACGCGAATTACGTTCCGTGGCGACGGGCACTATGCCCGGCCGGAGGCAATGGCGTGGTGCGAGACCAACGGCATCGACTACATCTTCGGTCTGTCCGGCACCAAGCCGCTCGCCAGAAAAGTCGACGAGGTCGCCGACGATATCCGCACCCGACGCGCCATCGAGAACCTAGCTGTTCTGCGCGGCTATACCGAGACGCGCCACAAGGCAAAGTCCTGGGATCGCGAACGGCGCACCGTCGCCCGTATTGAGGCGACGATGCTCGGCCTCGACATCCGCTTCGTCGTCACCAGCCTCGATGTCGGCTCGGCCGAGTGGATCTACGACAGCCTGTATTGCGCGCGCGGCCAAGCCGAGAATCTGATCAAGCTGCATAAGACGCAGCTCGCCTCCGATCGCACCAGTTGCCGTTCGGCGCTCGCCAACCAGGTCCGTCTCGTTCTCCACACCGCCGCTTATTGGTTGATGCTGACCGTGCGCGGCGCCATTCCCAAAGTCCGGGAATTGGCCACTGCCGAGTTCGCGACGCTGCGTCTTCGTCTCTTGAAAATCGCAGCCCGGGTCGTCGAAACCGCGAGCCGCATTCGCCTTGCGTTCGCCGCGGCATGCCCCGAAGCCGACCTCTTCCGCAGCTTGCCCGGCGCGCTGCTCCCGCTCGGCCCGTAACCGACCGGGCCTGCGCCCGCTCACCCGCCCCACTCCTCCAACGCGTACAAAACAGCTTGATGTAGAACCCGGTGACAAAAGGCCGGACGGTCACCCACGCCAGCCGCCAGCCCCCGTCAGACGTCAAGAACGACCGTGCTCTCGTGAATAGATCGGGCTAGTTAATGCGTAACCACAACAACTTCGTGTCCGGCGGGTCAGGTTTCGTGTCAATGCGGTTGAGATTGAGTGGCGTTGCGCCCCGGGTCGTTTCATGGCGCTCACGTCCCTGCCAAGCTTTCCGAGAAGACTTGTCGCGGTCAGCCGCTCTGGAAATCGCGCGCAAGTTCCCGGCGGCATACTCGCTGCGTTGGCAAGGTTCGGCTGCTGTTGCGCTGCGGCAGTTTGTATCGATCATCGAGCGCGCAGCGGATCGGATGGAGAAGGTCATATGCGAATGATCGCGCTATCCGCTGCGGCTCTCGCGGAATGTTGCTCTGTCTCGGCAGCCGATACTCAGTTGCTTTTTGTGTCGCACGCCGGAGAGACGGCCTATCACTCCGTGCAGGCAGCCATTGACGCACTGCCACCGCAAGGCGGGGATATCCAGATCGCGCCTGGCATCTATCGCGAAAAGGTCAAAGTCCTCAAACCTGGTGTTCATCTCAAAGGTACCGGCAAAAAGCCGGATGATACGATCATCGTGTACGGCGATGGCGCAATCAACGTGGGAGGGACAGCCCGTTCTGCGACGCTCAACGCCTCGGGCGATGACTTCCGGCTCGACAATCTGACGGTCCAAAACGACTATTCCCTCAAGGGGGACAATCCAGCTTCGCAGGCCGTGGCGCTATCGGTGACCGGCGACCGGGACGCAATCATCCATGTTCGCCTGCTTGGCGCCCAGGATACATTGTTCGCCGGTAAGGGCCCTAACGGTCGAATGTCGCGGCAGTACTTCTCTGATTGCTACATCGAGGGGCATGTCGACTTCGTTTTTGGCAATGCGAAGGCCTATTTCAGGCGCTGTGAGTTGCACGGCATCGCAAATCAAGCGGTTTTGTATACGGCGCAGAGCAAAGGAGCACCGGGCGAGGACAGTGCCTTTGTGTTCGATCAGTGCAGGCTGACTGCCGAGCCTGGTGCGCGCTATGTTGCGCTTGGCCGCGCTTGGCGCCCCTATGCCACAGTGATCTTCCTGTCGACGAAGATCGATGCGCCGGTCATTGCGGAAGGCTGGCGCGAATGGGCCCCCGGCAAGACGGATACGTTCAGGACGGCCTACTATGCCGAATACAAATCCTCCAGCATCGGGGCCAATCCCGCAGGCCGCGAGCCTCATTCTCATCAATTGACTGACAGCGAAGCCGCGAAATGGTCGCTGAAAGCGTTCTTCGGGGGCGCGATAGATTGGCTGTCCAGCGAACCTTCAAGATAAAAATTAGACGAACGCTCGGGAAGTGGAGGGTTTTCAAACCCTTTGACCCGAGCCTCGTTGCGCTCGGGCGGCTCGTCCACAGCAACTCGCATTCGGGCAGGGGCGGCCATCGTAGCGCGCCAGATTCTTGTTGCCTCCTTTAGAAGAAAAGCAAAGCGATCGACATTGCCGGCTGCGAATTCTTAATTCTTGTCAGCTTTTCGAAAGCTGGATCCCGTATTCTCCAGAATCCAACGACCGCTGAACGGCTGCCGCTTGCGGCCTTGTAAGGCGTGCGGATTGCGCAAGCCCTGTACCATCGCAAGGAGAGCAGGATGGATCCAACCGACCCCTTCTTCAATTCGGGCGCTTGAATCGAGGAGTACGCCGCGCAACAGGCGCGAGCAGGCAACGTGTCAATCGGCGTTCAAATTTGACCCCTCGTATTGCCTCAGGAAGTAATGTTACCCGGGATGAAGGTCTACGAACTGCCCCAGACCGGTCTCGAGCCGCGGCCAGCTCGGTGGAGAGGCTGTGGGCGGGGCGGAGTGCTCATCACACGCAGCGCCGTCCACAGCCTCGGGCCGTATTTCATCCACGGGCATGGATACGATGGCTGTCTCCGCCACCTTCCGCCGGAGGGACCGAAGCAGGCGCTGAACGATCGAATGCTGCTTGTCGCTGAACATCGAGGGATCGATCGTGGCGAGCCTGCCCACGATGGCCAGTGCAGTGAGCTGTGGCTCGACGGCGAGCCAGTTCTCGATGATCGCGAGATGGGGATCGAGCTTCGAGGGCATGCGAATACGCGTTTTGTATCGCTGTTTCGGCCGGCGGTGCGTGGCCCGCACTTCGGCGGTTTTTGCCGCCGTGCCGAGCGATCGGGCAAACGAGAGCGGATCAGCCGGCGATACGGTGGGAACCTTCGCAAGACCGCGCTTGCCGATCCGTTCGCCGAGCTCTTCCTGCGCCGTGCGGATCGTGGCAAGCAATTGTATGGGATCGAGAGTCCGATACGTGTGGCGCAGACGGCGCTTGACCGCTGATGGGAGTTTCGGGTGCCCCAGTGCACGTTCGTATGGTGTGGCAGGCGGATGATAGCGTTTGATGATCTTGGCACCCTCGCGGCGCTTCTCTTTGAGCTTGAATGACGGCTGGAAGAAGTTCACCAGCAGGCGCGCCGCCGCGTAGAGACGTGCCATCACGCGGGCCGTCTCGACCCCGTCGAAGCGCCCGTATCCGACGAGCCGCCGGACCACCGCACCGTTCTTCTGCTCCACGAAAGCCTGATCGTTCTTTTTGTAGGCACGTGACCGCGTTACCTCGATCTTCTGTGCTCGGCACCATGGAACGACGACGTCGTTCATGAACGCGCTGTCGTTATCGAAGTCGGCGCCACAGATCACCCACGGGAACAGGCCCTGCGCTCGCTTCATCGCTTCCACGACGAGGCTGCCATCGCGTGTCACCAGGGGCAGGCATTCCGTCCATCCTGTTGCGATGTCCACCATGGTCAAAGTCTGGATAAACGAGCCGGCGACGCTGGTCCCACCGTGCGCGACCATGTCGATCTCGCAAAAGCCTGGCGGCGGGTTTGCCCAGTCATTGAAAGTGCGGATCGGCACCTCGCGTCGAATCGCCGAGTAGAATCCGACTCGCCGCCGGCGCCCCCCAGCAGCCGCAATTTTAACGTCGATCAACATCCGATCGATCGTCGCCGCGCTCAGAGTTGTCAGCAGCGCACGCTCTGCGCTCGTTGGCTTCAGCCGGCCATGCCGCTCGAGTGCGGGCAACAGCACTGGGATCATCGATACGAGGCGCTTACCGCAGACGCGATCGGAGGCTTCCCACAGCGCGATCAGCGCGTCGCGCACGCTGGCGTATTTGCGTCGCCGACTTGTCGCTGGTTCGGTTGGGCTCGTTGCCCCTTCGTCCAGTGGTGGCCTGGGCCTGTCCCTTCCGGCAACCGACAGTGCTCGCACCGCGTGCTTGCGGTGCCAACCCGTCGTCGCTGTCAACTCGTCAAGGATCCGTCCCTTCTCAACTCGTCCAGCCGCACGGTAGCGCCTCGCCACCACGGCCAACACCTCGCGCCTTGCGCCCATGCTGATCCCGCTCGCCATTGGCGCCACCGACCTGATTCGGTAACGCCGCCCCAGTCATCAGCGGAATTGTTCGGTAACATTTTCGATGAGGCAATGCGCCCCTCATCGGCGTCCAATTTTGACCCCTTTGCGCGGCGGGCTTTGCTGGTAGCGCTCGTCTCGTCGGAGCTGGCCGGGATAGCGGAGGCGAGACGAGCGCGGGTGGCGTGATCGTCGTCTCGGCTCTTGAACCGCCAGCTATCGTTGCCGGTCTCGACAATGTCGCAGTGATGGGTCAACCGGTCGAGCAGCGCGGTGGTCATTTTGGCGTCGCCGAACACGCTCGGCCATTCGCCGAAGGCGAGATTGGTGGTCACGATGACAGAGGCGCGCTCATAGAGCCGGCTGACGAGGTGGAAGAGAAGCTGGCCACCGGACTGGGCGAAGGGCAAATAGCCGAGTTCATCCAGCACGATGAAGTCCATCCGGGTCAGATGCTCGGCGAGCCGTCCTTGCCGTCCGTTGCGGGTCTCGGTCTCGAGGCGATTGACGAGGTCGACTACGTTGAAGAAGCGTGAGCGTCACGAGAGGATCACGGGTGCCTGGGCTTGACTTGCGCGGAATGCTCTGGATAGCGCGGTCGGGATGATTGACGCCGCCGGCGCGCGGTGATGGGTTGATCCCGGTTCGGAGCGGGCAACGGGGATCAGAATGACCAGCGAGTCGCAGCTGCGCGAGAAGCTTCGGAAGATCGAGGCGTTGTTCGTGGGGGCCGGAACTGCTGGTGAGCGCCTTGCAGCGGAAGCCGCGCTGCAGCGGGTGCGGGCCCGGGTCGAGGAACTTGCTCGCCACGATCCACCGATCGAACAGCAATTCTCACTTCCCGACCAGTGGTCTCGGCACCTGTTTCTGGCGCTTTGCCGCCGATATGGGCTGCGGCCGTTTCGTTATCGCCGACAGCGACGTAACACGGTGATGGTCCGTGCGTCACGGGGCTTCGTTGATCGAGTCCTGCTGCCCGAGTTCACCGAGCTGGAGGGTGCGCTGCAAGTGTATCTGCACGAGGTAACGCTGCGCGTGATCCGCGAAGAGATCTACGACGACGCCAGCGATGCGCAGGAAGTTCCCGACGCCGTGCCGTCGAACTGATCAAGCGGCGAGCTTTGGCTCCGAACCATCGCGCTCGGCTTTCCAATTCCACGGCAGCAGCGTGTTCAGCTGATTGATCTTGGTACGTCCGGAGACGATGCGCTCGAGAACATCAGTAAAATAGTGCCGTGGGTCGATGTCGTGAAGCTTTGCGGAGTTGATGAGTGATGCGAGAGTGGCCCAGGTTTCGGCGCCGCCCTCACTGCCTGCGAACAGATAGTTTTTCTTTCCCAGCCCGATCGGCTTGATGCTGCGTTCGACCGTATTGCTGTCGATCTCGATGCGCCCATCATCGATGAATCGCGTCAGGCCATCCCAATGGTTGAGGGTGTAGCGGATCGCCTTGCCAAGGCCGGATTTCTTCGAGACTTCCAGCAGTCGCGCCTCGAGCCAGGGCTTGAAGTCCTCGATCAGCGGTCTGGTGTCGGATTGTCGCACCGCAGCTCGCTGCGTCGCCGGCAAACCGCGAATGCGATCCTCAATGGCGTAGAACATCGCGATCCGCTGCAGCGCTTCCGCGGCAATCGGCGATTTCGTCGCGATGTGGACGTCCCAGAACTTCCGCCGCGCATGCGCGAAGCAGAACGCCAGTTGTACCAGACGGCCGCCGTTTTTAATCAGCCCCTTGTACCCGGCGTAGCCGTCGACCTGCAGGATGCCGTCGTAGTCTCCAAACAGCTGCCTGGCGCGGATTGCCTTGCGATCCTCGGCGAACACGTAGACTACTGCCGGCGGCGCCGGGCCGCCCCACGGGCGGTCGTCGGTGGCGATCGCCCAGAACTGGCAGACTTTGGTTCTGCCACGGCCGGGATCGAGAACTGGCAGCGGCGTCTCGTCGGCAAACAGCCGCGGGTAGGACATCACTGCGCGGCGCAACAGCGCGTGAAGCGGCTTCAGCCACCAGGCGACGCGGCCCATCCACGAGGCCAGCGTTTGCCGGTCGAGCGTGATGCCTTGGGCGGCAAACATCTGTTCCTGGCGATACAGCGGCAGCTGGTAGCCGTATTTCATCACCGCGACGTGGGCCAGCAAGGCTTCCGTCACCATTCCACCGTCGATCGCCTGGGCCGGCGCGGGTGCCTGCAGAACACCCTGGCGGCATCCCCGGCAGCCGTACCGTGGACGCATGATGCGCTTGACCCGGTACTGCATCGGAATGACGTCGAAGGCTTCCTTGACGGTCTCCCCGATCTTGTGCAGCTGCTCGCCGCAGCAAGGGCAGATGTGGCTCTCGATATCGATCACGACATCGATGCGCGGCAAATGCTCCGGAAGCTTCCCCCGGTTGCGTCGCGCCGGTCGCTTTCCACGGCCCTCCGCTCCGTCAGGCAGCCTGCCTCCGGTCACGTCGTCGTTGGCGGCGGCACGAACCGCCTGTGCCCTGATGGTGAAGAGAGACAGCTGTCCGATATCCAGTGTCTCGGAGCGCGGACCGAAGATCGTGCGCTTGTACTGGGACAGGATCATCAGGAGCTTGTCGTTCTCCTGGATCGCAGCGTCGCGTTGGGCGATCGCTGCATCACGCTCGGTCGCCAGCGTGCTGCATTCCTCCGACAACGCCGCAAGCCGTGACGATAGCGTCATCACGGCTTGTCGGAGCAATGCTGGATCGGAAGGCAAATCACTCATGCAGAGCGATTCTACAACAACTCCGCATGAGTGACGAACGACTCTTGATAATGATCAACCAGCTCGCATCGGCTGATCCACAACTCGCATCGGCACACGCTTCCAGTCCGAGCCATCGAGCAGCACCGAGAGCTGAGCATGAGATAGCGACATGACGCCTTCCTTGATCGGCGGCCAGGTGAACTGCCCCTCGATTCTTTTGTAGTAAAGGACAAGGCCGCTTCCATCCCAAGTCAGGATCTTCACGCGATCTCGGCGCTTGGAGCGGAAGACATAAAGTCCGCCGTCGAACGGATCGGCTCCAAAGGCCTCGCTCACCAGCATCGCCAGCGAGTCCATGCCGCGGCGGAAATCGACCGGCTGCGTCGCAATCCAGATCGACAACCCAGCTCGAAGCCCGATCATCGACCAACCGTCCCGACCGCCGCCAGCACCTCGCACAGTGCCTCCCGGTCGACTGTCCCCCTGACACGGATGCGAATCGCGCCGACCTCGATCTCGATCGCCGCCTGCTCCTCACTCGGGCGCCCACAGCCGGTGATCGCGACCGGCACAAAGCCAGGTGGCATGCCTCTGTCCCCGCGCTCCGCGACCTGCGCCCGCGTAGCCTGGCGACGCCAGAGAAACAACAGGCTTGGACTGATGTCGTGTCGCCGCGCCACTGCGGACACGCTTGCACCCGGCGCAAAACTCTCCGCAACAATCGCCGCCTTCGCATCGGTCGACCAGCGCCGACGTCGGCCCGTCCCGGTGATGATCTCGACACGCTGCAGCGTGTCGGCGCCGTGTTCGAGGATAGGCATATGCCTATCCTTATCGCTATCCTTACGACTATCCTTTGACATTGTGACCTCGCGACAAACCATTCCGCGAGATCTTCCTAGCCGACCAGATCAACCCTCAGCGCGTGGTCTCCGCATGACGCTCACAGCGCCTCGCAGTCTTCGAGATTGTATTGGATCAGCTTGACTTTCCATGAAGCATCCCCGGTCTTTTCCCAGTTCTTGCGCCAGACGACGCTCTCGGTGCCCGAAGCGTCCGGCTCGGTCCAGCGGCAGCCGAGGCATCCCGCTGTTTCCTTGAGGCCGTTCGAGTAAGTCGGAAAATAGAAGTGCGGGTAGATGATTGTGAGTACATTCGTAAGCGCAGCTAAAATAGCATCAACGGGCTTCTTACGCCGGGCTTGACGTCGCATGCGCGCGATAGCGGTTCGCTCGTAATTGCCGTAGGAATAAAGGCGCGGTGCGTCATACTGCGCAACAGTGTCGAGAAACCGCGTGAACATGTCGGCTTCCCCTTTCTCATCATCCGCCCAGAACGAGTAGTGCTCGACGCGCTCGCCTTCGCAAACAACGAGCCCGATCAAATAAATGAAGCCAACTTCAGGATCGCCTTCCATATCAACATAGATGCGCACTCTCGCTTCTGGAATTGTGGGTGCGCCCAGCACATAGATTGTTCGGTCGCGAATGGCTAGCGCGTGCAATGCATGGTCTCGCCGGGTAAGTGGGATATCGGCGCGTTTGCCACAGCGCCGAGGCCGAAAGGTATGTGCGAGCTGGGTTAGCGTGAGAATGTCCTTGCGGGCGTATCGTTTGATCGCGTTTTCGCCGATTCCGCGCAGAAGGCTTAGATTGTCCTCCCGGATGGCTTGGTCACGGCAACGATCGCGGAACAAGCAGATACGGCAATGGTCATTCAGCAGCAGCTTCGGTGGGGCTTCGGCGCGCTGCAAGCGCTCGGCCTCTTTGAGGATATTTTCCGCCCTCGTCAGGCTCGATCCGAACCGAATGCTCGTCCTCGCGCTGTTTTGCCCGAGATAAACGGTTCCGCCATTAGGAAGCGTCTTCTGAATTTTGGCGAGAAGAACTGCGCGCGTGGCGAGTTGCTGGCGATCGAGAGCGCGAACCCGCGGCGCCGCGCAGAACAACACCGGCTCATACCGATAGGCTCCGAGTGCCGAAGGTCCATCGATCTTGCGAAGGGCATCAAAGTGGACAGCATAGCGATCGTCCTCCAGAAGACCTCCAAGAATAAGCGACGCTCTCTTGCTAAGACTCGCCGCCGACAATTTAAGGTTAGTCGCTATCTCGGCTTCGCCGTATTCGCGTTGGATCTTTTCTATTATCCTAGGTTCCTGATTGACTCGCTGTTCGATCAGGAGCTTCTCGTACCCGGATTGGGTCCCCTGCTCACCACGCAGTTGATAGTATGCCTTCAACCGGCAGTGCTGTAGCGCATCGACGACATCGCCAGTGATCTTGGAGGGCATCGTAAACCTCCTTTGCCACCTGCAAACCTAGGATGCTTATTGCGCGCGATTATCGCACAATTCAGGCAACTCAACTTCCGAAGGGGACGGGCTGTCGATAAAGGGAGTGCAGAGCGCGGGTTCGCCTTTTCGTGCGATGAAGCTGCCGAATCTACCATTGAGACGGAGGGACTGTTGTCGGATCGAAGCCTGCGGACTAGGTTGTGAACCGCATGAGCATAGCGACAGGCGAGCAGACCTGAGCTGCTGCCGGTTTGATGGACACCGAGATTAGGTGTTTCATGAAGCCGGAGGTGGCGATGAAAAGACGGAAGTTCAGCCGCGAGTTCAAGGTCGAGGCGGTCAAGCTGGTGCGGCAACGTGGGGTGTCGGTGGCGCAAGCTGGCCGTGACCTGGATGTTCATGAGAATGTTCTCCGCAAATGGGTGAAGGAGTTGGGCTCCGACCCGGCGCAAGCCTTTCCCGGCCACGGGCAGATGAAGCCGGAGCAGCAGGAGATCGAGCGGCTGCGCCGTGAGGTCGCCAAGCTGAAGGCCGAGCGGGATATCCTAAAAAACTGTCCAGCGCCGTGGCGTGCCTGCGCGGGGTAGAAACAGCCTTGTGCTATCGTCTGAGGCCGGGAGGGTAGCGGCCGTCAGCTTATTGGAGGCACTGTCCCCGTTAAAAAACGTGGTCCATGGGTGCATGCGGACTTGAGAGTGGTGACGGCGCTCCGGCGGCGATCCCGATTAGGAAGATGACAAATTGGCATAACCCAGACCCTCCTGCCCATGATTGGACGGAGGACCCGCAATGCTCAAGACGACAACTGCAGATCGCCCGGAATTGAAGCCAGTCAACGTCGGGGCGGCTGCCATCGACATCGGATCAAAGATGCACATGGCCGC
Source organism: Bradyrhizobium septentrionale (assembly GCF_011516645.4). Taxonomy (NCBI): domain Bacteria; kingdom Pseudomonadati; phylum Pseudomonadota; class Alphaproteobacteria; order Hyphomicrobiales; family Nitrobacteraceae; genus Bradyrhizobium; species Bradyrhizobium septentrionale. The sequence continues at coordinate 640,278 of NZ_CP088285.1, read as the reverse complement.
CGTGAACCCGGCCTGCACCGATGTCCCAGTGCGCACGTTCAGCACGTTCACACAGGACCTGCATAGTCTGGCGGACTGGTTCAAGACATGCGGTGTGACCAGCGTCGCGATGGAATCCACTGGCGTCTATTGGATCCCGGTCTACGAGATTCTGGAGCAGCGCGGGTTCGAGGTCATTCTGGTCAACGCGCGGTATGCCAAGAATGTGCCCGGGCGCAAGACCGATGTCAGCGATGCTGCGTGGTTACGCCAGCTTCATTCCTATGGGCTGTTACGCGGCAGCTTCCGTCCCGATGCCGAGATTGCGACCCTGCGCGCTTATCTGCGCCAGCGGGAGCGGCTGGTTGAATATGCTGCCGCCCATATCCAGCACATGCAGAAGGCTCTGATGGAGATGAACCTGCAGCTCCATCATGTCGTCTCGGATATCACCGGAGCGACTGGTATGCGGATTATCCGAGCCATTGTTGCAGGCGAGCGCAATCCCGACGTTCTGGCAACCTATCGAGACGTGCGCTGCCATTCTTCAACGGAGACGATCCGCGCGGCGCTGATCGGCAACGACCGGGAGGAACATGTCTTCGCTCTGACCCAATCGCTGGAACTCTACGACATCTACCAGGCGAAGATGCTGGACTGCGACCGCAAGCTCGAAGTCTTGATCGCCGCGCTTAGCAACAGAGAAGCAAAGCCGGTCGGAAAGCTATCCCAGCCACGCGTAAAGACCAAGCAGGTCAACACACCCACCTTCGATGTCAGGACCGCGCTGTACGGTGTGCTCGGCGTTGATCTGACTGAGATCCATGGGCTGGGTCCGTCACTCGCATTGAAGCTCGTCGGCGAGTGCGGCAAGGATCTGAGGGCGTGGCCAACCGCCAAGCACTTCACCTCTTGGCTCTGCCTCGCACCCGGCAACAAAATCTCCGGTGGCAAGGTACTATCTTCACGCACGCGGAGATCCTCCAGCCGGGCAGCCGCACTACTGCGATTGGCAGCCACAACCGTGGGGCGGAGCGATACGGCGCTCGGAGCATTCTATCGCCGGCTGTCCTCACGCGCGGGCAAGTCGAAGGCGGTGACGGCGACCGCCCGCAAGATTGCAGTTTTATTCTACAACACACTCCGGCATGGCATGAGCTACAGGGATCCAGGTGCCGACCAATATGAGCGACAATATCGCAGCCGCGTCCTCGCTAACCTTCAGCGCCGGGCCAAATCGCTCGGCTTTGTCTTGCAGGCCATTCCGTGCAACGCCAATCAGGCTGTTTCTTAGGAAGGCCGCAGCCTACTTCGCGAAGGAAGCGACATGAAGTTCGCCTTCGTCGCGAAGCACCGGACGATCTGGCCGGTGGCATGGCTATGCGATGCGCTGGGAGTGTCGCGGTCGGGCTTCCATGCCTGGCTGAACCGCTCTCCCAGCGCCAGATCCCGCAGCGACGAGGAGCTCGGCGGCAAGGTCAAGGCCAGCTTCGCCGCCAGCGACCGCACCTATGGCGCACGCCGGGTGTGGCGTGACCTGCTCGCCGACGGGGCGGATTGCGGCCTGCACCGGATTGAGCGGCTGATGCGCCTGCAAGGCTTGCGGGCGCGGCCGCGACGTCGGCGCTTACCGAAGGACAGCGGCGATCGACAGCTCGAGACCGTACCGGCGAACCTCCTTGACCGGCAGTTCGCCGCCGAGCGGCCGAACCAGAAGTGGATCGCCGACTTCACCTATCTCTGGACGGCCGAAGGCTGGCTCTATGTCGCAGCGGTGATCGACCTGTTCTCACGCCGCGTGGTGGGCTGGTCGATGAGTGCCGCCATGACGGCACAGCTCGTGACGGACGCATTGTTGATGGCCGTCTGGCGGCGCGGCAAGCCGGATGCGCTGTTGCATCACTCCGACCAGGGCAGCCAGTACACCAGCGAGCAGTTCCAGCGCCTGATGGCCGACCACGGCATCGTTTGCAGCATGAGCCGCTCCGGCAACGTCTGGGACAACGCGGCGATGGAGAGCTTCTTCTCCTCGCTCAAGACCGAGCGTACGGCCAACAAGATTTATCAAACCAGAGATGAGGCACGCGCCGATGTGTTCGACTACATCGAACGATTTTACAACACGACCCGCAGGCACTCGACCATCGGCTATCTCAGCCCGGTTGAGTTCGAGCGCAAGGTGGGATTAGCTTAAGCGGGTGTCCATCAAACCGGCAGCAGCTCAGGTCGCCGGTCTTGGTGACGGCGGCGCGGGAGTTGGGTTGCCCGGTGCTGTAGGACCCGGCCCCGTTGGACCGGGGGCAGGCGGTGTTGACGGCCCCGGCAGCATCGGTGCCGATGCTGGAGCTGGGTCGTTGAGAAAGCTCGGTATCAGTGGCGAGCGATTACCGGCACCACCGTAAGATCCGGACGTCCCCATCAGCCTCCCCGGGGCTTGACCTTGCGGGATGCCGCGGCCGCCGCCTTCAAGGGCTTGCTGCCGCTCTCCTCCCACCGTTCGATGATCCCGTTCAATCGCGTGAGGTTGGCGGGCTCGGTGATCACGCCATTCCATCCGCTCACGGGCCAGGCACCGCACCGATCGGCTGGTAACGCATCAAGCAGATCGAGCAGGTTGGTCTGCAGTACCGGATGGGTCTTCACCAAGACGGTGACGCCGTCGATGCCCGGCGGTATGGTCTGGAATGAATCGCTCCCCATGACGCGCGCGCGCACCGCCTCGAACACCTGTGCGGCTTCCACGGGCTTGAGGCCTCGCAGCTCGGGATCGAGTCCTTGAACTGCGAGCTTGGCGCCAAGCAGCTTCTCGACCACCCCGGTCAGATGTCCCAACGCCGACGATGCCCCGAAATAGTCCTTCCGGTCCTTTGTGACGAAGAGGTATGGCCTGAGATCCACATCCGCCAAGGAAGGTTGAACCCGCGCCCAGGCACGGATTTGCGGGGAGGCCAGCCACTCGGCCAGGAGCGCGCTCTCGGGCGGATCGGCGGAGGTCGCCTCATCCTCCTTAGCCGGCTTGGCTGCGTTCCCATCTTTCGCTGCGGGCTTGGACAGGGCGGCTGCTTGCACCTGCGGATCCGCCGTCTCCCTCTCCAGTGTCGTAAGATCGGCGCAGTAGCCGTTCGTGTCGGCGGCCGCGGCATAGGCGATCTGATCGAACAAACGTGGGATGAAACGCTCGGCTAGCATCAGCTTCGCGAGTACCGGTAGATGGACATCAGCCCCGAACCCCCGCGCTTCCGCCGTGCGTTGCCGTAGCAGTAACGAATTGAGGAAACGCTTGATCTGGCGCGGATTGCCCTTTGCACCGCTGGCGAGGATCGGTCCGATTTGATCGCTGAGCAGCAAGGCGTTTTGGGCCGACGGTGCCTTATCGCCCAAAGCTTCCTTGATGGTCGGGAAATCGAGCGCTCCGCTTTCCCATGGCCTCCTCAAGCGCTCGCGCGCCACAGCGATCAATTTGTCGTAGCCCACATCGGTCACGCCGATCTCGGCGCCGACTAGCAGCAGCGTGACGTAGATGCGGGTCTCAGTCTCACCAAGTGCTGGGATACGAAATGGGACCTGGATGAGCTTTTCTAGATAATTGCGAGCGTAGTCACGCGGACCTGTTGTGTCCGGAAGATCAGGAAAATGCTTGCGGACGGCATACTCGATCATTGCCTCGTCGGCCGCGACCACGAAGGCGGTGCCGGACGTGAACACGAACAGCCGGATCGCTTCAAGCGTCTCGATCGCGGTGTCTGGCAGGCAGCGATCGAGATCGTCGACCAGAACCACGAGCTGCTTCACTCCTGCATCCTTGAGCAGCTGATCGAACGCCTTCCGAAACTCCGCGATCTCTTCCGGGACGTGTTTTGCCTCGGCATCGGGCTTGATCACCGATTTCAGGCCGTCGATAGCGGCGGTGATGTTTTCCTTAGTCGCAAGCTTCGTGGGATCCGCGAGCAAGCTCTCGAGGCCACCCACAATCGTATGCAGCTGATCCGGTGTCGGAATGCCGGTGAAGGCTGTTAGCGCGAGTCCGCCCGCATGCTTTGCGACCTTCAGCCAATCGATCCTCTTCAGCGCATCCTTGACCGCTGCCGTTGCCTTGGTAAGAGCAGGGCGCTTCTCGATGAGCCCTGTCACGATACCCTCGATCAGCGCGATCTTGGCGTCCTCGAAACCTTGGAAGCGCCATCCGTTGAACTTGAGGCAGAGAACGCCAGCATTGCTCCCGAACTGGTCTTCGATCATCTCGAGGACGCTCGACTTGCCCGCACCCCAATCGCCATGCACGCCGATCGTGAGCGGCTGCTCTGGGTGGTCGCGCAACGTGGCGACGATCGTCGAAGCGATCGCTTCGTTGTTTAAGAGGTCGACGCGAGTTTCGTTATCGGCGAGGATCATCGGAAAGCGAATGCCTCTAAGAAAAAGACAAGTCTTGGGCGACTCAACCAAAAATGGAGATAACTTACAAAACTCGCATAGAGTTGTAACCTCTATGTTCCGTTATCCACGAAATCGGTGCATAGACTTTGGTCGCGGTTGTGCCATGGGGAGCGCGAGACAGGCCTGAGCCGCGACTTCGACACGGCTGGGGCAGTCTGCTCAGGTAATGGTTAGGCCTAAACTTCAATCCTGGCGGGCCGTGTGACCCATTGGGCTTTTCGGTCGATCCATAGACCGGCTATGCCGATCTAGCGGCGTGAATGACTGGCGTCTCCTCGGGCCGCGCAGCGAGTTTCGACTGATAAGGTTGGTCGTAAACGGAGTCAGTCTCCAGACTGATAAGGAAATTAAGAAAAGCTCGTCAGTTCCGAGTGCTGCTGGCAAAAAGCATCAATGATGGCAGGGGAATTAACATCTTCGTTGCACCTGACTTGGCGGTCTCCGGCGAAGATCGTGCTTCGCGAACCAGCGCCCCAAGCCGATCAGAAGGCCGACTAGCCCCGTCTTTGCTATATTCGGTGAATGCTCGCTCTTCCGGCAATGGGGTCGCATCGGCCGTGCTGGCACGGTTCGTATCGAAACGTATCAGAGTCAGGGCGCAGCCGACACCGCTAGCCTCGAACTGGACTAAAAAGCTCAAGAGGGGCTATCGCTAGGCCTGGAACGATCCAGGGGCTGGACGATGGGCGAGGCGAAGCGCAAACGAGAGGCGGTTCTAAACGGCCCCTGTCCGTGTGGCTCGAAGAAGGCCGCACGCTTTTGTTGTTTCAATGGCAAGGAGTGGCACAAGCCCGCCGCCACTCTCGGGCTGAAGACCCTTCCACGTTCGTCAAGCGTGCCCAAGTGCTACATGAAGGAATTGGGGTCTTGCGTTGCCCCCATCTCCGGCGAACACATTATCTCAGAGTCGGTAATAAGGGTTCTGATGGGCGATGGCGAGTTCTCGATTGGAGGTTTGCCTTGGCTTGCGCCGGACGAAAGGAAGAGTCTAGCGCCCCAAAGCCTGCGTACGAACTGCTTATGCACCAAGCACAATAGCACGCTGCATCCGCTGGACGACGCGGCGCAATATTTCTTTGCGTCGCTTAAATCCTATCTCGAGCGCGATGAGGGGATGCGGCACGCCCTTGTCTCGGGGCATGACGTTGAGCGGTGGCTCCTGAAGACCGCGAAGGCCGCCGCGGTCTCAAAGAATCTCGCAAGGGGGCGGACACCCCTCTCCGGAGCGTTCTCGCAGGACTCCGCGATACTCGACATGCTCGACGACCCGCGCCATTGGCCGGAGGGTGCCGGACTCTATTGCACCATGAACGCGGGCGACCAGATGTCCAATCATCCGCGCTTCCAGTTGCAGCCGCTCACGAACGCTCAAGAAGATATCGAAGCACTAGCGCTGAAAATCCTGGGCCTTGGCTTCGTGCTGTTGCTCGAACCACTTGATGTCAACAAATATCCCTTCTTACATGGGGCAAAGTATCGGCCAGGAAGAATCATCATATCGTACCCGACCTCGACCTGCTGGCTCACGATGAGTTGGGATGATGGGAGGACGCATGAGGCATTGACAGTGCAGTATGTGCGAGCCGCGCCGTGAGATAGGCCGGCACCCAGATCAAGCATGCGGGCCAGCCGCTCAGTCTGGCGCGGGAGCTTTCGGCCAAACCCAGTCGTGGCCGGTTTTTGCCTTGAGCCTGGCTAGCAGCTTTTCCATCTTTTCGACGGTCATTACGTCGAGAAATTTGGTCAAGTCGTGCCACTCTGTTGCTCCCCCAATTTGGTATTCGAGCGAAAGATCGAATTTAAGGAGAAAGCGGTTGTCCTCAAATCCGACCTCCATCGCGTTCGAGAGGGAGTGATGATCGTCGTTATGAGCGTATCTCTTGTTTCTCATCTCGACGATCTGATCATGCACCCTGCGGAGTTTCTGGGGGAGGATAGCGCGCGAGAAGCCGCTGCCGCTGCCGCCTTGATGCAGACGAACATAGGTCACGACAAATGCCGTCGTGAGCATATCGAGTTCCAGAATAGCATCCATGTCCGCGGCAAACTTGTATTCTGACAGGCGTTTTGCCGTGTACTTCAATGCCACCAGCGCGGTGAACGAGTTCGAGATTTTGACGAGCTGCGACAATTCCTTGTCGACAGATTCAAGGATAGCGCATCCGTTGTCCGCTATCGCTTGGATATGGTTCCGCCACTCCTCGGGAAGGTGCTGAAGAGCCTCCTCAGGCAGTGAATAATATACGCTTTCTTCCTCGCGTTCGATGGGATCGTCTTGCAAGTGGCTCCTTTATCCGCTGGTTCATGCTGGCGCGATGTACATAACCGTCTGCGCCGAGGCCGACCAGGAGCGTATCCTTTTCCTGCGAGAGATGTCAGCAGACGCTTTTGCCGGCATCCATGCAGCTGTGGTATGGTAAGCGCATGCAGACGACAGAAGTCATTTCGCGCCTGAAGGCTGTAGAACCCAGATGCGGGCTTTTGGCGTGGGCGGACTCTATCTGTTCGGTTCCTGCGCCCGAAACGAGGCATGGTCCGATTCCGACGTCGATGTGTTCATCGATAGGGTGCCGGGTGCGGAACTGGATCACGATGCATTCATTGGTGCCTATGGTGTTTGAAATCCGCGCTGCCGGCCAATGTCGATTATGGAACGCGTACCCGAGTTTCGAAGTTCATCCGTGAAGAGGTCGAGCGGGAAGCCATCCGCGTCTTCTAACGGCACCCAGCAAGACCCCTGTTATCCGCCTTCTGCACATTGTAGATGAAGCCGAGGCCATCTGCCGAGCGCTCTCTGGTGTATCGAGCGCAAGCTTTCAGGAGTCTTGGTTGCTACAGCGTGCCGTAGAGCATGAACTGCTCATTATCTCGGAAGCCGCAAAAACCCTCCCGCTCCGAGGTCAAAGACGATGTGCCCGATGTTGCGTGGCGCAAGATCGAAACCTTGGGGAATTGTCTGCGTCACGAGTACAGCGACGTCGATCCCGAGCTGATCTGGAACATCACGCAGGACTACTTGCCGAATCTCCTGGCAGCTGCGCGGCGTCGTGCGGAGAGTTTGCGTGAGGGGGCGCCGGCCTAGGGTTCTGCCAGTGGCGGGGTCGATATTTCATTCTTCGGCGGTTCTGGCCTTTGACCCCCGCGGGGAGGCCATTTTTGCGTATAATATCGGCGTTGTTGAAACGATGGTGATCGTCCGGGAAGCTCTCGTGAGCGCCACGTACAGGTCGTTGCGGCTAAGCTTTTCAGGCGCAACGATAATGGCGTGATCGAACTGGAGGCCCTTTACGAGGAGTGTGCTTCCGACGGACCGTTGCGCTAGGCGCCGCCCAGTGTGTCGCATCTTGTTTTGAACGTGCCAGGCGGCATCCGCGAGAGTTGAATGCTCACCTCGGACGACCAGCCTCAGGGTGTTCTGCACAGCTTGCATGTTTCGCGGGATCGTGAGCACGGATTTCGCGGGATCGTGAGCAGCTTTTCAGCGGCTCAGCCCGCTTCGGCCGACAACTCAACCGGCTTAGGAACTGCCTCGTCAGTGAACGAGGAAGGCCGATGCCCACCCAGAGATTGTCGATGCGCCGGATCAAAGAGGTTCTCCGCTTAAAACATGTTCAAGGCTTGCCGGAGCGAGCCATCGCGCGCACCCTGGGCATCAGCAACGGAGCCGTGCACAGCTATCTGCGCCGAGCCGGGGCTGCCGGACTGAACTGGCCGTTGCCGGTCGGAATGACCGACGAAGACCTGGAGCTGCTGCTTTTCCCTGCGCCGAGGCCTGCGTCACAGAGCCCACAGCGGCCCGTTCCCGACTGGGGCTATGTCGACAAGGAGCTGCGCCGGCGCAACGTGACCCGCCGGCTGCTGTGGGACGAGTATCGCGCCAGCCATCCCGATGGATTCGGCTACACATGGTTCTGCACGACCTACGAGGCCTGGAAGGGGCGAGCCCGGCCTTCGATGCGGCAGACCCATCGTAAGCGTGGCGTTGAGGCCCTAGAGAATTTTGGTACTCAATCCTGAGAGCACCGCTAGAAGAAGAGTCATCTTCTGCAAGGGTGCTCACAATGGATGACCATTCGGACGACATAAGACGACCGTTGTCACCGCGCATCGAAGTGTACGCAGGCGCAGGTCGAAAGCGCTGGCCGGACGATTTGAAGGCACAGATTGCCGCGGAAAGTCTTGAGCCGGGGGCGATTGTCACAGATGTCGCGCGTCGCCATGGGTGCCGACCCCAGCAGGTGCACGACTGGCGGCGCCGGGCGCGTTTGGGCCAGTTAGTGCTGCCGGCTTCGGCGGACACGTTGTCGTTCGTGCCGGTGGTATCGGAATCGGCGCTACCGGCAGCCGCAGAGCCCACCGGGTCGCCGGAAGCAGCCGTAGTGACGGTTGAACTCCAGGGGGCACGAGTGGAGGTGCGAGGGACGCCTGGCCTTGCTGTGTTGAATGATGTGTTCTTGGCGCTTCGACGGACACGTTCATGCTGATGCCGCCCGCGAGCCTCATGATTTACGTGGCGACGCAACCTGTGGACTTCAGAAAAGGTGCGGAGGGCTTGGCGCTGTTGGCGAAGGAGACGCTGGGCCATGACCCGATGAAGGGCGTGGCGGTGGTGTTCCGTGCGAAGCGCGCCGATCGGGTGAAGATTGTCGTCTGGGATGGCAGCGGCCTTGTGATGTATTGGAAGCGGCTCGATGGCAGCGGCTTCAAATGGCCTCCCATCGTAGCCGGCGTGATGCGGATGAATGCCGCGCAGCTGTCCGCACTTCTGGCCGGCATGGATTGGACGCGGATGCACGCGCCTCGAATCCTGCAGCCGAAAGCACTTGCGTAGGACGTAAAATCTTCGCTGCATCGGGGCGCGAAGCATGGCAGACTTGGGCCAATGAGTGATTTGCCTGATGAGCTGCCGAGCGATCCGGCCGAGTTGCGTATCTTTGCCGCGGCTCTGCTGGATGGCTGCGCCAGGCTCGAGCGGTTGCTCAAGCTTGCAAAAGATGCGCAGTTCGGTCGATCCTCGGAAAAGCTGGACGCTGATCAGCTCCAGCTTGTTCTGGAGGATATCGATCAGGCCGTCGCGGCTCTCGAAGCAGCCGAAGATGGTGCCAATCCCAAAACATGCGAGAAGAGAGCTGCCGAGCGCAGAGCCAATCGTGGTCAGTTGCCGGAGCATTTGCCGCGCATCGTCGAAACCCTGATGCCGGCTGCAACCTGCTGCCCGTGCTGCGAAGGCGCCCTTTTTGAGATCGGTCACGATGAGAGCCAGAGGCTGGACGTCGTACCGGCGCAGTATCGCGTCATCGTTACCCGCCGACCCAGACTGGCCTGCCGCGCCTGTCACGGCGTCGTCCTCCAGCACGCCGCTCCCGAGCGACTGATTAGGGGAGGATTGCCGACCGAGCGACTGGTCGCGCATGTGATCGATGCCAAGTATCATTGGCATTTGCCGCTTTACCGCCAGGCGCAGATGCTGGCGACGTACGGAATAGCGCTGGACCGTTCCACGCTCGCCTTCTGGGTCGGGTATGCCGCCCAGGAATTGAAGCCCTTGTGGCATCGTCTGCGCCAGCTTCTGCTCGCCTCTTCGAAGCTCTGTGTCGATGAGACCCCCGCACCGGTGTTGGATCCGGGGCGCGGCAGGACCAAAACCGGCTACTTCTGGGCGCTCTCGCGCGATGACAGGCCCTGGGCCGGACCTGACCCACCTGGGGTGGTCTATGCCTATGCACCGGGCCGTGGGGCCGTTCATGGCTTGCGCTTGCTCGAGGGCTATCGCGGCATCATCCATTGCGACGGCTATCAGGCTTACAAGACCATGACCCGAGAGACGCGTGCGGACGCCCTGTCCGGGACGCTCGCATTCTGCTGGTCGCATCTACGACGCCAGTTTGTGAAGATCGAGCGCGAGGCTGCTCCGGCGCCAGCTCCGGTTGCCCGCGAGGCTCTTGAACGCATCGCTGCGCTTTACGCAGTCGAGAAAGCGCTCCGCGGCCGATCGGATGCCGAGCGCCGTGCTGGCAGGCAGGCGCATGCCCGACCTCTGGCTACAGCCTTGAAGCAGTGGTTTGAGGCGAAGCTTGATCACCTTGCACAGAAGAGCGACACGGCGAAGGCCTTACGTTACGCGCTGCGCCATTGGGACGGCCTGACGCTCTACCTTGATAACGGGCGCATCGAGATGGACACCAATGCGGTCGAGCGAGCGATGCGGCCGATCAAGCTCAACGCCAAGAACTCCCTTTTTGCCGGTTGCGACGAGGGCGCCGAGAATTGGGCAGTTCTGGCTTCGTTAATCGAGACCTGTAAGCTCAATGGCGTCACTGCCGAGCACTGGCTCGCTGATGTTCTCGCGAAGCTCGTCAATGGTTGGCCTGCGGCGCGACTGGACGAACTGCTCCCTTGGGCGTCGATCTACACGATGCATGCACACGATCCGAGGCTGGCGGCATGAGCCTGAACACGACCGCGGTCCGGATCAAGGTGACCCTCAAGGATGTAAAACCGGAGGTGATGCGATGTCTTGTCGTGCCGCTCACGCTGCGCCTTGATCGGCTGCATCTGACGCTTCAGGCGGCGTTTGGTTGGACGAATAGCCATCTCTTCGAGTTCCTGGCTGGCGACGCCCGTTGGGGTATCCCTGATCCCGATGGAGATTTTGGCCCTCAGCCCATCGATGCTCGCAAGACGCGGCTCTCCAATATCGTTCAAGAGACCGGCGCGAAGACGATCCATTATCTCTACGACTTCGGCGACAGCTGGGATCACGTGATCAAGCTCGAAAAGTGGTTCGACAACACGACAACAGAGGGACTTCCGTTCTTGCTCGAGGCCGCCGGCCGTTGTCCTCCGGAAGATGTCGGCGGTGCGCCAGGCTACGCCGAATACCTCGACGCCATCAGCGACGCCACCCATCCGGAGCACGAACATATGCGCCTCTGGGGCCCGGAGCAGTTCGATCCCAACGTCGTCGACCTGAAGGCGCTTGAGGCCGCTGTCAACGCGTTGTCCGACATATGGAAGCCGCGCCGGCACACCACTCGCTCAAAATAGACGTCAAGCGTCAATCAAATGGGCCTCAGAGCTACCCTTACGACCCATCTGGGCGGCGAGAAGGTTTTCGTGGATTTCGCCGGCGACACCATCGACGTCATCGACCCCTCAAGTGGGGAAGTGCAGTCGATGAAGCTGTTCGTCGCAGCGATGGGCGCCTCCAACTATACCTACGCCGAGGCCTGCCCAAGCGAGGGGCTCGCCGACTGGATCCGGGTCCACATCAACCTTTTCGCCTTCCTCGGCGGCGCGCCGACATTCGTGGTCTGCGACAATCTCAAGGCCGCCGTCACCAATCCCGACCGCCACGATCCTGGCCTCAACCGAACCTATGCCGAGATGGCGAGCCATTACGGCACGGCCATTCTCGCAGCCCGGCCGCGGCGCCCAAAAGATAAGGCAAAGGTCGAAGTTGCGGTGCAAGTCGCCCAGAGATGGATTTTGGCGCGGCTGCGCAACCAACGCTTCTTTTCGTTGGCGGAGCTGAACGCAGCCATCAAAATACTCGTCGTCGAACTCAATGCCCGGCAGATGCGCGACTTTGGCGCCAGCCGCGCCGAACTGTTCTCCGAACTCGACAAGCCCAAGCTCACAAAGCTGCCGGATCAGGCTTACGCTTTCGCGCGCTGGAAGCGATGCCGGGTCGGCCCCGACTATCATATCGAGATCGATGGACACTGGTATTCCACGCCATATCGGCTCATCCGTGAGCTTGTCGATGCCCGCATCGACGACAGGACGGTCGAGATCTTCCACAACGGCCGCAGGATCGCCAGCCACGCCCGCGCGCCCAACCGGCGGGGCCACACCACCACCGCCGACCACATGCCCAGCGCCCATCGGCGCTACGGCCAATGGACGCCCGCCGGAGTGATCGCCGCCGGCGAGCGGATCGGTCCGTCGACCGCCGCCTTCTTCCAGGCCGTGATCGCGGCCCGGCCGCATCCCGAGCAAGGCTTTCGCACCTGCCTCGGCATTCTGTCGCTGGCCAAAAGCTACAGCGCCGAGCGCGTCGACGCGGCCTGCCGGCGCGGCATTCTGATCAAGGCGCGATCCGTCGCCTCGATCCGCTCCATCCTCCAGAACGGCCTGGATCGCACCTTTCTCGACGAGCCCTCCGAACCCCAACCCCTGCGCCACGGCAACATCCGCGGCCGGGATTATTTCCACTGAAGCCAAGGAGACCTGTATGCTCACCCATCCCACCCACGAACGCCTGATCGAGCTCGGCTTGAGCGGCATGGCCAAGGCCTTCGAGGAGCAGCGACGATCACCTGATCTCGAAGCCTTGCCGTTCGAAGATCGCATCGGCCTGCTGGTCGACCGGGAAGCCGCGGAACGCGACACCAGGCGGCTCACTACGCGCCTCAAGCTGGCCGCGCTCCGCCAGAATGCTTGCTTGGAGGACGTCGATTTGCGCACGCCGCGGGGTATCGACCGGGCCGTCTTCGCCAAGCTGGTCAGCGGCGACTGGATCGATCGCCACGAGAATTTGCTCATAACCGGAGCGACCGGATTGGGCAAAAGTTGGTTAGCCTGTGCCCTCGGCCACAAGGCCTGCCGCGACAATCGCTCGGTTCTCTATCATCGCGTCCCAAGATTGTTCGAAGCGTTGGCACTCGCGCGGGGGGATGGACGTTATGCCCGCTTGCTCAAAACCCTTGGCCGCGCCCAGCTTCTGATTTTGGACGATTGGGGATTGTCAGTGCTCACCGCTGCCGAACGGCGCGATCTACTGGAAGTCCTTGAGGACCGCCATGGCCGCGCCTCCACCATCGTAACCAGCCAACTCCCTGTGGACACATGGCACGAAGTTATCGGAGACCCAACCTACGCCGACGCTGTCCTCGATCGCCTCGTCCATAACGCTCACCGCCTCCAGCTTGCCGGCGAAAGCATGCGAAAACGCAACGCCAGAACCATCACCCTTGACGAGCAGCCAGAACGCTGACTCTATCACCGCCTCGGCCGGAGCGGGCTGCTCACGATCGTCTGAATTCGCCGCTCATGATCGCGCGAAATCGCTGCTCACCATCACTGAAATATGCATCAGTGCGACTTCACGGCAAGGGAAACAAGGTTTGACTCTGTCCATTGTGGTCAACGACGGCAACCTCGTTGACTCGTCTTGTGGCCAACCGGAACAAAAGTGAAGCGGTCTTTCTCGGGAGGACGAACCAGCCTTGACGCGCTTCGGAATACACCGTCTTGTGACCCAATATGCCGCTATGGCGGGCGAAACGGTGCCGACGTTGGCGACGAAGCGCGTGAGCCCACATACGGTTCGGCACACACCGGCCGTGCACCTGCTGCGCGCCGGCGTCGACATCAACACGATCCGTGCTTGGCTCGGCCACGTGTCATTAGACAAGCGTCGAAGTCGCCTTCGTTGACCAAGGCTACACAGGCGACAAGCCTGCAGCGGCGGCTGCAGAACACGGCATTGCCCTCGAGGTCATAAAGCTGTCGGAGGCCAAACGAGGCTTTGTGGTATCCGTCCGAGGGCGGCCGTCTTGCGAGTTTTTCCGATCTGTAGCTGACTGTCCTTATGGACGGACATAAGGACAGTGCGGTGCTGAGCCGCATGGATTTGGTGGAGACCGGTCGGCGGCGACGCTGGACGCGTGCGGAGAAGCTCAGAATCGTAGAGGAGAGCTTCTCGGGGCCACGACTGGTGTCGGCGACGGCTCGCCGGTATGGGATATCACGTCAGCTTCTGCTGAGCTGGCGCAAGGCTTGGACCTGTCATGATCCGGCCGAAGAGGATTCGATCGGCCCGACATTCGTCCCTGCGATAGTTGCGGCAAGTACGCCGCCAACGACGGAAGCTGTCGAGACAGGTCAGATCGAAATCGTGAGCCCTCAGGGGCTGCGCGTGGTCTTCGGCCCCGGTGCGGATATCGAGGCGGTCGTTCGAATTGCTCGGGGCCTGGCGCGCCGATGATCCCGATCCCGACGGGCGTGCGGGTGTGGCTGGCGACGGGCCATACCGACATGCGGTGCGGCTTTCCGAGCCTGGCTCTGCGCGTGCAGGAAGTGCTCAAGCGCGACGCCATGGGCGGCGGTCTTTTCTGCTTCCGGGGCAAACGCGGTGATCTATTGAAGGTCATTTGGCACGATGGCCAGGGCGCCTGCTTGTTCACCAAAAGACTCGAGAGAGGCAGGTTCATCTGGCCATCGGTTGCTGGTGAATCGGTAACGATCTCTCCGGCGCAGTTGAGCTATCTGTTGTCCGGGATCGATTGGCGCAACCCTCAAGAAACCCAGCGTCCGACGCGGGTCGGATAGTCGTTTTACGGTTTGAATCTGCTGCTCGATCTGATTCAATGGCTCCATGATATCGAAGCCGGATGATCTTCCATCGGACCTTGTCAGTGCCCTGGCGGCGCTGCAGGCCGAGCGTGAGGCGCGACAGAAAGCCGAGGCGAAGGCCGCCAACTGGCAGGCGCAAGCCGCGAATGCGCAGGCGAAACTGTCGGATACCGAGGCGCTGATCGCTCATCTCGAGTTGCGCATCGAGAAGCTGAAACGCGAACTGCACGGGCAGCGATCCGAGCGCTCGGCACGGCTGCTCGAGCAGTTGGAGTTGGAGCTCGAAGAACTCGTCACCACGGCGAGCGAGGATGAGCTTGCCGCACAGGCCGCAGCGGCGAAGACGCAGAACGTCCGCCCCTTCATGCGCAAGCGGCCGGTGCGCAAGCCATGGCCTGACGATATCGAACGCGAGCGCGTCGTCATTGAGACTCCAACGACCTGCGCCTGCTGCGGTGGATCGCGGCTGGCGAAGATCGGTGAGGATGTGACCAAGACGCTGGAGGAGATCCCGCGCCGCTTCAAGCTGATCGAGACGGTACGCGAGAAGTTCACCTGCCGCGATTGCGAGAAGATCAGCCAGCCGCCCGCGCCGTTCCATGCCACGCCGCGCGGCTTCATCGGCCCACAATTGCTGGCGACGATCCTGTTCGACAAGTTCGGCATGCATATCCCGCTCAACCGCCAGAGTGCGCGCTTTAAGGCCGAGGGGATCGACCTGCCGTTGTCGACGCTGGCCGACCAGGTCGGCCACGGGACCTTCGCCGTCATGCCGCTCTTCCACTTGATCGAACGCCACGTGCTCGCTGCCGAGCGCCTTCATGGCGACGACACCACCATCCGTATTCTGGCGAAGGGCAAGTGCACGACCGGGCGGATCTGGACTTATGTGCGGGATGACCGGCCGTTCGCCGGGCCTGCGCCGCCGGCAGCGGTCTATTACGCCTCGAGCGACCGACGAGGCGAGCATCCACAGAGACATCTGGCCGCCTTCGCCGGCATCTTGCAGGCGGATTGCTACAGCGGCTTCGAGCCGCTGTTCGACCCGCAGAAGAAGGCGCTGCCGATTACGCCGGCGTTTTGCGTGGCCCATGCGCGGCGGGGCTTCTTCGAGCTGGCTGATATCGAGAAAAATGCTCGGGAAGGCAAGAAAGGCAAACCGGTCTCCCCGATCGCGCTGGAGGCTGTCAGACGCCTCGATACGTTGTTCGAGATCGAGCGCGCCATCAACGGCCGCGGTGCCGGCGAGCGGCGTGCCGCTCGCCAGGAACAGAGTAAGTCACTTCTCGAGGACATGCATGCCTGGCTGCTCCGCGAGCGCGAAACCCTCTCGCGTTCCTCCGAGGTCCTGAAGCCGATTAACTACATGCTCAGGCGCTGGGACGGCTTCGCCCGCTTCCTCGACGACGGCAGGATCTGCTTGACCAACAATTGCGCTGAGCGCGCATTGAGAGGCATCGCCTTGGGAAGGCGCAACTGGACCTTCGCCGGCAGCCAACGCGGCGCCGACCGTGCCGCCATCATGCTGACGATGATCACGACCTGTCGCCTCAACGACGTCGATCCCAAGGCCTGGCTCGCCGACGTCCTGGCCCGTATCGCCGATCATCCCGCATCGCGTCTGCACGAGCTCTTGCCCTGGGAATGGAAGCTCCTGCGCCAGGCCGACAAGCCAGCCAATCAGCAGGCCGCCTGACCTTCACCCTTCACCCAATGCCATCATAGACCTCGCCGTGCCCGCGCGCATGCGTCAATCAGGCGGCCTCCGTCGTATGCGTACGCTTTGTGCTGCTCCCAAGGCGATGGGTCGTCGAGCGCTCCTTCGCGTGGGCCACACGCTTCCGAAGACTTGTCAAGGACTACGAGCGATGCGCTCAAACCCTCGCCGACCTCCACCTCGTCGCCTTCTCATGCATCATGCTCAAAAACGTCGCTAAACTCGCTGCTAGTTCCTAACAGCCTCTAGCAATCATCTCGATTTGCTGCTCTTCCGAGCCATCGCACGATCTGAAAGTAGCAGCGTACAAACGCGCCTGCACGGCAATACAATTTGGAGTGTTGTCCAATGCAACAGCGACCCTCTCAAACATCCAATCGTTTCGGTTGTTCAAATAGGCGTCCGATTCGACGGAAAACACCGAAAACTCCAGCGCTGTGCTCGCGAGCGCGCAATAAGCCATCTCGAGTTTTTGCAAGTCGACATGAGATTGCCCGGCCAGCACGTAGCGCTGCAGATTCGAGAGCTCGACCTCCTCATGGTCCACCAGTTGGAGCGATCTTAAGGCCCGTCGCGCGAGCCAAGGCTCAAATGGCGCGGTTCCCGATTCCGCCGAAGATGGCTCCCTGCGCGAACTCCGCTAATTGCGATAGGGTAATCATGAAGCCGTCTTCGCTTATGCGCGAGACCAGACTTTGCTATACGCATTCTGCGCCGATGTATCTTCCAATACTCCTCGCGGAGGCCATGGCCATTCGCGGCCTTGTCCTTGGTCTAGCAAATGGCAGTGGGGCGACATTCGCGATTTGCGAGGGCATCGTCTGCACTCGGCACCTCTTGCAAGACCCGCCGTCCCCAGATCATGCGTGTCCACGACTCCTCTCCACCTGGCGCAATCTTCGCAAGGGTCTCCGGTGCATCGGCAATGGTGATCGGCCAACCCTCCAGAGTGGCGAGCCAGTCGTTGTTGAACGCCGTCTCTTGATATCGAAAACCCTCATCGGGCAAGATGACAACCGTTATCGCTCTGGGATGGCGACGTGCATACCATTGCCCCACCAAGGCGGCTGCCCCGCTCGTCGGGCCCATAAAAAGCGCGTGATCCCGAGAAAGCTGATGGGTGGCAGCGAAAGCTGGCAGAGCGCCAACCCAATGGACCTCATCGACTAGCTGGTGATCCAGATTGCGGGGCAAAATCGAGTTGCCGAGCCCGCGCAACAGCCGCCGGCCGGGCGTGTGGCCGAATAGCACACTGCGAGGGGTGTCAACAGCGATGACTACAAGTTCGGGAAAGACCTGGCGCAGGATAGCCGCCGTGCCGCAGAGAGACCCTCCAGATCCGGCGCAGCCGACCAGACAATCCACGTGGCCGACCTGACGCACGAACCATTCCGCAAGCCTGCCGTAGGCAAGGCAACTCTCCGGATTATCATACTGCCCAGGCCAAAAGGTTCCCGCATGTTCCGTGCGGATCGCCTGCAGCCGTTCCAGACGGCGGCTCTGAGCCCCCGAACCTTCAGGATCGTCCACAATATCGAGGCGCGCCCCGAGTAGTTTCAGTCGGCAGCGGAGCGTTCGATCGACCAGTGTTTTGGCGCTGATTATGGTCAAACGATAGTCGTGTGCCGCCGCGACCATGGCGAGGGCTAGGCCGAAAGTGCCGGATGTCGTTTCGACGATGTGACCACCTGGCGCAAGGCGCCCAGAGGCCCGCGCACGGGCAATCATGAAGCGGGCCGGAATTAGTTTCATCAACGGAAAGCAGGCAGCGAAGAGGTTAGGAGCAAGACGCGCTGGTCGCGGCGTTTCATAAGCGGCAAGGAACGTGCCGGCGGTGTTCATGAGCAGGCGGCTCCATAGCCGCGCGCCGCAAAGACCATGATGTCCTCAAATCCGGAACAATAGAGGCGCTCGGCTAAAGCGGCGGTACGTTGAGTGACGTCAGCTTCTTCCGCTGGGAAAAGGATACCCATTAGGCTGCCACTGTGGGCTACTTGAAGCCCGCAAGCGCCGACCTGTGCCGTCAAATGCAGCAAGTCTTCAAAATGGGACTTCGAGAGATAACGCTGGTTAATCCGAGAACTCGCGGTCGCCATTCGCCCGAGCAGCCGAGCATCCTGTCGCATAATCGCCTGGGCGGCCAAGCCTCGCAAACACCGAAATTGCTCAATCTCCCGTGCATCGTAACGCGCCGGCGGCAGTTGCAACGTGTCGACTGGCTGGTCGTTCGGATGCCTGAAGCCCACCACCATGAAATCCGGATACTCGTCGGCGAAAAGCTCGATGACCATGCCTTCGCGCTGAGCATATAAGACCGATTGGCCATCGTATGCGGCAGGATCGCTGGCACCTTCAGCCGCCACCGCAAGACGCGATACCGTCGCGCGGGAAAGTGCCGCCCCCGCCGAGACTGCCGCTGCGCGGATCGCCGCAACGACATCGGCGGTCGAAGAGCCGTAGCCATGACCCGCCGGAATATTGCTTTGGATCGTGAGATCTCCGCCAAATTGATCATAGCCGAGATGCTCGAAAGTCAGGGCTATCGCCCGCGCGGCCTTACTGCGACCAGGCGGACTCGTCCTTATCCCCTCGGTACTCTGCGGCCAAAACGTAGCGACCGAGTGCCGAGCTGGAAATGGCAAGGTGATCAGACCGCGATGAAGACGCCCGTCCTCTCCTTCAAACACTCCCTGCAACAACTCACCATGATGGCCGATTGCTCGGCCAACACCGACTTGCGTCGAGCCTCGCCGCGAGTTCGCCGACTGGGTTAAACTCACGACGATCCCCATCCAATAATGCCTAGCCGGTAACACCTACTCCCAGCCTAGCATTCATGATTGCAAAAGTCGGCTCCGATGACACCTACCAGACTTGGGGATACGCGAGTTGCTACCGGACCATTTGGGCAGTCCTGGCCTCGGATTGAAGGTGATGCTGCGGAAGCCGTCCAAAGTAGGCTAGCCAGAGCCGGGCCATAATGCAATGACTTCGCAGTTGCGCGATCAGGATCATGAGAACCATTTCGGCTGTGAGCGTGAACAGGCCACAACTGTCCTTCGTAGACGTTCGGAATAACACTTGTCTGCGGCAGCTGCTCGCGGTCCTGACCTGAACTCCGCGCAGCAGGCCATCATCGTGGCGACGCAAGCCAACGAACATCAAGAACGCAGCTATTCGGGATCGAGTTCGGCTCGACCTTAATTTGATAGAATCAAGTTGCCATCAGTGGTCATGAACGTTTCGATTCCGTCTTCGCGAACGACGACCGCGTCTTCGACCTGCAGGCCACCCCAGCCTGTTTCGTAATATGGTGTCTCTACACAGATTACCATCCCCTTCTCAATGATGTCTGTACTGGTCGGCGTAAGATCGGGCAGATCGTAGCCATCGATCCCGATGCCATGTCCAACATGCGAACGTGCAAAGTGATTGATGCCTTCTTTCCGCGTGACGTCGACGGCTCGCGCGAAGACGTCTGCGGCCTTAACACCTGGTTGAATCATTTCGAGTGCAGCCTGAACGCCGCGATGTAGCGCGCGATGATATGATTTCATCTTTGCCGACGGTTCCCCGAACACGGCGACCCGCGCAATATCGGCGCGGTAATGCTTGAAGCGCCCGCCGACGTCGAATCGGATGATGTCACCCTCGACCAAGCGAGCCTCAGATGGTTGTACGTTGGGCATGGCACTGCGCGTACCGAAGCCGATGCAGCCGAGCACTGGCTCGCAATCGCTTTCGACCGTCTTCCGGTGAAACGAACGCCCCATCTCGATTTCCGTGATACCAGCTCGCGCTTCCGCCACCGCGGCTTGGATCGAGCGCTCGGCGACTTGCGCGACGTATCGCAATCGGTCAATTTCCTCAGCTGTTTTGACGGCGCGAACTCTTCGGAACAGGCCAGAACCTGGGATGAGTGTCGCATTCGGCAGGAGCTCTTGCAGGCTTTCCCAATTGCCCGGCATGAGCCCGAGCTCGTCAATTGCAATACGTCCCCTGTCAGCGCCCGCGTCGGTCATCGCCTTGACGAGCGCCTTGACCGGCGTCCCATCGTCGGGCAGGCCCAAGAGGTGCAAAAGTTTCTCGTCAACACCGCTGTGCAATTTCTCTGTACGATACATCTCAAAGTAGCCGAACCTGCGGATATTGGGTACCCAGACATTCTGGTCGGCAAGCAGGTCCAGCAGAGCAGTTGAGGCCACCACGGTAGATCGCTCGGGGCCTTTTCGGGGGATAACGACGTAGGTCTGAGGCCCCCGTCTGATCCATTGTGATAGTGCCCAGTACCCACTTGCGTAGGTCACGTTCTCCGGCGAACTCGCCACCAGAGCGTCAATGCCCTCTGCCGCAAGGACGGCGTCGAGACGATCCAGATTGATTAACTTCTTGGATTGGCTTGGAAGCAAAAGCCCAGTCATGTCAAGCTCCACGCCTTTACTGTCATTAGGACCTTCACTGACATTAAGTTGCGACGTCATCGGAATAATGCTCCTGCGCCATCGGCAAGCGAGTGCCTTTCTATGCTCATGGGCTCCCGCCGGGACGTTCGGCCTGTGCAGCCTTTCACGAGGCGCGAGGCGTTCTCCGACCTAGATAGTTTCCTGGCGTCTGCAGAAACGTCCACTTTAGTAGCAACAAGCATGCCAGACGATCCTTAATTCAAGCTACTGATGAGATTGTGGGAAGTGGTTTTTCGAGCGACGATGGCGTGTGCCCGAAAGCTGACAGAGGCGGCGCGCCTGTAAGACACCGGACAAGTGTCACACTGGTCGCCTTCCGCTGCAAAGTGGCGCTTCAGCATTGCAAACAACGGATCGCGGGCACAACGCCATCCTGACATGGGGTCGTTCAGAGCCGCGTCGTCTGGCATTACATCGCACCCGGCAAACCGATGCAGAATGCCTTCATTGAAAGCTACACGAAATCCGGCTCTCTCCCGCGCGTCCGTTTGCAACCGTCTAGGAGCCCGTCCAGATATGTTTTCGTGACGGGCATTTGTTGTAGAGTAGCAGGCTCAGGCTGCGTTTGCGAGGTTGAACAGCTTGAGGAGGTTATGGACGGTGCAGATCATTGTCCACTCGGCGCGCACTTTCTCGATGCCCCGCAACAGGAACTGGCGGAAGCCTCTTGCCTGTTTGATCTGCCCGAACACCGGCTCCACCACTTGCTTTCGCAATCGGTAGGGTGTTTCGAAGCCGCCATCGTCGATCTTCTTTCGCATGGCCTGTGTCAGCGGGCCGCCGACTTTTCCGTTCGCTACTGTCGGGTGCTTGGCGCGTCCGGGCGCGACATAGCCATCGATGCTGCGTGTGTCGAGCGCTTCGAGATTGGCTTCGCTGCAGTAGCCGGAATCCGCTGAGGCCTGCCGCGGCTTGCGGCCAAGATTGCTCTCGATGGCCTCGATCAGGGGCACCAACTGGCCCTGATCGCTGCCGTGCTGGGTCAGTTCTTGCGCGACAATGATCTGGGCATGTGCATCGACGGCCGCCTGGGCATTATAGGCCTGAACGAAGCCATCCTTCGACTTCATGATGCGGCTTTCCGGATCGGTGAAGTTGCGTTGCGCCTTGGGATTGGGTTCCTCCGATGGCAGCGCCGCCGGTTTGCCCGGCTTCTTGCGGCCTTCGGCCTGGCGCTGCTGTTCCTTTTCGGCCTCGATGCGGCGCTCTTCCTCCGCCGCCAGTTTGGCGTCCGCTTCCAGCGCCGCCATCGCTTGCTGGATCTTCGCCAGCCGTTTCTGCTTGTCGACGGTCCAGTCCGGCAGTTCGTCGCTGTTGCCGAAAGTCTCATCCTCCGAGGCATCCGCCGCCTCGGCGGCCGCCAGCATGCGAGCGACCTCGGCCTTCAATTCCGCCTCGCGCTTCTTCATGCGCTCATAACTCATCGCCTTGTGTTTCGACGCGTTCGCCTTGATCTTCGTACCATCCAGCGCGACATGACCGAGCTTGACCAGCCCGGCCGTCTCGCACAACTTCAGAACCTGCACGAATAGCGCGCCGAGCGCCTTCAAATGTCGCTTGCGAAAGTCGCTGATCGTCCGAAAATCCGGCGCATCCAGCGCCACGATCATCACAAAATCGTTCCGCTCCCGGCAGGCCTTGGCAATCCGACGCGACGAATACAGCCCACTCGCATAGCTATGCAGCAGCAGCGCCACCATCATCCGCGGATCAAACGGCGGCTGCCCAAGCCCGCTCACATAGCTGCCCATGATCTCCCTGAGATCGAGGCTCTCCCGCACCAGATCAACCATAAACCGCGAGACATGGCCTTTCGGCACGAAGTCCTGCACATTCGGCGGCAGAAGCAGCGTCTGATCGATGTTCCAAGGCCGAAAATACTTGCTCATCGCCCAATGTTGAATCAGACCCGACCAGATTTGAACAGCGACTATCCAGACAAGCTCCTAGGACGACATGGGAAGGGTCGCCCGCATCGGACTCGCGGCGCGGACGTTCAGTCCTGAGTACCCTCATATCCGGCAGGGTCGAAGTCGCGCGCCGTTTATTCCTCTCCGGGCCCTAAGATCGGTTAGGTCACTACAACGCCGGTGCGCCTTCAACCGTCCACACCCCATCTTGGCCGCCCCCTCGTGGGTGGCCATGCGTCGAGAAGTAACCACTTCATCCGTAGCAACGTTGTAGAGCTTCCCTTTGTGATCGGCAATTCTCGCCATCTCTTTTTCCATTTGATCTTGGTCTGCGTCGTGGGCGTATCCGCGCAAATGGATCAGCACTAAGTTGCCGCGCCTGGGCAGCCGCGGAACCTTGTCGAGGATGTGCTGCGGTGCTCCTTTTTGATCTCTACGCCGTATCCGTAAACCAGTCCGTCGTCGTTGGCGATCTCGTGTATCACGTACTCGATTTCATTTAGCTCATCGGGCGTGAGGTCAAGTGCCACTGCAGTCGCCTTGGCTTCCTCGCGGTCGTACTCATCTTCAATGTGTCGGCTGTTCATTGGTTTCAAAGTTTTTGCATGGGTGATCCATGAACTGAGCCGCCCGGGTGGGCTGATCAGACGTCGTCGCGGTTGAACAGGTGACCTCAATGCACAAGCGGAGCGTAGAGTGTACTTGGTGCTAATGCCCACTGCTCAGAGTTGGCGTTGATCTTCCCTCAACGGAGGTGCGTTGGAGCACATTTAATCGCCTGCTCCGCATCTGCCGGCATGGGCAGCTGAGCTGGTCCGCAAACCTGAACAGTGCGATAAGTGTTACTCGGCGCCAGTCCCAGCGAGGAGGTAAAATGCTTTGGACTTGGCCACGGGGAGAGGTCGTCGCCGCATTCAGCGATCAGCTTCAGCGAGAGGTAAGAACCGAAGCCGTCGATCGTGGTGATGTTCGACGCCGCGAGGCCCGCGGCGCTGATCCATGGCCATGACCGCGATGGATGCTCCGTTTCTTCAACACGGCTTCGATCCGGGCGTCGCAGGCAGATGCCTTCTCGCGGTAGGCGTCGTAAAGCGCAAGTGCTTGCTCGAGCGCAAACAGATGCTCGGCGCGATAGCTTCCGGTGAGCGCCTTCGCGATCGTCTCGGCGCTGGAGTGGCAACTGTAATGGCGCAAGCACGCCAGCGCCTCCGGATCGCGCTCGCCTGCAAGGACCGCGCGTATGACACGCAGGCCGGTCGCGCCGGTGATGTCGGCGACAACGTAGTGCAGCTGAAGATTCATCTCCGTCAAGGCCTTCTGCATATGCTGGATGTGTGAGGCCACGTACTCCAGCAGACGCTCGCGCTGACGCACGTAGGCTCGTAGCTCGGCAATCTTCCCTTTGGGCCGAAAGCTGGCCCGCAGGAACCAAAATGAATGGAGCCGCTGCAGCCATTGCGCATCGCTGACATCGGTCGTGCGCCCCGGCAGGGGCTTGGCATCGCGCGTTGACAAGAAACACGCTAAATCCCCAGGGATCGAGAAGCTCGAAAATGGGAATCCAGTAGACGCTGGTCGACTCCATGACGACGGTCTCGACGCCGCATTGAGTAAACCAGTCGACCAGCCGATGCAGATCGGTCGTGAAGGTACCGAAGCTGCGGACTGGCTCCGGTGCGCGATCTGCCCTCACAGCAGCCATGTGCATAGTCGCTCCGACGTCGATGGCACGCGCGTTCGGGTGCACCATCGGCATCTTACCACCGTTCCTCGACTTCGATCTTTTGGGGTTCATATCCAGTCCTCCTGCTGACCGCGGTGGAAGGGCTGGGTCGCGCTATTGGTCAGATTCTTAAACGGGATCACCGGATGGCGTCACCACTCTCAAGTGCGCAACAACCCATGGCCAGGTTTTTTAGCGGGGTAACGTGCCACCAAAATCGTATCGGCCGCTCCCTTCCGGTCGGCAATCTAGCGCCGGCCCGTTTCTATCCCACAGGGGGAGCGCAGCGCCGCGCATAGTTTTTTTAGAAGGAGCGCTCACCAAGGCGGGATTGCTGAGCGCAAAGCGATGATCGACCGTGCACACGATCTGCCGATCCCCAAGCAGGCGGAAGCTCCGAACATCAGCCGCGGCAGCGTCTACTATCTGCCCCGTCCAGTGCCGCCCAAAGACCTCGCGCTGATGCAACGGCTCGACCGGCTGCATCTGTAGTTTCCCTTCGCCGGTTCGCGAATGCTGCGAGGAGAGCTGGCGCCGGTTGTTTGGACAGCGCCCCGCGGGATTTAAGTGGATTCCTGCCGGGTTATGCTGAACGCGGGGCCTTACGATTTTGTCGTTGCGTCGGGAGGGCGTAGCCCGACCAGAGCGACGACAAAATCGTCGGCGACGGTCATGCGGCCATCACCATAGCTTGCGTGCCGAAGTAAGCCTCGTCGGGCGTGCGCCCGTCAAGGCTCGAGTGAGGGCGTCCCTGATTGTAGAAGGCCAGATACTTGGCAATTGACGCTCGCGCCTCGGACACGCTGTCGTAGGCGCGGAGATAAACTTCTTCGTATTTGACCGTGCGCCAGAGCCGCTCGACAAACACGTTGTCGCGCCAGGCGCCCTTGCCGTCCATGCTGATGGCGATCTTCGCGTCCAGCAGCACATCGGTGAACTCGAGGTTGGTGAACTGGCTGCCCTGGTCCGTGTTGAAAATCTCGGGCCTGCCGTGCTTCGCCAACGCCTCCTGGACCGCTTCGACGCAGAAGGCCGCCTCCATTGTGATCGAGACGCGATGGGCCAGGACCCGTCGGCTGAACACATCGACGACCGCCGCGAGATAGACGAAGCCACGCCGCATCGGAATGTAGGTGATGTCCATTGCCCACGCCTGGTCGGGCCGCTCGATCTTCAATCCGCGCAACAGGTACGGGTAGATCTTGTGACCCGGTGCCGGCTTACTCGTGTTCGGGCGACGATAGACCGGCTCGATCCCCATGCGCTTCATCAGCGTCGCGATGTGGCGGCGACCGGCGTATACGCCCTCCCGCCGCAGCAACGATCGCTGCATACGCGCTCCCGCGAAGGGATAATCGAGATGCAGCTCATCGAGCCGACGCATCAAGGCAAGGTCCTCGGCCGAAACTGGCCGAGGTTCATAGTAGACCGTGCTGCGAGCCAGCTTCAGGACCTTCGCCTGGCGCACGATAGAAAGATCATGACCGCGGTCGATCATCGCTTTGCGCTCAGCAGGCCCGCCTTGGTGAGCGCGCCGGACAAAAAATCGTTTTCCAACGCCAGCTCGCCGATCTTGGCATGTAACGCCTTCAAATCGACCGGCGTCTCGGCCGACGCCTTGTCATGCCCAAACACGCCGGCGGCGCCTTCCAGGAGCTGGTTTTTCCAGATCGTGATCTGGTTCGGATGAACATCAAACAGTTGCGCCAGCTCCGCCAGCGTCTTGTCGCCTTTGACCGCAGCCAAAGCAACCTTCGCCTTGAATGCCGGAGAATGCATCCGGCGGCTCTTCTTCGTCATCTTCGCTCCTGATTCGCGGCAAGAATCCTCGCCGCTGTCAGGCAGAAAATCCACTCAAGCTACTGTCCGAATTTGCGGAGCCAGCTCTAGGCCTGCTGGCTACCGATGCAAGATCGGCCGCCGGCATGTCAGAACGCTAATGCGGCGGATGGGGATAGAGGCGCTCTACCGCCGTCCGCGCACCACCCAACCCGAGCCCGGCCACAAGATCTATCCGTATCTGCTGCGCGGTATCGAGATCACGCGTCCGAACCAGGGCTGGGCGATGGACATCACCTACATCCCGATGGCGCGAGGCTTCGTCTATCTGCCCGTGGTGCTGGACTGGCGACCCGCCGGGTTCTGTCGTGGCGGCTGTCGATCACCATGGAGGCTGCATTCTGCGTCGCGACACTCGAAGATGCCCTGGCCCGTCACGGCAAACCGGAGATCTTCTCTCGCAGTTCACCGGCGCGGCGCTCACCGGCGTGCTCACCGACAACGGCATCGCCATCAGTATGGACGGCCGGGGCGCCTGGCGGGACAACGTGTTCGTCGAGCGGCTGTGGCCCAGCGTCAAATACGAGGAGGTTTATCTGCGGGCCTACGAGAACGTCAGCGAAGCTCGTGCCTCGATCGGCCGATACCTATCGCAGCACAGCACACCGTCGGGGCAGGCTAGACGCTAGCGCGCGACGAGTTCACCCCGAAGATCACCGCACTGTTATCGGTGAGTGTTGTGAACGGAGCAAGCCGCGTGCCGAACTGAATTCGCAGCCTCTGAAGGCATTTCGTAGTGGCGCGCCGTGTCGAGGTGCCGACATTGGTTTCAACTCAGACAGTCTGTCAGTCGACAGGAGATCGACGCGGCACTGAAGGTAAAGAACGCGCTGGAAGCCGTGCCCGAGCAGGCATCAACGCAGCCTCTCAATGTTATGGCAGCGACAACGACCTTGCCCTGATGCGGCGGATCGACGAGTTGTTCACCGGCTGGTCGTTCCTGGCCTCGCAACGAATGACTGCAATGCTGAAAGCTGAGGCGCTTCAGGTCAATCGCAAGCGCGTGCAACGGTCGATACGCCAGGGTCGCAGCGCTGGACGTCCTAGCCTTGGCAAAGGCTCTACTTATCGACGCGGAAAATCTGCTCAGACGACCGGGACCACCTCACTGGGATTGGCATCACTTTTGCTTACTTTTGGTTCGCTGGCGGGCGGGTCTCAGGTGGAGATTAGAATGTTTAAGTTGTCGAAGATGAAAGTACTTGCGCTGCCTTTTGCGGCAATGATTGCGTTATTCCCAGCATCTGCGAAAGCGCCGATCTGGAGTTCGAGCGATCAATACGGCAATTTTTCCCTTAATGGCTATTCCTGGAACAACGACGTGTATGGTCAAGGTGCTGGACCTCAAACGATCTCGGTGCATTCGGTCAATCAATGGAGCTTGTGGTCGAACCAACCTGATACCGGCGGCATCAAGAGCTATCCCCACGAGGCTTTCAATGTTGGAAAACCGCTGAGCGCGATCAACAACCTGAGTTCAAGCTTCAATCAGAGCGTCCCGACTGGCGGCCGCTGGAACTTCGCCTACGATATCTGGGACAGCTCAAATGCCTACGAAATAATGCTTTGGACCAATTACACCGGGAATCCCGATGGAAGCGGCGATGTTAAACCCATTTCTTACAAGTATAATTCGTCAGGGACTGCCGCGATCCCAGTCTACACAAGCGTCAGTGTGGGCGGAGCGACTTGGAACGTGTTTGAAGGCTGGAACAAACACAAGGTTATCTCGTTCCTGCGCACTTCCAAGACCAACAGCGAGACCGTGGATATCAAGAGTATCCTGCAATGGATAAAGTCGAAAGGATATTTTGGGGACATAACCGTCGGCAGCGTCCAATACGGCGTTGAGATCACCTCGTCCCCCGGCGGACTAAGCTTTGACGTCAACCATTGGTCCGTGCTCTCGAAGTGACTACTTGGGACCGTCGATGAGGTGATCGTCGGCCCGAACGGGAGGTCTTTTCGGATCGTTTGCAGCAACGCGGCCCCTTGGTTGCCTCTGACCTGCCCCTGCGTATTTCCTCCAGATGGAGTTAGAGTCCGGCCTACCATCTAAATTCGGCTCGGCGTTGGCATACGGAGTAAAGATCGTCCTTGAGCGTGCCGGCTTTCAGTCTCCTCCTGAGACATCAGAAGTCAGCTCTGCCACACGCAGAGATGATAGAGAGCCGTTGATTGCCGAGGCGGTGGTCAGAATCACTGAGTCAAGCGACGACCGGATTTCCAACCATCGCCGAGACCACGTCAATCCGGGTACCGTCCGGAAGGTGGTTGGAATTCGCAGTGGCGCGATCTCCGGGTACATGAAGGCATCTGTTCGGGCTGGTCAATTGGCTGATCGATAGGTTTGGCGGCGAGCGTCTGCCAGCCATCGATCTTGCACAGGTTGATTCGGCCGGAGGCGAGCAGCGCCCAGAACAGAATGGCAGCGGTGTCCGCGGACAGCAGCACGGTCTGGATCTTGATCCGCCGCTTAAACTCCTCGTGCAGTCGTTAGATCGTACGCATACGACGAAGGCCGCCTGATTGACGCATGCGCGCGGGCGTGGCGATCTGTAAGATAGCGTTTGGTGAAGATCAGGCGGCTTGCTGATCGTCGGGCTTGCGGGTTTGGCGCAGAAGCTTCCATTCCCAGGGCAGCAGTTCGTGCAGGCGCGAAGCGGGAAGATCGGCGATGCGGGCGAGGACGTCGGCGAGCCAGGCCTTGGGATCGACGTCGTTGAGACGACAGGTCGTGATCATCGTCAGCATGATTGCGGCACGGTCGGCACCACGCTGGCTGCCGGCGAAGGTCCAGTTGCGCCTTCCCAAGGCGATGCCTCTCAATGCGCGCTCAGCACAATTGTTGGTCAGGCAGATCCGGCCATCGTCGAGGAAGCGGGCGAAGTCGTCCCAGCGCCTGAGCATGTAGTTCATGGGCTTCAGAACCTCGGAGGAGCGCGAGAGGGTTTCGCGCTCACACAACAACCAGGCGTGCATGTCGTCGAGAATCGGCTTGCTCTGCACCTGGCGCACAGCACGGCGCTTGTCGACGCTGCTGCCGTTGATGGCGCGCTCGATCTCGAACAGCGCATCCAGACGCCTGACTGCCTCCAGCGCGATCGGGGAGACCGGTTTGCCCCGGCGGCCCTCCCTGGCATTCTTCTCGATGTCGGCCAGCTCGAAGAAGCCCCGCCGCGCATGGGCGAAGCAGAATGCCGGCGTGATCGGCAGCACTATAGCGCGACATGTATGGAACGGCCCGCGGGCGCAAGAGCTTTCTCAGTCGACTTCACACATGGGAGCGGTGCGGTCATGTATACGGCCTGTAAAGCGCGGCGCATGACCGCTGGCCTCGATGAAGTCCGCGACACAAGGGGCTAAATCAATCAGACGCGCTTGAAGCGCATTGTCGCGCCAGCCTCACTCGTGTCGGGATTTCGTCCCGTGGGTTCATCGCCTGTTATTGCTCCTTGCCCTCTGCCGGCCCGCGCCGGTCAGATCTCTTTGACAACTGCTGTATTATCAAGCGGCAGGCGTAGTCGTCGCTAGCGTCTCCGGATGCCGATAAATCCCACCCCTGTTCAAGAGCGCCCAGGCAATTCGCGCTGTCTTGTTGGCCAGTGCGACCGCTGCCACCTTGTACGGACGTCTGGCGAGCAGCGACTTCAACCATGGCGGCGCCCGATCAGCCTTCCGGGCAATTCGCAGGACGGATGTCGCCCCAAGAACGAGGAGGCTCCGAAGTTCGGGGTTTCCCATCTTCGAGATTCGCCCCATCCGCTCCTTGCCCCCACTCGAATGCTGTCGCGGCGTCAGTCCCAGCCAGGCAGCAAAGTGACGAGCGGATTTGAAGCCGCCGGGATCTGGCACCAGCGCCTTGATGGTCGCCGCTGTAATGGCTCCAATGCCGGGGATGGTAGTCAGTCGGCGCATGTCCTTGTCGGTCCTTGCCGCAGCAACAATGGCTCGCTCGAGCTTGTCAATCTGGTCCGCCTGAGCCTCGATCTGATCGGCAACTGCCGTCAGCGCGAAGCGCGCTGCCGCAGGCAAGCGGATATCTGCTACATCCCGTACGATTGCAACCAACGCCTCGACCTTTGTCCGGCCGGCGGCGGCAATGATGCCCAACTCAGCCAGATGCGAGCGCAGGGCGTTGATCGTCTGCGTTTGCTGTTTCACCAGAAGTGCGCGACTCTTCAGGACCATCGTTCCGGCTTGTTGCTCGGCCGTTTTGATCGGAACGAAGCGCGTGGTCTTGCGAGTCACGGCTTCGCTGATGGCCTCGGCATCCGCCGCATCCGTTTTTCCACGCTTCACAAACGGCTTGACGTAAGCTGGTGGGATCAGCCGCACTTCATGGCCGAGAGTTGCAATCTCGCGTGCCCAATAGTGAGCGCTGCCACAGGCTTCTATTCCGACAAGGCAGGCCGGCTGCTTCGAGAAGAAATGCAGGACCTCGCTGCGCCGTAGTCTCCGGTTGAACACCGGCGAGCCATCGGCACCCGCGCCGTGAACTTGAAAAATGTGCTTCGCCAAATCCAACCCGATGGTGCTAACCTGCTTCATGGAACGGTCCCTCCTTGTGGCGTTCGAACAACGACCACGTTTTAGCACGATGATGCTGTCGGAGCGGGCCGTTCCACCACATCAATCAGGATGAGAGTGGCGCGTCAATCAAGATGAGACAAGGCAGCCGAGTGGGCGGATCATTGACGCTGGCCGCGGGTTTGGCAAGGCTTGATTGACGCTGCGCGACAATCACGCAGGATTGCCAGCGTCAATCGTTGCCTTGTCGAGTTCGTTGGGGGTCGTATGAACGGGCGGCCGGCCTGGACCGCGCTTGCGATCGAGGGCAACTTTTCGACGGTAACTTTCGACGTTCATCTCGAGGATCGTGGCGTGGTGGACCAAACGATCGATGGCAGCCAACGTCATTGCCTGGTCCGGGAAGATACGCCCCCATTCGCCAAATGGCTGATTGGCCGTGATCAGCAGCGAGCGTCGTTCGTAGCGGGCGGCGATCAACTCGAACAGCACACTGGTTTCCGCCTGATCCTTGCTCACATATGTGATGTCGTCGAGGATCAGGAGGTCATAGCGATCGAGTTTGGCGATCGCGGACTCCAGCGCCAGCTCGCGCCGCGCGACCTGCAGCCGTTGCACCAGATCAGTGGTGCGCGCGAAGAGAACGCGCCAACCGTTCTCGACGAGAGCCAGGCCGATCGCCGTGCCGAGATGGGTCTTGCCGCCGCCCGGTGGACCGAACAAGAGCAAATTGGCGCCGGCCTTCAACCAGGCGTCGCCAGCGGCGAGCGCCATCGCCTGTGCCTTTGATAGCATCGGCACACTTTCGAAGTCGAAGGTGGCGAGCGTCTTGCCGGCGGGCAAACGCGCTTACACCATGTGTCGCTCGATCCGACGGCGGGTGCGATCGGCCGCCTCGTGCTCGGCAAGGGCGGCGAGGAAGCGGGCGGCAGGCCACCCTTCCTTGTCCGACTGTGCAGCGAGCTTCGGCCAGATCGCCTTGACGCCCGGCAGGCGGAGCTCATTGAGAAGCAGCTCGACACGGGCAGTATCGACGGAGGTAGCGATACCAGTCATGCAGCCTCTCCCAGGTTCGAGCGGCCTGACATGACGCTGACGCAGGCGAGTTCATCGTAGACGTCGAGCGGCGCCAGCTTGACGGCGACTCGCGGGATCGAGGCCGCCTCAGGTCGGAAGCGGTCGCGCAGCGCGGCAAGATCGGGTAACTGTCCGGCGTCCAGATCCATCGCGATCACCTCGGCGAGTTCTGCTTCGCAGGCGCGCTCGTGAGCCAGCGCCAGAAGCTCGACCGTCACCTTGCAAGCGCGCCGGTCATCACCATGCTCCCGCAAGGTCTCGAACAGACGTTTGTAAGCTGCACGCGGGAAGAGTTGGTCGCGATAAACGAGATTGAGGAGCGCCATTGGCTTGCGCCGCAGGGCATGGATGACGTGCCGGTAATCCACAACATGACCGCCCTGGCGCTCGGACACAGGCCGACCGCGCCGCAGCGTCACGACCGGCGTGACACCAACGAAGCATTCGAGCCGGTCGTCGAAGATGCGCACGCGCAGGCGATGGCCGATCAATCTTGAAGGCACGGTGTAGAACACGCGCCGCAGGATGAAGCCGCCTGACGACGTCACCGGGATCACTTTCTCCTCAAAGTCGGTCGTGCGGCCTTTTGGCAGCGGCGCCAAGGCCTCCTTCTCGAGCGCGATCGGCTTGGCGACGTTGGCGTTGCGCCGGCCGACAATCTCGTCGACAAAAGCACGGTAGGCATCGAGACTGGCGAAGTCGCGCGTCCCTCGCAGCAACAGCGCATCTTCCAGTGCCCGCTTGAGATGGCCGTGCGCGCTCTCGATCGAGCCGTTCTCATGTGCGATGCCCGCATTGTTGCGCGTTGGCGCCATGCCATAGTGGCCCATCAGCCCGGCGTAGCGCTGCGTCAGATCCTCCCGTGCGTCGGCGGCCAGATTGCGGAACGCTGCCGACAGGCTGTCGCTGCGATGCTCCCGCGGCACGCCGCCAAGCGCCCACAGCGCGTTCTGCAAGCCCTCCGCCAGGGCGACGAAGCTTTCGCCGCCGAGCACGACATGGGCATGCTCGAAGCCGGAGAACGCCAACCGGAAGTGATAGAGCCGGTGATCGAGCGGCTCACCCGCGATGGTAATACCGAGCGCGCTCACGTCGGTGAAGTCGGACAGACCCAGGCGACCGGGCTCGTGCTGCTGGCGGAAGATCACGTCTTGTTCTGGGCCGTTGAGCGCCCGCCAGGCGTTGATGCGCCGCTCCAGCGTGCGGCGGATGTTCGGGTTCAACTCGTGATGCCGTCGGCGCAGCTCGTCCAGCACGCCGATCACGCGGATGCCGGGCGCAGCCTTCAGGATCGGAACGATCTCGGCGTCCCAATAGGGCCCGAGCGGATCGGCCCGGCGCCGGCCCCTCGGCGTCTTCTTCTGTGAGGGCGGGCGACAATCGCCCTCGATTCGATACGCGCTTGCCTTCGAGAACCCCGCCTTGGCCGCGGCGGCCTCGCGGGACAGTGTCAATCGGTAGGTCATGTACAGCCTCATCTGGTGGTCGGTGATGTCAAGGCCAGGCAAGGCATCGATTCCCTCTTGTCGAGACGAATCAACAGCTTGCACCAGCCGCACCCGGCCGCCAGACGGGTCCAAAAACGCGCGACGCCGATGGGGACGGTCCTCCGGTCGGGCTGCGCCCTCCCTTCGGTCCGTCCCCATCGGCGCAGTCTCACCTTGATTGTCGCTGGCGTCTCACCCTGATCGCCGCCGCGCAATGATTGGCGTGGACAAGATCGGCGAGATACGGCGCGCCTATTTCGAGCAGGACCGCTCCATCAAGGAGATAGTGCGCACGCTTTTGGTATCGCGCGCGACGGTGCGCAAGGTCATTCGGGGCCACAAGACCGAGTTCAAATACGCGCGGGGCGTTCAGCCGACGCCTAAGCTTGGCGATTGGGTCGAGGCTCTGACGGAGATCCTTGGAACCGAAGCTAATCTGCCGAAGCGGGAACGCCGCTCGACGCAGCGGCTGTTTGAGGAATTACGTGGGCGCGGATATGACGGCGCGCACGACAGCGTGCATCGCTTCGTCAAGTCCTGGCGCGACGAACGCGCCCGGGTCCCGGCTCTTGCCTATGTGCCGATGAGCTTTGCGCCTGGGGAAGCCTACCAGTTTGACTGGAGCCACGAGACGATCACGCTCCAGGGCTTGCCGCTGACGGTCAAGGCGGCGCACATGAAGCTGTCGCACAGCCGCATGCCGTTTGTGCGCGTCTACTTCCGCGAGACTCAGGAGTTGGTGTTCGACGCGCATGACAAGGCGTTCCGGTTCTATGGCGGGGTTTGCCGGCGCGGCATCTACGACAACATGAAGACGGCGGTCGAGGCGATCTTCGTTGGCAAGGCGCGCCGGTATAACCGCCGTTTTTTGCAAATGTGCTCGCACCATCTGATCGACCCGGTGGCCTGCACACCCGCCTCGGGATGGGAGAAAGGTCAGGTCGAGAACCAGGTTGGCAACTTGCGTGACCAGATGTTCCGGCCGAAGCCTCGGGTCAAGAGTCTCGCCGAGCTGAATGCGTGGCTGGAAGATCAGTGCATCGCCTACGCCAAACGAACCAGGCATCCGGAGTTCAAGGATCGGCCGATCTGGGACGTGTTCCAGGAAGAACGCGCGAGCCTGATGGAGCTTCGCGGCCCCTTCGACGGGTTCGTCGAGAAGGCCGTTAGGGCCAGCACCACTTGCCTGATCATGGCCGATCACAATCGCTACAGCGTCGATGCGCGCGCCGCCGGCCGGATGGTTCTGGTGCGCTCCCATGCCGAACGGATTGTCGTCTTGCTGGGCGACGAGGTGGTCGCCGACCATCCGCGCCACTTCCGGCGTGACCAGATCATCTACGATCCCTGGCATTATCTGCCGGTACTAATGAAGAAGCCCGGTGCCTTGCGCAACGGCGCGCCGTTCAAGGATTGGGCTCTGCCACCCGCCCTGACCCAGGTCCGCGCCAAACTGAAGCAACACGCCGACGGGGACAGACAGTTCGTCAAGGTGTTGGGCGCCGTGCTCGATCACGGGCTCGCCGCGGTCGAAAGCGCCTGCGCCGAAGCGCTGGAAGCGGGCCTCGCTAGTGGCGATGTAATTCTGACCGTGCTGGCACGCCGACGGCAGCCCACGCCGCCGCCCAGCATCATTACGCCCGACGCGCTGCGCCTGAAGATCGAACCCGCGGCCGATTGTGGCCGCTACGACAGCATAAGGAAGATCGCCTGATGGAACGCCATGAGATTCTGGAGGCCATGAGCGAACTCAAGCTTTACGGCATGCGCGCCAGCTTCGATGAGATTGTCGGTAAGGGTCTTGCGCGGCGCGATGAGATCTATCCGCTGATCGCCAGCCTGATCCAGGCCGAACGCACCCACCGGCAAGCCCGCTCGATCAGCTATCGTATCGGCGAAGCCAAGTTCCCGGTTCTCAAGGACATCGACAAGTTCGTCTTCGCGGACACGCCTGTCGATGAAGGACTGGTGCGTGAACTCGCCTCCGGGGGCTTCCTCGACGCCAAGCGCAACGCAATCTTCATCGGCGGCACCGGCACTGGCAAAACCCATCTATGCATCGCCGTGGCCTCGGCGGTCATTCGCGCCCGCGCCAGAGGACGCTTCTTCAATCTGGTCGACCTCGTCAATCAACTGGAGCAGGAGAAGGCCGCCGGTCGTAGTGGCCGGTTGTCCGAGAAGCTGTTGCGCTACGATCTCATCGTCATCGACGAGCTCGGCTATCTGCCGTTCAGCCAGCCTGGCGGCCAGTTGTTGTTCCACCTGATCAGCAAACTCTACGAAAACACCTCGCTGCTGATCACCACCAACCTCGCCTTCGCCGATTGGCCGCAAGTGTTCGGCGACGCGAAAATGACAACCGCCATGCTCGATCGGCTGACCCACCACTGCGACATCATCGAGACTGGCAACGACAGCTGGCGCTTCAAGAACCGCGCATAACCTCCTGCTCGCCACTCGCGGCCCGCCAAGACCGGCTCTCCTCCGCTACGTGGGGCTCCGCGACGCCGGTCTTGGCTCCGTCAGAGGGGTCATTCTTGGACGCGAAAAGGGGTCGCACTTGGATGCGATTTGACAGCTTACGGTGTGGGTAGGTGTGCAGTGTGTTCGTATTGTTGGCGTTCGCTCGCGCCCAGGAGTCGCGCGAAACGACCAGTTTTGAGGATTCTCAACCAACGGCACGAAAGGAGATGCTGCTGTCTTGCCTCGCATATGCCATCCGGCCGGCGCGCCCGGTCCATGGGATATCGCTCCAATGGTTATCCAATGGAAGAATGATCTCACGCCGTGTTACGGACATGCGATATTGCGCTTGTGCTGTCTTCCGCGCGCGGCTTGCAATCGCTGTTCTGGTTTTGAAAACGCCGCAGTATGACATAGGACGACCCCGCCACGTCGTCGAAAACGCGGTGCCGATCGACGCTGTCGTCGGGAGCTGCGGTCGGGGACGACCATCGTGCAGATTGCTGCTCGGCGAGTTCGATTTCGTTTCTGAGCGCATCGAGCGTGGCACCTGTCAGCGTTGCGGCAAGCTGAGCACGCGCACTGACAAATGATCTGGCTGGATAGCGAACTGTTTCCGGGGCCACCTCGTTCGGCACAGACAAGGACGTGGCAGTTCCGGAATCTGTCGCGAGGGAGACTGAATCAGACGCACTACTCGGCCACCTGGGCCGAGAGGATGTTCGCCTCATCCATGATCCTCGCGCTCGGCAGATGAATGAAGCTGGAGCAAAGATCCATTGCTCCTTCGCCTACCTGCCTATCGGGCCTACCGGGCAGGACCCAGGATCGTTGCAAGGGGGAGGCCTCGATCGCGTAGTAGCGATCACTTCCTCGGAGGCGGGGCCCTCCGTTCCATTGAGCATGGCAGATACGCGCCAGCGGAAGGCTGTTTGCGGCGTCAGGCCGGAGTCACCGAAGCTCGCGCCTGCTACCTCGCCAACCGTCTGAAACGCACGATCGGCGCCTGCACGCTGGACCTTGTAAGTCGTTGCTCCCGATACCGGAAACCAGACAAGATTAACGCTGCTATCCGAAGCATCGTTCGCCGTGAGCCCTTGAGGTGCTGACACCGATTGATCGTTTTCACTGACGAGCGTCGCGTTGGGCGTCGCGTTCCCCCCGGTGAGCGCGTCTAGCATGGCCTTGATCGCCTTGATTTGCGGTCCGGACTTGGTGACATAGTCATCGGTGTGATTGACGTAGCTCCACCAGTCCCAGCAGGCATCCGGATTGGTCGGCCGAAATGAGTGGGGCTTGGTTTGAGGATAGAGAATGATAAAACTGTTCGTATCCGCCCACGCATTGTAGCCGGCATAGTCGACAAACTTGGGGCCGATTTGATCGACATCCTGCTTGCATCCATGCAGCGCCACGTGAACGCGGCATGGAGCGCCCTGCTCGCAGTCCTGAGGTACAAAAGCATAGCCTTTATCGCCCAGGCTCAGCTCGTCGGTTGTATGCGGCCTAGTATAGAGTGACTGATCGAAGCTCTTGAGTGTGCCCGCGAGTTGCCCGCGATTGAGTGGGTTCAGGCGGCCATAGATGTGCTGCAGAATGATTCCGGCCTGATCGTAGCCGCATTGGTTGATATACGGTTCCTTGTTGGCGCTGCAGTCGTTCAGTCCCGCGTCGTTCTGTTTCGTCACCACGAAAGAATGGCCCGCGCCAAGCACGGTCTGATAGAAGAGATTGCCGCGCTTGCCATCGCCCAAATAGTGGCGGTAGAACTCGGCAGCCGCATCGGGCGCGGCTTTATAGACGACCGCGTCGTTGTAGCCGTGGAAGAGGTAGATTTTCTGCCTGGCAAGATTGCTAAGTGGATCGATCTCGCCGGCTGACGCCTTCGCATCAGCTTGATTCGTGAAGTGCTTGATGTTCAGGTCCGACGCAGGCCCTTTCATGCATTGACGCGTAGCCCGCCAGATCGGCCCCCAATACCCGGTGATGACATCCCAGAAGTTCGCCTCCGCGCACCAATAGGGGCCGCCAGCGACCACACCGACTCCCTTGATGATCGAAGACCAGGCTGTGCCGAACTGAATTGCCATGAAGGCGCCGGATGAAATGCCGGAGACCGAGCTCTCGCCGATCGCCGCATTATAACTGCGCAATGCCGAAGGCTGGGCAGCGAGCGGCGATATTCCAACGGCCATAGCACAGATCAGGCCGACAACGTGGTGCCGCAACATGGTCACGTGCATGGAAGCCTCGCCAATCAACAGGACCAGTGATTGGACAAACGTAGGGCAATTGAACTGGACAAGCGACCCACCAAAAATGAGGGGAGTCCGCCCAATCCGCTGGATAGTTGCCGAGCTCTCCACGTGACGATGAAACGAGGACGGCGCCCAGTCGCGTACCCGGTCGACGAGCCTCGTTTCGCGCCAGACGACGCGAAAAGGTGGACTTGATCAACCGCCAGCGCAGTGCAAAATCGGCATCACCTTCGGGCAATATTCACGCGACGTGAAGGTGATCAGGCAACACCCAGTGTCAATCGGCGTTTGACTGGGACCCCTATCGGCATCCAAAAGGGACCCCTTTGATCGGCTGTGCTCTGCTGGTAGCGCTCGGGTCGTCGGAGCTGGTCGGGGTTGGTGCGCCACGACGGCGCGAAGAAGGAGGTAGATCAATTGACCTAAAGCCTTCAAGCAGCCTTGCTGTGCAAGAGATGAGGGTAGGCCCCTCGGGCTCGGATTGCAGGATCAGAGTCCAAACCACCACAAGCTGCTTCGACACAACGGTCGAGGTGGTGAGCGTTGTTGGAAAAGGCGGGCGCAAGCCCGTCAGGTAAGCCTCAGGAAGGCGAGCGGAAGCGAACCGCCGATGAAGCATCGAAAACCAGTACAGACGTTGTCGAAACCAAGGGTTCAACCCTTCCTTGGGAGCAAGCCTATCGGGAGCCTGGTTACTGGATGGGTGACGACCGGTGTAGAGGCGGCGCGATCCTGATGGCAGGCTCTTACACGGAACGTGGGAACCTGTGTCGTGATGCCAAGGGAGAACCTGAAAGCGGCAGCACCGCTGAGGGGAGAGTACCGATGCACGGCGCAGGGGCGGACGGGTTCGCAGTAGTGATGAAGCCTGGTAATGCAGGTGGAGCGAAGGGACCCGATCATCTGGCCAACGACAACAGCCAACCCGCAATGGGGATGAACTGATGTCCGAGGCAAAGCCGTATGATATCTCCAAGCACCTTGTTTGGCAGGCTTGGAAACAGGTCAAAGCAAACCAAGGGGCCGCGGGCGTGGATGGCGTCTCCGTCGCGGCGTTCGAAAAGGACCTGAAGAGGAATCTCTACAAGGTCTGGAATCGCATGTCGTCGGGGACGTATTTTCCACCGCCTGTTCGTCTCGTGGAAATCCCCAAATCCGATGGCAAGAGTGTCAGGAAACTCGGCATTCCCGCCGTCGGAGACCGAGTGGCCCAGACGGTCGCAAAGATGGTCATAGAAAAGGAAGTGGAGCCAGTCTTCCACCCCGACTCTTACGGCTATCGGCCCGGACGCTCTGCGCTCGATGCGGTGGGGAAGGCGCGCGAGCGCTGCTGGAAATTCGATTGGGTCATAGACTTGGACATCAAGTCGTTCTTCGATACGATTCCATGGGACCTGATGGAAAAAGCTGTAGCCCACCATGTGGAATTGGGCTGGGTTCGTCTCTACGTCAGACGGTGGCTGCAAGCCACCGTGGAGCGGAAAGACGGGACCCGCGACGAGCGAACACGAGGAACCCCTCAGGGTTCTGTCGTCTCGCCCGTACTCTCCAATCTCTTCATGCATTATTGTTTCGATGCATGGATGCAACGGACCTTCTCACACCTGCGCTTCGAAAGATTCGCTGATGATGCGATCGTCCATTGCTGGAGTGAGGAGGAGGCCAAAGCCGTACTGGGAGCGATCCGTAATCGCCTTGCCGAGTGCGGTCTGGAACTCCACCCGGAGAAAACCCGGATCGTCTACTGCAAGGACAACAATCGGAGCGGAGGGTACGAGCAAATCACGTTCGACTTCCTCGGCTACACGTTCCGGCCGCGCAAAGCTCGGGACAGCAAGGGTGAGAAGTTTGTCAGCTTCGCACCGGCCATCAGCCGCAAGGCAGCCAAGGGAATCCGGCAGGCTATCCGCGAATGGCGGGTGACAAGCAGGAGCAACCAAACGCTGGAAGACCTAGCCAAACTGATCGACCCTGTCGCGAGAGGATGGCTGAACTACTACGGGCGGTTTTACCGCTCGGAGTGCGTCAACGTCCTTCGT